>JADMKK010000008.1:127706-187068 GCA_015478895.1 Comamonas sp. | reverse complement strand
GCACCGGATTTTGATTCCGGCATGCGAGGGTTCGAGTCCTTCCTCCCCTGCCAAACATCTTTATGCGTTTAAGCAAACCCAACCCTTGGGAAGCTCATGCAATCCAATAATTCCGAATTCGTGGTTTTTACTGGCAATGCTAATCGCAGCATGGCCGAAGAAATCGCCAAACACCTCGGTGCGTCCTTGGGCGCTGCCGATGTTGGCCGTTTTTCTGATGGTGAAGTCACTGTAGAAATCAAACAAAACGTGCGTACGCGCGATGTTTTTGTGGTGCAACCTACTTGCGCTCCTACCAACGACAACCTGATGGAGTTGTTGGTAATGGTGGACGCGTTAAAGCGCGCCTCTGCACAAAGCATCTGCGCCGTGATCCCCTATTTTGGTTATGCCCGCCAAGACCGCCGCGTGCGTTCGACCCGTGTGGCCATCACCGCCAAAGTAGTTGCCAATATGTTGCAAGCCGCGGGTGTCAACCGCGTTTTGACCATGGATCTGCACGCCGACCAAATCCAAGGCTTCTTTGACATTCCCGTCGACAACATCTACGCCTCGCCCATTCTGCTGAAGGATTTGAACGAGAAGAAATACGACGATCTGATCGTCGTATCTCCTGACGTAGGTGGTGTGGTGCGCGCACGCGCACTGGCCAAGCAACTGGGTTGCGATTTGGCCATCATCGACAAGCGTCGTCCGAAGGCGAATGTGTCAGAAGTGATGCACGTGATTGGCGACATTGATGGCCGTAACTGCGTGATCATGGACGACATGATTGACACTGCTGGCACTCTGGTCAAAGCTGCCGAAGTGCTCAAGCAACGTGGTGCCAAGAAGGTGTATGCCTATTGCACACACCCTATCTTCTCCGGCCCTGCGATCCAACGCATTTCTGAAGGCGACGCACTGGACGAAGTGGTGGTGACCAACACCATTCCTTTGAGCCCTGCTGCCCAGGCGTGTGGCAAGATTCGCCAGTTGTCTGCGGCCCCTCTGTTCGCAGAGACCATGCAGCGTATCTCCACCGGTGACTCGGTGAGCAGTCTGTTCCAGGACTAAATTTTTTCCTTCGGGAAATGCCTAGCCTCCTTCGGGAGGCTTGTGTTTTCCGGAGCTTCATCCAAGGCTTTGGCTTTGGGTTTTAAACCGAGCGGGACTGGTCGCGGTCCGCTCATATTGGAGTTAGTTATGCAAATCACTGCAACAGCACGTAATCTGCAAGGTACGGGTGCGAGCCGCCGCCTGCGTATTTCCGGCAAGGCGCCTGGTATCGTTTTTGGCGCTGGCCAAGACGTACAAAAGATCGAAATCGAGCACAACGGTCTGTTCCATGCAATGAAGAAGGAAGAATTCCACACTTCGATCTTGGATCTGGACATCGACGGAACAGCCACCAAGGTTGTGCTGCGCGACGTGCAATACCACCCCTTCCGTCCTCAAATTCTGCACGTTGATTTCCAGCGCGTGGACGAGAACACCAAGGTTGAATCCAAGGTGGCTCTGCGTTACGAAAACGTTGAACAGTCGCCTGCTGTTGCAACTGAAAACGGTACAGTGACTCCTCTGATCACAGAAGTGTCCGTGCTGGCTACTCCTGCCAAGACGCCTGAATTCATCTCGGTAGACCTGTCCAAGCTGACTTCCAAGGTCGTCCCCGGTCTGCAGACTGTGAAGGCTCCTACTGGCGTGAAGATCATTGCCCGTGGCGCAAACAAGAACCCCGTTCTGGTTGCGATCAAGTTGCCTGAAGCTGCCGTGGCTGCACCCGTGGCTGCTGCTGCTACAGACAAGAAGAAGAAGAAGTAATTTTTCTCTTCCTGCCGCTACAGCCCTTTGGGGCTGTGAGCAAAACAAATGGCCCACCTCAGTGGGCCATTTGTTTTGCTGGACTACGCAACGCATGGGTGCCTGACTGGATAATCTTCACATGATCAAACTGTTTGTGGGCTTGGGCAATCCCGGCCCGGAATACGAAGATACCCGCCATAACGCTGGTTTTTGGTGGGTGGATGGCTTGGCCCGAGAACTTAAAGTACAGCTTCAGCCTGAGCGCAGTTACTGGGGTTTGGTCGCTCGCGCTAATGTGCAGGGGCAAGCGGTGTGGCTGCTGCAGCCGCAAACGTTCATGAACCTGTCGGGTAAGTCCGTCGGCGCCTTGGCACGTTTTTTCAAGATCAAGCCTGAAGAAGTCCTCGTGATCCACGACGAACTGGACTTTGAACCCGGTCAGATCAAGCTGAAAAAAGGCGGCAGCCACGGCGGCCACAATGGCCTGCGTGACATTCACAGCCAGCTAGGGAGCCCGGACTACTGGCGTTTGCGCGTGGGCATTGGGCATCCTGGACAAAAAGGCGATGTCTCAGGCTGGGTGCTCAAAAAGCCGCCCCAAGACCAGTGGAATGCCATTCAGGAACAGATCGACCGCAGCCTCAAAGCCTGGCCCTTGCTTGTTGCGGGGGAGATGGAAAAGGCTACGGCTCAGATCAATACCAACAAGCCGCCGCGCCCCAAGCCACCGCGCCAGCCTGTGCCGGAGGAAGCTGGCACTGCAAGCACGCTAAAAGAATAAACGATAGCTACTCGCCCTTTATACATAAGGGCTAGACGCCTATTTCACTTATATTTTCAGCTTAAATTTTTTGAGCTTGCGCTTGTAGCTGCTCGAACTTTTGCAGCAAAGTGGCGGGGCTTTCGACGAAATCCGGGTGCACGGGAATGCAGGAAACCGGGCAGACCTGCATGCACTGCGGCTCATCAAAATGCCCTACGCACTCGGTGCATTTGAGGGGGTCGATCTCGTAGATGTGCTCCCCCATATAGATAGCGTCGTTCGGGCACTCAGGTTCACACACATCACAATTGATGCATTCTTCGGTAATCATCAGTGCCACAGCACGCCTCCTTGGCACTGGCGCGGGGCTGAAAGTTCAGCCCACGCTGGGGTAGTTAACACACGGAACATCTGGCAATTATGGGCTGGCCGCCGATAAGCCAGTATGCATTGCGGGCACATCCATGCTTTGCGCTATGAGATTTGACGCTATGCTCGGAGCCCTCTTTCCGCCCGGCCTTGCTTTCATGAGTGCTTTTCTCGCCAAACGCCTTTTCTCACTGTGGGTGACCTTGCTCGGCGCATCCGTGGTGGTGTTTGCCGTGCTCGAAATTTTGCCGGGCAATGCGGCCCAAGTTCTCATGGGTGCCGATGCCGATCCTGAAGCGGTTGCGGCCATGGCAGAACAATTGGGTTTGAACCAGCCAGCGCTGCAGCGCTATGCAGATTGGGTGCAGGGCTTGTTCAGCGGCAATATGGGCAATAGTTATGCCTATGGTTCCCCGGTCTGGGAGCTGGTGGCAGAACGCCTGAGCCTGACGCTGCCCTTGGCCATCATGGCCATGGCCTTGACCACCGTGCTGGCCTTGCTGGTAGGGGTCTATGCCGCTTCGCGCCACAACAAGCTGGGCGATGTGGGCATCATGGGACTGGCCCAATTGGGCATTGCCATTCCGAATTTCTGGTTTGCCATTTTGTTGATCCTGCTGTTTTCGGTGAAGCTGCAGTGGTTCTCGGCGGGCGGTTTTCCCGGCTGGAGCACCGAAATGGGCGGCGGTTTTTGGCCCGCCCTGCAAGCACTGCTACTGCCTGCGGTTGCTTTGGCAGTCGTGCAAGCGGCCATTCTGGCCCGTATCACCCGCTCTGCCGTGCTGGAGGTGATGCGTGAAGACTTTGTACGCACGGCCCGCGCCAAAGGCCTGAGCCAGCGCGCCGTGCTGTGGGGCCATGTGCTGCGCAACGCCATGATTCCTGTCATCACCGTCATGGGCCTGCAGTTTGCCAATCTGCTGGCAGGCACCATCGTGGTAGAAAATGTCTTCTACCTCCCCGGGCTGGGGCGTTTGATTTTTCAGTCAATTGCCAACCGCGATCTGATCGTGGTGCGCAATTGCGTGATGCTGCTGGCGACCATGGTGATCTTCGTGAATTTTTTGGTCGATGTGCTGTATGCCGCCATTGACCCGCGCGTGAAAGCCAGCGACCTATGAGCCAGTCAAGCTCTTTTCTGCAGCGCGGCTTGCGTCACCCTAGTTTTGTCCTTGGCAGCTTACTGACGCTGGTACTGCTCAGCTGCGCCCTGCTCTCTCTGTTCTGGACACCTTGGAGCCCCTCTGCCATGAACATGGATGCGCGGCTGCTTGAACCCAGTGCACAGTTCTGGATGGGCACCGATGCCTATGGCCGCGATGTGCTCTCTCAAATCATGGTCGGCGCTCGCAACTCGATTGCGGTGGGGGTGGTGGCGGTGGGCATTGGGCTGTGCGCAGGCGTCACCCTGGGCCTAGTGGCCGCTGCCCTGCGCGGCTGGGTGGAAGAAGTCATCATGCGGCTGTCTGACTTCACCTTTGCATTCCCTGCGATCTTGCTGGCCATCATGATGACCGCGGTGTTTGGCCCCAGCATGGTCAATGCCATCATCGCCATTGGCATCTTCAATATCCCTACCTTTGCGCGCATTACGCGTGCTTCAGCCAACGCCATATGGGGGCGCGAATATATTTTGGCGGCGCGTGCCTGTGGAAAAAACCGCGTGAGCATTACGCTGCAGCACGTATTGCCTAATATCCTGGGTGTGCTGACGGTGCAGGCCACGATCCAGTTTGCGCTGGCCATCTTGGCGGAGGCAGCGCTGTCCTACCTCGGCCTGGGCACGCAGCCGCCCCAACCCTCTTGGGGCCGCATGCTCAGTGATGCGCAGACGCTGATGTTTCAAGCTCCGCTGCTGGCCGTATTTCCCGGCGTAGCGATTGCCCTGTCGGTGCTGGGCCTGAATTTGCTGGGTGATGGCCTGCGCGACCTGATGGACCCGCGCCTGCGTCGCCAGCGTTAAGTCATTCTTACCAACTTATGCCATTGCTTGAAGTCACCGGTCTGAATCTCTTTGTGCGCGGCAGTCAAGGCGCTGTGCAAGCGCTACGGCATCTGTCGTTCAAACTGGAACGCGGCAGATCGCTGGGCATCATTGGGGAGTCGGGCAGCGGTAAATCGCTGACGGTGCAGACACTGATGGGCTTGCAGCCTGAAAACACCAGCGCCACGGGCAGTATTTTGTGGGAAGGGCAAGAGTTGATTGGCTACACAGAACGCCAATGGCAAAGCATGCGCGGCAACCGCATGGCCATGGTGTTTCAGGAGCCCATGACCGCACTCAACCCAGTCCACACCATTGGCCGCCAAGTGGCAGAGCCCATGCTGCTGCACAAGAGTCTGGACAAAAAAACAGCCCTCCAGGCCGCTATAGGCTTGCTGGAGCGCGTGGGTATTGCCAATGCGTCTGCGCGCGCGAACGACTACCCGCACCAGTTCTCCGGCGGTCAGCGCCAGCGCATTACGATTGCGATGGCACTTGCTTGTGAGCCCGATTTGCTGATTGCCGATGAGCCCACCACGGCGCTCGATGTCACTGTGCAGCAGCAAATATTGGACTTGATCAACGATGTAGCGGCCGAACGCAATATGGCGCTCATCCTCATCTCGCACGATCTGGGCGTGATCTCTCAGAACGTCGATGACATGCTGGTGATGTATGGCGGCCAGATTGTGGAAAGCGGCCCCACCGCAGCCATCTTTCGCCACATGGCCCACCCTTACACACGTGGCCTGATGGCGGCGCGCCCGCGCCTGGATGTGCCACGCCAGCCCAGCGGCAAGCCTTTTGATCTGCTCACCATTCCCGGCACCGTGCCGGCGCTCAAAGATTTGCCCCGTGGCTGCACTTTTGCCGGTCGCTGCTCGTTTACGCAGGAGCGCTGCTTTGACAACCAGCCGCAGCGCGTAGGCATTCCCAGCTTTCAGCCCCAGGAGGCCGAATACAGCAGCCTGGGCGTACACCAGGCGCGCTGCCTGCGCCCCGAGGCCATGCGCCCCGGCAATACCGAGGCCTGGAAATGACCCCCGATGATCTCCGCGCCCCCTTGCTGCAAACCAGGGGCTTGGGCAAAACCTATCGCCTGCCTCGCCGCCAGTTGTGGCAGGCGCCGCAGCAAGTGCATGCGCTTCAAGAGGCGGATTTGAGCGTCTTTAGCGGGCGCAACGTGGGCATTGTGGGGGAATCTGGCTCTGGCAAATCCACGCTCGCACGCCTGGCCATGGCGCTGGACACGCCCTCCACCGGACAAGTGCTGTGGGATGGGCAAGACATCCAGACCCTCTCCGGCAAGGCACTGCGCGCAGCGCGGCGCAACTACCAGATGGTGTTTCAAGACCCTTACGGCTCCCTCGATCCACGGATGACCGTGGCCCGCATCGTGGCGGAGCCCTTGCAGGCCTTGAGTCGTACCAGCCGTGCAGAGCAGCGCGAGCAGGCGGGTGAAGCGCTGCACCAGGTGGGCCTGCAAAGCCAGGATCTGGACAAGTACCCGCATGAATTCTCCGGCGGCCAGCGCCAGCGCATTGCCATTGCCCGCGCCCTGATTACACGGCCCAAGCTGATCGTGGCCGACGAACCCGTAAGTGCGCTGGATGTCTCCATACAGGCCCAGGTGCTCAACTTGCTGCTGGATCTGCAACAGCGTTTTGGCATGACGTACCTGCTCATCAGCCATGATTTGGCGGTGGTCAACCACTTGTGCGAGGAAGTCGTGGTCATGCAACAGGGCCGCATTGTGGAGCGAGGCTCGCCCAAACAGCTATTTACCCATGCCCGCCATCCCTACACGCAAACCTTGCTGAACGCCGTACCGCAGATCGTTCCGGGCCGCGCGCGCGCACTGCGTCAATTGCGATCCAAAGCAAGCCCTAACTTGGTGTAAAAAGCGGGCTATCGCTCCACCGCACGGCACAGTGCGGGCGGCCTTTATCTGATCGATCCACTGAGACATTCCGGAGACACCTCACCATGATTCATCGTCGCAGCTTGCTAGCATCTGGCGCTTTAACGGGATTGACAGCACTGTTGCCGCTGCACAGCTTTGCGCAGTCAGGGAAAAAAGACTCAGTGACACTGGCACTCACGCTGGAGCCTCCGGTGCTGGACCCCACGGCCAGCGCCTCGTCTTCGATTGCCGAAATCACACAGTACAACGTCTTTGAGACCCTCACCAAGATCAATCCGGATGGCAGCGTCTCGCCTCTGCTGGCAGAAAGCTGGGAGGTGTCGCAAGACTTGAAAACCTACACCTTCCGTTTGCGCAAGGGCGTGAAGTTTCAAAACGGTGAGCCGTTCAACGCCCAGGCGGTGAAGTTTTCGTTTGAACGCGCCGGTGGCGAAACAAGCACCAACAAAGACAAGCGCACATTTGCCAGCATGAAAGTGCGTGCGGTGGACGACTTCACCGTAGAGCTGGTGACCGAAGAAATTGACCCTGACTTCCTGTTCGTCATGGGCCAGGGCACATCCATCATCGTGGAGCCCAAAAGCGCTGCCACCAACACCACCAACCCGGTGGGCACCGGCCCGTACAAGCTGGGGCAATGGCAAAAAGGCGCCTCCATCACGCTGGTGGCGTGGCCTGAGTTTCGCGATGCGCAAAAGATCCGCATCAAGCGCGCCACCTTCCGCTTTATTCCCGACTCTGCCGCGCAAGTGGCGGCGTTGCTAGCCGGCGACGTGGATGCCTTCCCGCGGGCCACGCCGCGCAGCGTGCCGCAGTTTGAAAAGAACCCGCGTTTTCAAGTCACCATCAGCGGCTCGCGCGCCAAAACGATTCTGGCCATTAACAACGGCAAAAAACCGCTCGATGACGTGCGCGTGCGCAAAGCCATTGCTGCCGCCATTGACCGCAAGGCCATCATTGAAGGTGCCGCAGAAGGCTATGGCGTACCGATTGGCAGCCATTACGTGCCCGGCGCATTTGGCTATGTGGACACCACCGGCATCAACCCGCACGATCTGCAGAAAGCCAAAGCCTTGCTGGTGGAAGCCGGTGTCAAGCTGCCCCTGAAGCTGACCATGACGCTGCCGCCCGCACCTTATGCGCGCCAAGGCGGTGAGATCATTGCCGCACAGCTGGCCAAGGTGGGTATCGAGGTCAAACTGCAGAACGTGGAATGGGCACAGTGGCTCTCTGGCACTTACGGCAACAAGCAGTACGACCTGACCATGATCAGCCACGTCGAGCCGTTTGACTTGGGCAACTTTGCCAAACCTGAGTACTACTGGAATTACAACTCCAAGCCGTTCCAGGACTTGTTCGAGAAAATCCAGAATGCCCCCAAACCGACGGACCGTGCGCGCCTGCTGGGCGAGGCGCAGCGCCTGCTGGCCCACGATGCCGTGCACGGCTTCTTGTACCAGCCGCAATGGGTGACGATTTCCAACAAAAACCTGCGTGGCCTGTGGAAAGACATGCCCATCTTTGTGAACGATTTATCGTCGCTGAGCTGGTCATAAAAGGTAGCACCCTGCCCTGTATGTAAAACGGGTTCAGATAGTTTTCTATCTGAACCCGTTTATATTGAAAGGCAAGCAGCTATCATTTTTCAATGCATGCTTAGCGCTGCACCGTGGCCAGCCGCAGCGCCAGACCCAGAAACACCACACCCGCCAGCCGGTTGAGCCACCACTGCGCACTGGCTGAACGCTGTAGCACTGCGCCAAATGCGCCGGAAAAGCAGGCAATCGCGCCAAACACCAGCAAGGTGGCTAGGCCGAACACCACGCCAAAACAGGCGATTTGCAGCGCCACACTGCCGCGCACGGGGTCTGCAAACTGGGGCAAAAACGCCAGAAAGAAAATCAGCACCTTGGGGTTGGTGATATTCATCACCGTGCCACGCGCCACCATGCGCAGGGCGTCTTGCCATGCCAGCGGCTGCACAGAGCCCGCTTGTGGCGCGGCACTGACTTGCGAGGGCGCACGCAGCGCTCCCCATGCCAGCCACAGCAGATAGGCTGCGCCACTCCATTTCAGGGCGATGAAGGCGTTCTCTGAGGCCGCAAAAACGGCTGCCAGACCCAAGGCCACCGCCACGGTGTGCACCAGCACGCCCAGACACAGCCCGAGCACTACGCACATCCCCACACGCCAGCCGCGTTGTACCGACTGCACCAGCACAAACAGATTGTCCGGCCCGGGACTCAGTGCCAGCAAGACGGCAACACCGAAAAAGGCGATCAAGGCATCAGGAGTTGGCATGGCAGTCAAGCTTTCCGGCAGCAGCGCAAAGCCTTGGATTGTCGGCAGCGGCGCAGGCGCTATCCAGCATGCAGGCGACTTGTGCAAACAGGATTATGGAAAGCGGGCACCGGGCTGCGCCGTAGCCACTGCCTCAGTCGCTGCGTCGACCAGGGATGAGGGCCAGAAATTCGCGGCGCAAAGTGGGATCTTTGAGGAACGCACCGCGCATGACGGAGTTGAGCATCTTGCTGTCTTTCTCGCGTACACCGCGCCAGGACATGCAAAAGTGTGAGCATTCCATCACCACGGCCAGCCCGTCAGGACGGGTTTTTTCCATGATCAAGTCTGCCAGTTGAATGATGGCTTCTTCCTGAATCTGCGGACGGCCCAGCACCCAGTCCACCAGGCGCGCGTACTTGGACAGGCCAATGACGTTCGTGTTCTTGTTGGGCATCACACCAATCCAGACCTTGCCCATGACGGGGCACAGGTGGTGGCTGCAAGCGCTGCGCACGGTAATGGGGCCGACAATCATCAGCTCATTGAGGTGCTTGCCGTTGGGAAACTCGGTGATCGAAGGCTGCGGATGGTAACGCCCGGCAAACACTTCCTTGAGGTACATCTTGGCCACGCGGCGTGCTGTGGCCTGGCTGTTGTGGTCGTTGTCCGTGTCAATGACCATGCTGTCGAGCACGCCCTGCATCTTGACTTGCACCTCGTCAAGCAACAAATCCAGTTCCCCGGGCTCGATGAAGTCGGCAATATTTTCGTTGGCGTGAAAACTGCGCCCTGCCGCCTGCACCCGCTCGCGAATCTTCACGGATACGGGGGTGCCTTGCTGAGCGTCAGCAGCGGGCGTTTTGTCGGATGCGGCAAGCAAATCTGTAAACATGGGCGGCATGGTAACAGTGAATGAGCGCACCGACAGGGGCCAAGGATTTCACAATCGCCTCAGAGTTTGAACTCCGCAATCAAAGGCAAATGGTCCGACATGCGCCACCAGATCCGACCTTGCGGCACGATCAAACTGACCGGCTCCAGACCCCGTACATACACGTGATCGAGCTGTGCCAGCGGCAGGCGCGAGGGGTAGGTCAGCGTGCTGGCATCGCCCTCGTATTCATACATGCCAAAGCCGCCCAGCATGCGTTTGATGTGATTACCCCAATCGTTAAAGTCTCCGGCCACCACCACGGGCGCACCGGGTGGTACTTCGCGTTCAATGAATTGGTGCAATTGGTGAATCTGGCGCACACGGCTACCAGCAATCAGGCCCAGATGCACCACCACCGTATGCAGGGATCGGCCCTGGAACATGATTTCGGCATGCAGCAGGCCGCGCTGCTCAAAGCGGTGGTCCGACACATCCAGGTGCTTGATGTCACGCACCGGCCAGCGCGACAGCAGGGCATTGCCGTGCTCGCCGTCACGCGTGATGGCGTTGGTGTGGTAGACCGCCTCGTAGCCTTCGGGGGCCAGAAACTCCGCTTGGGACACCTCCGGCCAATTGGAAAAGTAGGCAGCTTCCCGGCGGTTCATCTTGCGCACTTCCTGCAAACAGACGATGTCGGCATCGAGTTGCTCGACCGCCAGCCCCAGGTTGTGAATCTCCAGGCGGCGCGCAGGCCCCAGCCCTTGCACGCCCTTGTGAATGTTGTAGGTAGCGACACGCAAAATGCCGGGTTCAGTCGGCAAAATGATGCCGGACTCGGTGGTTTCCGTTTCCGGAACGGGGGGCAGGGACTCAATGGTCATGCAATAAGGATAGCGGGCAATGAAGAGAGAGCTTTCCCAGACACTCGGGGTCACATCAACACTTGGATGGTCTTCCCCAAGCATGCCAAGCAAAAAACCGTTGGCTCGCAAGCCAGCCCCACGTCCTGCACGTAGGACAGCACCACCGCCCTGCCCGCTCTGCTGGGCAAAGCGGCCTTAGCTGTTGACTTCCAGCTCTGCCAGCAGTTCGGCTTCGCGGGCTTGCTTCAAGGCTTCAATCACGTCGCCCAGATCACCTTCCATGATGTTGAGCAGCTTGTACAGCGTCAGGTTGATGCGGTGGTCGGTCAAGCGGCCCTGCGGGAAGTTGTAGGTGCGAATACGGTCAGAACGGTCGCCCGAGCCGATCAAGCCCTTGCGCAGCGCCGCTTCTTTGGCCTCGCGCTCTTTGCGTTCTTTTTCCTGGATACGCGCTTGCAGCACTTGCAGGGCCTTGGCCTTGTTGCTGTGCTGGCTGCGGCCGTCCTGGCACTCGGCGACGATGCCCGTGGGCAAGTGCACCACGCGCACGGCCGAATCGGTTTTGTTGATGTGCTGGCCGCCAGCGCCACTGGCGCGGAAGGTGTCAATGCGCAAGTCGGCCGGGTTGAGCGTGATGGCCACGGTTTCATCGGGCTCAGGCATCACGGCCACGGTGCAGGCGCTGGTATGGATGCGGCCCTGGGTTTCGGTCGTCGGCACGCGCTGTACGCGGTGGCCGCCCGATTCAAAGCGCAGCGCGCCATAAGCGTTCTCGCCTTCAATGCGAAGCACCACTTCTTTGTAGCCGCCAATTTCATTTTCGTTGGCGCTCATGATCTCCACTTTCCAGCCTACATTGGCGGCGTAGCGGGTGTACATGCGTGCCACATCGCCCGCAAACAGGGCCGATTCATCACCGCCCGTACCGGCGCGGATTTCCACATAGGCAGGGCGCGCATCGTCCGGGTCTTTGGGCAAGAGCAGGCGCTGCAAGTCATCTTCCAGTTTGATCAGCTCTTGCTCGCCGTGGGCAATTTCATCGCGCGCCATCTCGGCCATGTCGGGGTCATCGAGCATTTCGCGGGCCGTGGCGATGTCGGCTTCACACTGCTGGTAGCGCACATAGCGTCCGGCCACCGCAGTGACGTCCGCATGCTCGCGCGAAATGGCGCGGTACTTGTGCATATCGCCCATGATGTCTTCGCGCGAGAGCAGAAAGTCCAGTTCTTCGAGTCGCTGGGCGTAGCGCTCCAGCTGGGTGCGCAGGAATGGTTTCATGGTCAGTCTTGGGAAAAGAATTGGCTACATAAAATCGTAGCTATCAGCCCTTGTGCAGCAAGGGCTAGAGGCTTGTTTGGCTATGAAAGCCGAAGCACAGAATCGCTAACGCTGACCCGACTTGCCAGAGCGCAGGAACAGCTTGGAGACGGTGTCCACCGTCTGGGCGCGCTCATCGGGCGTGCCTTTGTGCAGGGCAGAGAGCGTGCCGTGCATCATTTTCTGGGTCAGACCGCGTGTCAGCGCGTCGAGCACCGCGTCCATGTCTTCACCCTTGGAGATCAGCTTTTTGGCACGCGCAATTTCCAGCGCACGCCACGCATCCGTCTGGGCGTTGAGCTGCTGGATGAGGGGCACCACGCCACCCTGGGCGCGCTGATTCATCCACTGCACGAAGTTCAGCACACCGGCGTCGATGATGACTTCAGCCTCCGCCACCGTCGCCTGGCGCTGCTCTTGTGCAGTTCTCACCACGCTGGCCAGATCGTCCACGGTGTACAGGTACACGTCGCGCAGGTGCTTTACCTCCGGCTCAATGTCACGCGGCACGGCCAAATCCACCATAAAGATGGGGCGGCGCTTGCGTTTTTTGAGCGCACTTTCAATGGCCCCCAGCCCAATGATGGGCAGGCTGGATGCCGTGCAACTGATGATGGCGTCGTACTCGTGCAAATGCTCGGGAATCTCCGCCAGAGGCATCACACTCGCACCAAAACGGCTGGCGAGTTTTTCACCACGCTCCATGGTGCGGTTGGCAATCGTGATGTGGGCCGGGTTCTTGGCGGCAAAGTGCGTGGTAGCAAGCTCAATCATCTCGCCCGCACCCACAAACAAAATGCGAATCTTGCTCAGGTCTTCAAACAGCTGGCTGGCCAGACGCACAGCGGCAGCGGCCATGGAAATTGAATGTTCGCCAATCTCGGTGGACGAGCGCACTTCCTTGGCCACCGCAAAACTACGTTGAAACAGCTGGTTCAGGGTGGAGCCCAGTGCGCCGGCTTCTTCGGCGGCGCGCACAGCGTTTTTCATCTGACCCAGAATCTGGGTCTCGCCCAGCACCATCGAATCCAAACCCGAAGCCACGCGGAAGGCATGGCGGGCCACGGAGCCCTCTTCCAGTAAATAGGAGTGCGAGCGCAAGGTATCCGGACTGACGCCACCCGACTGGGCCAGCCAGCCCAAGGTATGCTCCAGCGCTGGCGCACCTGCGGCACAGTAAATTTCAGTGCGGTTGCAGGTGGAGAGGATGGCGGTTTCCACCTCAGGGTGGCGTGTGGCGCTGGTCAACGCCTCGCGCAAACCCTGCAGCGTGGGTGCGATTTGATCGATGGCGAACGCAAAACGGCCCCGTAGATCTAACGGTGCCGTGTTGTGATTGATGCCGAGTGCCCAGACTGCCATAGGGCGTGATTATAAAATTTGTACCGTTTCTGTGCTGTCCTACAGCCCAAAGACTTGATCTGTGTCATTTCTATGCCCTTCCTTGACTTCCTCAATCACCTGTTGAACTTTGTCGCGCCTGCAGTTTTCGTCTCTGTGGCGCTGGCTGGCGGGGCGCGCCTGGTGTGGCGCCAAAGAGCACACTTACTACCTTGGTATCACATGGCCAGCGTGAATGCGTTGTTAGGCGTTTTGGTGCTTGCACTGGGCCTGGTGCTGACGGGACAAGACGGCCGCATGGGCACCTATGCGGTGCTGCTCCTGGCCACCGGCAGTTGCCAGTGGCTGATGTCAGGCGGCTGGCGCAGTTAAGGTTTTGACTGTATGTGTATGGCGCGCCACGTCTTGCTGGGCTTGGTGCAGCAGCCAGTGCTGAAAGTCCTGCAAGGCATGTGAGGCCGGGCGCGATGCGGGCTGGCACAAAAAGTACCCGCGTTCAATCTGAAAAGGCCGGTGGATTGGTATCGCCACACGCCCTGCAACCAGATCATCTTCAATCAGGCAGCGTTGCACCACGGCCACGCCCATGCCGGCAATCACAGCCTGCACCAGCATGCCTACCAGTTCAAAGTCAGCCGCAGGCGCGGGATAAGGGCCATCGCAACCCATTTTTTCAAACCAGCGTGCCCAGTTGTCGGGGTAATTGGTGTGCGCCAGCAGCGGGCGGTGCATTAAATCCTGCGGGCGACAGATGCTTAAGGCGTCTTGCGGCTGACAGATAGGCACCAGATCGCGGCCCACCAAGTAATCTGCCTGCAAAGTATCGGGAAACGGCATGGCACCTATGCGTATCCATGCATCAATGTCCGGGGATGTCAGCGGATCATCGCGCCGGTAGGGCGCAAACGACAACACTGTGCCCGGATATTGGGCGGTGAAATCTGGCAGGCGCGGAATCAGCCAATGGCTGAACAACGTAGGCGGCATGGACAGCCGCACATGCCGCCCTTCGCGCTTGCGGCGCATGGCCTGGGTGGCCGACTCGATAGTGAAAATGGCAGGCCCCACGGCGTCCAGGTACTGCCGGCCCGCAGTGGTCAGCACGCTGCGGCGCCCCTGGCGCTCAAAAACGGCGAATCCCAAATGTTCCTCCAGCCGGGCAATGGCACGGCTAATCGCCCCTTGCGTGACTTGCAGCGCATCGGCGGCCTGAGTAAAGCTGCCCAAGCGCGCAGCCTGGGCGAAGGCATGGAGTTCAGAGATGGAGGGAGACTGCAAGCGCATGCTGCCAATTATTACCTTTGGTAATGGATGCTTGTTTTTTTGTCTCTTTTCATTACGACACTTGCGCAAAAGAATGTGTGCGTAATCCTCATACCAATGCACACCCCAAGGAGAAACCCTATGAATCTGCGCCGCACCCTGTTGTCCTCGGTGGCTGCTGCCGCTGCTTTGGCCGCTTTCGCTCCTGCTGCGCTGGCCGCTGACAATTACCCCAGCCGCCCGCTCAAGCTGATTGTGCCGTTTGGCGCAGGCGGTTCCACCGACATCGTGGCGCGTTTGCTGGCCGACAAGATGGGCCCCATCCTGGGCCAGTCGGTGGTGATCGAAAACAAGGGCGGCGCAGGCGGCTCCATTGGCGCGACCGAAATTGCGCGCTCCGCGCCCGATGGCTACACGATTGGCATGGCCACCGTTTCCACCCACGGTGCCAACCCGGCAATCATGAGCAAGCTGCCCTATGACGCCAAGAAAGACTTTGCCCCCATCACCAACGTGATGGCGGTACCCAGCGTATTTGTGGTGCACCCCAGCGTGCCAGCCAACACCATGCAAGAGTTCATTGCGCTGGCCAAGAAAGAGCCGGGCAAATACACCTTTGCCTCGCCCGGCACAGGCTCACTGGGTCATGCCAATATTGAAAACTTCATGAACCTGGCCGGGATCGATCTGCTGCACATTCCTTACAAAGGTGCAGGCCAGGCGTTGAACGATGCACTGGGTGGACAGGTCAACGCCATGACCGACAACCTGTCGTCTTCGCTGACCAACATCAAGGCCGGCAAGCTGCGCCCTCTGGCTGTGCTGGCCCTCAAGCGCACGGAAATGCTGCCGGATGTGCCCACCTACACCGAACTGGGCTACCCCGACATGGGCGACGGCGGCTGGTTCGGTCTGGTTGCACCTGCTGGCACACCCAAGCCGATCATCGACAAGCTCAACGCTGCAGCGCACAAGGTCATGCAAGACCCTGACTTCCAGAAGAAGCAAAAGGAAATTGCAGGCGAAGGCATGGGCAATTCCCCCGAAGAGTTTGCCAAGCAAATTGACACGGCCATTGCCCGTTACACCGCTGTGGCCAAGCGCGCCAACATCAAAATTGATTGATGCAAGCACTGCCTGACTTTTTGAAGCCCCGCCCGGATGCACCAGTGCTGGTGCATCCGCCGCAGGGTGAGGTGTTACCGCTGGTGTGCGACTCACCCCACAGCGGCACGGCCTACCCTGCGGACTTTGGCGCAGCAGTGCCGCTGGCGCTGCTGCGCCGGGGCGAAGACACACTGGTACATACGCTGTGGGAGCAGTTCCCCCAGTACGGCGCCACGCTGATTGAGGCCACATTCCCCCGCACCTATATCGACCCCAACCGTGAGGAAGAAGACCTCAACCCCGCAATGCTCGATGGCACCTGGCCGGAGCCACTGACGCCCAGCGTAAAAACGCAGCAGGGCCTGGGTTTAATCTGGGAGAAGATCAACCAGGCGGGCCAATCCACGCCCATGTACGAGCGCAAGCTTAGTGTGGCTGAAGTGCAACAGCGCATTGCCCATTACTGGCGCCCCTACCACGCAGAACTGGCCAAAGCCATTCAGTGGAGCATGCAGCGCTTTGGCGGTGTGTGGCATATCAACCTGCATTCCATGCCCAGCGATGTGTACCAGCGCCTGGGCACGCCCGAAAAGCAGCTGGCGGACTTTGTGCTGGGTGACCGCGATGGCACCACGTGCGATCCGGCGTTCATTCACCTGATCGGCGATGCGCTGCAAGCCCAAGGCTATAGCGTGGCCTACAACGAGCCGTACAAAGGCGTGGCCTTGATTGGCCGCATCGGCCAGCCTCAGTACCAGCGCCACAGTCTGCAAATTGAGATCAACCGCTGCATCTACCTGAACGAAGACACGCGCGAGCCCAACGCCGGTTTTGCGCCACTGCAGCAACATCTGCAAAGCGTGATGCAGACCGTGGCGCAGTATGTGCGCGGTGAAATGCAGCATTTACAGCCCCGTTGACCGCGATGGCTGCAACAAAGAAAGGCCTTGCCATCCAGGAAGGCCTTTTGCATTTTGATAGCAGCTTGCCCTTGTGTTAGCTTTGTTTCCGATATCTTCTTATCTGAAAGCAAGCTAACACAACGGCATGTTGCTATTTTTAAGTGAGTATCAAAGCAAGGCTTGCAGCACTTACAGCACTGCACCGGTTTGCGCGGGGCTGAACAGATCCACACGGTCGGTGATGATGCCGTCGGTGCCCAGATCGATCAGGCGCTGCGCGGCCCATTCGTCGTTCACGGTGTAGCTGCTGCAGCGCAGGCCTGCGCCATGCACCTTGGCTACCAAGGCGGCATCCCACAAAGCGTGGTTCAGCACTAGTGCGTGGCAATCCAGGTCTGTTGCTATCTTCAGGTCGGCATCGCCCGTGCCATCGGCGAATTTGTCCACCAGCAGGCCGCGCGGAATGTGCGGCGCAGTTTCCATCGCGCCCTTCAATGATTCCGGCTTGAACGAGGTAAACAGCGGCTGCACGATGCTCTTGGGCCAGATGCGCTGCATCAACGCGCCGCACGCACGGCCAGTTTCCAGCTCTTGGCCGGGTGTGGGCTTGATTTCCACATTCAGGCACAAATGGTTGGCCAGGCACCAGCGCGCCAGCGCTTCCAGCGTGGGTAGCTGCTCACCAGCATAGGCGCGCGAATGCCAGCTGCCGGCATCGAGTTGGGCAATCTCGCCCATGCTCAGATCGCCGCCCGTGCCTTGCGCATTGGTGGTGCGGTTCAGCGTGGCGTCGTGCAGCAAAAACAGTACGCCGTCCTGGCTCAGCTTGGCATCGCACTCAAACATGCGATAGCCGTGCGCTGCGCCCAGGCGGAAGGCGCTCATGGTGTTTTCCGGCGCCAGCTTGCCAGCGCCGCGGTGTGCGACCCAGCGGGGATAAGGCCAGTTTGCGAGGTTTTGGGACATGGGTGTGCGTCCTTCGCTTTCCATCAATCAACAACAAAAGAATGCATCGTCGCCACGTAAAAAGAGAGCCACCAGGGCTCTCTTTTTGCAGCGTGGTAATTACACGCGCTTGCCGGTTTCCGCGTCGAACCAGTGCAATCGGTCGTCGCGGGCCAGGATCTGGGCAGTCTCACCCGCCTTGGGGTAGGCCTTGCCTTCTTCGACACGTACGGTCACCATCTCGCCGCCCACGGTGCCGTGCAGCAGGCGCTCGGCGCCCAGCAGCTCGACCGTATCCACGGTGAAAGCCCAGCCACCGACATCCACCAGATCAATGTGCTCAGGGCGAATACCCATGATCTGGCCAGTCTTGCCGCCCGAGGCGTTCTTGAGCAGGTTCATGGGGGGCGAGCCGATGAAGCTGGCCACAAAGGTCGATGCGGGCGTGTGGTAAACCTCTTCAGGCGTGCCAAATTGCTCAACATTACCGCCGTTCATCACCACCATGCGCTGCGCCAGCGTCATGGCTTCGACCTGGTCGTGCGTCACAAACAGGCTGGTAATGCCCAGTTCAGCGTGCAGCTTCTGGATTTCGATGCGGGTCTGGCCGCGCAGCTTGGCGTCCAGGTTCGACAAGGGCTCGTCAAACAAAAACACCTGCGGCTGGCGCACGATGGCGCGGCCCATGGCCACACGCTGGCGTTGACCACCAGACAGCTGGCGTGGCTTGCGGTCCAGCAAGTGGCCCAGCTCCAAAATTTTGGCGGCCTTGTCCACGCGCTGCTTGATTTCCGCTTCTGGCACCTTGGCGAGCTTCAGGCCATAGGCCATGTTCTCGTAGTTGGTCATGTGCGGGTACAGCGCATAGTTCTGGAACACCATGGCGATGTTGCGCTTGGCGGGCTCCAGGTCATTGACCTTTTTGTCGCCAATCAGCAGGTCGCCGCCGGTGATTTCTTCCAAGCCGGCAATCATGCGCAGCAGCGTGGACTTGCCGCAGCCCGAAGGGCCAACCAGTACGACGAATTCGCCGTCTTTGATGTCGATGTTGACGCCGTGGATCACGGGCACAGCGGTCTTGCCGGTGCCGTAGCGTTTGACGATGTTTTTCAGAGAGATGGATGCCATGACAGGAATTCCAGGTATTCGTTCAATGGGTCAAAAGACGGTGGACAGGGGCAGTGGGGCGAGACTTACTTCTCGGTATCCACCAAGCCTTTGACAAACCACTTTTGCATCAGCATGACCACCGCAGTCGGGGGCAGCATGGCCAAAATGGCGGTTGCCATCACCAGGTTCCAGTCCACGGCGGCTTCGCCGCCGGCCAGCATGCGCTTGATACCGATCACCACGGGGTACATGTCTTCCGAGGTGGTCATGAGCAGCGGCCACAGGTACTGATTCCAGCCGTAGATGAACTGAATCACAAACAGCGCAGCAATCGAGGTCTTGGACAAAGGCACCAGGATGTCCTTGAAAAAACGCATGGCGCCAGCGCCGTCGATGCGGGCCGCTTCCACCAACTCGTCCGGCACGCTCAAAAAGAACTGACGGAACAGGAAAGTGGCGGTGGCCGAAGCAATCAGCGGCAGCGACAAGCCCGCGTAGCTATTGAGCAAGCCCAAATCTGCCACCACCTTGTAAGTGGGCAAGATACGCACTTCCACAGGCAGCATCAGCGTCAAGAAGATGGCCCAGAAGCACAGCATCTTGAAGGGAAAGCGGAAATACACGATGGCAAATGCCGACAGCAGCGAGATGGCGATCTTGCCCACGGTGATGATCATGGCGGTGACAAAGCTCACCCACATCATGTGAATCACATTGGTGTTAGAGCCCAGCTTGCCAGAGCCAATCAGCGCTTCTTTGTAGTTGTCCCACATGTGGATGCCCGGCAGCAGGGGCATGGGGGACTGCACGATGGCATCGGCCGTATGGGTCGAGGCCACAAACGCCAGATACAGCGGGAAGGCCACGATGGCCACGCCAAAGATCAGCACGGCGTGCGAGATGATATTGAGCCAGGGGTTGCGATCAACCATGGTTGGACTCCAGATTCACAAGAGGCAAAGCGGTGGAAGTGGTGAGCGCGCGCATTAGTACTGCACCTTCTTTTCCACATAACGGAACTGGATCACGGTGAGTACCACCACGATCAACATCAGAATCACGGACTGGGCCGCCGAGCCGCCCAGGTCCAGCGCCTTGAAGCCATCTTGGTAGACCTTGTAGACCAGGATCGATGTTGATTGACCGGGGCCACCTTGCGTGGCGGCATCAATGATGCCGAAGGTGTCAAAGAAGGCGTAGACGATGTTGATGACCAGCAAGAAGAACGTGGTGGGCGACAGCAGCGGCAACTGGATGTTCCAGAAACGGCGCCATGGGCCGGCACCATCAATCGAAGCCGCTTCAATCAGCGCCTTGGGAATGGATTGCAAACCTGCCAGAAAGAACAGGAAGTTGTACGAAATCTGTTTCCACACCGATGTGATGACGATCAGTGCCATGGCCTGGTTTTCGTTCATCAGGTGGTTCCACTCGTAACCGAGCTTGCCCAGGTAGTGCGTGACCACGCCAATCGAGGGCGAGAACATGAACACCCACAGCACGCCGGCAATCACCGGGGCCACCGCGTAAGGCACGATCAGCAAGGTCTTGTAAATCATGGCAAAGCGGATGATGCGGTCCGCAAAAATAGCCAAGCCCAAAGAAACTGCAATACCGATGCCTGCGACCAGCACCGAGAACAGCGCAGTGCGCTGAAAGGCATTCAGGTAGGTAGGGTCGCTAAAGAGGTTGCGGTAGTTTTCAAGTCCAACCCATTCGGTGCTCATGCCGAATGCATCTTCCATTTGGAAAGACTGCAAGACAGCTTGCCCGGCGGGCCAGAAAAAGAAAATGGCAATGATGAGCAGCTGGGGCAGGATCAATGCCCAAGGTAGCCATTGCGATCGGAAAAGTACGCGTTTTTCCATGGGGGTCACAAATAAAAAAACCGCCGAGACCTTTAGACGGCCGCGGGGGATAGTGGGGACCAGCTCAAGCAACTTGCTCAAATCGCGTCAAAACGAATCGAGTCGAAAGTTTGATTTGAGTGAAATGTGCGCGTATTGTGCCTAGCGCGCGGGCAATCTGCTAGAAAAATCAGTTGGCTCAAGTTGAGTTACAGGGGAATTACCAAGCATTCCCCTGTAATGTTTCAAGTTGGATTACTTGCTGTTTGCGCGCTCAAAGCGGGCCAAGAGTTCATCACCACGCTTGACGATGGAGTCCAGCGCTTCCTTGCCGGTCTTTTTGCCAGCCCAGACTTGCTCGAGTTCTTCGTCCTCGATCGTGCGGATCTGTACATAGTTGCCCAGACGGATACCGCGCGAGTTATCGGTGACCTTGCGCACCATCTGGTTCACAGCGACATCAGTGCCGGGGTTCTTCTTGTAGAAGCCCGAGTCTTCGGTCAGCTTGAACGATGCCATGGTGACTGGCAGGTAACCGGTGCGCTGGTGCGAAGCAGCTTGCACTTCAGGCTTGGACAGGAATTCAAAGAACTTGGCTACGCCCTTGTATTCTTCGGCTTTCTTGCCAGCCATGACCCACAGCGAAGCGCCGCCGATCACCGTGTTTTGTGGTGCGCCAGCGACGTCATCGTAGTAAGGCAAGGGAGCCAATGCGTAGGAGAACTTGGCGTTCTTGGCCACGTCACCGTAGAAGCCCGACGATGTCTGGATCATCGCGCATTCACCTGCCGTGAACGAGGCTTGTGCAGTCGATGCACGGCCCTTGTAGACAAACTCACCGGCCTTGGCGGCAGCGGCCAGGTTGTCGATGTGCTTGACGTGCAAAGGCGAATTCACCTTCAGACGAGCCTTGTAGCCTTCAGCGCCCAGACCATTTTGGTGCGTGGCCATCTCCACGTTGTGCCAAGTCGAGAAGGATTCCAGCTGGGTCCAGCCCTGCCAGGCCAGAGTCATAGGGCAGCTATGGCCCGACTCCTTGAGCTTCTTGGCAGCAGCAAACACTTCAGGCCATGTCTTAGGCGCCTTTTCTGCGTCCAGACCGGCCTTCTTGAAAGCATCTTTGTTGTAGTAGAAGATGGTGGTGGAGCTGTTGAACGGGAAGCTCATCATCTGGCCATTGGGGGCAGTGTAGTAACCGGCCACGGCGGGGATGTAGGCAGCAGGGTCAAACTTGGCGCCGGCATCGGCCATGATTTTGCCCACAGGCACGGTCGCGCCCTTGGAGGCCATCATGGTGGCGGTGCCCACTTCGAACACTTGCAAAATGTGCGGTGCATTGCCGGAGCGGAAGGCCGCGATGGCCGCTGTCATGGACTCGTCGTACACACCCTTGAAGGTGGGCACGACCTTGTATTCGCTTTGGCTTTCATTGAATTGCTTGGCCAGATCGCCAACCCATTCGTTGTTCACGGCGGTCATCGAATGCCACCACTGAATTTCAGTGGCTGCATTGGCAGCGCCGATGGTGGTGGCGGCCAAAGCTGCGGCCATTGCCAATTGCTTGTATTGCATGAAGGAAGCTCCTCTAGGGTGTAGATACTCAGTGCCACCTATCTTAGGTAAGAAGATGGCATTTTTATGACAGTCATCCAGCCACTGTGTAGCTAGATGGCTATTACCGTACTTCAAGAAAGTAGGGAAGGCCAGAGGCCAAGCCCTTGAGCGAACGGCGTTGTCATTCTAGAAGGGAGGTTTCTTAAACGTTCGAATTTGTTAATTTTCTTTTTTCTTATTTGATTTTTTCGCTTCGTAATTGTGGGTTTTGCGTAGTTGCAAAAAACTCACAAATTCATAGCACAAGCCTTTAACAAGGCTGCTGCGAGGTCTCTAGGGTGAGGGAAGAAACAGATGAAGCGCTGGCATAAAATTGGCTCCCCCATGACTCAAGGTGCGCCCACAGCGCCCAACCCGGTCTACATCCATGAATGCTCCGATTGCGCAGGCCGTAGTGATAAACCACACAGCCGAACCCGCCCGTCTCCGAGAAATCCCTTACAACTACACCTCGTTCTCTGACAAAGAGATCGTGATCCGGCTGTTAGGTATGTCTGCTTGGGGTGTGCTCAACCAACTTCGCCAAGAGCGCCAAACGGGCCGATCCGCCCGCATGCTCTATGAAGTGCTGGGCGATATCTGGGTGGTACAGCGCAATCCCTATCTGCAAGACGATCTGCTGGACAACCCTGACCGCCGCAAGCTGCTGGTCGAGGCGCTGCAGCATCGCCTGGCGGACGTCGAAAAGCGCCGCTTGCCCGATGACAACGTCCAGCGCGATGCCTTGGTGTGCGAGCTGATTGCCGCTGCCAACCGTGCGGTGCACGAGTTTGACCAGATGTTTGTGGAAGCCGCGGAGCTGCGCCAGCGCGTGCGCAAGACGCTGCGCAAGCTCACGCACAAAGACAACGTCAAGTTTGACGGTCTCTCCCGCGTCAGCCACGTGACCGATGCGACCGACTGGCGCGTGGAATATCCGTTTGTGGTGCTGACGCCCGACTCGGAAGAAGAGATGGCCTTGCTGGTCAAGGGCTGTATCGAGCTGGAGCTGACCATCATCCCGCGTGGGGGTGGAACGGGCTACACCGGCGGCGCCATCCCGCTGACTTGGCGCTCGGTAGTCATCAACACCGAAAAGCTCGAAGCCATTACCGAAGTCGAACACGTCATGCTGCCCGGCTTGGAGCAGCCTGTGCCCACGGTCTGGACGGAAGCCGGTGTGGTGACCCAGCGCGTGGCCGATGCGGCCGAGCGTGGCGGTTTTGTGTTTGCCGTCGATCCCACCTCGATTGAAGCCTCGTGCATTGGTGGCAATATCGCCATGAATGCCGGTGGCAAAAAGGCCGTGCTGTGGGGCACGGCGCTGGACAACCTGGCCAGCTGGCGCATGGTGACGCCCGATGCCGAGTGGCTGGAAGTGGTGCGCCTGAACCATAACCTGGGCAAGATTCACGATGCCGAGATGGCCAGCTTTGAGCTGCGCTATTTCAAAGCCGACGGCAAGACACCGCTGCGCACCGAGCGCCTCGACATCCCTGGCCACAAATTCCGCAAGGAAGGTCTGGGCAAGGACGTGACCGACAAATTCCTGTCGGGCCTGCCCGGGGTGCAAAAAGAAGGCACGGACGGCTTGATCACCAGCGCACGCTGGATCGTGCACCGCATGCCCGAGCATGTGCGCACGGTGTGCATGGAGTTCTTTGGCAACGCCAAGCACGCTGTGCCCTCGATCGTCGAAATCAAAGACTACATGTTCGAGGAGCAAAAGCGCAGCGGCGTGCTGCTGGCGGGCTTGGAACATCTGGATGACCGTTACCTGAAGGCCGTGGGTTACGCCACCAAGTCCAAAAAAGGCAATGGCAAATTGCCCAAGATGGTGTTGATTGGCGACATCGTGGGTGACGACGCCAATGAAGTGGCGCGCGTAACCAGCGAAGTGGTGCGCATTGCCAATTCGCGCAACGGCGAGGGCTTTGTCGCTATCAGTGCCGAGGCGCGCAAGAAATTCTGGCTGGACCGCAAGCGCACCGCTGCCATCTCGCGCCACACCAACGCCTTCAAGATCAATGAAGACGTGGTGATTCCGCTGCCGCGCATGGCCGAGTACACCGACGGCATCGAGCGCATCAATATTGAGTTAAGCCTGCGCAACAAGCTCAAGTTCTGCGACGCTTTGCTGGCCTTCTTTGAAAAAGGGAACCTGCCTTTGGGCAAGCAAGACGGTGCCGCCGAAATTCCTTCCGCCGAGCTGCTGGAAGACCGCGTGCACCAGGCGATTGCCTTGCTGCAAGAGGTGCGCGATCTGTGGGGCGGCTGGCTGGCCAATGTGGCCACGCTGTTCCCCGAGCTGCAAGACCACACTTTGCGCGCCAGCTGGAAGACGCAGATTCGCCAGCCGCTGGACCTGATCTTTGCCGGTGAAGCCTTTGCACCGATCCTGGCGGAAGTCACCGCCATTCACCAGCGCGTGCTCAAGGGCCGCGTGTGGGTGGCGCTGCACATGCACGCCGGCGACGGCAATGTGCACACCAACATCCCCGTCAACTCCGACGACTACGAGATGCTGCAAACAGCCCACGAGGCTGTGGCGCGCATCATGGTGCTGGCGCGCAGCCTCGATGGTGTGATCTCGGGCGAGCACGGCATTGGCATCACCAAGCTGGAGTTCCTGACCGACGAAGAGCTGCAGCCCTTTGCGGACTACAAGCAGCGCATCGACCCCCATGGCCGCTTTAACCGTGGCAAGCTGATTCGCGAAAAGAATGGCCTGGTGCCGGCCGAGTCGCCGCGGGAAGCGCTGATGTACGCGGACTTGACGAATGCCTACACGCCGTCGTTCGGCCTGATGGGCCACGAGTCGCTGATCATGCAGCAGTCCGACATTGGCGCGATTGCTGATTCGGTCAAAGACTGCCTGCGCTGCGGCAAGTGCAAGCCCGTGTGCAATACGCACATTCCGGGTGCGAACATGCTGTATTCGCCACGCAACAAGATCTTGGCCACCTCGCTGCTGGTGGAAGCGTTCCTCTATGAGGAGCAAACCCGCCGTGGCGTCTCCATTAAACACTGGCAGGAGTTTGAAGACGTGGCCGACCACTGCACGGTCTGCCACAAGTGCTTCACACCTTGCCCGGTCAAGATCGACTTTGGCGACGTAACCATGAATATGCGCAATCTGCTGCGCAAGATGGGCAAAAAGAGCTTCAACCCAGGCAACAAGATGGCCATGGCCATGCTCAATGCCACCAACCCCGACACCATCAACCTGCTGCGCAAGGGCATGGTGGGCATTGGCTTCAAGGCGCAGCGCATGGCGTCGGACCTGCTGCACGCCGTGGCCAAGCCGCAGATGAAGCGCCCGCCCGCCACCGTGGGCAAGGCGCCCATCAAAGAGCAGGTGATTCACTTTGTGAACAAAAAGCTGCCCGGCGGCCTGCCCAAGAAGACCGCACGTGCGCTGCTGGACATTGAAAACAAGGACTACGTCCCGATCATTCGCGACCCCAAGGCCACCACGGCCGATACCGAGGCGGTGTTCTACTTCCCCGGTTGCGGCTCTGAGCGCTTGTTCAGCCAGGTCGGCTTGGCCACGCAGGCCATGCTCTGGCATGCCGGCGTGCAGACCGTGCTGCCCCCGGGCTATCTGTGCTGCGGCTACCCGCAGCGCGGTTCGGGCCAAATGGACGTGGCCGACAAGATGATCACGGACAACCGCGTGCTGTTCCACCGTGTCTCGAACACGCTGAACTACCTGGACATCAAGACCGTGGTGGTGAGCTGCGGCACTTGCTACGACCAGTTGCAGGGCTACAGCTTCGACAAGATCTTCCCCGGCTGCCGCATCATCGACATCCACGAGTTCTTGCTCGAAAAAGGCATTACCTTGCCGGGCGGCCAAGGCGGCTTCCTGTACCACGAGCCCTGCCACAGCCCCATGAAGTTGCAAGACTCCATGAAAACGGTGAAGGCCCTGGTGGGCGAAGGCGTGATCAAGAGCGACCGCTGCTGCGGCGAATCGGGCACGCTGGGCGTCACGCGTCCGGATATCTCCACGCAAATCCGCTTCCGTAAGGAAGGTGAGCTGCTCAAGGGCGAAGCCGAGCTGCGCGCCAATGGCTCGGTGGGCGCCACCGACAACGTCAAGATCCTGACCAGTTGTCCCAGCTGCCTGCAAGGCCTGAACCGCTACGGCAACGACCTGCAAAACGGCCTGCTGGAAGCCGACTACATCGTCGTTGAGATGGCCAAGCAGATCCTGGGCGACAACTGGATGCCGGAGTACGTAGCGCGCGCCAACGCCGGCGGCATTGAACGGGTGTTGCTGTAATGGCGGCGCACCAAACGGCAGCCTGCGTGCTGTGCCAAGAAGCGGGCGGCCTGCCCGTCTGGCAAGGTGCTCAGTTGCGGGTGATCCGTGCCGAAGAAGCGGGCTTTCCCGCTTTCTACCGCGTGATCTGGTCAGCACATGCAGCAGAACTGTCGGACTTGTCTGAGCAAGATCGCAATACCTGTATGGCCGTGGTCGCTGAGGTGGAGCGCGTGCTGCGCGCCCGGCTTGCACCTACCAAGGTCAACCTGGCGGCGCTGGGCAATATGGTGGCGCACCTGCACTGGCACGTGATTGCGCGCTATGACTGGGACAGCCACTTTCCGGCCTCTGTCTGGGCAAGCCCCTTGCGTGAACGCGATTTGCCCCGCGAAGCACAATTGCAAGCAGAAATCGCGGCCTGCGATGCAGCCATTGCCCAAGCGTTGGCTGCGTGGGCTTAAAAATGTGAGCAGCTTGCCGTTAACAATGCTTGATTTCAGCAAGCTTTATTGCTGAAATGCAGCCATATCAACGGCAAGCCGCTATTGTTTGAGATAGGTAGCTTCCATGGCAGACATGCCTTTTCCCCAATCGCTGACCGTACACGCCGCCTCGCGCGTGCTGGAGGTCGGCTATTCAGATGGTCAAACTTTCCGCATCCCTTTTGAGCTGATGCGCGTGTACTCGCCGTCGGCCGAAGTGCAAGGTCACGGCCCAGGGCAAGAAGTGCTGCAAACCGGCAAGCGCTTGGTCACCATCGACAATATTGAGCAAGTGGGCAACTACGCCATCAAGCCTTTCTTCAGTGACGGGCACGAAAGCGGCTTGTTCACCTGGAACTATCTGTACGAACTGGGCTCTAAACAGGACGCGTTGTGGGCAGAGTACTTTGCCCGCATCAAAGCGGCAGGTGCAGACCGCGACGCGCCCATGGCCAGCAAGTCCGGCGGCAGCTGCGGCACAGGTGGCGGCTGTGGCAGTAGCGGCGCAGATGCACCCGCCAGCAGCGACGGCGGTTGTGGCAGTGGTGCTTGTGGCTGCAATTAAAGTCCAGTGATGCATCGCAGTCACAGGTGAAATCCTTGGGTTTTTAGCCTCTGGCTGGGTCGATGCTATATTTACCGTAGCTGGAAAAGTAGGCCATTTATGGCTTGCCTGCCCAGAAGGTCTTCTGATTACAGACGCCGCATGTCCCGTGGTGTCACGGGGTTGTCGCTGTACCCACAGCACCGCCCTGCTTACATTTCAAGCTTATGAGCAGCACACACTTCGGATTTCAATCGGTCGATGAAAAAGAGAAAGCAAGCCGCGTACGTGGCGTGTTTGACTCGGTAGCGTCCAAGTACGACGTCATGAACGACCTGATGTCGGGCGGCCTGCACCGTGCCTGGAAAGCCTACACCGTGATGGTGGCCAACTTGCGCGAAGGCGACAAGGTGCTGGATATTGCCGGCGGCACGGGCGACTTGTCGATGGCGTTTTCCAAGAAAGTCGGCAACAGCGGCACGGTGGTGCACACCGACATCAATGAAGCCATGCTGAGCGTCGGGCGTGACCGCCTGACGGACAAAGGCATCATTTTGCCTACATTGGTCTGCGATGCTGAGCAGCTGCCTTTCCCCGACAACCACTTCAATCTCGTCAGTGTGGCGTTTGGCCTGCGCAATATGACGCACAAAGACGTCGCATTGAAGGAAATGAACCGCGTCCTGAAGCCCGGCGGCAAGCTGCTGGTGCTGGAGTTCTCCAAAGTGGCCAAGCCTCTGGAGAAAGCGTATGACTGGTATTCCTTCAGCGTCCTGCCCAAGATGGGCTCGATGGTGGCGGGTGACGATGCCAGCTACCGTTACTTGGCGGAATCGATTCGCATGCACCCTGGCCAGGAAGAACTCAAGGCCTTGATGCAGCAAAGCGGTTTTGGCCATGTGGACTATCACAACATGTCAGCCGGCATCGTCGCGCTGCACGTGGGTATCAAGTGCTAACAAGGGAAGGCGTCCCCATGCATGTATTTTTGGCCGGGTTTGGCTAAGCAACGGTTACTTTAAAACTCAGACGGAGATAGCGATGAAAAAGGTGTGGGCAGTGACATTAGCGGCGGCTTTGGTCGTCATGCATCCTCTGGCAGAGGCCAAGCGCATGGGCGGCGGTGGCTCTTTTGGCAAACAGTCCAGCAATGTGACGCAGCGCCAGGCCACACCTCCAGCAGCGCCTCCTGCCCGCCCTGCGCAGCAGCAAAACGCGCAACAACAAAACAATGCCGCCGCAAGACCCGGTGCACCAGCAGCGGCTGCACCCAAGAAGCCTTGGGGTGCCATGCTCGGCGGTTTGGCCGCGGGTCTGGGCCTGGCGTGGCTGGCCAATTCACTGGGTTTTGGTGAAGCGTTTGCCAACATGCTGATGTTCGGCTTGCTGGCGATGGTCGTCATGGTGGTCATTGGTGCCATCTTGCGTGCCCGCGCTAACAAAAAAGCAGCAATCAGCCCACGTGCTGCGGCAACGCCCTTCGCTTTTCAAGGCGCTGGCGCCCCTGTCGCGCCCGAGGCGGTCACCACGCCCCCTCAATACAAACCGCATAACGTGGGCAACGATGCGTCCGCACGCCCTTGGGAGCAAATTCCCGGCGCACAAGGCTCCATGATTGGTGCCGCAGTCAGCGGCACAGCCGCCAACGCCCACTGGGATGTACCCGCTGGCTTTGATGCCAATAGCTTCTTGGACGCTGCCAAGCGCAATTTCGTCACCTTGCAGGCGGCATGGGACAAGGGCGATATTTCCACCCTGCGCTCCATGATGACGGATGAAATGCTGGCCGAAATTCAGCAACAATTGCAAGAGCGTGAAACTGAAAATGCTGGCAAAGTCAATGAGACTGAAGTGGTCATGATCGAAGCCCAGTTGCTGGGTATTGAGGACCTGGGCGCCGCCTATATGGCCAGTGTGGAATTCTCGGGAATGATCCGCGAAGACGCTTCTGCAGGCCCTGCGCCCTTCCGTGAAGTCTGGAACATGAGCAAGCCCAAAGACAACTCCAGTGGCTGGCTCGTAGCGGGTTTACAGGCTTTAGGCTAAAAAACTTTCTACTTCAGGAATAATCAGGGGACTATGGCAACACAGTCCCCTTTTTCATTCCTGAACGGTTTGGTCGAACGCGCGGTGCAAGTCGTGCAGCCTCCAAACTGGCTCGTCCACGAAACCCAGCAGCGCATTGTGCTGTTTCTCAACCATGTGTTGATGCAGGAACGCGAGGCGATGGAGCGCTTGGTGCGCCAAAAGGGACGCGTGGCCCGCGTGCATTGGCGCAACTTCAATCTGGCGCTGGTGGTCACACCTGCTGGTTTGCTCAACGTTGCCGCTGAAGACGCAGTACCCGACTTGCAACTGGAGATCACCGACAGCAATCCGCTGGCAATGGCGCAGGCTGCGTTAACTGGCGGCAAGCCCAATCTGCGCATCGAAGGCGACGTGCAACTGGCGGCTGACATCAACTGGCTGGTGGACAACGTGCAATGGGATGTCGAAGAAGACATGGCCCGCATCATGGGCGATGTCCCAGCACACACCATCGCCAACCTGGGCCGCACGGTAGCCGGCGCGATTCGCCAGTTTGTAGGCGGGCGCAAGACGGACATCGTCGCCAGCGACGCTGATCGCCAGCAACCATGAGCCGCTTCTTTCGAGGCTTCACCATCGTCTGGGTGGTGCTGCGCTATGGCTTGGATGAGTTGGTGCTGTCGGGCTTTAAGCAGCCGCTGCTTCACCGCCTGCGCCGCATACTGACCATTGGCCGCAAGCTGGACGCCCCGCGCGGCGTGCGCCTGCGTGAAGCGCTGGAGCAGCTGGGGCCGGTTTTTGTGAAGTTTGGCCAGGTGCTATCCACGCGCAGCGACTTACTGCCGCCTGATGTGGCGCAAGAGTTGGCCAAGCTGCAAGACCGCGTACCGCCGTTTGAGTCACAAATTGCCGTCGACACGATTGAACGCGCCTTCCGCAAGCCGATTGACCAAGTGTTTGCGCAGTTTGATCGCACGCCCGTGGCCAGCGCCTCGATTGCGCAAGTGCACTTTGCCACGGTGCGCGACCGCGATGGCACCGAGCGTGAAGTGGCTGTCAAAGTGCTGCGCCCCGGCATGAAAACGGTGATCGACAAAGACTTGGCCCTCATGCACATGATGGCCGGCTGGGTCGAAAAGCTATCGAGCGATGGCAAGCGCCTCAAACCCCGCCAGGTGGTGGCCGAGTTTGACAACTACCTGCACGATGAACTCGACCTGATCCGCGAAGCCTCCAACGCCGCGCAACTGCGCCGCAATATGGAGGGGCTGGATTTGGTGTTGATTCCGGAAATCTTCTGGGATTACTGCCACACCGAAGTGATGGTGATGGAGCGCATGAAAGGCGTTCCCATCAGCCAGATCGAGCGTCTGCGCGAAGCTGGCGTCGATATTCCGCAGCTGGCGCGCGATGGCGTGACGCTGTTTTTCACCCAGGTGTTTCGCGACGGTTTCTTCCATGCGGACATGCACCCCGGCAACATTATGGTGAGCTTGGAGCCTGAGAGCTTCGGGCGCTATATCTCGCTGGACTTTGGCATTGTCGGCACGCTGACCGAGTTCGATAAAGAGTATTTGGCGCAAAACTTCCTGGCGTTCTTTCGCCGTGATTACAAGCGCGTTGCCGCCTTGCACATTGAAAGTGGCTGGGTGCCTGCCACCACGCGGGTGGAAGAGCTGGAAGCGGCCATCCGTGCCGTGTGCGAGCCCTACTTTGACCGCCCGCTGGCAGAAATCTCGCTGGGCATGGTGCTGATGCGCCTGTTCCAGACTTCGCGCCGCTTTCAGGTGGAGATTCAGCCGCAACTGGTGCTGCTGCAAAAGACGCTGCTCAACATCGAAGGTCTGGGTCGCCAGCTCGATCCCAATCTGGATTTGTGGAGCACCGCCAAACCGTTTCTGGAAAAGTGGATGCTCGAGCAAATGGGCCCGCAGCGCTTTTGGCGTGAGCTGCAAGCGGAGGCACCGCGCTACGCCAAGCTCATTCCTGAGTTGCCGCGTTTGGTCTACAGCTTTTTGCAGCAGAAAAATGGCAAAGACCAACAGTTGGTTCAGGAGTTGCTGCGTGAGCAGCGGCGTACCAATCGTTTGCTGCAGGGACTGGTGTATGGAGGACTCGGGTTTGTCCTCGGAATGTTGGCAATACAAATCCTTACGAGAATTCGGATTTTCTAAAGCTGGCTCAATACGGCACTTGCTGCATGAGCAAGCACTTAGCTGCAAATAAATAGGAGCGCCTAGCGCTTGTTTCTAAAGGCTTTCAGGGTGTTATGACCCACAAAGCCTTTAGAAGCAAGGGCAGGGCGCTCTTCTTTATTTGTCGCCTGAAGCAGACAGTGTGCGTTTTCTCGCGTGCGCAGCCACGGCAAGTGGCCATAATCGCGCCTCAAATTTTCTTCCAACCCACTCTTTCTTTAGCCAGGGAGCAGCAAGCATGCTGATTACCTTTATCGCCGCCTACCTGCTGATATCGATCGGCATTGGTCTGTATGCAGCACGTCGCGTCAACAACACCGCAGACTATGCGATTGCTGGGCGCAACCTGCCCCTGTACGTGGTGGTGGCCACCACGTTTGCGACCTGGTTCGGCTCCGAATTGGTGCTGGGCGTGTCCGCCGTATTTGTCGAAGAAGGTCTGGGCGGTGTCGTCGAAGACCCGTTTGGCGCGGGCATGTGCCTGATCTTGGTCGGTCTGTTCTTTGCCTACAAGCTGTACAAAAAGAACCTCATCACCATCGGTGACTACTACCGCCTGCGTTTTGGCAAGACGATTGAGGTGCTGTGCTCCATCATCATCATCTTCAGCTATCTGGGCTGGGTAGCGGCCCAGGTCGCGGCGCTGGGGCTGGTGTTCAACATGCTGACCGACGGTGCGATTTCAATTGTGGCCGGCATGGTGCTGGGCACGTTGATTGTGATGATCTACACCCTGTTTGGTGGCATGTGGTCGGTCGCCATGACCGATCTGGTGCAGATGGTGGTGATTTGCGCTGGCTTGATCGCCATTGCGTGGTTTGCTGCAGATTTGGCCGGCGGCTCAGACAAAGTTATTAACTACGCTGTGGCCGAAGGCAAGATGCAGTTCTTCCCCAAAGATGCGGACGGCAAGACCTGGCTGTTTTTCTTTGCCGCCGCCATCACCATGATGCTGGGCTCCATCCCCCAGCAGGACGTGTTCCAGCGCGTCATGTCGTCCAAAAACGAAAAAGTGGCCGTATGGGGCCCCGTGATTGGGGGCACTTTGTACATTGGGTTTGCCTTCATTCCCATGTTTGTGGTGACCGCAGCCGTATTGATCATGCCCGAGGCAACCGCGGCCCTGATGGGCGATGACCCCCAAAAAATCCTACCCACCTTGGTCATGCAACACATGCCTTTGGCATTGCAAATTGCCTTCTTTGGTGCCCTGCTGTCGGCCATCATGTCGACAGCTTCGGCCACCATGCTGGCACCGTCCACGGCGTTCGTGGAAAACATCCTGCGCAATATCAAACCCGGCATGAGTGATGCGCAAACCCTCAAAGCCATGCGCCTGTCGGTGGTGGGTTTTACCGCTTGCGTGTTGACCTACGCGATCACCATGCAGGACAGCTCGATCTATGAAATGGTTTCGGGCGCGTACCAAGTGCCGCTGGTGGGCGCTTTTGTGCCGCTGGTCTTTGGCTTGTACTGGAAGCGTGCGACCACGCAGGGCGCGCTGTCCGCAGTGGTACTGGGCATTGGCACGTGGTTGACCTTCTGGGCCGTGCCCGGCTGGGCCGATGCCTTCCCGCAGCAACTGGCGGGCTTGATGGGCGCGATTTTCGGCATGGTCTCTGGTTCTCTGCTGCCCCAGTACGTGACCAATGCACAAGAAGAAGTGAAGCACTACCAAGGCTCCACCATCGACTGATGCAGCAAGCATGACAGCCAAAGGGCGCTCCGGCGCCCTTTCTTGTGCCTGCCGCAAGCCCACTTGTGACGGACAAAAAGCAGGGCTGCCTATAATCGAAGGTTTATCAAATTCTGTCCCAAGCCTTTTACCGAGCCAATCTGAAGCTATGCCGATTTATGCGTACAAGTGTGGCGCCTGTGGCCACGCCAAGGATGTCCTCCAAAAAATGACTGCCGATCCGCTGACCGATTGCCCAAGCTGCGGCGCAGCTGCATTTTCCAAGCAATTGACAGCCCCTGGTTTCCAGCTCAAAGGCACGGGCTGGTACGCCACAGATTTCAAAGGCAGCAGCACCCCTGCTCCAGCATCCACTGCTTCGGCTCCCGCTGCAGGTGACGCGGGTGGCAGCGCGAGCGCTGTGGCGGAGGCTTAAAGCAAGTCATGGCTGCACTGCGTAAATGGCTGTTCACGGGTTTACTGGTCATCGTTCCCGGTGTCATCACCGTGTGGGTGCTGCACTGGATCATCAGCACGCTGGACCAAACCCTGCTGCTGTTGCCCGGCGACTGGCAACCCGACCGTTTGCTGGGCATGCACATTCCCGGTTTCGGCGTGGTGCTGACACTGCTGGTGCTGCTTGCGATTGGCGCGATTGCCAGCAATTTCGTAGGCCGCAAGCTGGTGGCTTGGGGCGACAGCCTCATCACCCGCATCCCGGTGGTACGCTCGATTTATTCCAGCGTCAAGCAGGTCTCTGATACGGTGTTTTCCGACAGCGGCAATGCTTTTCGCACCGCCGTGCTGGTGCAATGGCCTCGCGAAGGCGTGTGGACGGTAGCCTTTATCACCGGCAACCCTGCCGGAGAGGTGGCGGCCTACTTGCGTGATGAATATGTGGGCGTGTTCGTACCGACCACGCCCAACCCCACCGGTGGCTACTTTGTCATGATGCGCAAAAGCGACTGTGTGGAACTCGATATGAGCGTGGAAGCTGCGCTCAAGTACATCGTTTCGATGGGTGTGGTGGCACCTCCGCCCCTGCCTGTTTCCAACGAAGAACGATAACAACCCTAAAAAGCGCGTCCCTGAGGCGCAGGAAGATAGACCATGGCCATGCGCTCTGAATATTGCGGTCTTGTGACCGAAGCCCTGATGGGCGACACCGTGACCCTGTGCGGTTGGGTGAACCGTCGCCGTGACCACGGTGGTGTGATCTTTATTGACCTGCGCGACCGCGAAGGTTATGTGCAGGTGGTGTGCGACCCCGATCGCCCTGAAATGTTCAAGGTGGCTGAAGAGATCCGCGGCGAGTACTGCGTGCAGGTCAAGGGCATTGTGCGTGCACGCCCTGCTGGCACCACCAACGACAAGCTCAAAAGTGGCCAGATCGAAGTGCTGTGCCATGAGCTGAACGTGCTCAACGCTGCCGTGACTCCGCCCTTCCAGGTGGATGACGAGAACCTGTCCGAAAACGTGCGCCTGACGAATCGCGTGATGGACCTGCGCCGCCCCGTAATGCAGCGCAACATGATGCTGCGTTACAAGACCTCGATTCAGGTGCGCAACTACCTGGACAAGCTGGGCTTTATCGACATTGAAACCCCCATGCTGGGCAAGTCCACCCCCGAAGGCGCGCGCGACTACCTCGTGCCTTCGCGTGTGCATGACGGCCAGTTCTTTGCGCTGCCCCAGTCGCCCCAGCTGTACAAGCAGATGCTGATGGTGTCCGGCTTTGACCGTTACTACCAGATCACCAAGTGCTTCCGCGACGAAGACTTGCGCGCGGACCGCCAGCCTGAATTTACGCAGATTGACTGCGAAACTTCGTTCCTGAATGAAGAAGAAATTCGCGCCATCTTCCAGCAAATGATCACGGAAGTGTTCAAGCAGCAGCTGAACGTGGATCTGGGTGAGTTCCCCATCATGACGTACCAGGACGCGGCCTTCCGCTTTGGTTCGGACAAGCCAGACTTGCGCGTCAAGCTCGAATTCACTGAGTTGACCGATTGCATGGGTGATGTGGACTTCAAGGTGTTCTCTACGCCCGCGACTACCAAGGGTGGCCGTGTGGTGGCCCTGCGCGTACCCGGTGGCGCTTCGATCTCGCGTGGCGAAATCGACGGCTACACCGAGTTCGTCAAGATCTACGGCGCCAAGGGTCTGGCCTGGATCAAGGTCAACGAAGTGGCCAAGGGCCGTGAAGGTCTGCAGTCGCCCATCGTCAAGAACCTGCACGATGCCGCGATTGCCGAAATCTTGAAGCGCACCGGCGCGCAAGACGGCGACCTGTTGTTCTTTGGTGCCGACAAGGAAAAGATTGTCAACGACTCCATCGGCGCCCTGCGTCTGAAGGTGGGTCACAGCGAATTCGGCAAGAAGAGCGGTCTGTTCGAAGACAAGTGGGCACCGCTGTGGGTGGTGGACTTCCCCATGTTCGAGCATGACGAGGAAACCGGCCGCTGGGTGGCCGTGCACCACCCCTTCACCTCGCCCAAGGATGGCCATGAAGACCTGATGGACAGCGATCCCGCCAAGTGCATCGCCAAGGCCTACGACATGGTGCTGAACGGCTGGGAGCTGGGCGGTGGCTCGGTGCGTATCCACCGTGCCGACGTCCAGGCCAAGGTGTTTGCCGCGTTGAACATTTCGCCCGAAGACCAGCGCGCCAAGTTTGGCTACCTGCTGGATGCGCTGCAGTACGGCGCGCCTCCCCACGGTGGCCTGGCCTTCGGTCTGGACCGTTTGATCACGCTGATGACCGGCTCCGAGTCGATCCGCGACGTGATCGCCTTCCCCAAGACCCAGCGCGCACAAGACTTGCTGACGCAAGCGCCTTCGCCGGTGGACGAAAAGCAATTGCGCGAGCTGCACATCCGCTTGCGCAACGTTGATGCCGTCAAGGCTTCGTAATCGAAAGATTCAAAAGCCATAGCTACTAGCCCTTATTGCATAAGGGTTAGAGGCTAAAAATAGTGTGAATGCGAAGGTATGTCAGTAGCCCCTCAGGGCTATCGACATACCTTTTTGTATGCTTGCCGCCATCGGCCACACTGCACCTCCAAGTCAAGGCCATGCCCTTGCCTGCCCCTCACCCATAACGTACGTGAACCCTTCTTTGACTTTGCAACAAGCCCTGCTTCATGCGCACCGCCAAGGCATGGAGCGCATTGACGCACAAATGCTGCTGCTGCATGTGCTGGGCCAGCCCGATGCAGGACGTGCCTGGTTGTTGACGCACGACAGCGATAGCCTCACGCCTGCGCAGCAAGCGCAGTTCGAGGCGCTTTGTGCGCAACGCCAAGACGGCGTGCCAGTGGCGTACCTGACGGGTTGCAAAGAATTTTTCGGCCTGCCGCTGCACATCGACGCTCGTGTCCTCGATCCGCGACCTGATACAGAGACTTTGGTGGAATGGGCACTGGATGTCATTGAAAACATCGTTTCACCCACGGTGATCGATTTAGGCACTGGCAGCGGCGCTATTGCCCTTGCGCTGCAAAGCCAACGCAAAGACGCGACAGTCACTGCGGTGGATTTCAGCCAAGATGCACTGGATGTTGCCTCTGCCAACGCACAGCGGCTCCGGTTGCGCGTGCAATTTGTGCAGTCGTCGTGGCTGAAAAAGGTGCAAGGAACGTTTGACGTCATCGTCAGCAACCCGCCTTATATTCGTGAAGATGATGCGCACATGCCCGCCCTGCGCCATGAGCCACGCCAAGCGCTGACCAGCGGCGCAGATGGGCTGGACGACATTCGCACCATCATTGCCCAGGCCCCGCAGCACCTCAAAGCCGGTGCCTGGCTGTTGATGGAGCACGGCTGGGATCAGGCGGGCGCCGTGCAGCAATTGCTGCGCCAAGCCGGTTTTACCCAAGTGCACAGCCGCCAGGACTTGTCCGGCATCGAGCGTTGCACGGGCGGCCAAACCCCGCTGTCAGCCGGCGTAGCAATACAGTGAAATAATCTGAGGTAAAGCTGGCTGCCAAAATGCCAGTGCCCTGCAAGGAGAACTCCATGAGCGACACACAACAACGTATCGACCAACTGGTCAAAACCCACGACATCCTGCTGTTCATGAAGGGCAGCGCCAGCTTTCCCATGTGCGGTTTCTCGGGCCGTGCCATTCAGATCTTGAAAGCTTGCGGTGTAGACCCCAAAGCCATCGCCACCGTGAACGTGCTAGAAGACCAGGAAATTCGCCAAGGTATCAAGGACTACAGCGAATGGCCCACCATTCCCCAGCTGTACATCAAGGGTGAATTCATCGGTGGTTCAGACATCATGATGGAGATGTACGAGTCCGGCGAACTGCAGCAAGTGATCAACGGCGAAGCCTGATCACCGCGCCTATGCATCTTTTGGGACCCATGCCAAGCCTTCAAACCAGCAATGCTGGCATGGCCCCTGCTTTATCTAAAACCGCCCTCAGGGGCGGTTTTTTCGTTCTCGACCGCAGGGCAGCGGTGCGGAGTTTGTACGAATGCCAGCATGCAAAGGAGGCATGCACAATGGTGACACTTGGCCGTCACCAGCCACCCCTCTGACTTATGACGCTCACCCAAAGCCTATTCATCATTATTGTGCTCATTGCCGCCAGCGCTTTTGTCGCTGTGGCAGAGATTTCCCTGGCCGCTTCCCGCCGCCTGCGTCTGCGTCAGATGGCAGACGAGGGTGACCCCCGCGCAGAAAAAGCCATGCAGATGCAAGCACAGCCTGGTGACTACTTCACCGTGGTACAGGTGGGGCAAAACGCCATCGCCATTCTGGGCGGTATCGTGGGAGAAGGCGCCATCAGTGGAGCGCTGACGGAATTCCTCAGCTTGTGGATGCCCGCAACCGCCGCGCACAACGTGGGTTTCTTGATCTCGTTTTTCCTCATCACCTCGCTGTTCATCTTGTTTGCCGATCTGGTTCCGCGTCGACTGAGCATGATTGAGCCGGAATACTTGCTGGTGCGCGTGCTGCGCCCCATGCAATGGTGCATGACGGTGTTCAAGCCGATTGTCTGGTTCTACGGCCGCATCACCGATGCGCTCATTCGCCTGCTGGGTCTGCCGGACAAGCGCAACGAGCAAATCACTACCGAAGACATCCTGGCCATGACCGAAGATGGTGCCCGCGCCGGTGTGCTGGCCTACCGTGAGCAGCAGGCGATTGCCAACATCTTTGAGCTGGATACGCGCACGGTGGCCTCTGCCATGACGCAACGTGACCGCATTGCCTACTTCTTGCGGGATGACCCCGACCACGTGATCCGGGCCCGCATTGCGGAAGAGCCGTTCTCCACCTATCCCGTGTGCGACGGCGATATCGACCACATCATTGGCTACGTGGATGCCAAAGACCTGTTCCAGCGCGTCCTCAATAACCAGCCCATCTCGCTGCAAGACGACAGCCTGATTCGCAAAATCCTGATCGTGCCTGACAAGTTGACGCTGACCGAAGTGCTCGACCAGTTCCAGCAAGTGCACGAAGACTTTGCGGCCATCCTGAATGAATACAGCCTGATGGTCGGCGTGGTCACTTTGAACGACGTGATGAGTACGGTGATGGGCGATCTGGTCTCGCCAGATGACGAAGAACAAATCATTCGGCGCGACGAAAGCTCCTGGCTGATTGATGGCATCACGCCCATTGACGACGTCATGCGCGTGCTGGATTTGGAAGGGCTGCCGCACGAGGAAGAGTACGAAACTCTGGCGGGCTTTTTGATGGTGATGCTGCGCCGGGTGCCGCGCCGCACGGACAGCGTGAACTGGGGTGGCTACAAGTTCGAGGTGATGGACGTGGACAGCTACCGTATCGACCAGGTGCTGGTGCTCAAGCTCGATCCGGACGCACCCGTGCCCTATGCCAGCACGACAGGTTCAGCAGGTACGCAGCCGATTCCAGATTCACCCGCCGCACTTTTGCGGATAAAAATGGAAACTCCACCCGACCAGGGGCCTATCGTTCCCTGAGTTCCTTGAATTCGCTGCGAACTTGCAACTGGCACTCCAAAAAAAGAGAGCATCACGCCCTTGTATTTCAAAGCTTTGAGCATCTTTAAACGCTCGACTGCTTGATAGACAAGGGCGTGATGCTCTCTTTTTTATTCTCTTGTTTTTTATGCCTTCTGGGGCGCGTTCGCATCGAAATGCCAGTGCTTTTGCGCACCCAGCACCAAATTGGGGTATTTATCTTTGCCGCGGCTGCCGTTGTAGCGGCCCAGCGCCATGAACAAATCGCCCTTTTCGCGCTCCAGGTAATGGCGCAGGATCACGCAGCCAAAGCGCACATTGGTCTGCAGGTGAAACAGCTTGCCCGCATCGCCATCGCCAATCACCCGCATCCAGAACGGCATGATCTGCATAAAGCCGCGCGCCCCAGCAACGGACACGGCGAACTTGCGAAACCCGCTTTCCACTTGAATCAAGCCCATGACCAGCGAGACTTCCAAGCCTGCGCGCTTGGCCTCGTACCACACCGTTTGCAAAAAATCGCGGCGTGCCTCCCAATCGGACATGCGGCGCTGCAGACGGTCACTCATGGCGGTCAGCCAGCGCAAATATTCAATGCGCGCATCGGTTGAGGCAAAAACAGGCTCTGGCGGTGCCAGATCAGTCACAGCCGCACTCAAGGCGCTGCGCACGGAATCGGCCAGCGGCTCCTCCAACTGCGCACCCGCCTGTACCGGCAATGCGCCCGCCCCCACGCATGCAGCGGCCAGCCCCAGCCATTGGCGGCGTGTGTTGTAGATGGCGGCAAAGTCCCTCATAGATTCTTTTTAAAGTGCAGGTGCCAATTTGCCAGTGTGAAAGAGATGTACGACCTCATCAACGCAGAAAAAGCAGCCAAAGCTGCTTTTTATAGAGGCTGCAGTGAATTACAAACCCAGCTTGCCCTTCAAATGCGCCAGCACATCAGCCGGTGCAATCTTGGTGGCTTCGGCATCACGGCGGCCTTGGTACTCCACCACGCCTTCCTTCAGGCCACGGTCGCCCAGCACCACGCGGTGCGGCACACCGATCAGCTCCCAGTCAGCCAGCATGGCGCCCGGGCGCTCGTCGCGGTCGTCCAAAATCACATCCACGCCCAAAGCCAGCAACGCGTTGTACAGCTTGAAGGCCTCTTCCTTGACCGCTTCGCTGCGGCCCATGCCAATGGGGCAGATCACCACGGTGAACGGCGCAATCGCATCGGGCCAGATCATGCCGCGCTCGTCATGGCTTTGCTCCACGGCGGCGGCAGGCAGTCGCGTCACGCCAATGCCATAGCAACCCATTTCAAAGTGCTGGGGCTTGCCGTTGTCACCCAGGAAGGTGGCCTTCATGGCCTCCGAATACTTGGTGCCCAGATAGAACACGTGGCCAATTTCAATGCCGCGCTCAATGGCCAAGTCACCAGCGCCATCAGGCGACTTGTCACCGGCGACCACATTGCGCAGATCGGCAATGACTTCAGGCTCTGGCAGGTCGCGGCCAAAGTTCACGCCAGTAATGTGGAAGTCCACTTCATTGGCACCGCACACCCAGTCGGCCATCACAGCCACATCGCGGTCCACCACCAGCTTCACAGGCTTTTTCAAACCGATGGGGCCCAGGTAGCCAGGCTGGCAACCGAAATGCTCTTCAATTTCACCGACCGTGGCAAAACGGAAGTTGGCCAAGCCATCGATCTTACCGACCTTGATCTCGTTCATTTCATGGTCGCCACGCAGCAGCAGCAACCACACTTGGGTCTTGATGATCTCGCCGTGTTCGTTCAGTTCGTCAGTCGCCAGCACCAAAGACTTCACGGTTTGACTCAAAGGCAGACCCAGCTGCAAAGCCACGGCTTCGCAGGTGCTGTTGCCGGGTGTCGCCACCTTGTTCATGGCTTGGGCCGCCGCAGGACGCACCTGCGTGGGTGCCAGCGATTCGGCTTTTTCGATGTTGGCCGCGTAGTCGCTTTGCGGGCAGTAGACGATGGCGTCTTCGCCGGTCGAAGCAATTACCTGGAACTCTTCGCTCAGGTCACCACCGATGGCGCCAGAATCCGCACGCACCGCGCGATATTGCAGACCAAAGCGATCAAAGATGCGCTTGTAGGCTTCGCGCATGGTCTGGTAGCTGATCTGGGCGCAGTCGCGGTCTTTGTCGAAGGAGTAAGCGTCCTTCATGATGAACTCGCGGCCACGCATCAGGCCAAAGCGGGGGCGGCGCTCGTCGCGGAACTTGGTCTGGATTTGGTACAGGTTCTTGGGCAGCTGCTTGTAGCTCTTGAACTCCTGGCGTGCAATGTCGGTCACCACTTCTTCGGAAGTCGGTTGCACGATGAAGTCACGGCCATGGCGGTCTTTGATGCGCAGCAACTCAGGGCCCATTTTTTCAAAGCGGCCTGTTTCTTCCCACAGTTCAGCAGGTTGCACCACAGGCATGGTCACTTCAATGCCGCCCGCGCGGTTCATTTCTTCGCGCACGATGGCCTCGACCTTACGGATCACGCGCAAGCCCATGGGCATGTAGTTGTAGATACCAGCACCCAGTTTTTTGATCATGCCAGCCCGCATCATGAGCTTGTGGCTGACCACTTCGGCATCCGCCGGAGCTTCTTTGAGGGTGGAGATGAGAAATTGGGAAGCTTTCATGGGCGAGACAGAGCGGGATAAAACGACGGCAGTTTGGTTGGGCTCAGACTGCCGTGCATAATGAACGCAATATAGAAAATTGGGGTTCGATTATGCTTGACCGGGACGGATTTCGCCCGAACGTCGGCATCATCCTGCTCAACCAGAAGAACCAGGTGTTCTGGGGCAAACGGATACGTACCCACAGCTGGCAATTTCCGCAAGGCGGCATTGATCGGGGCGAAACCCCTGAACAAGCCATGTTCCGGGAATTGCATGAGGAAGTGGGTCTCATGCCCGACCACGTACGCGTGGTTGCAAGAACAAGGGACTGGTTGCGCTACGAGGTGCCAGATCGTTACATACGTCGCGATGCGCGGGGCCATTACAAAGGGCAAAAGCAAATCTGGTTTTTGCTGCAGCTACTGGGCCAGGACTGGGACTTGAACCTGCGGGCTACCGATCATCCTGAGTTCGATGCCTGGCGCTGGAATGACTACTGGGTGCCTTTAGATGTGGTGGTGGAGTTCAAGCGCGGCGTGTATGAAACCGCACTGACTGAGCTGTCTCGCTACATTCCGCGCAGCGAGCTACAACGCAATCGTTATCTACGCAGTGGCATGCGCCCTCGCGAAGGACTGGTTGAACCTCTTGCAGCACCACGGCCCAGCACCATGCTGCGCCACCATGGTTTGATGCAAAACCCCGGCATGGAACTTCCACCCGGTGCCAGTTTTGATCCAGACCCTCAAAGCGAAATCAACACGCGCTCATAAAAAAATCCCGCCTGCATTCACAACGCAGCGGGATTTTTTTATGAGCTGATGATGAAGCTCATCTAGTGATGCACCACCATATTGTCGCGGTGTACCATCTCAGGCTCTCCGCGGTAGCCCAGTAATTGTTCAACTTCACTGGAGGCATGCTTGCACAGCAAGCGCGCTTCGGAACTGGCGTAATTGGCCAAACCCCGGGCAATTTCTTGGCCTTGCATATCGCGCACCGCAATCACATCACCGCGCGAGAAGTCACCCTCCACCGCGACCATGCCCACAGGAAGCAGGCTTTTTCCTTCTCCCTGCAGTTTGCGCACAGCGCCAGCATCGATGGAGACGGAGCCGTGCAATTGCAGGTGGTCCATCATCCACTGCTTGCGCGCTTGGTTTTTGTGCGTAGGCGCGATCAGCAACGTCCCAATGGCTTCGCCTTGCGTCAAACGCAACAAGGCATTGTGCTCACGCCCCCAAGCAATTACGGTGGAAGTGCCCGACCCTGCAGCGCGCTTGGCCGCCAAGATTTTGGTCAGCATGCCGCCCTTGCCAATGCTCGAACCTGCGCCGCCGGCCATCGCTTCCAGCGCCAGATCACCCGCCTGCGCTTCGTGCACAAACTGGGCGTCGGGATTGCTGCGGGGATCGGCCGTATACAAGCCTTTTTGATCGGTCAAGATGACCAAGGCATCGGCATCCACCAAATTGGCCACCAGAGCCCCCAAAGTGTCGTTGTCGCCAAACTTGATTTCATCGTTGACCACGGTGTCGTTTTCATTGATCACCGGCACCACGCCCAATCGCAACAAAGTCAACAGCGTGGAGCGCGCATTCAGATATCGCTCGCGGTCGGCCAGATCAGCGTGCGTGAGCAGCACCTGCGCACTGCCGACGCTGTAGGCACGCAGTTTGGTCTCGTACATCTGTACCAGCCCCATTTGCCCGACGGCGGCGGCAGCCTGCAATTCGTGGATTTCTTTGGGGCGGGTCGTCCAGCCCAAACGCTTCATACCTTCCGCGATGGCGCCGCTGGAGACCATGATCACCTCGCGACGAACACCGTCCTCACCATGCACGAGGGCCGCCAATTGGCGTGACCACTCTTCGATGGCCCCTTCATCGAGGCCACGCCCCTCATTGGTTACCAAACTGGAGCCGACCTTAACCACAATGCGGCGCGCATCTTGCAAAATACGGGAAGACATGATTGAGAGCTTTTTAGGCCTCCAGCCCTTGGTACACAAAGGCTAGCAGCTATTAATCAAGAAGCAGAACAAGCTGCGTTTCACTCTGGCGCATTGCCAGCAAAACGTGGATCGTACTCTGCTTCAGATGGTTGCTCAGCCTGCTGCACCACGTGTACGTGCTTGTAGATGTCCTTGATCAGCTTGTCAGTGCCCTCCCGTGCCAGCGCCGAGATCTCATAGACCGGGCCCTTCCACTTAAAGCGCTTGACAAAATCTTTGACCTTGGCGGCACGCTCTTCAGTCGGCACCATGTCCATCTTGTTGAGCACCAGCCAGCGTGGCTTGTTGTACAACTCGTCGTCGTACTTCTTGAGCTCCTGCACGATGGCTTTGGCCTGCTCCACAGGGTCTACGCCATCGTCAAAAGGAGCCATGTCCACAATGTGCAGCAGCAAGCGGGTGCGCTGCAGGTGGCGCAAGAACTGGTGCCCCAAGCCCGCACCATCGGATGCGCCTTCGATCAGACCGGGAATATCGGCGATGACAAAGCTTTGTTCAGCCGCCACGCGCACCACGCCCAAATTAGGGTGCAAAGTGGTGAAAGGGTAGTCCGCAATCTTCGGGCGTGCATTGGACACCGAAGAAATAAAAGTGGACTTGCCTGCGTTGGGCATGCCCAGCAAACCGACATCGGCCAGCACCTTCAGCTCTAGCTTGAGCGTCAAACGCTCACCCAGACGACCGGGTGTTTTTTGGCGCGGAGCACGGTTCACAGCGCTCTTAAAGCGCAAGTTGCCAAAACCGCCATCCCCGCCATTGGCCAAGACAATTTTTTCGCCAGGTGTCAGCAGCTCAAACAGTACTTCACCAGTTTCTTGGTCCGACAAAATGGTGCCAACTGGCAGGCGCAAGGTAATGTCTTTACCCGCAGCCCCAAACATGTCGTTGCCCGAGCCGTTTTCACCACGTTCCGCTTCATGGCGGCGCGCGTAGCGGTAATCGATCAAAGTATTCAGATTGACATCGGCCACGGCATAGACGTGACCACCACGGCCGCCATCACCTCCGTCAGGCCCACCGAATTCCTTGTATTTTTCGTGTCGGAACGTGGCTGCGCCGTTACCGCCATCGCCCGCAGCAATTTCAATATAGGCTTCATCGACGAACTTCATGAGGCTTTCCCGTGATTCATTAGAGAGATTGGCATGCTATATGCCGATCTAAAAGCATAAGCCAAGGACATCCTTGGCCTGCTGCACAAGGGCATTTTTGCCCCCGCAAAAACAGCAAAGCCCCGACGCATCGGGGCTTTGCTGGTGTCAGATAACGCGTGGTGCTTTAAGCAGCAGGCGTGATGCTGACGGTGTGCTTGGACAAAGCGCCCTTCGTGTCAAACGACACGTGGCCTTCAACCAAAGCAAACAAAGTGTGATCCTTGCCAATACCAACGTTGGTACCGGGGTGGAACTTAGTGCCACGCTGGCGAACAATGATCGAGCCTGCGCTGATCAATTCACCACCGAAAGCCTTCACACCCAGCATTTTTGGCTTGGAATCACGTCCGTTGCGCGTAGAGCCGCCGCCTTTTTTCTGTGCCATGACTTAGCTCCTTCGGAATTAAGCAGCAATCGCCACGATTTGCAGTTCTGTGAACTGCTGGCGATGGCCTTGGGATTTAGCGTAGTGCTTGCGACGGCGCAGCTTGAAGATGCGCACTTTGTCGTGCTTACCGTGGGCAACAACAGTTACCTTCACAGTTGCGCCGGACACCAGGGGTGTGCCAACCTTGAGTTCAGCGCCGTTGCCGACTGCCAACACTTGGTCGATCACGATTTCCTGGCCTACGTCCGCAGCAATCTGTTCTACCTTGATTTTTTCGCCAGCAGCAACACGATACTGTTTGCCGCCGGTTTTTATGACCGCGTACATGTAAACCTCTTTCGAATCTGAGAGTTCCGCAGACGAATTTCTACGGAAGCCGGCTATTGTACGCACAAACCCCATAACACGTCTATGTGCCTTCATAGCCCCTAATTCATCAGGCCTTCGCAATACCTATAATCAGCGCCTCTTCTGGTGGCACTACTTTGACTACAGCAAACCCCACACCCCATCCGCTAACTCTGATTGCCGCTGACATGCAAGCGGTAGACCAAGTCATCGCTCAACGCTTGACGACCAGTGTTCCCTTGATCGGCCAGATTTCTCAATACATCATCGCCGCTGGGGGCAAGCGATTACGCCCGGCTTTGTTGCTGATGGTCAGCAACGTCTTGGGAGACACCAATCCCCAAAGGCATGTGCTGGCCTCTGTGGTGGAATTGATTCACACCGCTACGCTTTTGCACGACGACGTGGTGGATGCATCCACCCTGCGCCGAGGAAGACCGACTGCCAACGAGTCTTTCGGCAACCCCGCCAGCGTACTGGTGGGCGACTTCCTGCACACGCGCTCTTTTCAGATGATGGTAGAAGTTGGCAATATGCGCATTCTGCAAGTACTGTCAGACGCTACCAATATCATTGCTGAAGGTGAAGTCCAGCAACTCATCAATACCCATGATGCCTCGCTCGACGAAGCCGGATATCTGACCGTTATTCGCTCGAAGACTGCCAAGCTTTTTGAAGCCAGCACACAAATTGCGGCGATTTTGGCGGGTGCCACACCTGACGTAGAAGCTGCTTGCGTTACTTATGGCCAAGCGCTGGGAACCGCTTTCCAGATCATTGATGATGTTTTGGACTATGACGGTGACAGTGCAGAGCTTGGTAAAAATTTGGGCGATGACCTGCGCGAAGGCAAATGCACTTTGCCTTTGATTATTGCCATGCAGCGCGGTAATGCCGAAGAAGCTCAACTGGTGCGCAACGCTATCGAACAAGGTTCTGCCGATCAATTGGGCGCTATTTTGTCGATTGTGAAAACAACGGGCGCCTTGAATGCAGCACGCCAAGTTGCACACGATGAGGCTGTTCGTGCGATTGATGCCCTGTGTCATCTGCCACGCAATGCATATACCGACGCTATGGAACATTTGGCGGCGCAGCTACTGCTGCGCCGCACCTAAGCTGAGAAAACACCCTTTGGTGCATCACTGAAGCAACGCTAGCCGGAAGACCTTAAACGCACAGGTCCGGCAGATCGAGATTGCGGGGCGGGGGCGCATTCACCTCGACCTTATCAATACCATCGTACAAAGCCTGCTTCAGCAGGCTTTGTTGTCTAGGCAGCGCAATCCCGATAAGAGATGATCTGCTGACCATTTCAATCAATTGTCCGTTAATCTCGGCCCATGACTGCAGAGACTTCGTCAATGAACACACTTTCTTCCTCTGTACCGCCTTTAGCAGGCCTTGCTCGGGCCTTGGTCGCTGCCGGCTGCCTAACAGAAGCTGCAGCACAGGAAGTTATGCGCAAAGCACAGTCAAACAAGCACGGCTTTGTTGCCCAATTGGTCAGCTCTGGGCATATGTCAGCGCCTGCGCTGGCGCATCACGTCTCCACGATTTTTGCGACACCGTTAGTAGATCTGGACGCGATTGACCCCACACGGCTTCCCAAAAATCTGCTGGATAGCAAACTATGCGCCGGGTACAAAGTACTCCCCTTGCTGAAACGAGGCAATCGGCTGGTGGTGGCCACCGCAGACCCTTCGGACAAAGAGGTGGCAGAAAAAATAAAATTTGCCTCGCAAATGGGCATTGACTGGGTCATTGCAGAGTTCGACAAGCTCCAGCGCTTGGTCGATGCCACAAACAAAAGCGTTGCAGAGTCGCTCGAGGGCTATGGCGGCGGTGAAGACTTTCAGTTTGACGATGTCAAAGAAGTCATAGAAGCCGATGGCAAGGACTCTGGTGCCGCAGACGTAGAAGACGCACCGGTCGTTAAGTTTTTGCACAAGATGCTGATCGATGCATTCAATATGCGCGCTTCAGATTTGCACTTTGAGCCCTATGAGCACACTTACCGGGTGCGCTTTCGCATTGATGGTGAACTGCGCGAAATAGCGACCCCTCCGAGTGCTATCAAGGAGAAACTGGCCTCACGCATTAAAGTTATTTCACGTTTGGACATCTCAGAAAAACGCATTCCACAAGACGGGCGCATGAAGCTCAAAGTGGGCCCAGATCGTGTCATTGACTTTCGTGTTTCTACGTTGCCGACACTATTTGGCGAAAAAATTGTTATTCGTATTTTGGACCCCAACAGCGCCAAAATGGGTATTGACGCATTGGGCTATGAAGCGGATGAGAAAAAGCGCCTTTTGGACGCTATCCAGCGCCCTTACGGCATGATTTTGGTCACCGGCCCGACAGGCTCCGGCAAAACCGTGTCGTTGTACAGCTGCTTGAATCTTTTGAACAAGCCTGGCGTGAATATTTCGACAGCGGAAGACCCTTCCGAAATCAACATGCCTGGTATCAATCAGGTGAACGTCAATGAAAAAGCAGGGCTCACCTTTGCTGCAGCGCTCAAATCTTTCTTGCGCCAAGATCCCGACGTCATCATGGTGGGTGAAATTCGTGATCTGGAGACTGCCGACATTGCCATCAAAGCGGCCCAAACAGGTCACTTGGTACTCTCTACCCTGCACACCAATGACGGCCCCAGCACCCTGACACGCATGCGCAACATGGGGATTGCGCCCTTCAATATTGCTTCTAGCGTGATTCTGATTACCGCGCAGCGCCTTGCACGCCGTTTATGCACCCAGTGCAAACAGCCGCACGATATTCCGCAAGAAGCTTTGTTAGAGGCGGGATACGAAGAATCGCAGCTGGATGGCAGTTGGGTGGCCTACAAACCTGTGGGCTGCAGCGCATGCAATAACGGCTACAAAGGACGTGTAGGTATTTATCAGGTCATGCCAATTTCAGAAGAGATCCAGCACATTATTTTGCGCGATGGAAGCTCCTTAGAAATTGCTGCACAAGCCAAGCGTGAAGGTGTGAAGTCTTTGCGCGAGTCAGGTTTAGATAAAGTGCGCAATGGTTTGACTTCCTTGGAAGAAGTCCTGGCCGTAACCAATCAGTAGCAGCACTCAGAAGTTCAAATACTGCCTTGCGCATAACAACAGGATAAGCAGAGGGAGCACGCGACATGGCCAACGCACCAGCGGGCAAAGCAAACGCTAAAGAGTTTGTCTTCGAATGGGGAGGAAAAGATCGCCAAGGCAAAGAGGTGCGCGGAGAAATGCGCGCCACGGGCGAAGCGCAAGTGCAAGCGTCGCTGCGCCGACAGGGCATCTTCATGACGAAGCTCAAAAAGCGCACCATGCGCGCGGGCAAGCGCATCAAGCCCAAAGACATTGCGCTCTTTACGCGTCAAATGGCGACCATGATGAAAGCAGGCGTTCCGTTACTGCAGTCTTTTGACATTGTGGGCCGCGGCAACTCCAACCCAAGCGTAGCCAAGCTGCTCAACGATGTCCGCCTTGATGTCGAAACTGGGACATCACTGAGCATGGCGTTTCGCAAGCACCCCAGGTATTTTGACAACCTGTATTGCAATTTAATTGAAGCAGGTGAAGCTGCAGGGATTTTAGAGACGCTCATGGATCGCTTAGCGACCTACATGGAGAAAACAGAGGCGATCAAGGGCAAGATCAAATCGGCCCTGATGTATCCCATCGCTGTAGTGATCGTGGCTTTGATTGTGATCACTGTCATCATGATTTTTGTGATTCCAGCTTTCAAAGAAGTCTTCAGTTCATTTGGTGCTGACCTTCCCGCGCCCACTCTGCTAGTCATGGCGATCAGCGAATTTTTCGTCGCTTACTGGTGGGCTATTTTTGGTGTGATTGGCGGCGCGGTTTACTTTTTTATGCAAGCTTGGCAACGCAGCCCCAAGATGCAACGCATCATGGATCGTGTGTTTTTAAAGCTGCCCGTGTTCGGCACACTGATCGACAAATCTTGTGTCGCCCGATGGACTCGCACACTCTCCACCATGTTTGCAGCGGGCGTCCCGTTGGTTGAAGCGCTGGACTCCGTGGGCGGTGCCTCAGGCAACAGCTTGTATCGAGAAGCCACGCTGAAAATTCAGCATGAAGTCTCCACCGGCACGAGCCTGACTACGGCGATGGACAACGCCCATGTATTTCCATCCATGGTGCTGCAAATGTGCGCAATTGGTGAGGAGTCTGGCTCCATCGACCACATGTTGAGCAAAGCCGCTGATTTTTACGACCAGGAAGTCGATGAAATGGTGGCGGGCTTATCCAGCCTGATGGAGCCCATCATCATTGTTTTCCTGGGCGGCCTGATCGGGGGCATTGTGGTGGCCATGTACCTGCCTATTTTCAAGCTGGGACAGGTGGTCTGATGGAGTTACACGCATGGAGCCCTGTGGCTTTGGCCGCATTGATAGGCTTACTCGTCGGTAGTTTTTTAAACGTCGTCATCCATCGCCTCCCAAAAATGATGGAGCAACAATGGGATGCGGAGTGCGCAGAGCACCAAGCGGCCAAGACGGGCACGCCTTACGAAGCCAAGGCTCCAGCACTCACGCTGAGTCGCCCCCACTCCCGCTGCCCGCACTGCAGCCATGGCGTGCGGTGGTTTGAGAATATTCCGCTGCTCAGCTGGCTCTTTTTGCGCGCGCGGTGTTCAAGCTGCGCCCAATCCATCAGCATTCGCTATCCCTTGGTGGAAATCAGCGCAGCAGCGTTGTTTGCCTGGTGTATTTATCGCTGGGGTTTTACGCCCACTGGATGGGCCTGGAGCGGCTTTAGTGCGGCTCTGCTGGCGCTGGCAATGATTGATTGGGACACCACTTACCTGCCCGACGACATTACCCTGCCCCTGTTGTGGGCCGGCCTCCTGACCGCTGCGCTAGGCTGGACAGAAAGCACACTCAGCGATGCTGTATGGGGTGCGGCGGCAGGCTACCTGTCACTCTGGGGGGTGTATTGGGCGTTCAAGCTTGCCACGGGCAAAGAAGGCATGGGGTATGGTGACTTCAAGCTTTTTGCAGCGCTAGGCGCGTGGTTTGGCTGGCAAGCGTTGATTCCTATCATTTTGCTTTCGTCTGTCATTGGCGCCATCGTAGGCATCGCCATGAAGTTCAGCAGTGGCTTGCGTGAAGGTGGCTATATTCCTTTCGGACCATTCCTTGCCGGCGCTGGTTTTGTGTCCATGTTTTGGGGCCACAACGCCATTCTGTACAGCTTATGGAGTGCATTAGGACTATGAATATGCAACGAGCCCAGCGCATAGGACTCACCGGTGGAATTGGCAGCGGTAAAAGCACGGTCGGCCACATGCTGGCCCAAAACGGCGCTGCGCTTATCGATGCGGACCAGATTTCGCGCAGCCTAACAGAGCCGCAGGGTTTGGCCATGCCCCAAATTGAAGTGGAGTTTGGCCCACAGGCATTAACTGCGGAAGGCGCCTTGGATCGCAACTTCATGCGCCAGCTGATTTTTCAAGACGCCAGCGCGCGCCAGCGGCTGGAAGCCATCATTCACCCTTTGGTCGGCAGTTTGACCGAGCGCCAGGCGCTGCAGGCGCAGGCGTGTGGATACAAAGTATTGGTATTCGATGTACCGCTGCTGGTGGAATCAGGCCGTTGGCGCCAGCAAGTGGATGCCGTCATTGTGGTGGACTGTGAAACAGAAACGCAGATCCAACGCGTGATGGCGCGCAGTGGTTTAGAGCGCGCGGCGGTAGAGCGCATCATTGCGGCACAGGCTACACGCGCCCAGCGCCAGGCCGCTGCAGACTGCGTTATCTATAACGATGGCGTAGATTTAGCTGCATTGGGTCATGAAGTGCTATCAATTTCAGCGTGGTTACAGCTATGATGGCAGTCAAGCTCTGCGCAATTTGAGAATTATTTTCATTGCGAGTGCTCTAGCCGCCCACTTTTTCGCCTGCGCACTCCGGGATAAGCCAGCGTGATTCTTTACGAGTACCCTTTCAACGAACGCTTACGCACCTACCTGCGACTGGAACAACTGTTTCGGCGTTTGTTTGAACTCACCACGCGCGAATCCGCGGTTGATCACCACTTTGCCTTGACCACGATCTTCGAGATCATGGAAGTGGCATCCCGCGCCGACCTCAAATCGGATTTGATGCGCGATCTGGATCGCCACAAAAGCATGTTCGAAGGATTGCGCGACAACCCGGCCATCGCGCAAGACATGCTGGACAACATCATTGCGCGGCTTGACCAGTGCTACTCCCAGCTGCACGCCCAAGCAGGAAAAACCGGCCAGCCCCTCACTGAAAACGACTGGCTCATGGCCATTCGCAGCCGCGTGGGCATTCCTGGTGGCACAAGCAGCTTTGATCTGCCCGCTTATCACCGCTGGCAAAACATGCCTGCGGCGCAACGCATCCATGATCTCAACCAATGGTGCGCTTGCCTCAAACCGCTGGCGGACGCGTTATCGCTGCTTTTGGCTTTGCTGCGAGAAACCGGAACGCCCCAAAAAGTGGCTGCCACCAATGGGCAGTTTCAGCAGTCCTTGCCTGCAGGCAAGGCCTACCAGTTGCTGCGTTTGCGCATTGCCGCTGATTCGGGTCTGGTGCCGGAGATCAGCGCCAACCGCCTCATGGTTTCGGTACGTTTGGTACGTTCTACTGAAAGCGGCAGCCTGCAATCGTCCACAGAAAACGCGGATTTTGAGCTGACACTCTGCGCCTAAGCGCAGCTCTGTGCCAGACTTTGCGCATGAGCGACCTCACCTCGACCCCTCCCACCGTGCAATGCCCCACCTGCAGCGGGCCCAGTCTTTTTGCACCGACCAATGCATGGCGACCTTTTTGCAGCCAGCGCTGCAAAAATATTGATCTGGGCGCCTGGGCAGCCGAAGAATTTCGTGTGCCTGCGCAAACTCCGCCACAAGATGCGCAGTATGGCGACCCACGCCACGATGTCGATTGACACCCGAAACGCTGCCCAAACTCATCGCAAAAGATAGCAGCCGGCCCTAGCGATTGCTTGCATTCCACCCTAAAAGGCTTTGAAAGCAAGAAAATACCAGGGCATCAAGCTATCTTTTTAGATTCCTCTACGACATAGACTGCGGCATCAAATGGCAAGCCACGTTCTTCGCTGAGCCATTGCAGCACCGGCAGCGAGCCCTCTAAAACAGGACGCACTTCCAAAGGCAGCTGCTGCCACGCCATCTGCTGGCCTTCCAGCATCGCAAACTCACCCTCCCACTGCGTGATCTTGCACCAGTGCAAACGCACCAGCGCGTGGCTGTAGGCGTGCTCCGTCACCTTCCACGGCAGGCAGTTAGTGATGGTGATGCCGATCTCTTCCTGCAACTCACGGCGCAGGGCTTGCTCCACGGTTTCACCAGCTTCTAGCTTGCCGCCGGGAAACTCCCACCAGCCCGCACGCGGCTTGCCTTCGGGGCGGCTGGTGATGAGCAAGGCACCATCGCTTTCGCGGATCAGCACGCCCACGGCGACTTCGGTGTGTTGAGGTTCCGCAGATACGGGAGCGGGAGTAGTTACAGCAGTCACAGTCACCAATTCTTTTCTCGTTCAATTTTCTCGTTCAATCTCAAATTTCAGCGCCTTCCGCCAGGCCATCCACATCGGCAATGCGCTGTACCGTGGCAGGCTGGTGGTTCAAACGCCCGGCATAATCGCGCGCAAATTGCTGGGCCACGCGGCCGCTGCGTGAGCCACGCTCCAGCGCCCAGACCAGTGCTTCAGCACGGGCAGCTTCGATGGCGGCGGCATCCAGACCCATGCTGGAGAGCCATTGCGCCACCACGCGCAGGTATTCGTCTTGGCTGAAGGGATAAAAGCTCACCCACAGGCCAAAGCGTTCGGACAGCGAGATTTTCTCCTCCACCACTTCGCCGGGGTGAATCTCTCCGTTGTCGCCCTTTTGCGTGCTCAGGTTGTCCGTCATGTATTCGGGCAACAGGTGGCGGCGGTTGCTGGTGGCATACACCAGCACATTGGGTGTGGCCGCGCTGACCGAGCCATCCAGAATCGACTTCATGGCTTTGTAGCCGGGCTCGCCTTCTTCAAAGCTCAGGTCGTCGCAATAGATGATGAACTTCTCTTGGCGCCCCGCCACCACGTCCACGATGTCGGGCAGATCGGTTAAATCGGCCTTGTCCACCTCGATCAGGCGCAAACCTTGAGGTGCATAAGCGTGCAGACAGGCGCGAATCAGCGATGACTTGCCCGTGCCGCGAGCCCCCGTCAGCAGCACGTTGTTGGCGGTGCGGCCTTGCACAAATTGCTCGGTATTGCGCGCAATCTTGTCTTTTTGGCCGTCAATGTTTTGCAAATCCGACAGCTGCATGGCCCCCACGTGGCGCACCGGCTCCAGCGCCCCGCAGCCATTGGCACGTTTGCGGTAACGCCAAGCAATGGCGGTATTCCAGTCGGCCGGCGCTTGCAGCGCCTGCGGCAGCACCGACTCAATGCGCTGCATCAATTGCTCAGCGCGCTCGACCAAACGCTCCAAAGGGTTCATCACATCTTGCACAGGGCCATCTCCATGAATTAATTTTTATAGCTATATGCCGTTATGGATGCTTGATTTCAATATGCTTTCAAACTGAAATCAAGCTGTATCAACGGCATGCTGCTCATAAAACAGAACAAGACCCAAGGGCCTTGCTGCCATCGCACTGCGGTTTAAGGCGATTTAGGAACGGTAGTCCGCATTGATGGTCACGTAGTCGTGGCTGAAGTCGCAGGTCCACACCGTCTGTGATGCACTGCCACGGCCCAGATCGACGCGCACGGTGATTTCCTGCTGCTTCATCACGCGCTGGCCATCGGCTTCCTGATAGGACGGGTTGCGGCCACCATCCACCACCACATGGACATCGTCCAGGAACAGGCCAATCTTGGTCTGATCCAGATCGTCAATGCCGGCGTAGCCCACTGCGGCCAAGATGCGGCCCAGGTTCGGGTCAGAGGCAAAAAACGCTGTCTTTACCAGGGGCGAGTGGGCAATGGCATACGCGGCCAAACGGCACTCTGCTTCGGTCTTGCCCCCGTCAATCTGCACGGTGATGAATTTGGTCGCACCTTCGCCATCGCGCACAATGGCTTGCGCCAGCAGGCGGGCGACGTCCAACAGTGCAGCTTTCAGGGCTTGGCCTTCTGCGCTGTCCCAGGCGGTGATCGTGGCATTGCCCGCCTTGTGCGTGGCAATCAGGATGAAGGAATCGTTGGTCGACGTATCACCATCAATAGTCACGCGATTGAAGGAGCCATCGGCCAGCTCTTTGACCAGGCCTTGCAGCAACTGCGGCGCAATGGCGGCGTCGGTCGCCAGATAGCCGAGCATGGTCGCCATATTGGGGCGAATCATGCCCGCGCCTTTGCTGATGCCGGTGATGTTGACAGTCTTGCCACCCACTTGCACTTGGCGGCTGTACGCCTTGGGCTGGGTGTCCGTGGTCATGATGCCTTCGGCAGCCACAGCCCAGTTGTCAGCCTTGGCAGCTGCAATGGCCGCAGGCAAAGCAGCAACGATGCGATCTACCGGCAGTGCTTCCATGATCACGCCGGTGGAGAACGGCAGGATTTGCTCCGCCTTTACGCCCAGCTCCTTGGCCAGCGCCGCACAAGTGGCGCGTGCATTGGCCAGACCCGCAGCGCCCGTGCCCGCATTAGCGTTGCCGGTGTTGATGACCATGGCGCGGATGCCTTGGCCCGCAGCCAAGTGCTCGCGGCTGACTTGGACAGGGGCTGCGCAATAGCGGTTTTGCGTAAACACACCCGCCACGCTGGCGCCTTCGTCGAGCAGGAAGACGCTCACGTCCTTGCGATTGGCTTTGCGCACACCGGCTTCGGTGACACCAATACGCACGCCCGCAACGGGAAACAAGTCAGCGGCGACGGGAACAGGCAAATTCACAGGCATTGCAGGGCTTCCTACGAAAAAACAGAAACGGTAAAACGACAATTATGGGGACAAACCACGCCCCACAACGAAAAACACGGGCCGCAGCCCGTGTTGATTGTGCAAGGCACGCCCAGCCAGATCAGACCAGTTTGCCGTGGCAGTTTTTAAACTTATTGCCACTACCGCAAGGGCAAGGGTCGTTACGGCCTACGCGCATACCTTCAGGCAACTCAAAGCTGTCGGTCTTGTCCCCGTCAGCGCTGGCGTATTGCATGGCGCTTTGGGCGCTTTCCGCGTGGTGCTCAATACTTTGCGCCACTTCATTGAGTTGCTCTGGCTGCTGGATGCGCACGGTCAAGAGCACGCGGGTGACTTCGTTCTTTACCGAGTCAATCAACTGGCGGAACAGCTCAAACGCTTCGCGCTTGTATTCCTGCTTGGGCTGCTTTTGGGCAAAACCGCGCAGGTGGATACCTTGGCGCAGGTAATCGAGCGCCGCCAAGTGGTCGCGCCAGTTCGTGTCAAAGCTTTGCAGCAGCACGGCACGCTGGAAGTTCATGAACTGCTCAGAGCCCACCATGTCCAGCTTGCCTTGGTAGACATCGTTGGCCGTCTTCACGCAGATTTCCAGAATCTCTTCGTCGGTGATGCTCTCGGAGTCTTTGAGCATGGCTTGCAGATCGACGGTCACATGCCACTCCGCCAGCGCTTTTTCCAAAGCCGGCAAATTCCACTGCTCTTCCATCGATTCAGGGGGCACATGCTGGCGCACCAAATCGGCCACGCAGTCTTCACGCATGGCGGTAATCATGGCCTGCAGATCAACAGCATCCAAAATTTCATTGCGCTGCTGGTAGATCACCTTGCGCTGATCGTTGGAAACGTCGTCGTATTCCAGCAATTGCTTGCGCATGTCAAAGTTACGCGCCTCCACCTTGCGCTGGGCAGACTCAATGGAGCGGGTCACAATGCCCGCCTCAATGGCTTCGCCTTCCGGCATCTTCAAGCGATCCATGATGGCGCGTACGCGATCACCCGCAAAGATGCGCATCAACTGGTCATCCAGACTCAGATAGAAACGCGAAGAGCCTGGATCGCCCTGACGGCCTGAGCGGCCACGCAACTGGTTGTCGATACGGCGCGACTCATGGCGCTCGGTCGCAATGATGCGCAGGCCACCCAAGGCTTTGACCTCTTCGTGGTCGGCTTTCCATTGCATATGCAAAGCGTCAAGCTGCCCTTGCTTAGCTGCTGCATCCAAAGACGCATCGGCTTCAATGGCTGCTTCCTGCTTGCTGATATTGCCGCCTAAAACGATGTCCGTACCACGGCCGGCCATATTGGTGGCAATGGTGATCATGCCCTTGCGGCCCGCTTGCGCGATGATGTCCGCTTCCTTGGCGTGCTGCTTGGCATTCAGCACTTGGTGGGGCAGACCGGCCTTGACCAGCAAGGCATCAATGATTTCCGAGTTTTCAATCGAAGTTGTGCCCACTAATACGGGCTGACCACGTTCATGGCATTCACGGATATCGTCGATTGCTGCGTTGTACTTTTCCTGCGTAGTCTTGTAGACGCGGTCCAGCTGGTCTTCGCGCTTGCTGACACGATTCGGAGGAATCACCGTGGTTTCCAGGCCATAAATGCTCTGGAATTCAAACGCTTCCGTGTCAGCCGTACCGGTCATGCCGGACAGTTTGTTATACAGGCGGAAATAGTTCTGAAAGGTGATCGAGGCCATGGTTTGGTTCTCAGCCTGAATGGCCACACCTTCCTTGGCTTCCACGGCCTGGTGCAGACCTTCGCTCCAGCGACGGCCCGACATCAAACGCCCGGTGAATTCGTCCACAATCACAATTTCGCCGTTTTGCACGACATAGTGCTGGTCGCGGTGATAGATATGGTGCGCACGCAAAGCGGCATACACATGGTGTACCAAGGCGATATTCGACGGGTCGTACAACGAAGCGCCTTCAGGCAGCAAGCCTGCTTCGCTCAAAATGCGTTCTGCATTTTCATGACCATCTTCGGTCAGGAAGACTTGATGGCTCTTTTCATCCACCGTGAAGTCTCCGGGTTTGACCACACCTTCGCCCGTACGGGGATCCGCCTCACCTTCTTGGCGCACCAATTTAGGAGCCAGATCATTGATTGCCAGATACATGGCAGTGTTGTCGTCCGCCTGACCTGAAATGATCAAAGGCGTCCGCGCTTCATCGATCAAGATGGAGTCCACCTCATCGACAATCGCAAAATTCAGCATGCGCTGCACGCGATCGGCCTTGTCGTAGACCATGTTGTCGCGCAGGTAATCGAAGCCGTATTCGTTGTTGGTGCCGTAAGTGATGTCGGCCAAATATGCCAGCTGCTTATCTTCACGGGGGGCATTGGGCAGATTCACGCCCACGGCCAGTCCCAAGAAGTTGTAGAGCGGGCGCATGGTTTCCGCATCGCGGCTGGCCAAGTAATCGTTGACCGTCACCACATGCACCCCCTGGCCCGCCAAGGCATTCAGGTAGACAGGCAAAGTAGATGTCAGCGTCTTACCTTCACCGGTTCGCATTTCTGCAATCTTGCCTTGGTGCAATGCCATGCCGCCCATGAGCTGCACGTCAAAGTGGCGCATCTTCATAGTTCGCTTGGAGGCTTCACGCACAACTGCAAAGGCTTCAGGCAGCAGATCATCCAAAGTTTCGCCCTGGGTCAGGCGATCCTTGAACTCCTGGGTTTTAGCCCGCAATGCTGGGTCATCGAGCTTTTCCAGCTCTGGCTCCATCGCATTGATAAGAGCCACCGTCTTGCGGTACTGCTTGAGAAGCCGGTCATTGCGGCTGCCGAAAAGTTTGGTAAGAAAGTTGACCATGCGAACGGAAGCCGCTCAGCAATGCCTTGGTGGCACTGAAAGCGGCCAAATCCCTAATGTAGAGTTGCCATGCAGATGGGCTCACTCAGCAGCAAAACAAGAGCTTCGTCCGCTGAAAGCCAAAAATTGATTCTAACTGCCGCTTGTGCTTTAACACCAACAGCCATTCCCCGCAAATACATGCTGCACTGCAGGGATCCATAATGCGCCAAACTTCTGCCCACATGACCCCCATGCATTCGCGTCGCCATTTTGCTATTTCGCTGGAGCAAGCCGCCCAGTCTTCACCCATGCTATCGAAGCTGGTTGGACAAGCGCGTGAATCCAATGCCCGCATGAAAGCGATCGAACCATTATTGCCTCTAGGCCTGCGTCAAAGCATTCAGGCCGGCCCCATAGAAGGCGAGACTTGGTGCCTGATCGTGAAACACACGGCGGCAGCAGCCAAACTTCGTTATTTGCTTCCCAGCTTAGAAGCACACCTGCGTACCAAAGGCTGGAACGTGGCACGCATCCGCTTGAAGATACTTAGTGCCTCGCCTTGGCAAAGCCCTGCTTAAGAAACAAACGCAGAAAAACCTTCTCAGAAGAGAAAACTGGCTTTGAATGAAGAGAGAGGGAAATGGTGCCGGTTGTCGGATTCGAA
>JADMKK010000008.1:0-127606 GCA_015478895.1 Comamonas sp. | reverse complement strand
CTGACGACCTACCGCTTACAAGGCGGGTGCTCTACCAACTGAGCTAAACCGGCGATCCGTCAAGCCTGCAAAAGACTTTCGGATAAAGTAACCAAAGAAATGGCACCTGAATGGTGCCGGTTGTCGGATTCGAACTGACGACCTACCGCTTACAAGGCGGGTGCTCTACCAACTGAGCTAAACCGGCGAAGACTGCAATTCTAATGCAAAAAAATGCAGTCTAAAAAATTAAGTATTACTTTATGCGTTTGAGTGCTGGGCGACCTGCGCTGGGAGCACTCGGTGGACGAGGCTCATCATCTCCATCACCCGCATCAGCCTTCGTTGGCACTGACACCAACTGCACCACGCGAGCAGGTTCTGAGCTGGGCGAAGGTGTCGCAATCTCTGCATCGATGGACAAATCTTCCTCAAGCCCCAGATCTTCGTCGGAAACCTCCGCCAGCAAGTCATCCACGACTGGAAAAGACATTCCCTGCCCAGACTCACGCGCATAGATAGCTTGGACTCGCTCAACCGGAAGCATGATTTCACGTGGTTTGCCGCCAAACCGAGCTTTGAATTCAATGTATTCATTGCCCAGCTGCAGGCCGCCAGTGGCGTCATAGCCCACGTTCAGCACAATCTCTCCATCATTCACAAATTCGCGTGGCACCTGCACAGAACGATCCACCCGCACTGATAAATACGGTGTTAAGCCATTGTCAGTGCACCACTCATGAATAGCCCGAATCAAATACGGGCGCGTTGAGGTGGGGGTGGGTTCGTTCATGGGCAAGATCCAGCTAACTGCTAATACAAGGAGAAATCAGCACGCAATTACTTGCGCATCACCTTCTCAGAAGGAGTCAATGCTTCAATGTAAGCAGGGCGCGAGAAGATGCGTTCAGCGTATTTCAGCAAAGGTGCTGCATTCTTGCTCAACTCAATGCCGTAGTAGTCCAGGCGCCATAACAAAGGTGCAATCGCTACGTCCAGCATAGAGAAGCCTTCACCCAGCATGTACTTGTTCTTCAAGAACACGGGAGCCAGTTGTGTCAGTCGATCACGAATGTGCTGACGCGCCTTTTCCACTTCTTTCTCATTGCCCTTAACGTTGCGTTGCTCCAATGTATTCACATGTACGAACAACTCTTTTTCGAAGTTCAGCAGAAACAAGCGTACGCGTGCACGATCCACGGGGTCACCGGGCATCAGTTGAGGATGGGGGAAACGCTCATCAATGTATTCATTGATGATGTTCGACTCGTACAGGATCAGATCACGCTCGACCAAGATAGGTACTTGGCCATAGGGGTTCATCGCCGCGATTTCTTCGGGCTTGTTGTACAAGTCCACATCACGGATTTCGAAGTCCATACCCTTTTCGAACAGCACAAAGCGGCAACGGTGGGAATAAGGGCAGGTGGTTCCCGAGTAAAGCACCATCATGGCGGAAGCTCCTAAAAATCAAAAAGAGTGGGACGCTCAAAAAGCGCCCACTCCACTTAGACCGAATCAATTGCTAATTAAATTAAGTAGCAATTGATAGCAGACCGTCTACTTTATTTGACGTCTTTCCAAAATGCCGCGTTCAATCTCCAGGCAATCACGATAAATATACCCAAGAAGATCAGAACGCCAACACCGACGCGAATACGTGTATTTTGTGCTGGTTCGCCCATCCATTGCAGATAGTTCACCAAATCACCAACTGCTTGATCGTACTCCTGTGCGCTCATAGTGCCTTGTGTGGTAGGTTCCCAGCCCTTAAACACTTGGGTGTTTTGACCGTCCACCAGCACTTCATCAAACAGCGCACGACGCTCGCCTTGCAGTTGCCATAAAACATGGGGCATGCCTACAGAAGGAAAAGCCAAGTTATTCCAGCCTGTTGCCTTGCTTTCGTCACGGTAGAAAGTACGCAAAAAAGTGTAGAGATAGTCAGCCCCGGATCCCCCACCGCCTGCACGTGAACGCGCAATCACAGTGAGGTCAGGCGGATTACCACCAAACCAGCTCGCTGCTTGCTTGGGATCAATCGCAGCCACCATCGTGTCACCAACTTTGGAAGTGGTGAATAACAGGTTGTCTTTGATCTCTTGCTCCGACAGACCAATGTCTTGCAAGCGGTTGTAGCGCATGAATGCCGCAGAGTGGCAGCTCAAGCAATAGTTCACAAAAAGCTTGGCACCGTTTTGCAGCGACGCTTGATTGGTTGTATCTACGGGTGCCTTGTCCAAAGGCACCAAGCCAGCTCCAGCAGCATGGGCGCCGCCCACGATACCCAGAGCAGCCACCAACGTGAGAATCAGTTTTTTCATTGTTGTTCTCTCCTACTAGCTCAGTGAGGCTTGAAAGTCACGCGGTCAGGCACAGGCTTAGGTGTCCCTAACTGGCTCCACCAAGGCATCAGCAAGAAAAAGCCGAAGTAGAACAAGGTTCCCACCTGAGAAACGCGCTCGCCAATAGGGGACGGCGCCTGCACACCCAGATAACCCAGAATCAGGAAATTCACCACGAATACCGCGTATACATACTTGTGCCAGCTTGGACGGTAGCGGATCGACTTCACTGGGCTCAGGTCAAACCATGGCAGGCCAAACAAGATGACAACGGCGCCACCCATAACGACCACACCCCAGAACTTGGCATCAAACAGCAGCATCGCAGCAACTGCGACCAATGCGCCACCCAAAATTACGACCTTGAATAAGCCAGCCATCTTGGTTTTCAACACCGCAAACGCTGCAGCCAAGGCTACGCAGGCGACCAGTACATACATCATCTCCGTGGTGATCGCACGCAGCATGGAATAGAACGGTGTGAAGTACCAGACCGGTGCAATGTGCGCGGGTGTCTTTAGCGGGTCAGCAGGAATGAAGTTGTTGTACTCCAAGAAGTAGCCGCCAAATTCCGGGGCAAAAAATACCACGGCGGAGAACAGAAACAGAAAAATGCCTACACCGAAGATGTCATGCACGGTGTAGTAAGGGTGGAAGGGAATGCCATCCAGCGGATTCCCCTCGGCATCTTTAGGTGCGCTCGGTGCTTTGATTTCCACACCGTCCGGGTTGTTGGAGCCTACGTCATGCAGTGCCAACAAGTGCGCAACCACCAGGCCCAGCAACACCAGTGGTACTGCAATCACGTGGAAGCTGAAGAAGCGATTCAGCGTCGCATCACCCACGACATAGTCACCACGAATCAAGAGTGCCAGATCAGGGCCTACGAAAGGCACTGCAGCAAACAAATTCACGATCACCTGAGCGCCCCAGTACGACATCTGACCCCATGGCAGCAGATAGCCCATGAAGGCTTCCGCCATCAGCGCCAAGAAGATGGCGCAGCCAAAGATCCATACCAGTTCGCGCGGTTTGCGGTAAGAACCATACAAAAGACCGCGAAACATGTGCAGATACACCACCACAAAGAACGCTGAAGCGCCCGTTGAATGCATGTAGCGAATCAACCAACCCCAAGGCACATCACGCATGATGTATTCCACAGAGGCAAACGCTTTTTCAGCGTCTGGCTTGTAGTGCATGACCAGGAAAATGCCGGTCACAATCTGGATTACCAGTACCAGCAAAGCCAGTGAGCCGAAGATGTACCAGAAGTTGAAATTCTTGGGTGCGTAATACTCCGACATGTGCTGCTTGTAGCCAGCGAACGCCGAAGGAAAACGATTTTCAAACCAGTTCGTCACCTTCGCGCCAGTCGGGGCGTTCGGGTCGAGTTCTTTGAATTCGTGGGCCATGTTGTTTAACTCCCTCAAGCCTTGTCTTCACCGATCAGGAGCTTGGTCTCCGACAGGTACATGTGAGGTGGCACTTCCAGATTGTCTGGAGCGGGCTTGTTCTTGAATACGCGGCCCGCCATGTCAAAGGTTGAACCATGACAAGGGCACAGAAAGCCACCCTTCCAATCAGCAGGCAACGAAGGCTGGGGTCCGGGCACCAGCTTATCGACTGGCGAGCAACCCAAGTGTGTGCAGATACCGACGCAGACCAGGATTTCTTCCTTGATCGAACGCCAGGTATTACGGGCGTAGACCGGCGTAAATTCCGCAGGATTGCGTTTGGAGTCAGGATCCGCCAACTGGGAATCCAAGCCAGCCAGCTCTGCCAATTGCTCTTTGGTGCGGCGGATGATCCAGACGGGTTTGCCACGCCACTCCACCGTGACTTTCCCGCCAGGCTGAAGGGCGGAAATATCCACTTCCACCGCTGCACCTGCGGCCTTGGCTTTCTCAGAAGGCTGGAAGGTACTCACAAAAGGGACAGCGGCTGCCACGCCGCCTACCGCACCAGCGCAAGCCGACGTGATGATCCACGTCCGTTTGCTGGAGTCGACAGGAGTTTCGCTCATGGGGATCCTCGATAAAACATCGCTAGGTATAAGGACAATCGCGAAATTGTAGCGGAGCGAAAATCCAGAAACCAAGCACACGCCTGACACAGCACTTGCTTTAAATCATGCAATATGACGTAACTCAATTAATGCGTGAGGCAACCACATAGGCATGGTGCAAGAGTTCCGCGAGTTTGCCGTTAAAAGCAATGTGATCGACTTGGCAGTGGGGGTGATCATCGGCGGGGCATTCGGCAAAATCGTGGATTCCGTCGTCCGCGACTTGCTCATACCGTTGGTCGGGATGGTGTTTGGCAGGCTCGATTTTTCGAATTTGTTCGTCACCTTGGGCCCTGTTCCAGAGAGAACACCGCGCACACTGACCGCTTTACAGGAAGCCGAAGTGCCCGTTTTCGCCTATGGCAACTTCATCACCGTTGCAGTGAATTTTGTAATCTTGGCCTTCATCATTTTCATAATGATCAAGCAAATCAATCGATTAAAGCGCGAAACCCCAACTGCCCCACCCCCTGCGGTAATCACTTCGGAAGAAGTTTTACTGCTGCGTGAAATTCGCGATCAGCTACGCCGTTAAGCCTCACCTCACGCTATTTGTAAGCTGACAAAGTGGTTCAGCAACAAAAAAGCCGCGACAAAGTCTGCGGCTTTTTGCTTTTACGGTGCGTCAAAAATCAGCGGTCCAGCGCGAGTTCTTGAGCCATGCGCACAGCCTCCATCATGCTGGATGCATCAGCAATACCTTGGCCTGCGATATCAAAGGCGGTGCCGTGATCGGGACTGGTACGCACCAGCGGCAAGCCCAAGGTGACGTTGACTCCGTCCTCGACACCCAAGTATTTGACTGGGATCAACCCTTGGTCGTGGTACATCGCCAACACAACGTCGAATTCCCCTGCTCGGCTCTCAACATCCCTTGCGCGCATGAAGATGGTGTCGGGCGCAAACGGGCCATGGGCATCAATGCCTTGCGTTTGCGCGGTCTGCACTGCAGGCGCAATGATGGTGATCTCTTCACTGCCAAACAGCCCCCCCTCGCCCGCGTGCGGATTAAGACCCGCAACGCCAATCCGCGGCCTGCGGCCTAGCACGCGCTGCAAAGCTTCGTGCGTAATGCGCAAGGTTTGAACAATATTGTCGTGCGTGACCGCTTCAATGGCTTGGCGCAGCGATACATGAATACTCACCAACACCGTGCGCAGTTGGCGGTTCGCCAGCATCATGCGCACGGGCATTGCAGACAGGGCCACGCCGCAATGCTGCGCTGCTTCGGCTTGCAGCAATTCGGTGTGGCCGGGGTATGCCACACCAGCGGCGTGCAAGGCTTCTTTGTGCAGGGGTGCGGTCACCAGGGCGGCAATCTCGCCGCGCAAGGCAGCACGCGCGGCCCACTGCACACTCATGGCTGCGGCGCAACCCGCATCTGCACTGATCTTCCCCCAAGGTGCGGGCCCAGGGATGTGCGGTAGTTGCCATACAGGAATGCAGCGTGCAGGCATGTCCCAAACTTCCGGCACAGACTCCAGCTGTGCCACCGGCAGGTGTGCATCACCCGAGGCAAAGATGGCCTGTGCGCCCCGGCGCAGGGTGGCCACATCGCCCACCACAAAGCAGCCTTGCATCAACTGGGGCTGATCGCGAAACGCCTTGGCAATAATTTCTGGACCGATACCCGCTGAATCGCCCTGGGTGATGGCGATCGCTTTTTGTTTATGCATGAAATTGGCCTCTAGCCCTTTTGCACCAAGGGCTAACAGCTATGAAAGTTAAGCGGGGTTATCGATTTCAATAAAGCGGTGACTCAGCCCCAGCTGCTGTGCCACTTGCGCGGCCACTGCGGGCGCACCATAACGCTCAGTGGCGTGGTGACCGGCCGCAATAAAGGTGGTGCCGGTTTCGCGCGCCAAGTGGGCTTGGGGCTCAGAGATCTCTCCGGTGATGAAGGCATCGGCACCTGCGGCCAAAGCGCTTTCATAAAAGCCCTGCGCACCGCCCGTACACCATGCCAGACGACGTATAGGTTGACCTTCAGCGCCACTGACACAAGTGACGCTGCGGCCCAGCACCTGCTGCACATGGGCGGCCAAGGCCTCGGCATTCGCAAAGCTGGCGTGACCGATCATGCCCAGTGCTTGCTCGCCAAAGGTGGTATCCCACTGCACGCCCAGCTGGGTGCCCAACTGGGCGTTGTTGCCCAGTTCTGGGTGCGCATCCAGCGGCAAGTGGTAGGCAAATAGGTTGATATCGTGCGCCAGCAGCAGGCGAATGCGCTCTTTCATCCAGCCAGTGATCCGACCATCCATGCCTTTCCAGAACAGGCCGTGGTGCACAAAGATGGCATCGGCCTTATCGGCAATGGCCGCTTCAATCAAGGCGCGGCTGGCCGTCACGCCGCTGACGATGTGGCCAATTGCGGCTTTGCCTTCGACTTGCAGACCGTTAGGGCCGTAGTCTTTGAAGCGCTCGGGCTGCAGCAAGGCGTCGAAATGAGAAAGAAGGTCTTGGCGCTGGATCATGGGACCGATTGTGCCAAGCCCCACACATCCACAAAGCACGCGGGCACAAAAAAGGGCAGCCGCAGCTACCCTTTTCAGGTTTTGCTCCGCGAACGAATTACTTCGTCACCTTGGGCTGCCAGCCCCTGGATGCCATCGGCCAGAAAAAACCAATCGCCGCACCCAGCACGCCCATGGCCGCGACGTAATGAGCAGGGGCCATCACGTCCACTTGCTGCCACATCGACACCAGCATGGGGGTCAGGCCACCGAACACTGCGTAGGCCATGTTGTAGGCAAAGGACAGACCGGTAAAACGCACCGCCACCGGGAAAGCGCGCACACCCACAATTGGCAGCAGCGAGATGGAACCCACAAAAAAGCCCACCAGCGCATAGCGTGCGATCAGCGTTTCTTGCCCAGGCAAGCCCAGGTAGAACAGGTAGGCTGTAACCGTCATGCCACCCCAGCCCAGCACCATGGTCCACTTGGTGCCGATCTGGTCGTTGAGCCAGCCCCAGAACACGCAACCAATGGTCAGCGTCACCGTCGCCACGGCGTTGGCCTTCATGGCATCAGCAGGCAGGATGTGGAACACCTTTTGTAAATATGCCGGGGTGAACAGCACCACCACCACGATGGCGGTCGACAGCACCCAGGTCATCAGCGCCACCAGCCAGCAGGCTTGCTTGTGGTCACGCAGAATGGTCTTCAAAGGCAATTCCACATCGGCAGCCTTGCGCTTTTGCATGTCTTGGAACAGCGGGGTTTCTTGCAAAAACTTGCGCAGGTACACCGACACCAGACCAAACACCCCACCCACGATGAACGGCATGCGCCATGCCCAGTCATGAATTTCTGCCTGGCTGTAGGTGCTGTTGAGCCACACGCCAAAGATCGAGCCCAGGAAAATGCCGCCGGTGATACCCGAGGTCAGCGAGCCAATCGCAAAGCCATAGTGCTTGGCGGGCGAGTGTTCCGCCACAAACACCCAAGCGCCGGGCATCTCGCCACCAATGGCTGCGCCTTGCAGCACGCGCATCAGCAGCAGCAGCAAAGGTGCGGCAATGCCAATGGCTTCATAGGTGGGCAGCAAGCCAATCACCAGCGTAGGCACGGCCATCAAGAAGATCGACAACGTGAACATCTTCTTGCGGCCAATCTTGTCGCCGTAGTGCGCAATGATGATGCCGCCAATGGGGCGCGCCAGATAACCGGCCGCGAAGATGCCCAGCGTTTGCAGCTGACGCAGCCAGTCGGGCATGTCAGAGGGGAAAAACAACGCGCCCAGCACGTTGGCAAAGAAGACGAAAACGACGAAGTCGTAGAACTCCAGCGTGCCACCCAGGGCAGACAGGCTCAACGTCTTGTAATCGTCGCGGTTCAAAGGACGATGGTGTGCACCGCCCGCCACCTGGTGGGCTTGTGCATTCGGATGCTTACTCATGGGGATGTCTTTCCAATCACAAAGGTCAGACAGCGCGAGCGCCGTGGCAACGGATAAGTGCGTCAGGGCTAGACTGGACTGTTCTTCGAGGCAGCACGGTAATGCAACCCTGAGGGTTTCCTAGCAGCACGGATGTGTGCAACTACGAGCGAACACAGTGTGGCGCAGTCAAAGAAATATTCTAGGGTTAGCACTCATAGGGTTTAGCCCAACATCGCCGAATGCGATGCGTTTTCTTCAAATAAACCAAACCCATCTTCTTTCACGATGCCTTCTGCGGACTAAAGATGCTTGGCCGCAGCCTCACCTGCGCGGGGATAAATTTGCGCGTACGCTTGGAGGCTGTTGCCCTTTTTTGCACCCACCCCATTTTTTCTATGAAGCGCTACTGGCTTTTGTTTTCTCAAGCAGTCACCATCTTGCTGGCTGCTTACTTCGTCGTCGCCACTTTGCAGCCCAGCTGGCTCAAACGCGGTGCCACGTACAGCCGCGCTGGCATTTCCTTGCTGGAAGCGCCCTCCGAACCCCGCGCAGAATTTGCTCCGGGCAGCCTGGCTGCCGCAGCACAAAAGGCGATGCCGGCGGTGGTCAGCATCACCACCAGCAAAGAAGTGCGCCACCCGCGCAGCAATGATCCGTGGTTCCAGTTTTTCTTTGGTGACCAGTTCGGCCCGCAGCAGCAAAGCGGCTTAGGAAGCGGTGTGATCGTCAGCCCTGACGGCTACATCCTCACCAACAACCACGTGGTGGAAGGTGCCGATCAAATTGAAGTGACCCTGGCCGATGGCCGCCAGGCCAGCGCCCGCACCATTGGCACCGACCCCGAAACCGACTTGGCCGTGCTCAAAATTGAGCTGGACAAGCTGCCGGTCATCGTGATCGGCAATTCCGACCATGCGGTGGTGGGCGACACCGTGCTGGCCATTGGCAACCCCTTTGGCGTGGGCCAGACGGTGACCAGCGGCATTGTCAGCGCCTTGGGCCGCAGTGAGCTGGGCATCAACACGTTTGAGAACTTCATCCAGACCGATGCCGCCATCAACCCGGGCAACTCCGGCGGCGCGCTGGTGGATGTGGAGGGCAACCTGCTGGGCATCAACACCGCCATCTATTCGCGCTCGGGCGGCAGCATGGGCATTGGCTTTGCCATTCCCGTCTCGACCGCCAAGATCGTGATGGATGGTTTGGTCAAAGACGGCAAAGTCACCCGCGGCTGGATTGGTGTGGAGCCCAATGAACTCTCGCCCGAGCTGGCGGAGACCTTTGGTGTCAAAGCCAACCAGGGCGTCATCATCACCGGCGTGCTGCAGGCTGGCCCTGCCGCGCGGGCTGGCATGCTGCCTGGCGACGTGATTGTGCAAATTGACGAGCAGTCGGTGCGCAACGTGGCCGAGATGATGACCGCTGTGGCTGCGCTGCAGCCTGGCACGGCTTCGGTGTTTACGGTGCAGCGCGGCGCAGACAGCTTGACGCTGGATATCACCCCAGCCACACGCCCCACGGCGCAGCGCATGCGCCAGCGTTAATGCAATGCATCTAAGCGTCAAAAAAGAGAGCTGCCCGCCGTGGCAGAACAAGCATTTCAGACTCAAACCATGCTGAAGTGCTTGAATTGACACGGCAAGCAGCTCCTTTTCTGATACTGCGCTCCGCCGTTCAGGCAACAAAAAACCCCGCCAGCTATCGAAAGCTGGCGGGGTTTTTTGATGGACAAGCACTGCGCGCAATCGCTGCTTTTAGGTTTGTTCCGCCTCGGTGTCTTCCGGCTTTTTGGAACTCTTGACAAACCATCCTGCGGCCAGGATACCAACCTCATACAAGATACACATCGGGATGGCCAGCGCCAGTTGTGAGATCACATCAGGCGGCGTGACCACCGCAGCAACGACAAACGCCAGCACGACGAAATAGCCGCGAAAGCTCTTGAGCTTGGCAATCTCCACCATGCCCATGCGCACCAGCAGCATCACCACAATCGGTACCTGGAACGCCAATCCAAACGCCAGATACAGCGACAGAATCGCTTCTACGTACGAGGCAATATCCGGTGTGGCGGCCACACTGTCCGGCGTAAAGCCTTGAATGAAGCCAAACATCTTGTCCAGCACAAAAAACTGCACAAATGCAATGCCGGTATAGGCCAGGAAGCTGCCAAAGGTAATCAACGGCAATGCAAAACGCTTTTCATGGGTGTACAGTCCTGGAGCCACAAAGGCCCACAGCTGGTACATGATCCAGGGCAATACCGCCAGGATGCCCACCATCATCAGCACCTTCAGCGGTACAAAAAACGGGGTGAAAACGCCCACGGCAATCAATTTGGCATCCGGCGGCATGTGCGCCTTGATGGGCTGGGCAATAAAGTCAATCAGCCCATTCGGGCCGGGCCAAAAAGCCAGCAAGGCCACCGCCACAGCAATGCCGTAGATGCAATAAAGCAGTCGGTCGCGCAGCTCCATCAGGTGCTGCACAAAGGGCTGCTCACTGCCGGCCAGCTCGTCTTGTGATGTGGGTTTGTTGGACATGGTCGAAAAAAGAACCGGGCCAACCGGCCCTGCTAATCAATAAGAAAGCGCCAGCACACACCACCACTGAGGCAGCCTGTGCTGGAGCTGGAAACGCTAGGAAGCTTCGCTTTAGCGTTTGGGGCGAAAGCGTGCCACACGCGCTGCACCCGATTGCACGTGCGTGCGCATGCCCGTTCGGGCTTTGTACCACCGCGGAACCGCGCCACGCTTGAGGCGAAAGTTTTTGTCGGGGTTGCGGTACGCAGGGGCTACGGTGCTGGAGCTGTCGTAACTGTCATAGCTGTCGTAACTACTGGCTGAAGTGCTGCTGGCACCACTGTCGTAGCTGGAGCCAAAGTCGGTGGCCTCGCGCCAGTCCTTCTCCAGATCGTTCGACGTGGCATGCACCGACTTTTCAACATCGTGCACCGCCGTCTCCATCGACTCTTTCATCTTCTTGAGCTCATCGAGCTCCATGGAGCGGTTCACCTCAGCCTTGACATCCGACACATAGCGTTGCGCCTTGCCGATCAGCGCCCCCAGTGTGCGCGCTACGCGCGGCAGCTTTTCGGGGCCAATGACCACCAGGGCCACCGCGCCGATCAGCGCCATTTTGGACAAACCAATGTCAATCATGCATCAAGCCCTTTGCCGTGCGAGCTGCCATGCGCATGCTTTAGCTCTTTTGCTTTGCGTCCACGTCGATCGTGGTCTTGTCAGCCTTGCTTTGGTCGGCCACCGCGCTCTTTTCAGCCACGGAGTCAGCGGTGGTGCCGCCTTCTTTCATACCGTCCTTAAAGCCCTTGACGGCGCCGCCGAGGTCGCCACCCAAGTTCTTGAGCTTTTTGGTACCAAACACCAAAACCACGATCAACAGCACGATCAACCAGTGCCAAACGGAAAACGTTCCCATGAGATTTCTCCTAACGAATACAGGTCATTTTAGACGTGCTGCCAGCGCATCAGACCGTCTATGGCCTTATGTCTGTCACAACCACGCAAGCCAAGCACTGTGCTCAGCCGTGTTTCCAGGGGCGAGGCCCGCCCATTACATGCACATGCAGGTGGTGAATCTCCTGCCCGCCTTGCGCGCCAGTGTTGAGCACGATGCGAAAACCACCCTCGGGGTACGGCTGGCAGCCTTGTTCAAGCGCCAACTTCGGGGCTAGCACCATGACTTTTCCCAGCAAAGCTTCATCCGCCGGTGTCGTGTGGGCCATCGAGACGATGTGCTTTTTAGGCACGATCAAAAAATGCACGGGCGCAGCGGGGTGAATGTCGTGAAAGGCGAAAACTTCTTCATCTTCATACACCTTGCGGCTGGGAATGTGGCCTGCAGCAATCTTGCAAAACAGGCAATCGGGGTCGTGCGCAATGTGTGCGTGTTCGGTCATGGCAGAGGCAAAATCGTTGTGTTCAGTAGCTGACGGGGCGTTCGCTAGGTCTTGTCTTAGGCATTGTCCACAATCTGCAAGGTCTGGCGCACCCCGACATCGTTGCGGTGATCATGCACCCATTGCAGACCTTCTTTGCGCCCCAGTTCAAACAATCTGAGCAAGAAGGCCATATCTACCCGCGACTTGCTGGCTGCACCAAAGCGGCTGAGGGCCGCGCCGCCATCAATCTGGTGCATCAGCACGCTTTTGTAGCGGTCGGGGTCCAGTTTGCCTTCGGCCAGCAAGCGGCGCACAAAATCAATCGCACGCAGCTCACCCAGCAAACCGGCGTTGAACATGATCTCATTGGTGCGCTCGGCAATGTCACTGGCCGTGCCGGGCAAATCGTCATGCTCAATCGGGTTGATTTGCACCAGCAGCATGTCGCTGCACTGGGTGCGGTAGATCAGCGGGTACAGCGCAGGATTGCCGGAAAAACCGCCATCCCAATAGAACTGGCCGTTAATTTCCACCGCTTTGTACAGCTGCGGCAAGCATGCCGAAGCCATCACGGCATCGGCACTCACCCGGGCATCACTGAAGATTTCGCCTTTGCCGGTGCGCACATTGGTAGCGCAGATAAACAGCTTGGGCATGCCATCGTGGTGGAGTGCCTGGCCCAGCAGCTCAAAATCCACTGTGCGCTCCAGCAGCTGACGCAGCGGATTGATGTCCAGCGGATTCGTCTGATAGGGCGAGAGGAACTGCGACATCAGGCCCATCAGCGGGTTGCTCATGACAGCCACCCCCAAGGTGAAGCTGCCCATGGCGCCTACACCTTCCCAGAGCTGGCGCAACGTTGCGCGCGCTATCTCGCAAGCTTCGCGGTGCGCTGCGGCAGGGTCTTGCGGAGTTTGCGCGGCACCCATGGCAAAACCATGGGCAACCGCCACAGCGTTCATGGCCCCGGCGCTGGTGCCGCTGATGCCAGGAAATTTGAAACCACCGTCTTCGAGCAGCGCATCCAGCACACCCCAAGTAAAAGCCCCATGAGAACCTCCACCTTGAAGCGCCAAATTCAGGCCTTGTGGAGATGCTGGGGTGTGCGTCATCAATGGGGTTTCCTTGGGTGAAAGCAGGATTAGGCAGGCAACGCTTGCTGCTTGTTCATGGCCACCATACCGCGCACGATGCGGTAGAGGAACCAGATGGAGATTACGCACCAGGCAATCCAGCCCGGGATGAGGAACAGCAACCACAGCGGCGCGGTCACGATATACAAAATACCGGCCCAGATCATGCTGCGCAGGCGCCATGAAAAGTGGGATTCGTGCCAGGTGCCTTTGGCATCGGAGCGCTTGACCAGGTCGATGACCAGCGCAATCAGCAGCACCGCAATGCTGACCTGTGCGCCTGGCAGCACGGCAGTGACTGCGACGATCAAGTGCAAGATATAGCTGAACCAGCCCCAGGCCTTGAGACCATCCAGGGTGGCTTTGTCTACCGCGCGGACTTCGACAATGTCATCGTTCACTCAGGTTTTCCTTCCTGCGCAGCCCGATCTTTGGCTTTGCGCAATGCTTTTTCTTCCAGACCACTGGTGCCTTCACGGCGCTCCAGCTCGGCAACCACTTCTGCAGGCGTAAGCCCGTAGTGCGACAGCGCAATCATGGAGTGGAACCACAAATCCGCCACTTCATAAAGGATTTTTCCTTTGTCAGCGCCGTGGTCAACGTCTTTGGCAGCCATGACCACTTCGGTCGCCTCTTCGCCAATCTTTTTCAGAAAAGCATCAGGGCCTTTATGTAGCAAGCGGGCCACATAGCTTTTCTCCGGATCGCCGCCGTTGATGGTTTTGCGACTTTCAATGACAGCGGCAAGACGGGCCAGCGCGCCTTCCACCGAGGCGGTGTTGTGTTCAGACATGGTGGTTATTTGTAGATGGATGCGGGATCTTTCAAGACCGGCTCCACAGCAGTCCACTGTCCGTCCTTGAAAACGCTATAGAAACAAGAGTGGCGACCGGTATGGCAGGCAATCCCCGGTTCGTGCCCTTCCTGGGTAATTTTGAGCAAGATGACATCGTTGTCGCAATCAATGCGCATCTCGTGCACGGTCTGCACATGGCCGGACTCTTCGCCCTTGAACCACAGCTTTTTGCGCGAGCGACTGAAGTACACGGCGCGGCCCAGCTCGGCAGTTTTCTCCAGCGCCTCACGGTTCATCCAGGCAAACATCACCACATCGCCGGTGCTGTGCTCTTGCGCGATGACGGGCACCAGGCCCTGCGCGTCCCACTTGACTTGATTGAGCCAGTTCATGGTTAACCTTCAAAATAAGGAGCAGCATGCCCTAGAAATTACTAGCTTTGCGTGCTCTATCACACTGAAACCGAGTATTCATGCAGGCAAGCTGCTCCATTTTTTTTATAAACGTACAGGAATACCACGCTCGCGCATGCGTTGCTTGGCCTGCTGCACGGTGTATTCCCCATAGTGAAAGATGCTGGCAGCCAGCACCGCGTCGGCACCGCCTTGCTGCACACCATCGGCCAGATGGTCGAGGTTGCCCACACCGCCGGAAGCAATCACCGGCACGCTCACCGCATCGGCCACCGCACGGGTCAGCGCCAGATCAAAGCCGCTCTTGGTGCCGTCTTTGTCCATGCTGGTGAGCAAAATTTCGCCCGCGCCGCGCTGCGCCATTTCGGCGGCCCAGCGCACCACGTCCAGGCCCACATTTTTGCGACCGCCGTGGCTGTACACATCCCAGCCTGGCCCCATCGGCGTGCCGCCGGGGCCGGTGCGTTGCTCGTCCTCGGGCGTGCGGCGCTTGGCATCAATGGCCACCACAATGCACTGCGCGCCGTACTTGTCGCTGCAGGCGTTGATGGTGTCGGGGTTGGCAATCGCTGCCGAGTTAAAGCTGGTCTTGTCCGCACCGGCGTTGAGCAAACGGCGCACATCTTCCACCGTGCGCACACCGCCGCCCACAGTCAGCGGAATGAAGACTTGAGAGGCCACGGCCTCAATGATCGGCAGGATCAGATCGCGGCCATCACTGGTGGCGGTGATGTCCAGAAACGTCAACTCGTCCGCGCCCTGTGCGTTGTAGCGTGCGGCGATTTCCACCGGATCGCCCGCATCGCGCAGTTCCAGAAAATTGACGCCTTTGACCACGCGGCCACCGGTGACGTCGAGACAGGGAATGATGCGTTTGGCGAGCATGAAAAAAAGTTCTCTATCGGTTGAACATCGAACACTGGCAATGGGTGAATTAACCCACCACCTGCAAAGTTTGCGCCGCCTGCCAGTGCTGGCCCGGCTGTAAGGCCACAGGCTGGTTGATGGCTGCCGCTTCTACGCACAGCATGCGCATCCAGTCTGCGCCCTGCATATCGGGCAAGGTGGCGCACAGCGCAGGTCCGGGGTTCCAGACCACGGTTTCAGGCCATGCGGCATCCTGGCTGATCTGCAGTGTGCCTGCAGCATCGCGCAGCTGCAGCGGCTGGGCTGAACGGGCATAGACGCGGTCAATCTCTTCACCCAGCAGCACCGGGCCGTGCTGGATCGCTGGTGAAAAATGCTTTGCAGCGTCCCAGAACGCTGCACCTTCCAAACCATTCAAAGCCGCAATGTCCGCACCCTGCACCGCCAAATAGGTGTGCAGCGCGCCGGTAAAGGCCAAGGCGTTGCTGCCGGTGTTGGTGGCAGACAGCTGCACGCGGAGCGTATCGGGCGACAGCGTCACTGCCAGCTCGGCACGCAGCCCGTGCGGAAATTCAGCATGCAAAGGGGCTGGCGCGTCCCAGCACCACCGCGCCGTGATGGCATTGCCGTCTACCTGCGCATGGAGCCATTGCCAAGTGGTGCGACGCGCCAGGCCATGCTTGGGCAAAGGGCCCCGGGCATTGAACTGCGGAAAGCACACCGGCACACCGCCACGTACGGCGGCTGTGCCATCCAGCACCGCGCGTTCCGACAAAAACATGCGCCATTGCCCGCGTGCGTTCCACGACAGCACCTGGGCGCCAAAGTCAGAGACGCGCACACTGTCGCCATTGGGCAAGTCGATCAGCGTGCAGGCAAGGCCACGCCAGACTTCACGCGTGGCTTGGGGCTGTTTCATCAGAGGACTTTGGTGACGACTTCGTCGCCGTCGCCGCCCAACTGGTCGGCCAGCTTTTGGCCTTGGGCAAAGTCCAGGTCGCCGCTGTAGATGGCGCGGCCGCAGATCACGCCTTCAATGCCTTCGCTCTCGACGGCGCACAGTGCTTCAATGTCTTTGATGCTGGCCAGACCGCCCGAAGCGATAACGGGAATACGCACCGCTTGCGCCAGTTTGACGGTGGCTTCGATGTTGATGCCCGAGAGCATGCCGTCGCGGCCAATGTCGGTATAGATGATGGAGTCCACGCCCCAGTCTTCAAAGCGCTTGGCGGTGGGGATCACGTCCTGGCCCGTCAGCTTGCTCCAGCCGTCCACAGCAACTTTGCCGTCTTTGGCGTCCAGCCCCACGATGACATGGCCGGCAAATGCGGTGCATGCATCTTGCAAAAAGCCAGGGTTCTTGACCGCAGCGGTGCCGATGATGACGTATTCCAGACCCGCATCGATGTAGCGCTCAATCGTGTCCAGATCACGGATACCACCGCCCAATTGCACGGGGATTTGACCGTCTACTTCTTTCAAAATGGCTTTGATGGCAGCCAAGTTTTTAGGTTTGCCTGCAAAAGCGCCATTCAAATCAACCAGATGCAGGCGGCGTGCGCCGGCATCCAGCCAGCGGCGCGCCATCTCGGCGGGATCACCAAAAGTGGTGGATTGGTCCATATCACCTTGTTTCAGGCGAACGCATTGACCGTCTTTCAGATCGATGGCGGGGATCAGCAGCATGATGGGCGAAAGGCTTTGCCTAAATTTGGCCTGGGTTGCAGGGGGCCAAGGGTTGAAGAAAATGAAGCAACGACTCAGGGTTGCCAGTGCAAAAAGTTGCGGTACAGGCGCAAGCCCTGCTCGGAACTTTTCTCTGGGTGAAACTGGGTCGCAAAAATATTATCGCGTGCAATGGCCGATGCAAACAGCTCGCCGTAATCTGTCTCCGATGCGCAATGCGCCGCATTCGCCGGGGCCGCATAAAAGCTGTGGACAAAGTAGAAGTAGGCACCGTCGGCAATTCCGTCCCACATGGCATGGCGCTGGCCGTGGTGCACCCTGGGCTGCACCTGGTTCCAGCCCATCTGCGGCACTTTGAAGCGGCTGCCATCGGGCTGCGTACGGCCCGCCAGATCAAAGCGCTTGACCACGCCGGGAATCAGCCCCAGCGATGGCGTGTCGGCCTCTTCGCTGTGGTCCAGCAGCATTTGCATGCCCACGCACACGCCGAACAGCGGCTTGGTGGCGGCGGCTTCCAGCACCGCTTCTTGCAGGCCGGATGCCTTGAGCGCAGCCATGCAATCGCGCATGGCGCCTTGACCGGGCAGCACGATGCGGCTGGCCGCACGCACTTCGGCCGGGTCTTGCGTGACGATGACGCGCACGTCCGTACCTTCAGCAGCAGTCTTCACCGCCTGCGAGACGGAGCGCAGATTGCCCATCTCGTAATCGACCACCGCCACCGTATTGCTAATAGAACTCATAGCAGAGTGCCTTTGTATTTGCTTGCTTTCGCTACCAAAACATTTGCAAGTTGAATGCCTGCAACGGCTTTGCGCTCTCTTATTGGATTACAGGCTGCCTTTGGTCGAAGGGATGACGCCTGCCATGCGCTCATCACGCTCCAGCGCAAAACGCAGCGCACGGGCAAACGCCTTGAAGATGGTTTCGCACTGGTGGTGGGCGTTAAAGCCCTTGATGTTGTCAATGTGCAGCGTCACGCCGGCATGGTTCACAAAGCCCTGGAAGAACTCAAACACCAGTTGCGTATCCAGCTCACCAATGCGGCCTGCGGTGAACTTGCAGTCCATGTGCAAGCCTGGGCGGCCCGAAAAATCAATGACCACGCGGCTCAGCGCTTCATCCAGCGGCACGTAGGCATGGCCGTAGCGGCGAATGCCTTTCTTGTCGCCCACCGCCTTGGCAAATGCCTGGCCGATGGTGATGCCGATGTCTTCCACCGTGTGGTGGCCGTCAATGTGCAGATCGCCTTCGCAATCGACATTCAAGTCAATCAGGCCGTGGCGGGCAATCTGGTCCAGCATGTGATCCAGAAAACCAATGCCCGAGGCCAGGCGAGCCTTGCCTGTGCCATCCAGATCAACGCGCACGTGCACGCGGGTTTCAGCGGTATTGCGCTGCACCTCGGCCACGCGGGCGGTGCTGCATTCCGCAGGGGCAGAAGCGGTGGAGGTAACGAGTGCATTGCTCATAGCGATTCCTTCAAGGCTGCCAACATTTGGGCATTTTCTTCACGGGTACCCACGGTCAACCGCAGGCAATTGACCAGCAACGGGTGCATGGCCGAGACATTTTTGACCAGCACGCCACGGGCTTTCATGGCCGCCTGGGCGGCGCCTGCATCGCGCACGCGCAGCAGCACCATATTGGCTTCGGAAGGCCAGACTTTTTCCACACCTTCCAAAGCAGTCAAAGCATCGATCAGCGGCTGACGCTCGGCGCGGATGGCGGCGGCCTGTTCGGCGTACAGCGCTTCATGCTCCAGCGCAAAAATCGCGGTTTCGCAGTTCAGCACGCTGATGTTGTACGGCGGGCGCACCTTGTCCAGCTCGTTCACGATGGCTGCAGGGCCAATCAAATAGCCCAGGCGCGCACCGGCCAGACCAAACTTGCTCAAGGTGCGCATCAGCAGCACATGAGCATTGCGCTCAGGCTGCGCCTGCATCTGCGTGATCCAGCTGCGGCTGGCAAAAGGCTGGTAGGCCTCATCCATCACCACCAAACCACCAACGGCGCCCACGGCGTCAATCACGGCCTGCACCTTGTCTTCGGCCCACAGCGTTGCTGTCGGGTTGTTGGGGTAGGCAATGTAGTTCACGGCAGGCTGGTGCTCGGCAATCGCTGCCTGCATGGCAGGAACATCCAGATCAAAATCTTCAGTCAGTTGCACGCCCACAAAGTCCAGACCTTGCAACTGCGCACTCATGGGGTACATCACAAAACCAGGCATGGGCGCCAGCATTTTGGCCCGGCCAGGTAAGGCGCGGCCTGCTGCGCTGGGCTGCGCCGTCGCCAATGCCAGCAGCGTAATGATTTCGTCTGAGCCATTGCCCAGAATGACGGCGCTACCCTCAGGCGCACCGGCGTAGTCCTTGAGCATTTGCTTGAGCACTTCCAGCCGCTCACCGGGGTAGCGGTTGATCTCCAGCGCACCCAGACGCTCGCCCAGCGCCTGTTGCAGCGCAGCGGGCAGGCGGAAAGGATTTTCCATCGTGTCCATCTTCAACAGGCCTTGCGAAGGCTGCACATGGTAGGCATGCATGGCGCGCACATCGGCGCGGATGCGTTGCAAAGCACGTTCTTGGGTGGAGGGGGCTACAGACATGGGGTTCACACTTTCCAATTTTTTACGCTAACTCGCGACTGGCGACACCGTGCTCAGGCGCTTTCCTATTCGGTTTGGGGTGCTTGCTGCTGTGGATGCACCATCGTCACCCCGCCGTACTGCGCACCATGCGGCAGGTGCAAGGTCAGCATGTGCTCGCAACCGCTGTGCTGGGCACACGCCACGGCCAGGCAATCGGCAAACGGCAGCTCATGGCGCGCTTGTACGGCCCACGCGGTTTCCAGCGTGGCGGCGTCGGTCTTCCAAGGGTTCCAAGTCTGGTAACGACGAATGGCGGCGCGCGCATCGCCTTGCGGCATGGGCACCTGGGCCGTGGTCACTTGCTCATAAAACTCCACCAGCGCCTGGTTGCCGGTGCGACCTGCGCGGCGTGTCCACAGCGCATCGAGCCAGTCCAGCACGGCCTGGTACAGCGCGGCGTTGCCGGTGTCTTCCGCGGCAATCAGCACCGAGGTATCGACAAACACGGGATTCATGCTGCACTCCCAGACTTAGAGCCTTTTTGGCCTCCAGCCCTTGTTCCACTTGGGCTACGCGCTACTTTTTTATTGCTCTTGGTGGCAGCCGGGGTGGCTTGCCAGGTGCGCTCGTCCGTGCGCCAGGCGAGGTAAGCACGCTCGTAGGTGTCCTCGCGGCGCTGCATCTCGGCCATAAAGTCACCCAGCATGCGCGAGACACTGCTGCCCCGGCGCGCCGCCTCGATGCGCGCCCACTCCAGCACGCTGTCTTCGACGGTAATGGTGACGTTCTTCATGCAAGCCAGTCTACACGAAATTCGTGTAGCACTGATTTCGTGTCATCTTGGTGTGCGATGCCAGCGCTCTTTTTGGGCATTAAAAAAACCGCTGGCTCTTTCGAGCACAGCGGTTGTGGCCTGGAGATTGGAAGCGCAGCTTATTTCAGGCGCATCTCCGCCGCACGTGCATGGCCTTGCAGGCCTTCGCCATAGGCCAGCTCGGCCGCAATCTTGCCCAGCACCTGCGCGCCGGCTTCGCTGACTTCAATGATGCTGGAGCGCTTCTGGAAGTCATAGACCCCCAGTGGCGAGGAAAAGCGGGCCGTGCCGCTGGTGGGCAGCACGTGATTGGGGCCAGCACAGTAGTCGCCCAGCGATTCGCTGGTGTAGGCACCCAGGAATATGGCACCGGCGTGCTTGAGCAAGGGCTCCCACTTGTGCGGGTCGTTGCTCGAGACTTCCAGGTGCTCGGGTGCAATGCGGTTGGAAATCGCACAGGCCTCTTCCATGTCGCGCGTCAAGATCAATGCGCCGCGGCCGTTCAGGCTTTTGGCAATGATGTCTTTGCGCGGCATTTCGGGCAGCAGGCGGTCAATGGATGCCTGCACGGCGTCGATGTACGCGGCATCAGGGCACAGCAAGATGGATTGCGCCAGCTCGTCGTGCTCAGCCTGGCTGAACAAGTCCATGGCCACCCAGTCCGGCGGTGTAGTGCCATCGGCCAGCACCAGAATTTCAGAGGGGCCGGCGATCATGTCGATGCCGACCATGCCAAATACGCGCTTCTTGGCGCTGGCCACATAGGCATTGCCGGGGCCGGTGATCTTGTCCACTTTGGGGATGGTCGCGGTGCCGTAAGCCAGCGCTGCGACGGCCTGCGCCCCACCCACCGTAAAGGCACGCGTGACGCCAGCCACATAGGCAGCCGCCAGCACCAGCGGGTTCTTCTCACCCTTGGGGGTGGGCACGACCATGATGATTTCCGGCACGCCTGCCACATGGGCGGGAATGGCATTCATCAACACGCTGGAGGGATACGCAGCCTTGCCGCCGGGCACATAGATGCCGACACGGTCCAGCGGCGTAACTTTTTGGCCCAGCAGCGTGCCGTCTTCGTCGCGGTAGCTCCAGCTTTCGCCGTTGGCCTTCTTTTGCGCCTCATGGTAGGTGCGCACGCGCTTTGCGGCGGCTTCCAGCGCGTGCTTTTGGGCTGCGCCCAAGCTGTCAAAGGCCGCTTTGAGTTCCGCCTGCGTCAACTCCAGTGCCTGCATGCCGGGCACATCCAGATGGTCAAAGCGTGCGGTGTACTCCAGCACGGCCACATCGCCGCGCGCCTGCACATCGGCCAGGATGTCGGCCACGCGCTGCTCGATCGCAGCGTCCGTGTCGGCCGACCAATGCAGACGCTGCGCAAAATCATGTTCGAAATTGGCATCCGCCGTGGACAGACGTAGGGGTTGTGCTGCGATTTCCATAGTACTTACTGCTTCAACGCTGGGAAAAGAAAACTAGTTGTGCTTGGCAGCTACAGCCTGTGCGAACGCATCAATGATGTAGCGCAGCGGCTTTTGCTTGAGTTTGAGCGAGGCCTGGTTGACCACCAGGCGCGAGCTGATATCGATGATCTGTTCGACCTCCACCAAGTCGTTGGCGCGCAGCGTGTTACCGGTTGAGACCAAGTCCACGATGGCATCGGCCATGCCGGTCAGCGGTGCCAGCTCCATGGAGCCGTACAGCTTGATCATGTCCACGTGCACGCCTTTTTGGGCGAAGAAATCGCGGGCGATGGTGGTGTACTTGGTCGCCACCTTCAGTCGCGCACCCTGCTTGACGGCGTGCTGGTAGTCAAAACCATTGCGCACGGCCACACTGACGCGGCATTTGGCGATCTGCAAGTCCAGCGGCTGGTACAGGCCCTGGCCACCGTGCTCGATCAGTGAGTCCGAACCCGAGACGCCCAAGTCCGCGCCGCCGTACTGCACGTACACGGGCACGTCCGAGGCGCGCACCAGCACCACGCGCACGTCGGGGTTGGTGGTATCAAAAATCAGCTTGCGTGATTTTTCAACGTCTTCTGTGACTTCAATGCCTGCAGCCGCCAGCAGGGGCACGGTTTCTTCAAAGATGCGGCCCTTGGACAGGGCAATGGTGATGCTCATTCAGGAAACTCTCTCAATATCAGCGCCCAAACCACGCAGCTTGGCTTCCATGCGATCGTAGCCGCGATCCAGGTGGTAAATCCGGTCCACCAAGGTCTCGCCTTGCGCCACCAGCCCTGCAATCACCAGGCTGGCCGAGGCGCGCAAGTCGGTCGCCATCACCTTCGCACCGGACAAAGGCTTGCCGCCCTGCACCGTGGCAATGCGGCCATCGGTGGTGATTTGCGCGCCCAGGCGCAGCATCTCGTTGACGTGCATGAAGCGGTTTTCAAAGATGGTTTCGGTCACAATGCTCGCGCCTTCTGCCACCAAATTCAACGCCATGAACTGCGCCTGCATGTCGGTCGGGAAACCGGGGTATTCGGTAGTACGAAAGCTCTGCGCCTTCAAACGGCCCTGGCTGTGCACGCGAATGCCACCCTCCTCGGCCTGCACCTGTGCACCCGCTTCCACCAGCTTGTCGATCACGGCACCCAGATGGTCGGCACGGCCATGGCGCAAGAAGGCTTCACCGCCCGTGGCCGCGACGGCGCACAGGAAAGTACCGGCTTCAATACGGTCAGCCACCACAGCGTGTTCGCAGCCGCGCAGCGCTTGCACACCCTCAATGACGATGCGGCTTGTGCCGTGGCCCGAAATTTTGGCGCCCATCTTGATGAGCATTTCTGCCAGATCGCTGATCTCAGGCTCCATGGCAGCGTTTTCGAGCACGGTTTCGCCCTCGGCCAACGCGGCAGCCATCATGAAGTTCTCGGTACCCGTCACCGTCACCATGTCGGTGGTGATGCGCGTGCCCTTCAGGCGGCTCCATCCCTCAGGCAGGCTGGCATTCATGTAGCCGTTTTCCACCGTGATGAGGGCACCCATGGCCTGCAAGCCCTTGATGTGCTGATCGACAGGGCGCGAGCCAATCGCGCAACCACCGGGCAGCGACACTTTGGCGTGGCCAAAGCGTGCCAGCAACGGGCCCAGCGCCAGCACCGAAGCGCGCATGGTCTTGACCAGCTCGTAAGGGGCTTCAGGTTTATCCAGCGCACCGGCATCCAGCACCACGGTGCCATGGTCGTCACGCTCCGCGGTCACACCCATGTTGCGAATCAGCTTGAGCATGGTGGCCACGTCTTGCAGACGGGGTACGTTGTGCAAAGTGACAGGTTCTGCCGACAGCAACGCTGCGCACAGCTCGGGCAAAGCCGCATTTTTGGCACCAGAGATGACGACTTCGCCATGCAAAGGACGGCCACCGCGAATCAAAAGTTTGTCCATGGCGTTGGAGCCTTGAATCTAAATAAGAGTGAAATAGGCCTCTAGCCCTTATCTATCAACGGCTAGAAGCTATGAATTTTTAGGGGCTTACGCCGCTTTACTCGCCCATTCTGAGGGCGTGTAAGTTTTCATGGACAAAGCGTGCACTTCGTCCTTCTTGATGCGCTCCCCCAACGTGGCATACACCAAGCGCTGGCGCGCAATCAAACGCTGGCCTTCAAACGCTGCCGACACAATGGTGGCGTACCAATGGCGGCCATCGCCTTCCAAGGCCAGGTGTTCACATGGCAGGCCTTCGGCAATGATGGCTTGGAGTTGGTCTGCGGTCATAGGTCTTGAAAATTTCAGGGTCTGCGGTGCAAGCACCGCAATCAACAGGCAAAGCGGCCAGCATCAGCGAGCGGCCGCCCACGGGGTCAATGGCGAATTTTGTAGCCAATGCGCAGCAAGTGAATCGCCAGCGCGCCGACCAGCAACCATGCACAGCCAACGACCGCCAGGCTCATCCACGGCGAGACATCGCTTTGACCAAAAAATCCGTACCGAAACCCGTCAATCATGTAGAAAAACGGGTTCAGGTGGCTCACTTGCTGCCAAAAAGGCGGCAAAGTTTGAATGGAATAGAACACGCCAGATAGAAACGTCATGGGCATGATCAGAAAGTTCTGGAACGCCGCCATCTGGTCAAACTTATCGGCCCACAGACCTGCAATCAGCCCCAGCGTACCGAGCAATCCAGCACCCAAAATGGCAAAAGCCAGCATCCACAAGGGTGCAAAGGCAACCGGCGGCGTAAAGAACAGGGTCACGATATAAACGCCCAGCCCTACCACCAGACCGCGCACGATGGACGAGCCCACATACGCTGCAAACCACGACCAGTGCGACAGCGGCGTCAGCAAAATGAACACCACGCTGCCCATGATCTTGCTTTGCACCAGACTGGACGAGCTATTGGCAAACGCGTTTTGCAGCACGCTCATCATCACCAAGCCAGGCACCAGGAAGGCGCTGTAACCCACACCTTCGAAGACCTGTACATGGTCTTCCAGCACATGGCCAAAAATCAGCAGATACAGCACCGCCGTAATCACCGGCGCAGCCACGGTCTGGAAGCTGACCTTCCAGAACCGCAAAATTTCTTTGTAGAACAGCGAGGTCCAGCCTTGCATGTGCGGAAACATCACGCGGCCCCCTTCATGACTTGCAGGAATACATCTTCCAGGTCCGCACGGCGAATTTCCATGTCTTCCATCACCACCTCGGCCTCGCGCAGCGTCGCCAGAAAGCGTTCGATATCGTGGGAGCCTTGCGCGGGCAGCTGCACCACACGGCCCGTGACGCGCGCCACCGGTGCCAGCGAGGCTGGCAGCACGCTGTCGGTTTTGAACTGCAACACATTCGACGCCGCTGTTTTCAGCAAATTGGAGGTGTCATCCAAAGCCACCACCTGCCCTTGCTTGAGCATGGCAATGCGGTTGCACAGCGCCTCAGCCTCTTCCAGGTAATGCGTGGTCAGCAGCACCGTATGACCTTGCTTGTTGAGCTTGGAGACAAAGTGCCACAGCGCTTGGCGCAGCTCCACATCCACCCCAGCGGTAGGTTCGTCCAAAACAATGATCGGCGGCTTGTGGACCAACGCTTGCGCCACCAGCACGCGGCGCTTCATGCCACCCGAGAGCTGGCGCATATTGGCATCGGCCTTGTCAGCCAGCCCCAGGCTTTCGAGCAACTCGTCAATCCACGCGTCATTGTTCTTGACCCCAAAATAGCCTGACTGCAGGCGCAAGGTCTCACGAACATTGAAGAACGGGTCAAACACCAGCTCCTGGGGCACCACACCCAGTTGTTTGCGGGCAGCGGCAAAGTCTGCCTGTACATCATGGCCCATGACCTGGATGCGCCCAGAGGTGGGCTTGACCAGCCCTGCCAGCATGCTGATGAGCGTAGTTTTACCGGCCCCATTGGGGCCAAGCAGACCAAAAAACTCCCCTTCAGCAATATCCAGGCTCACATTCTTGAGTGCCTGAAAACCACCTTTGGAAGTTGTATAGGTTTTGGAGAGGGATTGAATCGAGACAGCGGGCATGACAGCCTGACATTCTAAGGCCCTGGCTTTGCCCCGCTGCAGTGGGGGCTTGGTGATGAATCAGGGCTGCAACGCAGCCTGTGGATCGAGCAGGGGCAGGATACCGTACATCTGCGCCAGCGCCCGCAGGCTGGCAGGCCATTGCACGACCGTCAAACTACGGCCCTGCGCCACTGCTGCACGGCGGCAAGCCAACAGCAGAGCAAGGCCTGCGGAGTCAAACGATTGCACACCGGAAGCCTCCAGCACCACCTCTTGACCACGTGGCAAGGCTTGCATGCTTTGCAGCAACTGAGCTTTGGCACGCACCGCAATGTCTGCAGTCATGACGGCGGGAAGTGCAATCGATGTATTCATGGGAATGGGAATAGCTTTACTGGACCGACTTGGCGTCTGCCGCCATGGTGCGGCTAGACAAGGCACTAATCAGGCCGTCAATGCCGCCCTTGTTCAACTCTTGCGCAAACTGGGTGCGATAGGTTTCCACCATCCATACGCCCAGCACGTTCAAGTTGTAGATTTTCCAGCCCTTGCCATCGCCGTTTTCCAAGCGAAAGTCCAGTTGCACCGGCTCGCCTTTGCCCAACACTTCGGTGCGAACCAGCACATCCTTATCGTCCGCTGCGGCGCGCAGGGGTTTGATCACCACGCGCTGGTCGCTCACCTGCTTCAAGGCACCGGCATAGGTACGAATCAGCATCAGCTTGAACTCTTGCTGCAGACGCTCGCGCTGCGAGGGGGTGGCTTGCCGCCACTGTGGCCCCACAGCCGCCGATGTCATGCGGCGAAAATTCACATGCGGCATGACCGTGGTATCCACCACCTGAGAAATGCGCGCAATATTGCCGCTGCGCAATGCTGGCTCGTTCTTGATGGTGTCCAGCAAGTCAGCAGACAGACGTTTGACCAGCGCATCGGGCGCTTCTACGGTGGCTTGCGCCCATACTGGGGCAGCCATCCAAAGGGCAGCGCTGGCAGCCAACAGACCAGCTAAAGTTCGGCGTTGAATCATGGGTATTCCTTGTACAACCAAGGCCATGAAGTGCCTTGGTTTGGGGGCTCAGTCTTCGTAGCTCTCTACGCGACCAGCGTTGTCATCATTTTGCAAGCGGCTCGCAGGATCGCGCTGTTTCAAATAAAAATCCCGTATCAGCGCATAGCGATCTAGGGATGCGCCATCCAAAACATTGGTGGCATTGAGCAAGTTCGCACGGGTATTGACGAGCCGCAGACCCGTCAGGCTATTGCGGTGCGATATGGGCTTGAGATCTCCCAGCACATTGGCTTGCCAGTCCACAGGCAGAGCAACGGTGTCACGCACGGTGGAAGGCCCCAAAAGCGGCAGTACCAGATAAGGGCCAGACTGCACGCCCCAGTTAGCCAGGGTGAGGCCAAAGTCCTGCTTGTTCCGCGGCACTTGCATCTCTGTCGCAATATCCAGCACCCCGCCAATGCCCAAAACCGTATTGGTGGTAAAGCGCACCATATGGTTATAGGTTTGCTCGCCATTGCCTTGGAGGGCGTGGTTCACCATGGACCACAGATCGCCAATATTGCCAAAGAAGTTGGTCACCCCGGTACGCACCGGTTGGGGAGTCACGGTTTTATAGGCCGTGGCCACAGGTTTGAGCAACGCATCATCGACCGCATCGTTGAACCGGGTCATCGAGCGGTTGTAACCCTCATAGGGATCTTGTGGATGCGTGGCTTGGGTGCTCGCGCAACCCACCAGCGCCACACTGGCAGCCAGTGCTGCACCCGTACCCAGCACGCGCAGATTCAAGGAAGAGAAAGCTGTTTTTTTCATCGTGTTACCTGCTCAGGTCGGGTCAATTGGAAGGCGCACCTGCACCGCCATCTTCGGCTTTGCTATAGAGAAATTGACCAATCAAGTTCTCAAGGACCACCGCAGACTGGGTCGAAACAATGCGATCGCCCTCTGCCAAATTCACTTCCTCGGCGCCTGCCTCAATGCCGATATATTGATCACCCAGCAAGCCACTGGTCAAGATTTTCAGCGAACTGTCCTTGGGGAAGGCGTAGCGATTTTCCATCGCCATGTGTACGGTGGCTTGGAAAGTGGTGTCATCAAATGTGATGCTATCCACCCGGCCTACGACAACGCCTGCGCTTTTCACCGCCGCCCTGGGCTTCAGACCGCCAATATTGTCAAACCGTGCGGTGACTTGGTAGCTGTCCTGAAAGCTAAGGCTCAACAAATTGGCCGATTGCAGCGCCAAAAAGGCCAAAGCAACCGCACCTATGAGTACAAAGAGGCCGACCCATACATCGTTTTTAGATGCCTGCATAACTAACTATTCCTTATGAATCTTTGCGCTTCAGATGCTAAACATCGAAGCGGTGAGCAAGAAGTCCAACGCCAGCACGGCCAGCGAGGCCATCACGACGGTGCGTGTCGTGGCGCGCGAAACGCCCTCGGGCGTGGGCTTGGCCGTAAAGCCTTGGTAGAGCGCCACAAAGGTCACGGCCACGCCAAAGACGAAGCTTTTGATGACGCCATTGCCCAAGTCATTCCACCAATCGACGCCGGACTGCATCTGCCCCCAAAAAGCGCCGCTGTCCACGCCCAGCATGACCACGCCCACCAGCCAGCCACCCATGATGCCCACCGCACTAAATACTGCAGCCAGTAATGGCATGGCGACAAAGCCCGCCCAAAAGCGTGGAGCCAGAATGCGCTTGACCGGGTCTACCGCCATCATTTCCATGGCCGAAAGCTGCTCACCCGCCTTCATCAGGCCAATTTCTGCTGTCAGCGCAGTCCCTGCGCGCCCGGCAAACAGCAAGGCCGTAACCACAGGCCCCAATTCACGCAGCAAGGACAAAGCAACCAGCAGCCCCAGTGCCTCGGAAGAGCCGTAGCGTTGCAGCGTGTAGTAGCCCTGCAAGCCCAGCACAAAGCCGACAAACAGGCCAGACACTGCAATGATGGCCAGCGAGTAATTGCCCAGGAAATGAATTTGGTCACTCAGCAAGCGAAAGCGTGCCAAGGTTGCCGGCAGCATGGCCAGCAAGCGCACAAACAGTTGGGCCGCTTGCCCCAAGGCAGCAATTTGCCTGCGAACACCCAGCCCCAACGCGGCCACTGCTTTCATACCTGGCCTCCAAAGTCTTGTTCCAGGCTCGGTGCGGGGTAATGAAAAGGCACGGGGCCTGTCGGCAGCGCGTGAATGAATTGCTGCACCAAGGGGTCTGGATTACTGCGCACCTCATCGGGCGTACCTTGTGCAGCAATGCCGCCAGCGCCCAGAATCACCACGTGATCGGCCACATGGAAAGTTTCTTCCAGGTCATGCGACACCAGGATGCTGGTCAGGCCCATGGTGTCGTTGAGGGTGCGAATCAGCCTTGCTGCCGTCCCCAGCGAGATGGGGTCCAGCCCTGCGAAAGGCTCGTCATACATGATGAGTTCGGGGTCCAGCGCAATCGCACGCGCCAGCGCCACGCGACGCGCCATGCCGCCCGAAATTTGGCTGGGCATCAAGTCGCGCGCGCCACGCAGGCCCACCGCATGCAGCTTCATGAGCACGATGTCTCGGATCATGTCTTCTGACAAATCGGTGTGCTCGCGCAATGGAAAAGCCACGTTATCCAGCACACTCATGTCGGTAAACAGCGCACCAAACTGAAACAGCATTCCCATGCGCCGGCGCATGGCGTAGCGCTGCGGCTCACTCATCTGCGCGACATCCTGGCCATTGACCAGAACTTGGCCCTGCTGCACACGGTACTGCCCACCAATCAAGCGCAGCACGGTAGTTTTACCGCCGCCAGAGGCACCCATCAAGGCAGTGACTTTGCCGCGAGGCACTTGCAGCGAAAGATCGCTCAAGATGGTGCGTTCGCCATAGCCAAAGCTGACGTTGCGCAGCTCGACAAGGGGGGCGGGGGGAGTGCTCATTCAGGATTCGGGGAATGTAGGAAAAGCGCTATTGTGCAGACAAGCTGTGCAGGCCGTGATCTCGACCCAAAGACACACATACATGGCTGTATGTTTCTCTCGGTCTACGGGTCAGCTCAAAAATATAAAAATATAGCTTCTAGCCCTTACTGGACAAGGGCTAGAAGCCTATTTCATATGTAAGAACTCAGCCGAGCCGGCTGCTTTTTTACAACATATTTTGCAGAAAGGCTTTGGTGCGTTCGTGCTGGGGCTGGGCAAAGAAAGCGGCCGATTCCGCTTGCTCCACGATATGGCCACCATCCATAAATATCACGCGGTTGGCCACTTCGCGGGCAAAGCCCATCTCATGGGTGACCACCAGCATGGTCATGCGATCGTTTGCCAATTCGCGCATGGTGCGCAGCACTTCACCGGTCAGTTCGGGGTCGAGCGCTGAGGTCGGCTCGTCAAACAACATGATGTCCGGGTCCATGGCCAAGGCGCGAGCAATCGCCACGCGCTGCTTTTGGCCTCCGGACAAGCGATTGGGATACGCATCGCGCTTTTCCAGCAAGCCCACTTTTTTCAGCAGCGCTTCGGCCTTGGGGACAATCGCCTCGCGTTTGAGCTTCTTGACCAGCATGGGCGCTTCAATAATGTTCTCCAACACCGTCAAATGCGGGAACAGATTGAAAGACTGGAACACCATGCCCATCTTGTGACCGATGCGGCGAATCTCGCTTTCAGCCACGTAGTGGGCTTTGGCCTGGCCCTCAGAGCGCGCCAGAACCTCACCTTCGACCAAGATGGTGCCGCGGTCAATCGTCTCCAGGTGATTCAGGCAGCGCAAGAAAGTGCTCTTGCCCGAGCCCGAGGGTCCAATCACCGCCACCACCTCACCGCGCAGCAGATCCAGAGACACGCCGCGCAGCACTTCGTTATCGCCAAAGGCCTTGTGAATGGCCTGTGCGGAAATCATCACATCAGGCGTCGTACTTGGCATAACGTTTCTCAAGATACTGGAAGCCCCAGGTCAGCACCAGGGTCATCACTAAATAGAAGCAGGCAGCCACGATAAAAGGCGTGGTCGTGAAGTCGCGCTGGACAATGCCACGCGCAGCACGCAGCAAGTCGTTCAGCGCCAGCACGTAAATCAGCGAAGTGTCCTTGACCAGGGTGATGGTTTCGTTGGACAGCGGCGGCAAAATGCGTGGCCACACCTGGGGAATCACAATGCGGCGCATGGTCTGGGCATACGACATGCCCAACACCTTGGCACCTTCGTACTGGCCCCGGTCAATCGACTGGATACCGGCACGGAAAATCTCGGCGAAGTAAGCCGCGTAGTTCAGCGTGAAGGCAACGATGGCGGCGGGAAAGTCATCAAAGCGCACGCCAATGACCGGCACAAAAGGCAGCGCAAAGTAGATGAACAGCATCTGCAGCATCAGCGGCGTGCCACGCATGAGCCAGATATAGCCGCCCACAAACGCACGCAGGCCCGCAAAGCGCGACAAGCGCGCGAGCGCCAGCACCAATCCCAAAGGAATCGATAACGCCAACGTAATGGCAAAAAGCTTGAGGGTGACAACTGCGCCTTGCGACAGCGGCCCCAAGAGGGAAATAACGTAATCCATGAAACTAGCCTTCAGCGCGACCGCTTGAACGGGTGTCGCTGGCACAAAAAAGAGCCCCGCTGCACAGCAAAAAGTGCTGCACCAACAAAAAACACCGGCGGGCCAAGGCGGGCCACGCCGGTGTGTGGTCAAGCGCGAAGCTTACTTGACAATGTTTTCACCGAACCATTTCTTGGAAATTTCGGCAGCAGCACCGTCGGCCTTCATGTCTCTCAACACTTGGTTGAACTTGCCCAGCAACTCAGGTTCATCCTTGCGAAAGCCCACGCCGTAGTCTTCGGTGCCGAAGTTGTCTTCCAGCACCTTGTAAGTGTCAGCCTTCTTGGCCACGTGGAAGCGGCCCACCACTTCGTCCACCACCACGGCATCCAGACGGCCTGTTTCCAGATCCATCAGCGCAGTGATGTTGTCACCAAACTGCTTGAATTCCTTGAAGGAGTTGAAAACTGCTTCTTCCTTCTTCATCGCATCCACTGCGGAAGAAGCTTCCTGAACGCCGACCACCTTGTCAGCCAAGCCGGCCTTGTCGGTGATGTCCGAGCCGGCCTTCACGATGATGATCTGGTGGTTGGCCATGTAGGGATCGGTAAAAGCAATGTGCTGCTTGCGCGATTCCAGAATGGTCAAACCGTTCCACAGCACGTCGATGCGCTTGCCGTTCAACTCGGCTTCCTTGGCGCTCCAGTCGATGGGCTTGAATTGCACTTCAATGCCCAAACGCTTGGTGGCTTCACGGGCCATGTCGATGTCAAAGCCGACCAACTCGTTCTTCTCGTCGCGGAAACCCATGGGAGGGAAATTGTCATCCAGGCCCACCACAATTTTGGTGACCGCAGCAGGTGCGGGTGCAGCCTCAGGTGCTTGGGCGGTGGCTGCAGGCTCAGTCTTGCCGCAGGCGGCGAGGATGGCTGTCACTGCCAAGGTGGCGAGAAGGGTACGTTTTTTCATGGCTTCAAAGTTGAGGTGGAAAAACCGGGTAGGCCGCGCCAGCAGGAGTGATACGGGGAAACCCGCAGTCCTGTATGCCGCAATGGCCGAATCCGTTATTGTCGCGCAGACAAGACCCGGTTGCTACCTGTCTGGGCCATAACCACGCATGCAAACCACATGCCTGCGTAAAAAATTTGAACTCCTGCCATGGCTGACACTGTTTTACCCGCGCCGCTGCTGCAGGCTTACTACTCGACCCACTACGGCATTGAAGCCTGTGACTGGCACTTGCAACTCGGCCAGCCACAGCCAGCACTGGCTGCGTATTACCAGCGCCACGCCGTGCAATGCGCCGCTTATCTGACGGCCTGCAATCCCCTGGGCGAGCTGCTGCCCGACCATTTGAATGCCCGCCGCATGGCCCAACTGCGCCAGGCCCTGCAGCGTGCGGGCTGGTCATGGTTGAACGGGCAAGGGCACGATCCTGACGGCGACTGGCCCGCCGAAGACAGCGTGCTGGTCTGGGGCATGGGCGAAAGCACCGCGCGCGCCTGGGGCCAGCAATGGAGCCAGAATGCGGTGCTGCATATCGGTGCAGACATGGTGCCGCAGCTGGTGCTACTGCGCTGATCCAGCCACTGTCTTCTATCCAAGCCCAACCAAAGCTTGCGTTACTACTATTTAAATCAAATAAAAAGATAGCTGCTTGCCTTGGTTAATCAACAATTTCAGATACTTTTCTATCTGAAACGCCTGTTTCACAAAGGCAAGTAGCTCCTTTTTTAAATATGAATTTAAATATGAATATAAAAAAGGGCACCCGAAGGCGCCCTGCTCGTTGAAGCCACTCCAGTTTTCAACTTAACGCGGCAGTGCGCTGGCGCCCATCAGGAACTCGTCCACCGCACGCGCGGCCTGGCGACCTTCACGGATGGCCCACACCACCAAACTTTGGCCACGGCGCGCGTCGCCCGCTGCAAACAGCTTGGGCACATTGGTGGCGTAGCCACCGGTGAAGTCGGTCGTGGCCTTAACGTTGCCGCGCTGGTCTTTTTCGACACCAAAGGCATCGAGCACGCTCTGCACGGGCGAGACAAAACCCATCGCCAGGAAGGCCAGATCGGCCTTGATGATCTGCTCGGAGCCGGGCACTTCGGTCATCTTGCCGCCTTGCCACTCCAGACGCACGGTCTTCACCGCGGTCAGTTGGCCCTTCTCGCCGATAAATTCCTTGGTGGCAATCGCAAACTCGCGCTCGCAGCCTTCCTGGTGGCTGGACGAAGTGCGCAGCTTCAGCGGCCAGTAAGGCCACACCATCGGTTTGTCTTCTTTTTCTGGCGGCATGGGCATCAGCTCAAACTGTGTGACCTTGACTGCACCATGGCGGTTGGAAGTGCCTACGCAGTCAGAGCCGGTGTCGCCGCCGCCAATGACGACGACGTGCTTGCCATCGGCGCGAATCTGTCCCTTGAACTTGCCGTCGCGCGTCACCTTGTTTTGCTGGGGCAGGAACTCCATGGCAAAGTGCACGCCCTTGAGCTCGCGGCCGGGCACGGGCAGGTCGCGCGACTGCTCGGCGCCGCCGCTCAGCAGCACGGCGTCAAATTCGGCCATCAGGGTTTCGGGGGCGATGGTTTCGGTGGCCCAGTTGGTCACCTTGCTGTCCTTGCCCAGACCGTCCTTGCCCGCCACCAGCACGCCGGTGCGGATCTTCAGGCCTTCGGCCACCAGTTGTTCCACGCGGCGGTCGATGTTGGACTTGTTGAGCTTGAAGTCGGGAATGCCGTAGCGCAGCAGGCCGCCGACTTGGTCGTTCTTTTCAAACAAGGTCACGTCATGGCCCGCACGCACCAGTTGCTGGGCCGCAGCCAAGCCCGCCGGGCCGGCGCCGACCACGGCCACCTTCTTGCCAGTCAAGGTCTTGGGCAGTTGGGGCTTGACCCAGCCCTCGTCCCAGGCGCGGTCGATGATGGCGTGCTCGATCGACTTGATGCCGATGGCGTCGCCATTGAGATTGGCCACGCAAGCCGCTTCGCACGGCGCGGGGCAGATGCGGCCGGTGAACTCGGGGAAGTTGTTGGTGCTGTGCAGCACCTGGATGGCATTGGCCCAGTCGCCGCGGTACACCAGATCGTTGAAATCCGGAATGATGTTGTTGACCGGGCAGCCGTTGTTGCAAAACGGCGTGCCGCAGTCCATGCAGCGCGCGCCCTGGATCTTGGCTTGCTCGGGCGTCAATGCAATGACGAATTCCTGGTAGTTCTTCACACGTTCCGCAACGGGCAGATAGCCCTCTTCGATGCGGTCGTACTCCATGAAGCCGGTGGTCTTTCCCATGATGTGGTTTCCTTGAAATCTGTGTTCGCTGAGAGCAGTGCGGTGGCGGGCCGGCTCCAACCGGGGCTGCGCCACCGCCGTGGGCTGTGATTACTGCGCGGCTACTGCTTCAATTTGAGGAGCTGCTGGCGCTTGCGCTGCTTGCTTTTCCTTTTGTTTACGTTCATAGATTTCGCCCAGCGCACGCTGGTACTCGGTCGGGAACACCTTGACGAACTTGGCGCGCGCAGCGCCCCAGTTATCCAACAGCTCGCGGGCACGCTTGGAGCCGGTCCAGCGGCTGTGCGCTTCAACCAGGGCACGCAGCTGCTGGTCATCGCTCTGGTCGTTGTGCCAGATGCCGCGCGCCACGCTGGCGCTGAAGACCTCGTGCGTCAGCACGGGCTCAATGCGCACGCTGGCCGTGTTGCAGCGCTGGGCAAACTTACCGTCTTCGTCATAGACATAGGCCACGCCACCGCTCATGCCGGCAGCAAAGTTGCGCCCGGTCTTGCCCAGCACCACCACGGTGCCGCCGGTCATGTATTCGCAGCCGTGGTCGCCCACGCCTTCGACCACCGCCGTGGCGCCCGACAGGCGCACCGCAAAGCGCTCGCCCGCCACACCGCTGAAGAAGGCCTCGCCGCGTGTGGCACCGAACATCACGGTGTTGCCGACGATGGTGTTGGTGTTGGAGGCACCGCGGAACTCATGGCTGGGGCGCACGATGATGCGGCCGCCCGACAGGCCCTTGCCGGTGTAGTCGTTGGACTCGCCGGTCAGGTTCAGCGTCACGCCCTTGCACAGGAAGGCGCCAAACGACTGGCCGCCCGTGCCTTCAAAGTGGATACGGATGGAGTCATCCGGCAAGCCTTCGGGGTGCACCTTGGTGACAGCGCCTGAGAGCATGGCACCGACGGAGCGGTTCACGTTCTTGGCCACTTCCATGATGCGCACCTTCTCGCCGCCGTGGATGGCGGGCTGGCAACGCTCGATCAGCTTCACGTCCAGCGCCTTGTCCAGCAAGTGGTCTTGCGTCGCCACATGGAAGCGCGGTACATCGGCAGGCACCGGGGCTTGGGCAAACAGACGGCTGAAGTCCAGGCCCTGCGCCTTCCAGTGCTCCACACCTTTGCGGGTGTCCAGCAAATCGGTGCGGCCAATCATGTCGTCAAACTTGCGGATTCCCAGCTGGGCCATGATCTGGCGCACTTCTTCGGCGATGAAGAAGAAATAGTTCACTACATGCTCAGGCTTGCCGGTGAACTTGGCGCGCAAGACAGGGTCTTGCGTGGCCACGCCCACGGGGCAGGTATTCAGGTGGCATTTGCGCATCATGATGCAGCCTTCCACCACCAGCGGTGCGGTAGCAAAGCCAAACTCATCCGCGCCCAGCAACGCGCCAATCACTACGTCACGACCGGTCTTCATCTGACCGTCGGCCTGTACACGGATACGGCCACGCAGGCGGTTCAGCACCAAGGTTTGCTGGGTTTCGGCCAAACCGATTTCCCAAGGGCCACCGGCATGCTTGATGGAGGACAGGGGCGATGCACCGGTGCCGCCGTCGTGGCCCGCGATCACTACGTGGTCGCTCTTGCACTTGGCAACACCTGCAGCCACCGTACCGACACCGGCTTCCGACACCAGCTTGACGGAAATATCGGCATGCGGCGCTACGTTCTTCAGATCGTGAATCAGCTGGGCCAAGTCTTCGATCGAATAAATATCGTGGTGCGGAGGTGGCGAAATCAGACCCACGCCTGGCACGGAGTAACGCTGCATACCAATGTACTCAGACACCTTGCCACCGGGCAGCTGACCACCTTCACCGGGCTTGGCACCCTGGGCCATCTTGATCTGGATTTGGTCGGACGACACCAAGTACTCTGCGGTCACACCAAAGCGGCCCGAGGCCACCTGCTTGATGCGCGAGCGCAGGCTGTCACCTTCACGCAGCTCAATGTCAGACTCAACCTGTGCCTTACCAATGATGGAAGCCAGTGTCTCACCCTGCTTGATCGGGATGCCCTTCAATTCATTGCGGTAGCGCTTGGGATCTTCACCACCTTCGCCCGTGTTGCTCTTGCCGCCAATGCGGTTCATGGCCACAGCCAAGGTAGCGTGGGCTTCAGTGGAGATCGAGCCCAAGGACATCGCACCGGTGGCGAAACGCTTGACGATGTCAGCGGCGGACTCGACCTCATCCACAGCAATGGCAGTGGCGGGGTCGCTCTTGAACTCAAACAGGCCGCGCAGCGTCATGTGGCGTTTGGTCTGGTCGTTGACCAGTTGAGCGTATTCCTTGTACGTGCTGAAGTTGTTGGCGCGGGTGGAGTGCTGCAGCTTGGCAATCACGTCCGGCGTCCACATGTGCTCTTCACCACGAGCACGCCACGCGTACTCACCGCCGGTCTCCAGCATGGTGGCCAACACAGGGTCGTCACTGAATGCCGCGACGTGGTTGCGGATGGTTTCTTGCGCAATCTCAAACACGCCGATACCTTCAACGCGGCTGGCTGTGCCCGTGAAGTACTTGTCCACGGTAACGGTGTTCAAGCCCACGGCTTCAAACAGCTGCGCGCCGCAATACGACATGTAGGTAGACACACCCATCTTGGACATGATCTTGGACAGGCCCTTACCAATCGCCTTGACGTAGTGGTAGATGGCTTTGTCGGCAGACAGGTCGGGACCCAGTTCCTGGTGCATTTCAGCCAGGGTTTCCAAGGCCAGGTACGGGTGCACCGCCTCGGCACCGTAACCAGCCAGCACCGCAAAGTGGTGGATTTCACGGGCAGTACCGGTTTCCACCACCAAGCCAGTCGTCGTACGCAGACCTTCACGCACCAAATGCTGGTGGATGGCAGACATGGCCAGCAGTGCAGGTATGGCCACTTGCGTAGCACTCACATTGCGGTCACTGACGATCAGGATGTTGGCGCCGCCCTTGATCTCGTCCACGGCCTGCGCACACAGCGAAGCCAGTTTGGCTTCCACGCCTTCACGACCCCAACTCAGTGGGTAGGTGATGTCGATGGTTGCGCTCTTGAACTTGCCATGGGTGGTCTTTTCAATCTGGCGCAGCTTGGCCATGCCCTCGAAGTCGAGGATGGGCTGCTGCAACTCCAGACGCATCGGCGGGTTGACCTGGTTGATGTCCAGCAGGTTGGGCTTGGGGCCCACGAAGGACACCAGCGACATCACAATCGCTTCGCGAATCGGGTCGATCGGCGGGTTGGTCACCTGCGCGAACATCTGGCGGAAGTAGTTGTACAGCGGTTTGTTCTTGTCCGACAGCACAGCCAAGGGGCTGTCGTTGCCCATCGAACCCACGCCTTCTTCGCCATTTTTGGCCATGGGAGCCAGCAAGAACTTGATGTCTTCTTGCGTGAAACCAAAAGCTTGCTGGCGCTGCAGCAGCGTCATTTCAGGCTTGGCTGGGGCGACGAAATCGGCGGGCACCTCGACTTGGTCGAGCTTGATGCGCAGGTTCTCAATCCACTGCTTGTAAGGCTTGGTGTTGACGACGTTGGCCTTGAGCTCATCGTCTTCAATCATGCGGCCTTGTTCCAGATCGATCAGCAGCATCTTGCCCGGCTGCAGACGCCACTTGCGCACAATTTTGCTGTCCGGCACAGGCAGCACACCGGCTTCGGAGGCCAAGATCACCAGATCGTCTTCGGTGACCACATAGCGCGAAGGGCGCAGGCCGTTGCGATCCAGCGTGGCACCAATCTGGCGGCCATCGGTAAACACCAGCGAGGCGGGGCCGTCCCACGGCTCCATCATGGCGGCGTGGTATTCATAGAACGCACGGCGTCGTTCGTCCATGCCTTCGTGCTGCTCCCACGGCTCGGGGATCATCATCATCACGGCTTGGCTAATGGGGTAGCCCGCCATGGTCAGCAGTTCCAGGCAGTTGTCGAAGGTGGCGGTGTCGGACTGGCCTGCAAAGCTGATGGGGTAGAGCTTTTGCAGATCTTCGCCCAGCACGGGCGAAGCCATCACACCTTCACGCGCCACCATCCAGTTGTAGTTGCCACGCACGGTGTTGATTTCACCGTTGTGCGCTACGTAGCGGTAAGGGTGAGCCAATGGCCACTCAGGGAAAGTATTGGTCGAGAAGCGTTGGTGCACCAATCCAATGGCTGAAACACAGCGTTCATCAGCCAAATCTTTGTAGTAAACACCCACTTGATCTGCCAACAGCAAGCCCTTGTACACCACGGTACGGCTGCTCATGCTGGGCACGTAATACTCTTTGCTGTGCTTCAGGCCGAGATTCTGTATCGCACCACTGGCGGTTTTGCGGATCACGTACAACTTGCGCTCCAGCGCATCCTGCACGATCACATCGTTGCCACGGCCAATGAACACCTGGCGCAAGATGGGTTCTTTTTCGCGCACGGTGGGCGACATGGGCATGTCGCGGTTCACCGGCACATCACGCCAACCTAGCAGCACCTGGCCTTCGGCCTTGATGGCACGCTCCATCTCCTGCTCGCACGCCAGACGCGAGGCATGTTCCTTGGGCAAGAACACCATGCCCACGCCGTATTCGCCAGCCGGAGGCAGCTCGACGCCCTGCTTGGCCATCTCTTCGCGGTAGAGCTGGTCTGGGATTTGAATCAGGATACCTGCGCCGTCACCCATCAATGGGTCGGCACCCACCGCACCGCGGTGGTCGATGTTTTCGAGGATTTTGAGTGCGCCCAAGACGATGTCGTGGCGTTTTTCGCCCTTGATGTGGGCCACAAAGCCCAAACCGCACGCATCGTGCTCATTGCTCTTGGCGTACAAACCGTGTTCTTGGAGGTAGGCAATCTCGGCAGCCGTAGTCATGGCGCTATTCCTCATTGTTATCGCAGGGAAGCGGAGATTACGTCTATGCATGAACCTATGCAAGAAAATTTAATTAGGGTCAGATACTAATTTAAATGCACCAAATTCAAGCATTGAAAAAATTAGGGACATATTAAAAATATTCAATAAAAACAAAGAAATTAATAAAACAAAAAAGAAAAGCACCATCATGGTGCTTAAAGCTGAGGGCGCTGTGTGACTTCTAGGCCTTGGTCGTGACTGGCCGCCCTGCTCTTTGTCGTGCCAGACGGCGCTCGGTACGTTGCTGCAAGCTCTGCACAAAGCTCTCGCCGCCCAGCACCCAGCCTTTCATGGCGGCACCCAACACGACCTCAGTGACTTCTTCGCTCACGCCGCGATCCAGCATCAAGGCATAGGCTGCTTCACGGGCAAAGGGCGTATCGCCCAAGCGCCAGTAAGCCGGGTGCAGGCGCAGCATGCCATCGACCTGCGCGCCTGCGTTGTGGCGGGCGCTGCTCCACACATAGTCCACAGCGCGGCTCGCCACCCCTTGCGCTACCGCCTGGCTCTCCAGCACCACCATGGCAGGCAGCATCCAGGCCTGGGGTTCCAGCACGGTGGCGCGGTAGCGCCCTTCCCACAGCGTGCCCGTGCGAGCATGGCGATTATTGAAAGTACGTACATAAGTTCGCCCGACCGACTGCATGAACTGCGGCAGGCTGTCTGCAGCTTCGGGCGTGACCAGCAAGTGGAGTTGATTGGGCAGCAAAATGAAGGCGTGCAACTCCACACCAAAGCGCCGTCCCATCTCGCGCAGCAAGGCTTTCATGCTGGCGTAATCCTGCACATCCATAAAGATGGGCTGCAGGTTGTTGCCACGCTGCACCACGTAATGAGGCTGACCGGGCAAACTAAGACGAGGTAAACGGGCCATGGGCAATTATTGGCGCGCTGGACGTTTAACGCTTGGCAGTGCGCAGCAATTGAGAAATTTTCTGGGCGCCTTGCAGCAAGTGCGGCACGATGCGCGACTGCATCTCTTGCGCGTTGGTGCGGTTGGCTTGTCCTGAGACATTGATGGCCGCCGCAATCTCTCCCCGCGCATTAAAGATGGGTGCGGCAACGGAGATCAGCCCTTCTTCCAGCTCCTGGTTCATCAGCGCCCAGCCTTGCTGGCGTACCTGGCGAATGGCGTGCAGTAAATCGTCATCCGTGAGCAACGTGTAGCGGGTGTAAGCCTCTCGCGGGCAGCTGGCAAGCAGGCTCTGAACTTTGGCTTCCGATTGCCCTGCCAGCAGCACACGCCCCATGGAAGTCCAAAACGCGGGCAAACGCGAGCCCACACCCAGATTGGTGCTCATGATTTTGTGGGTGTGCACCCGCGCCACATACACCACATCCAAGCCATCGAGCACACCGGTTGAACATGACTCCTGCACCGCCTCGGCCAGCGTTTCCATTGCCGGCGTCGCCAAATTCCATAAAGGCTGTGAACTGAGGTACGCAAAGCCCAGATCCAGAATGCGCGGCGTCAGCGCAAAGTACTTGCCGTCGCTCTCTACATAGCCGAGTGTTTGCAGCGTCAGCAAGATGCGGCGTGCCCCCGCACGCGTCAGGCCGGTCTTGGCCGCCACTTCACTGAGCGTTTGCGACGCCGCCTCTGAGTTGAAGGAGCGGATCACCTCCAAGCCACGTGCAAAAGACTGCACGTAGCTGTCTCCTGGCTTGTTATCTGCCGATGGCTGCACCGCTTTTTCGATGATTGGGGTTTTCCCTAGTCGTAGTTCTACAGACGTTTTTTTATTTTTCTCGTTCATATAATTCTTTCAGCGAACAAATGTTCTTATAACGAACATTCTAACCAAGCTCCATGCTTTGTAACTCCCGCACTGCAGAGAAAACCAGCAAATGATCAACAAAATCACTGACACCATTGCCCAGGCAATGTCGGGCATCCAAGACGGTGCCACCGTGCTCATTGGCGGCTTTGGTACCTCGGGCAACCCCGTCGAATTGATTGATGGCCTGATTGCCCACGGTGCGCGTGACCTGACCATTGTTAACAACAACGCAGGCAATGGCGATAGTGGCCTGGCTGCGCTGCTCAAGAGCGGCCAGGTGCGCAAGATCATCTGCAGCTTTCCCCGCCAGGTGGACAGCTGGGTGTTTGATGAGCTGTACCGCAGCGGCAAGATTGAACTGGAGCTGGTGCCCCAGGGCAATCTCGCCGAGCGCATGCGCGCTGCCGGGGCTGGGATTGGGGCTTTCTTTTGCCCCACGGCCTACGGCACCGAGCTGGCTGCAGGCAAGGAAACGCGCGAGATCAACGGCAAGCACTATGTGCTGGAGTACCCGATTTACGGCGACGTGGCGCTCATCAAAGCCGAAAAAGGCGACCGCTGGGGCAACCTGACTTACCGCATGTCGGCGCGCAACTTTGGCCCCGTGATGGCCACCGCCGCCAAATTCACCATTGCCACCGTGCATGAAGTGGTGGAGTTGGGCGCGCTTGACCCCGAAGCCATCGTTACCCCCGGCATCTTTGTGAGCAAGGTAGTGCCGATTGAACGGGTTGCCACACAAGCTGGCGGCTTTAAAAAATCTGCCTAAAACACGGTCAAGCCCAGGAGATACCAGCGTGAGCAACTACCAAAAACGAAGCAAAGACGAACTGGCCCAGCGCATTGCCCAAGACATTCCCGATGGCTCCTATGTGAACCTCGGGATTGGCATGCCCACCAAGGTGGCCAACCACATCCCCACCGACCGCGAGATCGTGCTGCAGTCGGAAAACGGCATCCTCGGCATGGGCCCAGCCCCTGCTGCAGGTCTGGAAGACTATGACCTGACCAACGCCGGCAAACAGCCCGTGACGCTGCTGCCCGGCGGCAGCTATTTCCACCACGCTGACAGCTTTGCCATGATGCGCGGCGGCCATCTGGACATCTGTGTGCTGGGCGCCTTCCAAGTTTCGGCCACGGGCGACTTGGCCAACTGGAGCACCGGCGAGCCGGGTGCCATTCCTGCCGTAGGCGGTGCGATGGACCTGGCCGTGGGCGCCAAGAGCACGTGGGTGATGATGGATTTGCTCACCAAAACGGGCGAGAGCAAGGTGGTGAAAGCCTGTACCTATCCGCTGACCGGCTTGGCCTGCGTCAAGCGCATCTACACCGAACTGTGCACGCTGGAATGCACAGCCCAGGGGCTGCGCCTGATCGACGTTGTCGACGGCCTGAGCCACGCCGCGCTGGAAGCCATTGTCGGTTTACCGATTGCACCGACCGCCAGCACTGCAAAAATTTAAGTGAAATTGCCACTTTGCCCTTATCCCACAAGGGCAAGCAGCTCTCTTTTTAAAAAACTCTGGCAACCACACGCCACTTGAGATACGGAGACACACCATGAGCACAGCACCCGAAGCCTTCATTTGCGACGCCATCCGCACGCCCTTTGGCCGTTACGGTGGCGCCCTATCCAGCGTGCGCACCGACGATTTGGGCGCATTGCCCATCAAGGCATTGATGGAACGCAACCCCCAGGTCGACTGGAAGGCTGTGGATGATGTGCTGTACGGCTGCGCCAACCAGGCCGGTGAAGACAACCGCAATGTGGCCCGCATGTCGGCCCTGCTGGCTGGCCTGCCCCTGGAAGTGCCCGGTGGCACGCTCAATCGTCTGTGCGGTTCGGGTCTGGACGCTGTGGGTTCTGCGGCCCGCGCCATCAAGTCGGGTGAAGCACGCTTGATGATTGCCGGTGGTGTGGAATCCATGAGCCGCGCACCGTTTGTGATGCCCAAGGCCGAAACCGCCTTCAGCCGCAACAACGCCGTGTACGACACCACCATCGGCTGGCGCTTTATCAACAAGCTGATGAAGGCGCAGTACGGCGTGGATTCCATGCCCGAGACCGCAGAGAACGTGGCCGACGATTTCAAGATTGAGCGCGCCGCGCAAGACCGCATGGCGCTGGCTTCACAGCAAAAAGCCGCTGCCGCGATTGCTGCCGGTTATCTGGCCAAGGAAATCGTGAACGTGAGCATTGCCCAGAAAAAGGGCGACGCCATCATCGTCAGCCAAGACGAACACCCTCGTGCCACTACCCTTGAAGCGCTGGCCAAGCTCAAAGGCGTGGTGCGCGCTGATGGCTCCGTGACCGCAGGCAATGCCTCGGGCGTGAACGACGGTGCCTGCGCCCTGTTGCTGGCCAACGCCGAAGCGGCTGCGCAATACAACCTGGTGCCCCGCGCTCGCGTGGTGGGCATGGCCACTGCAGGTGTGGCACCGCGCATCATGGGCTTTGGCCCTGCGCCTGCCGTGCGCAAAGTGTTGGCACAAACCGGTTTGACACTGGCCGACATGGACGTGATTGAGCTCAACGAAGCCTTTGCCGCGCAAGGCCTGGCCGTGCTGCGTGACCTGGGTATTGCCGACGACGACGCCCGCGTCAACCAATGGGGCGGCGCGATTGCGTTGGGTCACCCACTGGGTGCTTCCGGTGCCCGACTGGCCACCACTGCGGTCAACCAGCTGCACACCCTGGGCGGGCGCTACGCGCTGTGCACCATGTGCATCGGCGTGGGCCAAGGCATTGCCGTGATTCTGGAAAAGGTCTAAGCGCCCTTCATCGCTGGCTTTTTCTCTCGGATGACCGCGCCACGTATCCACGTATGTGCGGTCACCACGTCCCCCCCATTTCACACATCGAATCCTAAGGAGACACAGATGTTTGCTTCCGTACAGAATTTCTCGCGCCGCACCGGCCTCAAAGCATTGGCCGCCGCAGCACTGACCGTAGCCGGCATGGGCTCAGCCATGGCCGATGCGTACCCGAATAAAGCGATCACCATGATCGTGCCGTTCTCCGCTGGTGGCACCACCGACATCCTGGCGCGCATCGTTGGCCAGGCCTTGAGCCAAGAGCTGGGTGAGACCATCATCATTGAGAACAAGCCCGGCGCTGGCGGCAACATTGGGGCGCAGCAAGCCTCGCGCGCCAAAGCCGATGGCTACACCTTGTTCATGGGCACTGTAGGCACGCATGCCATCAACCAGTCGCTGTACAAGAACCTGCCTTATGACCCCATCAAAAGCTTCGCGCCTTTGAGCCGTGTAGCCAATGTGCCCAACTTGCTGGTGGCCCACCCCAGCCGTCCTTACAAGACGGTGCAGGAAATGATTACCTACGCCAAAGCCCACCCCGGTGATGTGACGTATGGCTCGCCCGGCTCGGGCGCATCGCCCCACGTATCGGGCGCGCTGTTCCAGAGCATGACGGGTGCCGAAATCACGCACATCCCTTACAAGGGCAGCGCGCCTGCCATTTCGGATTTACTGGGCAACCAGATTGCCGTGATGTTTGACAACATGCCCTCGGCCATCCAGCACGTGCGCTCAGGCAAGCTACGCCCGATTGCTGTGACGTCTGCCCAGCGCTCGCCCGAGCTGCCTGATGTGCCGACGATTGCCGAAGCCGGCGTGCCAGGTTACGAAGCCATGTCCTGGTTTGGTCTGTGGACCGTCGCAGGCACACCCCAGCCGATTCTGGACAAGCTGCACGCGTCGCTGAGCAAGGTGCTCAAAGACCCGGCGGTGGTCAAGAAAATTGGCGATCAAGGTGGCTCCATCACCATCGACACGCCCGCCCAGTTTGAAGCCTTCATTCGCGGCGAAGCGGCCAAGTGGGGCAAGGTTGTGAAAGAGTCTGGCGCAGAGGTGTAAGCGTCGGGCGCGGCAGCAAGTCGTTGCTGCAGTTGTCTCCTCTTTGATAGCGTCGAAGTGCTTTGTGCCTTCGGCGCTTTTTTTGTATAGCAGCCAGCCATTGGCTTTATTAGATTTCAGCATCAAAACTATGCAAAATCGTGATAAATCAACGGCCAGTAGCTATATTTTTACACTTATTGCGAAATATCAGTCACCGATTCAGGCAATTTGAAACGTGTGTGCGCCAGCTTCTCCAGGCCAAACTCCGTCAACAATTGCTGCAAACGTTCTGCAGCAGTACGCTTTTTGTGGCCGGTATAACGCGCCACAATCAGCTCGTTTTTCATGCTGTGCTCCCAGCCCACCAGCTCTGTCACCGTCACTTGGTAGCCTGAAGCTTCCAGGAACAGACAGCGCAGCACATTGGTGATCTGGCTGCCCATCTCGCGCGTGTGAATCGGGTGGCGCCACAGTTCAGCCAGCGGCGTGCGGGTCAGGCTCATGGCCTTGGTTTGGCGCAAGCACGCGGCAACTTCCGCCTGGCAGCAAGGCACCAGCACCATGGCCTTGGCCTTCTTTTCCAGCCCAAAAGTTATCGCGTCATCGGTTGCAGTGTCGCAGGCGTGCAAGGCGGTGACTACGTCAAACCGCTCTGGCATAAAGTCAGCTTGCGTCGACTCCGCCACCGACATGTTCAAGAAATGCATGCGCTCAAACGCAAGTTCCGCTGCCAGCTTTTGCGAAGCTTCCACCAACGGTGCGCGCGTTTCGATGCCGTAAATACTGCCCAGGCCTTGCTGCTTGAAATACAAGTCATACAAGATAAAGCCCAGGTACGACTTACCTGCGCCGTGGTCGGCCAGCGTGACGGCGTGGCCGTCTTTGCCCAGCTCTTGCAAGATCGGCTCAATGAATTGGTACAGGTGGTAGACCTGCTTGAGTTTGCGGCGCGAGTCCTGGTTGAGCTTGCCGTCGCGCGTCAGAATGTGCAGCGCTTTGAGCAAATCAATGCTTTGCCCGGGTTTCAAATCCAGCTGCGCCGCAATATCTTGCGCAGGCTTGGCGGCTGCAGTCTGGCCTTTTGCAGCCTGGTGGTGCTTACTCATCGCTTCTTTACTTCTTTACTTCTTCACGTCTTTATTGCTTGTCTGCAGGTGCTGCATCCACAGCGCGGTGCGCCACGGGGCAGCGTGCCGTCAGGTCCAGATCCAGCCAGCCCTCAATGCCCATCTCACCCAGCACTTGCATGTTGCGCTCGTAAATCATTTCCGCTTCCGGGAAGGCGTCGACCGCTTTGTCGATGCTGTCTTCACGCAGCAAATGCAAGATGGGGTAAGGCGCGCGGTTGGTGCAGTTGGTCACGTCATCGACATCCGTACCTTCAAACTGGAACAGCGGGTGGAACGAAGCCACTTGCAAAATGCCGCCCAAGTCCAGCTCTTCGACCAAGTCGTCGGCCAGTTCGGTGAAATCGTTGAAATCGAGAAACTCTTGCAGCGCCTGCGGCAAGATCAGCAGCGTGGTGTCACGTTTTTCAGGCGAACTTTCCGCCAGTGCTTCCAGCTCACGGTGCAGGTCCGTCGCTACGCCTTCAGCGTCGCTCGCCTGGCTGACCACATAGTGGATCTGGCCTTTAACGTGCACGCTCTTGGCAAACGGGCAAAGGTTCAGGCCGATCACGGCCTTCTCTAACCAGCGCACCGTATCTGCGATCACGATGTCTTCAGGAAAGGAAAGTTCTGTGGTGGTATCGGTCATGTGTCGGCCTCAAAAACAAATGGGAGGCCCAGCGCCCCCCTTGTGTTGTGCTGCAAATTTTAGCCATGCACTGCCATTGCTGCTGGTACGCGGTGATTGGCTGTTGCCTTGGTACAAGTTCTCAGCGAGTTCGTCAAGGCAGCAAGCGCTGCCCCGTAAGGCGTTCATGCTCTTTGGCGGCGTAGCGATCCGTCATGCCCGCCACAAAATCTGCCACCACCCGTGCCACGCCCGCCTCACTTTGCGCCTGCTGCGCACGCAATGCATAGCGCGCTTTCATCATCGTCGGCTGCTGGGTGTAAGCAGCAAAAAGCTCTTGCACGATTTGCTGCGCAGCATCCATGGTGTGCATGACTTGGGGATGACGGTAAAGCTGGTGAAACAAGAAATGCTTGAGTGCTTGCGATTGCGTTTGCATGCCATCGCTAAAGCTGACCAGACGCTGCCCGCATGTGCGCACATCATCAACGCTGTGCACACCCGCTTGGTCAATGCGCTGGCGCGTCGTGGCGATGACGTCGTAGACCTGCTCACTGAGCATGCGCCGAATCGTTTCGTACAGCAAACGCCGCTGCGTGGCGGCTTGCGCCAGCTGCGGAAAGTCTGCCAGCGTCTGCGCATAAAAATGGGCAAACAAAGGCACGGTTTGCAGTTGCTCGACACTGATCAAGCCTGAGCGCACACCGTCGTCCACATCGTGTGCGTTGTAGGCAATCGCATCGGCCAGATTGGCGAGCTGCCCTTCCAGCGAGGTTTGATGGCCCGTCAAAAACCGCGCTGCAACGCCGCCTGGTTCCTGGGCTTCCAGCCTGAGAGCATTTGCGCGCGAGCAGTGCTTCAAGATGCCTTCACGCGTCTCAAACGTGAGGTTAAGGCCATCAAATTGCGGATAACGCTCCTCCAGCGTATCCACCACGCGCAAGCTTTGCAGGTTGTGTTCAAACCCACCGAAGCCTTGCATGCAGGTATTGAGCGCATCTTGCCCGGCGTGTCCAAACGGGGTGTGCCCCAAATCGTGCGCCAGACAAATAGCCTCCACCAGGTCTTCGTTCAGCCCCAATGGCCGTGCAATGGAGCGGCCCAGCTGCGCCACCTCCAGGGAATGCGTCAGGCGGGTGCGAAACAGATCCCCCTCGTGGTTGACGAAAACCTGCGTTTTATAGACCAAGCGGCGAAAGGCGCTGGAGTGCACGATGCGGTCGCGATCACGCTGGTGCTCCGTGCGCGTAGGTGCTGGCGTTTCAGCAAACCGCCGCCCACGGGTTTGATCCACAGGACATGCCCAAGACGATAGCAATGGCAGCACAGCAAGCCCTTCAATATTTAAGCTAAAACAGCCTCAAGCCCTTTACACACAAGGTCTTATAGCTATGCTTTCACTCAGCAACCTGAATGCCCACACCTTGCGAGCAGCACAGGTCAATCACCTCACGCACCAGCGCATCAGGCGCGGAGCGCACCACGGCTTTGCCGGGGCCATCAATCAAAACAAAGCGAATGGCACCGGCCTCCGCTTTTTTGTCCACGCGCATGTGTTCCAGGTAAGCGCCCGCATTGTCAGCGGCGTCCAGTACCGCGCCACGCGTTGGCAGGCCCGCACGTTCAATCAATCGCGTCAAACGCTGCACGAACTCCACATCGACCAGCCCCAAGCGCTGGGACAGGTGGGCCGCCATCACCATGCCGGCCGCCACACCTTCGCCATGCAGCCAATTGCCATAGCCCATGCCGGCTTCAATGGCATGGCCAAAGGTGTGGCCAAAGTTCAAGATGGCGCGCAGCCCGGCTTCTTTTTCGTCCTGCCCCACCACCCAGGCTTTGATCTCCACGCTGCGCTGCACCGCATGCATCAGCGCGCCCCGGTCACGTTGGCGCAGAGCATCGACATGCTCTTCCAGCCAGGTGAAGAAATTCATATCCGCAATCGGGCCGTATTTGATGATTTCACCCAGACCGGCAGCTATTTCACGTGCAGGCAAGGTATTAAGTGAAGCCACATCACACACCACCAATTGCGGCTGGTAGAAGGCACCGATCATGTTCTTGCCCAACGGGTGATTGATGGCCGTTTTACCGCCTACGCTGGAATCGACCTGCGACAGCAGGGTGGTAGGCACCTGCACAAAGGGCACGCCGCGCATATAGCTGGCTGCGGCAAAACCGGTCATGTCACCAATCACGCCCCCGCCCAAGGCAAATAGCACCGTCTTGCGATCACAGCCGTTGGCCAGCATCCCGTCAAATATCAGATTCAGCGTGACCCAATCTTTGTGTGCTTCTCCATCGGGCAGCACCACGGTATGGACCTGCCCATATTTGCTTTGCAACGCAGCCTTCAGTTGTGCCGCATACAGAGGCTGCACTGTGGTGTTGGTCACAATCACCGCCTGCGCCGCGTTGGGGCATGCAGCGAACGTCGCAGCTTGTTCGATCAAGCCCGCAGCAATCACGATGGGGTAGGAACGTTCGCCCAAGTCAATGTGGACGGTCTGGCACTGTTCGGATTCGGTCACGGCAATGGTCTTTACAAACAAGCAAGGCCGCAGGCGGCCTTGTCAATCAGGGGTACAGCAAAAGAGCTGGCCCAGTTATAGCACCGGCTAATTCACATCCTTCATGCGTTTGCCACAGCATTTGGAGGGCAAGATACCCGCCAATTCTGCCTGCATGCAAATTTTCCGAGTCACTTGGACCGTGTTTTGCCGAATCGAATCAATCACATAGTGCGCGGTCTCCAGATAAAGGGGACTGCGTATGGTGAACAAACTACGCAAACGCTTGAGTGGATCGTCGCCTTGTAGCAGCGGACGTGTGGTGTCGCTGCGCAATCGCCGTGCAATATCTTCCGGACTGGCTTGGAGATAAAACACCGTGCTGTGCGCTTTCAGTACCGCACGGTTCTGTGCCCGCAAAATCGCGCCACCGCCGGTGGAGATGACCGAGCTTTGCGGCTGCGCCAGCAATTGCGCCAACACTTCAGACTCCATGTCACGAAACGCCGCTTCTCCGTGACTCGCGAAGTAGTCTTTGATGCTGCAACTTAAGCGTTGCTCAATCACATGGTCAGTGTCCACAAACGGAATGTCCCATACCCGCGACAAATGCCGCCCTATGGTGGATTTACCAGAGCCTGGCAGGCCGATGAGAGAAAAATGCAAAGCAGTATCTTTGGGCATAGGGATTAATGCAGCAAGGCCGCTCAAAGCGGCCCTGCATTGTCAGCGCAAAAACAAGCTAGTTGCGCGCAATCGCATCCGTCACCATCCGCGGAGTAATGAACACCAGCATTTCTCGCTTGGTTGATTCACGGGTGTTGTTCTTAAATAGATTGCCCACCACAGGAATATCACCCAGTAGCGGCACTTTATTGACTTGGTTGGTTTCTTCCATCTCAAAAATACCACCAATGACGACCGTACCGCCGTTTTCCACCAGCACCTGGGTCTTGATATGTTTGGTGTCAATGGCCACCCCTTGCAAGGTGGTCTCACCACGGGAATCTTTGTTCAGATCCAGATCCAGAATAATGTTGCCTTCGGGCGTAATCTGCGGCACCACTTCCAGTTTGAGCACGGCTTTCTTGAAAGCAACCGTTGTCGCTCCGTTGGGCGCGGTTTGCGTGTAAGGGTACTCCGTACCTTGCTCAATGACTGCCTGTGTTTGGTCTGCGGTGAGCAAACGCGGGCTGGAAACAATTTTTCCGACCCCTTCAGACTCCATTGCAGAGAGTTCTAAGGCCAAGAACCTTGTGTTCGCACTGTTAAAGATGGACAGCCCGATAGAGGCAGGAGCCACACCGGTGGACAGCGTCGCTGGCAGATTAAAGAAAGGACTGGAGGTAGTTCCTGGGCCGGCTAAACCGCTTCCTGCGCCAGCGGCACCGCCAACCACATCTTGGTACACGCTACCCGCACTCCAGCGGTTATGGCCTAACAAATTCCCAGCTGTTCCGGCACCAAACTTGACACCCAACGCGCGGCCAAACGTATCTCGTGCCTCCACAATGCGCGCCTCAATGAGCACTTGGCGGACCGGGACATCAAATTTCTTGAGCAGGTTCGCGATCTCTTCCAGCTTATTGGGTGTGTCAGTAACGAACAACTGGTTGGTACGCGGCTCCGCAATCGCAGAACCCCTGCTGGAAAGAAAGCGCGTGCTGGCTTCGCTGCTTCCACTGTTGTCCGCAATTTGCTTCTTCAACTCCTCTGCCTTGGCGTAATTGATTTGGAAGCCCTGCGTGCGCAATGGCTCTAACTGTTCAATGCTACGAGCAGACTCAAAATCTTTTTTGGTGCGCTCATCAATTTCATCTTTGGGCGCTATCCACAGCACATTGCCATTTTTTTTCATGCCGAGGCCTTTAGCCTCCATGATGATGTTCAACGCCTGATCCCACGGAACATCCTTAAGACGTAGAGTCAAGGCACCGCCCACCGTGTCTGAAGTCACAATATTGAAGTTCGTAAAATCTGCAATCACTTGAAGCAGTGAACGCACTTCAATATTTTGAAAATTGAGGGACAACCGTTCACCACTAAAGCCCGGGCCTTGGGTTAACTTGGTCGTATCAACTTTCTTGGCACGCACTTCCAATACAAATTGGTTATCGCTTTGGTAGGCACTGTGCTCCCACTCCCCATCGATATCAACCTGCATACGAACACGCTCCCCTTGCTGGCTGGCAGTGATCGTTTGGACAGGCGTCCCAAAGTCGACTACGTCGAGGCGGCGACGCAACCCTTCTGGCAAGCTCGTCTTCAAGAACTCAACCCTCAGCCCCTTTCCATCAGGACGAACATCAGCGCTAACAGTGGGTGAGCCTAAATCGACAACAATCCGCCCGGCGCTATCACTACCACGGCGAAAATCCAAATCTTTTAGCGGAGAAGCGCCCCCATCCACCAATGCGGCAGGCAGCATGCGTTTCGAAGTGGAAACAGGTGGCTGAATGGCAGAAGAGACCGCTTGCACTGACTCCAAAAACACCAATACGCTATTTCCGGATGCCTCGGTGCGATAAGTAGTTGGGGCTTTCAAATTCAGCACGACTCTCGTGCGACCAGAAGCCTCAACCACATTCACGGAGGTTAAGTTGCCTTGTTGAATGTCAACTTGCGGTTGGTCTAGCCCACTGCTTGTACCGGGAAAGTCCAAGGCAATACGAGCTGGCGACTGAATCGCGAAACCTGTTACTGGAGCAGCCAAGGGCTCAGAAAGATCAATCCGAATAACTTGCGTCCCGTCCTGCAGACTGCCGCTGACAGCTTGTATGCTCGCGGCCCACAAGCACGAGGAAGAAAGGGTCGCTACCAACATAGCGCACCAGCGCAATGGATTCAATGTTTTTGTGGATGCCATTATTTATTCCCCTCTTGCAAATCAAGCTTCGTTATTCTTTCTGCCCAGTCTCCATTTGAGTCCTGGACGACTTCTCGCAGCTTGATGCTCTGTTCGCTGATCTCCGTAATTCGACCGTAATTTTGGCCAAGATAGTTACCAGGTCTAACGGGATAAATCAGTTGATTGACGCGAAGTAAAGCCGTGTCTTGTCCTTCTTTTTTCAGACTTCCGACCATGACAATACTATCTAGCGGATAGCTTTCAAGATCTTCCTTTAGGCGGTTTTGCTCAGCATGTAACAACGCTATATTGGAGGAATTTTGTGCCGACTCCTTACTCAAAACTTTGGTTAACTTAATCTTGCTAAAGGGCTCTACACCATTAGCAGAAATATAAGGCTGAGGCTTAAATACCAAAGGTTCTGACAACGCTTGCACACGGGGCCGCACTGCGTTTCGTTGTTCTTGCACCCACTGATTTAGATCATGCTGATCTTCACTACCACATCCAACCAGCAGTAAAAAAAATATGCCGTATAAAAAATGAAAGTAATTATTGGATTTAATCATTATTTACCCACCGATTTTCTTTTGGAGGTAATTTCTTCAGCATCCAGATATCGGTAAGTTCTTGCTGTGGCATCAAAAACCAAGGAACCATCATCGCCACGAGGGCTTATTACAATATCATCCAGAGTCACAATACGAGATAAATTCGCCACATCCGCAGCAAAAGCTCCCATATCGTGAAAACCACCTGAAACTCGCAAAGTGATGGGCAACTCCGCATAAAAATCTTTTACCACGATATTGCTAGGCTTGAACATTTCAAATTGCAGGCTTCGCCCTAAACCCGCTTGGTTAATATCTGAAAGCAAGGCTGCCATTTCAGCTTTACTAGGGAGCTGGCGCTCTAATTGAAGCACATATTGTTGAACTTGTGCACGTTGCTTTTTCAGCGCTTCCAAGCTGACAGACTTTAAAAGTTTGGACTGAAATTCATTTCGCAAAGCCACTTCCTGGGCGCGCTCATGCTCCAACTCGGATTCAAAATTGCTAAGGTAGAAATACCAAGCAGCGCCTGCAGTCAGCACTGCAATTGCGACACATAAAAGAATGCGAGGTATGACCGGCCAGACGGAGGGATCATTGGGATTTAAATTTTGAAACTGCTGTTTAACGTGGTCGAGCGAAGCGGCTATGTCCATCGAAGGCATTTTCTTGGAGATTTTCATCCTTGACCCTCCCCCGTACCTTTATTTTTCTCGGCCTCGGTTGGTAACACCAAAGAAAAACCTAAGCTGAAATTCACGACCTTACGCTGGTCTTTAGGTGAAAGATCAACTGTTCCCGCGACGATTTCTCTCAGTTCTGGTCTGCTGAACCATTGGGTATTTCCTGAAAAATTACGCAGCACTTCAGAAACCCGCTCGTTGGATTGCGCAACACCCCTTATCTCAATCGATAACCCCGTTTGTTTTAAAGAAGTAACGTAAACGCCCTCTGGCAACTGCTGCACCAATTCATTCAACAAATGAACGGGCAAATTTCTATTGGACTGAAGATCTTCTACAGCTTTCTGTCTTTCTCTCAGAGACGTAATTTCTCCTTCTAGCCCCTCAATTTCTTTGATCTGCTGATTCAATACTGCTATTTGAGACTTCAGATAAGAGTTGCGATTTCCCTGCTCTTCAATTCTTTGCTGAAACCACCAATAAACCAAGCTAGCGGCCAAAATTCCGGCAAGGAGAGACATGAACAAGGTTACCTGAAAAGCCTCTTTACGTCGTTTTCTCGCAATCTCTCTGTGCGGGAGGAGGTTGATCAGAATCACAACAGAAACCTCCGCATGGCCAAACCACAAGCAGTCAAATAGGCGGGAGCATCATTTTTCAACTTACTTTGATGAACTGACGACGAAACCCTCATGCCTTCAAAAGGATTTATTATCATGGTATTAATTTCCATCTGAGCTTGAACCGCTTGCGCTAAACCTTCGGTATTCGCACCGCCGCCAAAAAGCAATATGTGCTGCACCTTATTGTAGGGAGTACTTGTAAAAAAGAACTGCAAGGCTCGAGCAATCTCTTGAGATAGAGTTGACACGAAAGATTTAACTACCGCATCAGAATAATCCGAGGGCAAATCGTTTATTCTTTTTTTAAGTTCTGCCTCTTCAGTGGTAAATCCGTAGTGGCGAACAATCATTTGCGTCAATTGAGCGCCGCCAATACCTTGCTCACTGTCGTATAACACTTCGTCATTGCGAATAACTTGCAAACTAATGTTGCGTGCGCCGATTTTGATCAAGGCCACCAATGGTTCGTCATCAGGATTTTCACGGCTTTCCAGCCATCGCCCCGAAGCCAATCGCGATGCATGTGAATCCACGTCCATAACCAAAGGAGCCAGTCCTACCAGCACCGCCAAATTATTGCGATCTTCAACCTTTTCCTTACGTGTAGCAGCCAGTAATACGTCTACATCCCCAGGATTTTTGGCATTGGGGCCAATGACACAGAAATCCAAGCTCACTTCATCCAAGGGAAATGGAATGTATTGGCTGGCTTCGGACTCAACCTGAACTTCAAGTTCTTGTTCGCTCAAGCTTCCAGAAAGAATGATCTTCTTTGTAATGACCGCTGAATGCGGCAACGCTAACGCAACATGCTTGGCTTTGGTGCCACTTTTTTTGAGCAGTCGCTTGATCGCCTCTGCGACTTCGTCAAACTTTTCAATATTGCCATCTACCACCCATTCCATTTCGAGCGGTTCAGAGGCGCAGCGCTCTAATACCCAGCCACCTTGGCTGTCTTGGTCAAGCTCGACAAGCTTGACAGCAGATGCACTGATATCCAGACCAATCAAAGGCACTGGTTTCCGTTTAAAAAGGGATCCTGCAGTGAACAACAGCCCCTCCCTTCCTGTTTCATTTTGATGTTGAAATTACTACTGAAAAGCATGCTATCAGCATAGACTTCCAGCCGGCAAAAAGATCGTATTGTTAGCTTCATGCGTGCCGTTGTGAAAAGCTAACGATTTGCTCCGCATCAGCGCTCGCTCGCTGATCTATTCCTTTGCACCACACTCCCCTTGCTCATGCTATGCGTTTAGGACCATTCCTATAATGCTATTTCTCCTTTTGAGTGGAGCGTCATGCCTACATCTCCAGAATCTCGTGAGAAGTCTTCTCCCCAACGAGCTCCCGCCCCCCGAATGCATTGGCTTTTACGCGCATTGTTATGGTTAACCGCCTTGATAGTCGCCGGCGCTGTAGCACTAACTATGGTGATTGCCGTTGCGCTTTCTATGGCGTATCCAAACCTGCCCGATGTTTCGGAGCTGGCCGACTACCGTCCCAAACTGCCATTAAGAATCTATTCTGCGGAAGGGGCACTGATTGGTGAGTTCGGAGAAGAGCGACGCACGCTCACACCCATCACTGAGATACCGAAGGTGATGGTCGACGCAGTTCTGGCTATTGAAGACACGCGCTTTTTTGAGCACGGCGGCGTTGATTACAAAGGCATGCTGCGCGCGGCTTTGGCAAACTTGGGCAAGGTAAAAAGCCAGGGTGCATCCACCATTACCATGCAGGTAGCCCGGAATGTGTATCTGTCTAGCGAGAAGACTTACACACGAAAAATTTACGAAATTTTGCTCACTTTCAAGCTGGAACATTTGCTGACCAAGGAAAAAATCCTTGAGATCTATATGAACCAGATCTTCTTAGGACATCGGGCTTATGGCTTCGCTGCAGCCAGCGAAGTCTACTTTGGCAAGCCTTTGAAGGATGTCACGATTGCAGAAGCGGCTATGTTGGCAGGGCTGCCTAAGGCACCTTCTGCCTACAATCCGATTAGCAATCCTAAGCGTGCACGCATACGCCAGCTCTACATTATTGAGCGCATGGCGGAAAATGGATTTATCACTCATGAGCAAGCGCGCATGGCAAGTGAAGAACCTCTGCAGCTTCGCACTGCAAGCCGCAATGCCGGTACCCACGCGGAATACGTGGCAGAGATGGCGCGCCAGCTGGTCTATGCACAGTATGGCGATGAAGCCTATACGCGTGGTTTAAACATCTACACCACATTGAATGCTGGTGAGCAAGAAGCTGCTTACGACGCTTTGCGCAAAGGCATCATGGAATATGAGCGCCGCCAACGTTATCGCGGCCCTGAAAAATTCATTGCCTTGCCTAACGATCGGCAAGCGCTGGAAGACGTGATTGACGACACGCTGGCTCAACATCCTGACAATGGTGATGTATTGGCCGCAGTGGTGCTTGAAGTAGCGAAGAACAAACTGACTGTTCAGCGTCCTGATGGTGAAAAGCTCACCCTCAGCGGCGCAGGCCTCAAACCTGTTGAATCGGGCCTCAGTGACAAAGCCGCTCCCAATATTAAAATCCGTGCCGGCGCAGTCATACGCGTCATTCAAACAGGCAAAGATACCTGGGCAGCGACCCAGCTCCCGGAAGTCGAAGGCGCTTTTATCGCTCTGGATCCGCGCACAGGCGCCATACGCGCGCTGGTAGGTGGCTTTGACTTTCAAAAGAACAAATTCAATCACGTTACGCAGGCTTGGAGACAGCCAGGCTCTAGCTTCAAACCTTTCCTTTACTCTGCAGCGCTAGAAAAGGGCGTCAGCCCTGCCACGCTCGTCAATGACGCACCTATTTTTTATGGCGCTACAGTGACCGGCGGTCAGCCTTGGCAGCCCAGAAACTATGATGGTCGCTTTGAAGGCCCGATGACGGTGCGGACTGCCTTGGCTAAATCCAGGAACATTCCATCCATTCGTTTGCTGGAACACACCACACCCAAATTTGGTCAGGAATGGGTAAGCCGTTTTGGTTTTGATGCGGCCAAACATCCATCCTATTTGACGATGGCCCTCGGGGCCGGAGCCGTCACGCCCATGCAACTTGCCGCTGGTTTTGCTGTGTTTGCCAATGGCGGACACCGCGTCAACCCTTGGCTGATTTCCAAAATCACCGATCCGAAAGGCCGCGTGTTATCGGAGTACCAGCCGCAGCTTTTGACCCAGCAGCCTCGTGCGATTGATGAACGCAATGCATTTGTGATGAACAGCCTGCTACAGCACGTCGCACGCTCCGGTACCGCAGCGCGCGCGCAATCGACGTTGAAGCGGCCCGACCTGTACGGTAAGACTGGCACCACGAATGATGCGGTCGATGCCTGGTTTGCTGGCTACCAACCCACTATTGCAGCAGTTACCTGGATTGGTTATGACACGCCGCGCAATTTGGGCTCACGTGAAACCGGCGGCGGCTTGAGCCTGCCTATCTGGATCGACTTCATGCAGCATGCTTTGAAGGGTGTACCTGTGGCCGAAAGCTACCCAGTGCCTCCGGGTGTCGTGAACCTGGGGGGCGAATGGTATTTTGATGAATTCACCGGAAGTGCAGGCGTGACATCGCTAGGCATGAGCGAACCGAGCACCAGCCTTGACAGCGATGCCTCAACCCCAGCACCTGCCCCTGAAGAACGCAATCGCATACTTGACTTGTTCAGGGACTAAGAAAAAAGCCCGTGGCTTACGCCCCGGGCTTTTTTTATCTTTACCGACCTAAGCCGGATAGCACGGCAAGCGTTTATTGCATGGCGGCAGTGAAAGTCAGTGCGATGCCAGCTTGTTGGCTCGCGTAACTTGTCAAGTTTGCAAAGAACTCGCCGCTTCCCTTGGTGTCTAGCCACTTTTCACCATCAAATTTATAGTGAAAGCCACCGGCCTTGGCCGCCATCCAGATCTCATGCAGAGGCCTTTGCTGGTTAACCACAATTTGTGAACGGTTGGCGAACACCAAAGTCACCATGCCGCCCACACGCTGCGCGTCGATATCAGCATCGGTTTCATCATTGAGGCGGTCACAGGCTTGCTCCACTGCCAATAGCAATTGTTCAGCCTTATCTAAATATTCCAGGTCGGTCATTACAATCCCACTCATGTTGAATGCTTCCCAAATTCTAGTCAGGTGCTTTGCCCTTGCCGTTTGTACGGCAGCGCTGGGGGCTTGCGGCCAGCGCGGTGATCTCTATTTGCCGACAGAACGTGCGGCCCAAGACCGGGCTTCGTTACCGGATAGTGTTTTTCCTGCACTCCCTTCGCGAGGCAGTGCTCCCATAGCTCCAATAGCGCCCGCAGCGCCTGCTCCACAGCGTTAAATCACGCCGTTGCGATCCAGATAGCGCCGGGACGCTTTAAGGCCTTGCTATGCGTTCTGCGCCCTGGTTTTTCGGCGGTTATTCCGGATACGGCGTACCACGCGCCATGCCTGCAGGAAGGCAATGATGGCGGCATACACGGCCACCTCCGCAAAATCACTCTTCCCGCTGCGCATCCAAAAGAAATGCAGCAGCGCCAGCCAGGCGGCCACATGCACACTCTGGTGTAAGCGCTTCCAGTTTTTGCCGCCTAAGCTACGCAGGACGGCATGGTGTGAACTGATAGCCAGTGACAACAAAACGAAAAAAGCGCCAACGCCGACCACAATAAACCAGCGTTGCAGCACATCTTCCCCAATCTCTCGCCACGACCACGCCATTTCTAGCCACGCGTAGGTCAGCACGTGCAGCCCTGCATAAAAAAAGGTGAAGAGCCCCAGTAGACGCCGCACTCTTGCCAGCACCGACCAGCCTAGACTTACCTGCATGGGGGTCAGCGCCAGCACTAGGCACAGGCCGCGCAGTGTCCAATCCCCGGTGGCGCGGATCAGCGCCTCCACGGGGTTGGCGCCCAGTGCATCGCTCAAAATTTGAAGCAGCAAATACACCGCTGGCGCCAAACACAGCAGCCAGATCAATGGTTTCAAGAGTGCCTGCGGCCAACTCCTACGGTGGCGTTCTGACCCCATCAGAAATTGCGCTGCAGATCCATGCCTGCATAAAGCTGCCCGACTTGCTCGGCATATCCATTGAAGCGCTCTGTTTTGCGCTTCGGTGCCAGCAAACCGCCCTCACCAATGCGCCGCTCCGTGGCTTGGCTCCAGCGGCGGTGCGGCACATCCGGGTTCACATTGGAGTAAAAGCCATATTCATGCGGCGCTGACTTCATCCACGCGCTTTGCGGCATGGCTTCGACCAGGCGAATTTTGACAATGCTCTTGGCACTTTTGAAACCATATTTCCACGGCACCACCAAGCGCAGTGGCGCGCCGTTTTGCTTGGGCAAGGTGTGCCCATACATGCCAAACGCCAGCAAGGTCAGCGGGTGCATGGCTTCATCCAATCGCAAGCCCTCGGTGTAAGGCCAACTCAACACCCCGCTCTTCAGTCCGCGCATGTGCTGCACATCGGCCACGGTCACGAACTCAACAAATTTGGCGCTACCCATTGGTTCGACCCGGCGCAGCAGCTCTGCCAGCGAGTAGCCAACCCACGGAATCACCATGCTCCAACCCTCTACACAGCGCAACCGGTAGATGCGCTCTTCCATCGGGCTGAGTTTGAGCAAATTTTCCAAAGCCCATCGACCTGGCTTGTGCACCAGTCCTTCCACCTCCACCGACCACGGATCAACAGGCAATTGCTGCGCATAACGCTCCGGATCATCTTTGCCCATACCAAACTCGTAGAAGTTGTTGTAGCTCGTCACATGCTTGGCGGGTGTGACTGCCTCAATGCTGATGGCCCCAGCCACCTTGGACGTGCTGTGGTTCAATGCTGGCCACGCTGAAGAGGGGGCGTTAGCCAGCGCATCGCGTTGCGCCCAGGTTGCCAGAGCGGCACCCGCAACGCCGCTGGCGGCCCACTGCAGCCATTGCCTGCGCCCGGCATAGCTTTCAGGGGAAGTGATTTCACTGGCTTTGATGTTCATACAAGGTCTCCGTTGCAGCACAGGGTGCGGGAATGCTCGCGACACCCCTTTATGCTCACATATTGCACCGCCTGCACGGTGATAATGCCGCGTATGGCACTTTTGGCAGAAGGTATTCTCAAACTGCACTGGGACCAAACCGTTCCCGTGAATGTGGCGCACATCGTGAAAAAAATGGGCGTGCGCCTGCTGTTGGAGCCCAGCTTAGAAGCTTGCGCGCTACTGAGGATCAGTGCCAGCAACCAAGCCCAGATTCGTTTGAGCCAGTCATTGCCCCATGTCCACCAGCGCTATGTGGTGGCCCACGCACTGGCGCACGTGGCGCTGCACCATCTGCGCCCGGGAATGGCGCAGGCGATTCACATCAGCCAGGACTTTCGACTGGATTTCACCCAGCGCCACATGACCGAGGCCAACGACTTTGCGTTGCGCCTGCTCATGCCTGAGCCAGCCTTGCAGTACGCCATTCACACCATGCAAGCGCGTGATGTGGAGGAATTGGCCCATGCTTTCGCCGTACCGGCACTGTTTGTGAAACAGCGCATGGCCGAGTTGCAGCTGGTACTGGCACGCCCCGTGCCACGCCAGTACCAAGGTTTCACGATTGACCTTGACGACGTCTGACCCAGACCTTGCTCGCCCTTACGCCAACGCCCGCTGGATGATGATTTTTTGCACGTCGCTCGTGCCTTCATAAATCTGGCACACACGCACGTCGCGGTAAATGCGCTCCACGGGGAAGTCATTGACAACACCGTAGCCACCCAGCGTCTGGATGGCAGCGCTGCATACGCGCTCGGCCATTTCGCTGGCAAACAGCTTGGCCATGGCGGCTTCTTTCAGGCAAGGCAAGCCCGCATCGCGCAAGCTGGCGGCATGCCAGATCAGCTGGCGTGCCGCCTCAATCTGCGTAGCGCAATCGGCCAGTCTGAAGCCCACGGCCTGGTGATGGAAGATAGGCTGACCAAAACTCTCACGCTCTTTGCTGTATTGCAGCGCGCATTCAAACGCTGCACGTGCCATGCCCACGCTTTGGGCGGCAATGCCGATGCGCCCACCTTCCAGCGCGCTCAGCGCAATCTTGTAGCCCTCGCCTTCCGCGCCAATCAGGTTGGCGGCAGGAATGCGGCAGTTTTCCAGGTTGATCTGTGCCGTATCGCTGCTGTGCTGGCCTAATTTCTCTTCCAGACGCGCAACGATATAACCGGGGTTGGAGGTGGGCACCAGAAACGCGCTCATGCCCTTTTTGCCTGCTGCCTTGTCGGTCACCGCAATGACGATGGCCACATCACCGTTCTTGCCGCTGGTGATGAACTGCTTGACTCCGTTGATGACGTAATCATTGCCGTCCTTGGTGGCCGTGGTGCGCAGCGCGGAGGCATCGCTGCCCACATGCGGCTCCGTCAAACAGAAAGCGCCCAGCATTTCTCCCTTGGCCAGCGGTGTGAGCCACTGCTGCTTTTGCGCGTCGCTGCCGTAACGCATAAGGATGGCGTTGACCGGGCAATTGGTCACGCTGATCACGGTGCTGGTGCCGCCGTCGCCAGCGGCAATTTCTTCCAGCACCAGCGCCAGACTCACATAGTCCAGCGCCGCGCCGCCGTATTCCTCGGGCACGCAAATGCCATAGCAACCCAGCGCGGCCAAGCCTTGGTGTACATCTTTGGGAAAGTGGTGCTCTTTGTCCCAGCGCGCGGCATGCGGCGTGATTTGCTCCTGCACAAAGCTGCGCAAGGCATCGCGGATCATGGTTTGGTCTTCACTCAGCAACATGGTTTGTCTCCTGCATTTTTAAAAAGTGAGCTGCTTACCCTTGTGTTTGCTTGTTTTCATATGCAAAACACTTTGAAGTACTTTGTTAACAAGGGCAGGCAGCTATTTATTTAGATGTTTTTGTCGGCTCGAATTACCAGCTGAATTACCAGCTTTCCCAACGCAGCCCGTCATAGCGCAGCAGGCGGCCCGCGTCTTGCGGCTTCAAGTTACCCACGGTTTGCAGCATGCCTTGCACGCAAGTTTCCACGCTGATCTTTGCGCTTGTACCAAGCCACGCCCAATGCCGCGTGAAGCACCAATTACCAAGACCACAGCCATGGAATCGCCCTCCAGTTTTTGAAGCTTTTTAGGCAACCAGCCCTTGTCCAGCAAGGGCTGGTTGCTTCTCTTTTTTTACATCAACTCAATCGCCATGGCTGTGCCTTCGCCGCCGCCAATGCACAGCGTCGCCACGCCCTTTTTCTTGCCGTGCGTTTGCAGGGCATGAATCAGCGTGACGAGGATGCGCGCGCCGCTGGCACCGATGGGGTGGCCCAGGGCGCAAGCGCCACCGTGCACGTTGACCTTGTTGTGGGGCACATTCAGCTCGGCCATCAGCGCCATGGGCACCACGGCAAAGGCTTCGTTCACTTCCCACAGATCCACGTCTTCAACGCTCCAGCCAGCTTTTTTCAGCGCTTTTTGCACGGCGCCGACGGGGGCGGTGGTGAACCATTCGGGCGCTTGGGCGTGGGTGCCGTGGGCGACGATCTTGGCCAGTGGCTTGCAACCCAGTGCTTTGGCAGTGGACTCGCGCATCAGCACCATGGCAGCGGCACCGTCGTTGATGCTGGAGCTGGAAGCAGCAGTGATCGTGCCGTCTTTCTTGAAGGCTGAGCGCAGGCTGCTGATCTTGTCCAGCTTGGCTTTGGCCGGGCCTTCGTCCACGCTCACGGTCACTTCGCCCTTGCGGGTTTTGACGGTGACGGGGGTGATTTCTTTGTCAAATGCACCGCTTTGCGCAGCGGCCTGTGCGCGCTGCACGCTGGCAATGGCGAAAGCGTCTTGCTGCTCGCGCGTGAAGCTGTATTTGGCAGCGCAGTCTTCGCCAAACGTGCCCATGGAGCGGCCTTCTTCATAGGCGTCTTCCAGACCATCGAGCATCATGTGGTCGTAGACCTTGTCGTGGCCCATGCGGTAGCCAGCGCGGCCTTTTTTCAGCAGATACGGGGCATTGGTCATGCTTTCCATGCCGCCTGCAATCATCACTTCGCGGCTGCCTGCGATCAGCTGGTCGTGGGCCAGGATGGTCGCTTCCATGCCCGCGCCGCACATTTTGGACAAAGTGACCGCGCCCGTGCTTTGCGGTAGTCCGCCTTTGAAACCCGCCTGGCGTGCAGGCGCCTGGCCTTGGCCGGCCATCAGGCAGTTGCCAAACAGCACTTCTTCCACCTTCTCGGGCGCAATGCCGGCGCGCTCGACGGCGGCCTTGATCGCTGCACCACCCAGATCATGCGCGGCCAGATCGGCAAAGTCGCCCTGAAAAGCGCCCATGGGCGTGCGTGCTGCGCTCACGATCACTACGGGGTCTTGGTGTTGTGTCATACAGGTCTCCTTGTGGTTTAAATTGTTGTCAATCCATTCAACATACCGCCCTCATGCACCACATCCGGCAGCAAGCGCCGGCTGCGGGCATAGGGAAAAACATCGTGGACATGGCCTTGCGCAATGCGCGCCTGGTGGCCCTTCCAGAACGCGGGCGTGAGCAAATCGGCGTGGTAGCGCATAAACACATCACGCACAGCCGGGTGCGCCAGCAAAAAGGGCTCAAACGTCTCGGGAAACACATCCTTGGGCCCGACGCGCCACCAGATTTCGCCACTCATTTCTTCTTGCTCATTACGGGGTGCGGGCACGGCGCGGAAGTTGCAATCGCTCAGGTATTCGATCTCGTCATAGTCGTAGAACACCACCTTGCCGCCCCGCGTGACGCCAAAGTTTTTCCAGAGCATGTCGCCGGGAAAGATATTGGCCGCCACCAAGTCTTTGATGGCGTTGCCATACTCCAGCACCGCACGCTCCAGCGCTGCCCTTGGCGCAGCGTTGTCGAGTCCGGCGTCCATGCATTCCTGCAAGAACACATTGAGCGGCAGCAGGCGGCGCTCGATGTAAAGCTGCTCAATGATCAGCTCTTGCTGCCCATCGCCGTCGCGATCACTGATTTCGACATAGGGCCCCGCCTCGGCCTGCAACTCCTGCACCAGATCGGCACGAAACCGATCCAGCGGAAAAGCCACCATGCTGTACTCCATGGTGTCCGCCATGCGCCCCACACGGTCGTGCTGTTTGACCAGCCAGTATTTGGCTTTCACCTCTTCGCGGGTGGTTTCCTTGGGGGCCGGAAACTTGTGCTTGATCAGCTTGAATACGTAGGGAAAGCTGGGCAGGTCAAACACCAGCATGACCATGCCCTTGATACCTGGAGCAATGCGGAACTGGTCGCTGCTGTTTTGCAGGTGGTGCAGAAAATCGCGGTAAAACAGCGTTTTTCCTTGTTTGGCCAAACCCAGCGCGCTATAGATTTCACCGCGTGGCTTGCGCGGCATCAGGCTGTGCAGAAACTCGACATAAGCGCTGGGCACGGCCATGTCCACCATGAAGTAAGCCCGTGCAAAGCTGAACAGGCCGTGCAGATCTTCCTCATCCAGCAAGGCGGCATGCAGCACCAGCCCACGGCCATGGCTGGCATGCACGATGGGCACGGCCAGCGCGACTTCGGTGTAGCCGGTGATGATCTTGCCCACCAAGTACGCGCCTTTGTTGCGAAAAAACAGACTGCTGAGCACCTGAATCTGAAAGTTGGCGCGCAGTGTCAGCCCCTGCAGGCGCTGGCGGATGCGGGCGGCCAACAGCGCCACATCGCGGCCCAGATTTTCAAACGGCGTCTGCAGACCAAAATGCGCCACGATGCTGTGCAGCGTGGGCACCAAAGCATCAAGCGTGGCCGGGTAAAAAGCACGAAAAGCGGGGGCGTCAGGCGCTTGCAGGTATTCGGTGCTGACCACCGGACGCACAAAGATGAAATCGTTGTGGAAATACGTGCGGTGCAAAATTTTGGTGGTGACCGAGTTGAAGAAGGTCTCTGCCAACTCTGGCTGCAAATGCCCCACCATCAAGCCTATGTAGTACAGCTTGGCCTGCTGCCACACCGCCATGGGCTGACGGTCTGCTGCCAATGTTTCGGTGAGCCGCGCTACGCACTCTTGCACGCGCTGGTCATAAAACGCAATGCGCTCACGTTGCACCTGCTGCTGGCCCGCCCAGTCAGCCTGCTCAAATCGATTTTTTGCCGCCTGTGAGGCGGCCCGAAACAGCTGATAGTGGCGGTTGACGCCCTCCATCATGGCCTGGGCAATGTCATAAGCCTGCGGAGCATCCAGTCGCTGGGGAAACATGGCGGTAATTTTCGCTCCTAGAGGCTCGACAGACGCATCAACTGCGCTGGCGTTCAGCGACTTTTTTCACCGCTTCTTGGTGAATCTCGTGCAGGCCACCCACGCCCGGCACGGTCATCTCCAGGTTGGTGATCAAACCATTTTTCAGGCTGTAGCACCAGCCGTGCAGCGACACCTTCTGTCCACGCGCCCAGGCATCACGCATTACCGTGCTTTGTGCCACATTCACCACCTGCTCAATGGCATTGAGCTCACACAGCACATCGTGGCGGTGTTGTACAGGCGTAGCCATGATCAGTTCGTAGTGTTTGTCACGCACATCGCGCACGTGGCGCGTCCAGTTGTCCACCAAGCCCAAGCGCATGCCTTCCAACGCCGCGAGCACACCGCCGCAACCGTAGTGGCCTACCACCATCAGGTGCTCCACCTTCAGGTGATCGACCGAATACTGGATCGTAGACAGGCAGTTCAAATCGCTAGGCACCACCACGTTGGCAACGTTGCGGTGCACAAAGATTTCACCGGGCTCCAGCCCCGTAATCTGGTTGGCAGGCACGCGGCTGTCCGAGCAGCCAATCCACATGTATTTGGGCTTTTGCTGCGCCATCAACCCGGTAAAAAAGCCCGGCCGATCACGCTCCATCTGCTGTGACCATGCTTGGTTGTGCTCAAACAGATCTTCAATCGATGTGCTGGTAGTCATGAATGCGTTTCCTGGTTTTTATTGGAAGAAACGGCGCAGAGAAGTAGCAGCACCTCAGCAGGTTTCCGCGAACAACTCACGGCCAATCAGCATGCGGCGAATCTCGCTGGTCCCAGCGCCAATCTCGTAGAGTTTCGCATCTCGCCACAGGCGGCCCAGCGGGTACTCGTTGATATACCCATTGCCACCATAGATTTGTACGCCCTCGCCGGCCATCCAGGTGGCCTTCTCGGCGCACCACAAAATCACGCTGGCGCAGTCTTTACGCACCTGGCGCACATGGTCGGCACCCAACATGTCGAGGTTCTTGGCTACGGTGTAGGCAAACGAGCGTCCGGCTTGCAGCACGGTGTACATGTCGGCCACTTTGCCCTGGATGAGCTGAAACTCGCCAATGCTCTGGCCAAACTGCTTGCGGTCGTGGATGTAAGGCACCACGTTGTCCATGACCGCCTGCATGATGCCCAGCGGCCCGCCGGTGAGTACCGCGCGCTCATAGTCCAGACCACTCATGAGGACCTTGGCACCGTTGTTCAGGCCGCCCAAGATATTTTCAGCCGGCACTTCCACGTTGTGAAACACCAGCTCGCCCGTGTGGCTGCCGCGCATGCCCAGCTTGTCGAGCTTTTGTGCAATGCTGAAACCGGGCATGCCTTTTTCGATCAGAAAGGCCGTCACGCCGCGTGCGCCCATCTCGGGTTCGGACTTGGCATAGACCACCAGCGTGTCGGCATCGGGGCCATTGGTGATCCACATCTTGTTGCCGTTGAGCAGGTAGTACCCGCCCTTGTCTTCGGCCTTGAGCTTCATGCTGATGACGTCTGAGCCTGCGCCCGGTTCGCTCATCGCCAAGGCACCCACATGCTCGCCTGAAATCAGTTTGGGCAGGTATTTCTGGCGCTGTGCTTCGGTGCCGTTGCGGTTGATCTGGTTCACGCACAAATTGCTGTGCGCGCCATAGCTCAGACCCACCGAGGCGCTGGCGCGCGAGATTTCTTCCATGGCCACCATGTGCGCCAGGTAGCCCATGTTGGCACCGCCGTACTGTTCGGGCACCGTGATGCCCAGCACGCCCAGCTCGCCAAACTTTTGCCACACATCCATGGGGAACTGGTCGCTGCGGTCAATCTCGGCCGCACGTGGCGCAATTTCGATCTGCGCAAATTCGCGCACCGCGTCGCGCAGTGCGTCAATGTCTTCACCCAACTGAAAGTTCAAACCTGGCAAATTGTTCATGGTCTTGTCTCCTGAATGTGGGAATCTGGGAATGTGGGAAGGGGCTGTATGTCTTGGTGCAGTGTTATTTACCCGCAATGCCTTCGCGCCCCTGCACCGCCATCAGCGTGCACTGCATGGTGGCGCAGAGTTTTTCCTTGCCGTCTTCAATGGCATACGCGCGCCCTTCGGCCACGAGGATGGTGCGGCCCGGCTTGAGCACCCGGCCTTCACAGCGAAAGCGCTGGCCTTTGGCGGGGGCCAGCAAGTTGATTTTGAATTCGATGGTCAGCACACCGGCTTCTGGCGGCATCAAACTAAAGCCGGCATAGCCGCACGCCGAATCCATGGCGGCAGAGAGCATCCCCGCATGGATAAAGCCGTGTTGCTGCGTCAAACCCGTGGCCCAGTCAAAGCAGATATCCACCTCGCCCGGCGCCACATGCGTGAGTTGCGCCCCCAGAGTGCCCATGGCACCTTGCTGCGCAAAGCTGTCGCGCACCCGTTGCAAAGCGTTGTTGTCGATGGCCATTTTGTCTCCTGATCGTGACAGGGAATTCTTTGATTCCCTTTACGTTAACGTCAATTATGCAGCTTTTGTTTTGGCCAGTTTGCGCAAAAGTGACTTGGCTTCTTTTTCATGGCTGCGCACCTCGTCCAGCGTGACTTGCAGATCTTCCATGCGTGACTCCAGCTGCTGGCGGTGGTGGCCCAGCACTTCCAAAAACCGCTCCAGCTGCACGCTGGTGTCGCGCGGGCTGTCATACAGCTCAATGATGTCCTTGGCTTCGACCAGCGACAGCCCCAGGCGCTTGCCACGCAGAATCAGCCGCAAGCGCGTGCGGTCACGCGGGCTGTAGACGCGGGTACGCCCGCCTGCGCCCTGGCGCTCTGGCTGCAGCAGGCCCATGTCTTCATAAAAGCGAATGGCACGCGTGGTCAGATCAAACTCTTGGGCCAGGTCGCTGATCGAGTAACTGGCAGGTGCACAAGTAGAGGGGCTCATGCCGCGCATTATTGACGTGAACGTCAACGTGAAGCACGCACTGCGCAGCGCGATGCAGGGTTTTGCCTGAAAATCAGCCGCACTTTGCACCACCTTGTTCTCTGATGACTGTTTCTGCCAGCGCCCCTTGCCCCTGTGGCCGCACCACGGCCAAAGGCCAGGCTGTGGCCTACGCCGATTGCTGCGCCCGCTTTGTTGAGCACTTCGCCACCACGCCCGCCCCGGATGCCGAGCACCTGATGCGCTCGCGCTACAGCGCCTTTGTGGCCGAAGATGCGCCCTATCTGCAAGCCACCTGGCACGCCAGCCAGCGCCCTGCCGATCTGGAATTTGAGCCCGGCGCCAAGTGGCTGGGCCTGCAGGTCAAAGATTTCAAGCCCACGGGCAGCGACACGGCCGAGGTCGAATTTGTCGCCCGCTTTCGTGTCGCTGGCCGCGCGGTGCGCCTGCACGAGCGCAGCCGCTTTGTGCGCGAGGATGGCCGCTGGTTCTATGTGGACGGCGATCAGTTTTAAACGTTTTTGGTCTCTAGCCCTTGCTGGACAAGGGCATACAGCTATGTCTTTTGAAGCCATTTTGTTCGACTGTGACGGGGTCCTGGTCGACAGCGAACTCATCACCAACCGCGTGCTGCACGCCATGCTCAACGAATCCGGCTGGGTGCTGTCGGAAGACGATTGCATGCAGATATTCATCGGTAAGACCGTGCGCAGCGAAACCGCACGCATTGAGGCTGAAACCGGCCAGCCTTTGACCGATGCCTGGATGACTGAGTTCTACGAGCGCCGCAACGTGCGCTTGCGCGCCGAGCTGGTCGCCATTGACGGGGCACTGCAGGCCGTGCAAGCCGTACACCCCATGCTGGGCGGCAAGATTGCCGTGGCCAGCGGCGCAGACAAACCCAAGGTGCTGATGCAACTGGAGAAGGTTGGCATGCTGGCGTACTTTGGCGACTGGGTGTTCAGCGGCCACGACTTGCCGCGCACCAAGCCGTGGCCGGATGTGTATTTGGCGGCTGCCGCCGCAGTCGGCGTTGCGCCGGAGCGTTGCTTGGTGATTGAAGATTCGGTGCCCGGCCTGACCGCCGGTGTGCGTGCTGGCGCCACAGTCTGGGGTTACTGCCCGCAAGTGGGCGCGCATTCCACCCCACAGCAATTGCTGGATGCCGGGGCGGCGTGCGTGTTTGACAACATGGCTGATCTGCCCCGCCTGCTGGCACAGGCCAACGCCAGCTATTAAAAATAAGAGCTGCAAGCCCTTGATCTCATTCAACATTAGCCATATTTCATGCGCAAACTGTTGTTTTACCAGGGCTAGCAGCTATGTTTTTATTTAGCAAGCCCTCATTGGCGTATGCCAGCTTTCAAAGGCATTCCTGCAGAGCACAGGCTCAAAATATAGAATCTGCGCCAGATCAAGGTTTTGCCCAATAGGCGCTTAGAGGGCGTCGTGCAACGCTGTAGCCTGACCCGGCTGAATGATCGCCATCCAAGTGACCTTGCCGCAGACAAGGCGCAATGACCGCTGTGCGGGTCATGCGGAGACTTCCCCTTTCTGACTAACCTGTGCGCAGGGGCTTGTCAGATCATCATCGGACATGTTTCAGCCAATGCTTTGGGAGTGCTGATGGGCGAACAGCCTCTTTACGATTTAGCGCCGCTGCTGGAGCTGATGGCCTTGGGCGCCATCATTGCTTTGGCGCCCCTGCTGTGGGTGTGGTTCCGCAATCGCGGTGCAGGGCCTGCGCGCCGTCTGCAGGCACTGGGTTTGCTGACCTTGTTTCTGACGTTTGACCTGGTACTGTTTGGTGCGTTTACGCGCTTGACGGACTCTGGCCTGGGCTGTCCTGACTGGCCCGGTTGCTACGGCAACTCCAGCCCGTTTGGCGCCTCGCATGAAATTGCCATGGCCGAAGCCGCCATGCCCACCGGCCCGGTCACGCTGAGCAAAGCCTGGGTGGAGATGATCCACCGCTATCTGGCCAGCATGGTGGGCATGCTCATCATTGCGCTGACGGTGCTGGCGTGGCGCGAACACCGCAAGACGCCTTTGCGCGGCCTGCGCCACCCGGCTTGGCCCAGCTTCACGCTGTTTTGGGTGCTGGTGCAAGGCGCTTTTGGTGCGTTGACGGTGACGATGAAACTGTTCCCCGCCATCGTCACTTTGCACTTGCTGGGCGGTTTGTTTTTGCTGGTGCTGCTGTGCGTGCAGGCCGTGGGCCATCAGCATGCGGTACGCGGGCTGCGGCCTGCGCCGATCAGCAGCGGCTTGCGCAAGGCGCTGTGGGCCTGTTTTGGTGTGCTGTTCGCACAGGTCGCGCTGGGCGGATGGGTGAGCACCAACTATGCGGTCTTGGCTTGCTCCACCTTCCCGGACTGCAATGGCAGTTACTGGCCGGTGATGGATTTCGCCCAGGCTTTTGAGCTGTGGCGCCCGCTGGGCCTGCTGTCCGACGGCAGCCACATCAGTTTTGCGGCATTGACTGCCATGCACTACGTCCACCGTTTGGCAGCCTATGTCGTCGTGGCAGCCTTAGTGGCGCTGGCATTGGCCCTGCGCAAGCAAGTCGCTTTGAAAACCCAAGGCAATTGGTTGCTGGGGCTGATTGCTCTGCAATTTTTGACCGGCTTGTCCAACGTGGTGTTGGACTGGCCTTTGGTAGCAGCGGTGCTGCATACCGGCGGTGCAGCGGCCTTGGTCACTGTGATGACCTGGGCTTTGGCCGCCACCCGAAACGCCAGCGCAACCGCGCTGCAAGAAGATCAGAAAGCGCCCCATGGCGCACGGAGCCTTGCTGCATGAATGCACAAACTTTAAGTGAACCCTCTAGCTCCCGTTGGAGCCAGTTTTACGCGCTGACCAAGCCCCGCGTAGTGCAGCTGATTGTGTTTTGCGCCTTGATTGGCATGGTACTGGCCGTGCCCGGCTTGCCCACTCTGGCGCAATTGGGTGACATGGCGATTGCCTGCCTGGGCATCTGGTTCGTATCTGCCGCTGCCGCAGCGTTCAACTGCTTGGTAGAGCGCCACATTGATGCCCGCATGAAGCGCACCAGCTGGCGCCCCACGGCCAATGGTGAACTCACACCGCAACAGGCGCTGACGTTCTCCGCCATTTTGTGCACCGTGGGCGCAGCGATTTTGCTGGTGTTCACCAACACGCTGACCATGTGGCTGACACTGGCGACCTTCATTGGCTATGCAGTGATCTACACCGTGATCTTGAAGCCTGCTACGCCCCAGAACATCGTGATTGGCGGTGCTTCGGGTGCCATGCCGCCCGTGCTGGGCTGGGCCGCCATGACCGGTCAGGTGGGGCCTGAAGCGCTGATTCTGTTCCTGATCATCTTCCTGTGGACGCCTCCGCACTTCTGGGCGCTGGCGCTCTACCGCGTGGAGGATTACCGCAAGTCGGGCCTGCCCATGCTGCCTGTGACCCACGGCCCCAAGTACACCCAGCTGCAAATCCTGCTGTACACGCTGGTGCTGTTTGCAGGCTGTTTGCTGCCGGTGATTTTTGGCATGAGCGGATGGCTGTATCTGGCCGTTGCCTCGGTGCTGTGCCTGGGCTTTAGCTACTATGCGCTGCGCCTGTGGCTGAACTACTCCGATGCGCTGGCACGCACGACCTTCCGTTTTTCACTGATTCACCTGAGCGGTGTATTTGCTGCCTTGCTGATTGATCACTACGTTGTCAGTTAAGCAGTTTTAAGTCAAATATGCCTCTAGCCCTTATTGGACTAGGGCATGTAGCTATCAAAAACAAAGGCCGCAAATGCGGCCTTTGTGGTGTGCGTTGCGAGATGGCTTAAGGGTTGGGGGCTGACTTGCGCTTTTCATGGCGCACCACCAGCCATGCCGCGCCCAGCACCATCAGTGCCAGCCCATACCAGGTCAAGGCGTACACCGCATGGGTGTTGGTGAATTGAATCACGGTCAAACCAGCCCGCGGCCAGTCAGCGCCTGTCACCTGCCCAGGAATACCTTGATCCACAAAAAACGGTGCAGCCTGCGTCAAGCCTTTGGCCTGCGCTATGGCGTGCACATCGCGTGAATGCCAGCGGTCTTCACCCGGGGCGTTATCGCGCATAAAGCCGCCCCTGGGCTCGCTAAAGCGCAGTAAACCGATGACCTGGGTAGTGGCACCTGCGGCATCTTGCGGGGCTGCGGCGATGCGCTCGACCCAGGCTTTGCGCTGCTCCGTAGGCACATAGCCCCGATTGACCAGCAACTGCGTGCCATCGGCCTGCCGCAGCGGTGTCAGCAGCCAAAATCCTGCCCCCAGCTCGGTCACGGCCTGCGTGAGCACGCTGCGGCCTTCCATCAACTGACCTTGGGCCTGTACGGCCAGGTATTCGTGGGTGTCCGGCTGCACGGTCGGCCATGCTGCTTGCGCGGGAACGGCGACAGGCTGGCTATGCACACGCTCATTGACACGCTCGATCAAATCCAGCTTCCAGGCGCGGCGCTGTACCTGCCAGGTGCCCAGGCTGATAAAGGCAAAAAAAAGGGCGATGCCCGCTATCGCGAGCACCGCCTTCATGAAGGTGGAGCGAGAGCGCTCGCGCGCTCTCGTGGTGTCAACCATCATTATTGGCCGTGGCTGCCATGTGCAGCTCCGGTCTGCTCAATGGCAGGCGTCGCTGGGTCAGGCTGCACTGCAGCGGGCAGGTTTTCACCGGCAACCGCAGGCTGGCTCAAGGAAGGCAGTTCCTTGTGCGCAGGCATCATGTTGGTGTTCATGTGGAACATCACCCAGAGCGTACCGGCCAGTGTGATGATTACGAAGACCACCGCGAAGATGGTCGACATCAGCGTCCAGCCACCTTGCATCTTGCCGTTCATGTGCAGGAAGAAGTACATGTGTACCAGCACCTGCACCACCGCAAACAGGCCCAGCACCATGACTGCTGTAGAGCGGTCCTGGATGACATCACCCATCACCAGCCAGAAAGGAATCACGGTCAGGATAACGGCCAGGATGAAGCCCGTTACATAGCCACCAGTGGTGACATGAACTTCTTCTTCACCATGGTGATCGTGGTGATCCGCATGCATGTCGTGTGCGCTCATTTACAGCACCCCCATCAAATACACAAAGGTGAACACGCCGATCCACACCACGTCCAAGAAGTGCCAGAACATCGACAGGCACATCAGGCGTCGTGTGTTTTCACGGGTGATGCCGTGCTTGTTCAACTGGATCATCAACACGATCAGCCAGATCAAACCAAAAGTCACGTGCAGGCCGTGGGTTCCCACCAGCGTGAAGAACGACGACAGGAAGGCACTGGACTGGATGGTCGCACCCAGGTGGTACAGGTGGTAGAACTCATAGATTTCTACCGCCAGGAACGACAGACCGAACAAGAAGGTGATGCCCAGCCACAGCTGCGTACCGCCCAAGTTGCCCTTTTGACGCTGAATCAGCGCGAAGCCGAAAGTAATCGACGACAGCAGCAGGAATGCCGTGTTGATCGCCACCAGCTTCAGATCAAACAGCTCAGCACCGGTGAGGCCACCGGCGTAGCTGCGGCCCAATACACCCCACGTCGCAAACAGTGCTGCAAAGATGAGGCAATCGCTCATCAGATACAGCCAGAAGCCCAGCGAGGTGCCGTTTTCTGGGTGGGGCTCATGCGCGGGATGGTATTCGCGCTGGCCCACCGCGCCGGCAGCGCCGGCAGACATAGTGTGATTAGACATGGCGTGCAAGCTGTTGTGTACGAGCGTCTTCTGTCGCCTGCACTTCAGATGCAGGGATGTAGTAGTCGCGGTTGTAGTTGAACGTGTGAACGATCGAAGCAATGATCACACCAGCGAACGAAACGATGGCCAGCCACCAGATGTGCCAGATCAGCGCAAAGCCCAGGACCATGGCAATCATCGAGATAACAAAACCAGCGCCCGTGTTCTTAGGCATGTGCAGGTCTTCAAAGCCGGACAGCGGACGCTGATAACCGTGCTTCTTCATATCCCACCAAGCGTCGATGTCGTGCACCACAGGAGTCTTGGCGAAGTTGTAGACAGGAGGAGGCGATGAAGTAGCCCACTCCAGCGTACGGCCAGAACCCCAGGAGTCGCCGTTGTTGTCACGCAGTTGATCGCGCTGGAAGTAGGACACCACCAGTTGCAGCAGGAACGCGCCAACACCCGCAGCAATGATCGCCACACCTACCGCAGCAATCACAAAGTAGATTTGCAGCGATTGGTCATCAAAGTGGTTGACACGACGTGTCACACCCATCAGGCCCAAGATGTACAAAGGTGTGAACGCGACCCAGAAACCGACCAACCAGCACCAGAACGACACCTTGCCCCAGAACTCATTGAGCTTGTAGCCAAATGCCTTGGGGAACCAGTAGTTGATACCAGCCAGCAGGCCAAACACCACACCACCAATGATTACGTTGTGGAAGTGAGCGATCAGGAACAGCGAGTTGTGCAACACGAAGTCAGCAGGAGGAACGGCCAGCAACACGCCAGTCATACCGCCAATGGCGAAGGTCACCATGAAACCAATCGTCCACATCATGGGCGGCTTGAATTCAATGCGACCCTTGTACATGGTGAACAGCCAGTTGAAGATCTTCGCGCCCGTAGGGATCGAGATGATCATCGTGGTGATACCGAAGAAGGTATTCACCGCCGCACCGGACCCCATGGTGAAGAAGTGGTGCAGCCACACCAACCACGACAGCACGGTGATACACACGGTCGCATACACCATGGAGGTGTAGCCGAACAGGCGTTTCTTGGAGTAAGTGGCCACGATTTCGGAGAAGATACCGAACACGGGCAAGATCAAGATGTAGACCTCAGGGTGGCCCCAGATCCAGATCAGGTTCACGTACAGCATGGGGTTGCCGCCCAGCTCATTCGTGAAGAAGTTGGTACCGAAGTACCGATCCATGGACATGAGCACCAAAGCTGCAGTCAAGATCGGGAACGAAGCCACGATCAGTGCGTTGGTACACAGCGAGGTCCACACGAACACAGGCATCTTCATCAGATTCATGCCGGGGGCACGCATCTTGACGATGGTGACGATCAGGTTAATACCTGACAGCGTCGTTCCGATCCCCGATAACTGCAGTGCCCAGATGTAGTAATCCAGCCCCACGCCCGGGTTTTGGTTGCCCAGATTGGACAGCGCCAACCAGCCCGAAGTCGAGAACTCACCCAAGAACAAAGACACCATGACCAAGATGGCACCCGTGGTGGTCATCCAGAAGGAGAAGTTGTTCAAGAAGGGGAAGGAAACGTCACGTGCACCGATCTGTAGCGGTATCAGGTAGTTCATGAAACCTGTGACCAAAGGCATGGCCACAAAGAAAATCATGATCACGCCGTGGGCCGTGAAAATCTGGTCGTAGTGATGGGGAGGCAGATAACCCAGGTTATCGCCAAAAGCCATGGCTTGCTGGATACGCATCATTACCGCATCCGCAAAGCCACGCAGCAGCATGACGATACCGAGGATGATGTACATGATGCCGATCTTCTTGTGGTCGATCGAACAGATCCAGTCACGCCACAGCGGGCCCCAGAGCTTGAATTTGGTCAGTGCTGCGAACATCACCAGACCACCAAGCACCACAGCGATAAAGGTCCACAACACAATGGGCTCATGCGCCATCGGTACGGAATCCCAGTTGATCCGCCCGATGAGCGGGTCGTGGGTCAACGTTGTTGGTTCAGACATATTGGTCTCTTGCTAAATGGCCGAAAAGCGGGCCGCAGCCAGCTTTCCTTCCGTCAACTGCTTACTGCTGTGCCGAAGCGCGTTGGTCCAACAGGGCCACGACTTGGTCAGCGTTTTCGACAGAACACACATCCTCGGGCAGGTTCAAGCCCACCTTCTTCATGTAAGCCGCGCCGCCAGCAGCGTCGATGGCCATCATGTGATGCATACACATCTTTCCTTCTTCCACGCACATATTCAGCACGCGGTCATACAAGCCGTCCTGTACGGAGGAGAAGAGAGTTACAGGGTGACGCTCGCTAGGCTTGACCAGGTCAAGGTAGCTCTGGCGGTTCAGTTCGCTGTTTTCACTCTTGGCTTTTTGCACCCAAGCGTCAAAACCGTCATTGCTCAGACCGTGCATCTTGAAAGTCATTCCCGAGAAACCTGCCCCGCTGTAATGCGAGTTCATTCCCTTGAAAACACCTTCCTTATTGATCACGCCATTGAGCTGCGTCTCCATCCCTGGCATGGCATAGATCATGCCGGCGAAGTCAGGCACATAGAAAGCAGACATGGTGTGCGAGGCCGTCAGCTTGAAACGCACAGGGCGATCCACAGGCACAGCGACTTCGTTCACGGTAGCAACGCCCTGCTCTGGATAGATGAACATCCACTTCCAGTCCAGCGCCACCACTTGTACTTCTAAAGGCTTGACGTTGGGATCCAACGGCTTCGTCTCAGAAATACGGTCCAGCGGACGGTAAGGGTCCAGCTTGTGGGTGCTGATCCAAGTCAATGCACCCAAAGCGATGATGATGATGAGCGGAACGCTCCATATCACAAGCTCCAAGGCTGTCGAGTGGTGCCACTCAGGGTCGTACTCTGCCTCCGTATTCGACTGGCGATACTTCCAGGCAAACAACAAAGTCAGCAGGATCACAGGAATGATGATGACCAGCATCAACAAGGTGGCAGTCACCACCAAGTCGCCTTGCTGGGCAGCAATGTCCCCTGCGGGATTAAGCACGACGGCTTTACTGCAGCCCGTAAGGGTCGCAAGTAAGGCTGCCGCAGCGAGCCAGGCTGGCCCGCGGATTTCCGTGGATTTAGGCATGCTCTTAACGCGAAAAACGCGCGTTGTTAGGTGTAAACGCGGATTACAAAACAATCTGAATTTACTCTTGTCGGGGATCTTCTTCCCACTCGCTGCGAGTCAACGCAGTGGACTGTGATGTCTTTATGTAGGAAGCATGCACCCGAGGATGTCAACAGACCTCCATCAAACAAACGCTAAATCATTGATTTTTCAGCAAATACTGAAATAAGAAAAACATCTTGATAAAAGTCAAGCCCGCCCCCAACTTGGGGCGTTTGCGCCACGATGAACACCACAGCTACGCCGTGGTCTTTGTAATCAAAACGTTGCCTTGATTACAAAAACTCGCGTTTTCCTACAGAAAGCGCGGGCAATCCTTGCTTGTTGACATGCGTCAAGCCGCGTACAACGGGTACATCGTTTTGAGGAGATTGCATCTATGACAGGCTATGCACCACCCAGCCATAACATGGGCCCTGGATCGATTGACGCAAACCTCGCAGATGTTCATGGGCATGAACATGTCACCCCAGGCGAAATTGCAGCGGGCGTAATTATCGGGCGGGCTTCCGAATATTTTGACTTTTTTGTTTTCGGTATTGCCTGCGTTTTGGTCTTTCCCTACGTCTACTTCCCCTTCTTGTCCACCTTGGAAGGCATGCTGGCTGCGTTCGCCCTCTTTGCCCTGGCCTTTATCGCGCGCCCTATTGGTACTGCTTTGGGCATGACGGTGCAGCGCCACTGGGGCATGGCGGTGAAGCTGACGATTGCTTTGTTCCTGCTCGGCAGCGCCACCGTCGGCATTGCACTGCTCCCCAGTTATGAAAGCATTGGAATGCAGGCCATCTGGTATCTGGCAGGCCTGCGTGTAGCCCAAGGTTTGGCGGTCGGCGGCTCCTGGGAAGGTCTGCCCTCCCTGCTCGCAATGAATGCACCCAAGGAAAAGCGTGGCTGGTACGCCATGATTGGCCAGTTGGGAGCTCCCATTGGTTTTGTGATCGCTGCGTCTGTCTTTGCGTTCATTCATAGCCAGTTGAGCCATGAAGAGTTCATCGCCTGGGGCTGGCGCTATCCTTTCTGCGTGGCCTTTGCCATCAACGTCGTTGCCCTGTTTGCCCGTCTGCGCTTGGTCGCTGCGGACGAATACACCAGCATGTTCAAAAATCTGGAATTGTCACCATCACGCACCTTTGAAATGACACGCAGCGGTGAAGGTAAAAACGTCTTTTTGGGCGCACTGGCGGCCCTGGCCAGCTTTGCACTGTTCCACTTGGTCACCGTGTTCCCGCTGTCGTGGATGACCTTGTACGGTGACGCACCCATTACGCAGATTTTGTGGATGCAGGTGCTGGGCGCTGTGATCGCCTGTGGGGCGATGGTGCTCTCGGGGTGGATGGCTGACAAATTTGGTCGTCGCAATACCCTGGGCTCCATGGCTGTCTTGATTGGTCTGTTCAGCTTTGCTGCGCCAATGCTGCTGGATGGCGGCACGTCCGGTCAAAACATTTTTATTTTGATGGGCTTTGCCTTACTGGGCCTGTCTTATGGACAGTCCTCCGGCACGGTCACGGCCAATTTTTCGCGCAAGTACCGGTATGTGGGCGCGGCCTACTCGGCCGACTTGGCTTGGTTGCTGGGGGCCGCTTTTGCGCCACTCGTGGCCTTGTACCTGTCGTCGCACTTTGGCCCTGTGGCCGTGGGCGGCTACCTGTTGTCGGGGGCGTTGTGTACCTTGGCCGCGCTGGGCCTGAACCGCGCCCTGGAAACCAAACGCAAGTAATTGTTGAGATCCCTTCTGCAAGGGCTTGTCCGCAAGGGCAGGCCCTTTTTCCTTTTGGCTTACCAGCAAAGATCGCATGCGCTTTCACGCAGCAGACCGACAAACGGCATCTCCCTGCCTAGAATGATCGGCCGCTTTCTTTTTAAAGCCTCTACACAGCGCAGCACACCATGACCCAAGGCCAGATTCGCATCCGTGGCGCCCGCCAGCACAACCTGCAAAACGTGGATCTCGATATCAACATCGGTGAACTGACCGTGGTGACCGGGCCCAGCGGCTCGGGCAAATCCAGCCTGGTGTTTGACACCTTGTTTGCTGAAGGCCAACGCCGCTATGTCGAGACCTTCAGCGCCTATGCGCGCCAGTTCCTGGATCGCATGGACAAGCCTGCAGTAGACCGCGTGGAAGGCGTGCCGCCTGCGATTGCCATTGACCAGACCAACCCCGTGCGCAACTCCCGCTCTACCGTGGGCACGATGACGGAGTTGAATGACCACCTCAAGCTGCTATTTGCACGCGCTGCGCACCTGTTTGACCGCCAGACCGGCCTGCCGGTGCAGCACGACACCAATGAAACGATTTTTGCAGCGCTGCAAAAGCGCTGCGAAGCTGCAGGCGATCCGCGCATTGCACTGACATTCCCTGTCGAGCTGCCTGCCAATACCTCACAAGACGAAGTCGAACAATGGTTGTCCGCCAGTGGCTTTACCAAGGTGCAAGCAGAGCGCGAAGTGGAGCGCGCCACCGAGGTCGAAGAACCCGCCAAAGGCAAAAAGGCCAAGACAGCGCCGCCAGAGAAAGTCAAAGTGCTGGATGTCGTGGCCGACCGCTTTCGCGTCAACCGCACCGAACGCGCGCGGGCCATGGAGGCCATTGATGTGGCCCTCAAACGCGGCAATGGCCATCTGACCGTCTACGTCATGCCCGATGAAGGCGAGCCCTATGCCTGGCGTTTTTCACAAGGTCTGCATTGCCCCGAGAGCCATCTGAGCTACACCGCACCCATGCCCTCGCTGTTCTCGTTCAACTCTGCCGTGGGGGCCTGCGAAGCCTGCCGGGGTTTTGGCCGTGTGATTGGTGTGGACTGGGGCTTGGTGATCCCGAATGACAAGCTGACGCTGCGCACCGGTGCCATCAAACCCATCCAGACTCCGGGTTGGAAAGAGATCCAGGACGACCTGATGCGCCACGCCGAGGCCGAAGGCATTCCGCGCGATATCGCCTGGGGCAAGCTCACTGCGGAGCAGCGCCACTGGGTGATCGAGGGCTCGCCGCTGTGGAAAGGTACGTGGAACAAGCAGTGGTATGGCATTCGCCGCTTCTTTGAATACCTGGAAACCAAGACCTACAAGATGCACATTCGTGTGCTGTTGTCCAAGTACCGCGGCTACACGCAATGCCCCACCTGCGCTGGCGCGCGCCTGAAAACCGAAAGCCTGCTGTGGCGCATGGGCAGCAAGGCACAAGCTGATGCGGTGCTGCCTGCCGAACAACGTTTCATGCCTACGGGCGTAGCGTGGAGCCGCGCGCTGCTGGAAGCCCTGCCCGGCCTGTGCCTGCATGATTTGATGCGACTGCCCATCACGCGCTTGCGCAGCTTCTTTGAAAGCCTGCAACTGGGCAACCAGACAGAGCTGGCCGAAGGCGAACTGCAGGCGCTCAAACTGCTCAACGAAGAAATCGGCACGCGCCTGAAATACCTGGTCGATGTGGGCATTGGCTACCTCACACTGGATCGCCAAAGCCGTACCCTGTCCGGCGGTGAAGTACAGCGCATCAACCTGACCACGGCCCTGGGCACCTCGCTGGTCAACACCTTGTTTGTGCTCGATGAGCCCAGCATTGGCCTGCACCCGCGCGACATGGAGCGCATCACGCAAGCCATGCACCGCCTGCGCGATGCAGGCAACACGCTGGTGGTGGTGGAGCACGACCCCGCCGTGATGTTTGCCGCCGACCGCATGATTGACATGGGGCCCGGCCCCGGTGCCAAGGGCGGCCAGATTGTGTTTGACGGCACCCCCGAAGCACTGCGCCACACGGATACGCTGACCGGCGCTTATCTGGGCGGTCGCAAACAAGTGGGTTTTGGCGTCAAGCGCATGGTGACCGAAGCCACGCCGCGCTTAGTTCTGGAAGGTGCGCGCGAGCACAACCTGCAGAACCTGCAGGTCGACTTCCCGCTGCAGCGCTTGGTCACCATCACCGGCGTTTCAGGCTCCGGCAAGTCTTCGCTGATTCAGGACATCCTCGCGCCCGCCCTGCTGCGCCACTTTGGCAAACCGACGGACAGCCCCGGCTTGCATGACCGCCTGCTGGGCGCCGATCACTTGGCCGATGTGGTGTTTGTCGACCAGTCGCCGATTGGCAAAACCGCCCGCTCCAACCCGGCCAGCTATGTGGGCGCCTGGGACAGCCTGCGTGAGCTGTTTGCGCTGGCGCCGCTGTCCGCACAGCGCGGCTACACGGCCAGCAAGTTCAGCTTTAACAGCGGCGATGGCCGCTGCCCCACCTGCGGCGGCTCGGGCTTTGAGCATGTGGAAATGCAATTCCTCTCGGACGTCTACCTGCGCTGCCCGGACTGCAACGGCAGCCGTTACCGCGACGAGATTCTGGAAGTCACCATCGAACGCGAGGGCCGTGCGCTCAACGTAGCCGATGTGCTGGCGCTGACTGTGGCCGAAGCCGCCAGCTTGTTTGCCAGCGACAAAGACGTAATCCGCGCGCTGCAGCCCATCGTCGATGTGGGGCTGGAGTATGTGAAGCTGGGCCAGCCCGTGCCAACCTTGTCAGGCGGCGAGGCGCAGCGCCTCAAGCTCGCCGGTTTTCTGGCTGAGGCTGCCAAAACCGCCTCCAAATCCAAACAAAAGATTGCGCGCAAAGGCACGCTGTTTTTGTTTGACGAACCCACCACCGGCCTGCACTTTGAGGACATTGCCAAGCTCATGCGCGCGCTGCGCAAGCTGCTGGAAGCGGGGCACAGCCTGATCGTCATCGAGCACAACCTGGACGTGATTCGCGCCAGCGATTGGCTGATTGACCTGGGCCCCGAGGGCGGTGACGAAGGCGGCCAGATCATCGCCCAAGGCACACCGGAAGACGTGCGCCATGTCCCCGGATCGCACACCGCGCAGGCGCTGCGCGAATACGATCTGGCGATGGGCGTGGGTGGCCAGCTGGTGGAAGAAGTCGCGCCCATGCTCTATAAAAAAGAGCTAAAGATCGTTGCTGTGCCTAGGCGAATGGCCAAAAATTCCATTGAAATTGTGAACGCCCGCGAGCACAACCTGAAGGGCCTGAGCGTGGACATTCCACGCGGCAAGTTCAACGTGGTGACCGGCGTGTCCGGCTCTGGCAAATCCACGCTGGCATTTGACATTCTCTTCAACGAAGGCCAGCGCCGATATCTGGAATCGCTGAACGCCTATGCCCGCTCCATCGTGCAGCCTGCTGGCCGCCCTGAAGTCGATGCCGTCTGGGGCATTCCGCCCACCGTGGCGATTGAGCAGCGCCTCTCGCGCGGCGGGCGCAAATCCACCGTGGGCACAACCACTGAGGTGTGGCACTTCCTGCGCCTGCTGTACGTCAAGCTGGGCACCCAGCACTGCGTGTACGACGGTGCAGCCGTGGAGCCCCAAACGCCGGAGCGTATTGCCGCCCAGTTACTGAGCCAGTTCAAAGGGCAGCACATTGGCCTGCTGGCGCCGCTGGTCGTCAACCGCAAAGGCATCTACACCGAGTTGGCCGACTGGGCGCGCCCCAAGGGCTACACGCACCTGCGCGTGGATGGTGCATTCTTGCCGACCACCGGCTTCCCGCGTCTGGATCGCTTCAAGGAACACTCCATCGAGCTGCCCGTCGCCAGCGTCAAAGTCACGGCCGCAAATGAAAAAGAACTGCGCGCACAGCTGACCAAAACGCTGGAAGCCGGTAAAGGCGTGGTGCATGTGCTGTCGGGCATCGACAACCTGGAAGCGGCGATTGCGGCCCCTGAGCAAGGCCTGGGCGTGGGCACGCTGCAGGTGTACTCCACCCAGCGCGCGTGCCCGATTTGCGCCACCAGTTATTCCGAGCTGCAACCGGCCTTGTTCTCGTACAACAGCAAACACGGCTGGTGCCCCGACTGCGTGGGCACGGGCGTCAAGCTCAATAAAGACCAGCGCAAGGTCTACGACGACAGCACCTTGGCCGAAGACAATCGCGGGCGTGAAGTGAGCTTTACCGCCAGCGAGGTTGATGACCTGGAGGAATGCACCTGCCCTACCTGCCAAGGCACGCGCCTGAATGCCACGGCACGCGCGGTGCAGTTCCATGGCCAGAGCATTACCCAGCTGGCGCAGCAATCGGTCACTGCGTTGCGCGAGTGGTTCCAGGCTTTACAGACCACCGGCCGCGAAACCGACATTGCCCGCGACCTGCTGCCCGAAATTCTGGGCCGCCTGGAGTTCCTCGAAGAAGTCGGCCTGAACTACCTGACACTCGACCGTGGCGCGCCCACCTTGAGTGGTGGTGAGGCGCAGCGCATTCGCCTGGCTGCGCAACTGGGTAGCAATCTGCAGGGCGTGTGCTATGTGCTGGACGAGCCCACGATTGGCTTGCACGCACGCGACAACCACATCCTGCTCAACGCCCTGCACAAGCTGGGCGAAAAGGGCAACACCCTGGTGGTGGTGGAGCACGATGAAGACACCATCCGCCGCGCCGACCATGTGATCGACATCGGCCCCAGCGCCGGCAAGCGCGGCGGGCACTTGGTGGCCCAGGGCACGCCCGAAGACATCATGGCCGCGGCAGATTCGCAAACAGGCCGCTACCTGCTGCATGCCATGCGCCATCCCTTCCAGGCACGCCGCCTGGTACATGGTGTAGCCGATGCAGCAACTATCAATTCCGAAGCTACCAACCTAGAACCAGCAACGGCAAAACCCAAAAAACGCACTAAAAAACAAATCGCAGCCGATGCCGCAGCGGCTTTGACGGCGGACAGCGCAGCGCTCAATGCTGAGCTACGAAAGCCCACCAACAAAGCCACGGGCCCGCTGCAATGGCTGGTGATTAACGGCGCTGATCTGCACAACCTGCAAGACATTGAAGCCAGCGTGCCGCTCAAGCGGCTGGTGGCCATCACCGGGGTCTCGGGCTCGGGCAAATCCACACTCGCCCGTGATGTGTTGCTGACCAACGTCGAAGCCTTGGTGAGCCAACGCAGCACCAAAGCAGGCCGTGAAGCAGCCGAGGCCGGAAAAACGCCGAAGCTGCTGGGCTGCGAAGCCATCTGGGGCACCGAAAGTATCGACCGCGTGCTGGAAGTCGACCAGACGCCGATTGGCAAAACGCCGCGTTCCTGCCCTGCCACCTACATTGGTTTCTGGGACACCATCCGCAAACTGTTTGCCGACACTTTGGAGGCCAAGGCCCGTGGTTACGGTGCCGGGCGCTTCAGTTTTAATACCGGCGAAGGCCGTTGCCCCGGCTGTGAAGGCCAGGGCATGCGCACCATTGAGATGAGCTTTTTGCCCGATGTGAAAGTGCCCTGCGAGACCTGCCGTGGCGCGCGCTTTAACCCCGAGACGCTGGCCGTGACCTGGCGCGGCAAAAGCATTGGCGATGTGCTGCAAATGGAGGTGGACGAGGCCGTGGAATTCTTCGCCAGCATGCAGAACATTGCGCATCCGCTGCAGTTGCTCAAGGACGTGGGCCTGGGCTATCTGACGCTGGGCCAGCCCTCGCCCACCTTGAGCGGCGGCGAAGCCCAGCGCATCAAGCTGGTGACCGAGCTGACCAAAGTGCGCGACGACATCACCAAGCGCGGTAACAAGGTGCCGCACACGCTGTATGTGCTGGACGAGCCCACGGTGGGTCTGCACATGGCCGATGTGGACAAGCTGATCCACGTGCTGCACCGCCTGGTCCATGGCGGCCACAGCGTGATCGTCATTGAGCACGATCTCGATGTGATTGCGGAAGCCGACTGGATCATTGATCTGGGCCCCGAAGGCGGCAGCGGTGGAGGCCGCATTGTGGCGGCAGGCACGCCAGAAGAAGTGGTGGCGCTGAATACGCACACCGGGCAGGCACTGGCAGCCGTGCTGGCGCGCTGACGCGCTGACGCCTTGGGGACAGCCTGTGCGGGATAGCCCGCTATGTGTGTAAGCGCTCAGGTTCTACGCTGTGAAATGTCATTAATTTAAAAGATTGATGACATTTAAGGGGGTGGCAGCACAGACTGCCGCACGACATAAGCACCGGAGACATTCCCATGGCATTCACCCATCTCACCAGCCGCCGCGCGGCCTTGGCTGCCGCCGCGCTGACCACGGTAGTGTTTACCACCCAGGGCTGGGCCCAGGACAACAGCGCCAGCTGGCCCAGCAAAGCCATCAAAGTGACGGTGCCCTATACGCCGGGCGGCTCTACCGACATTGTCAGCCGCACCGTGTTTGAAGCCGTGAGCAAGCGCTTGGGCCAACCTGTAGTGATTGAAAACAAGCCCGGCGCCAATAGCACCATTGGCGTAGCGCAAACCACGCGCGCAGCCGCAGATGGCTACACCTTTGTGAGCGTGCTGGCAGCTTATACCGTCAACATGTCGCTGTACAAAAAGCTGCCTTACCAGCCCAGCGACTTCGTTGCCGTGAGCCATGTGGCTGATCTGCCCATGTTCTTGTTCACCTCGAACAAGCTGCCGGTCAAGAACGCCAAACAGCTGGCTGAATACGGCAAGAAAAATCCGCTGAACTACGCCTCCAGCGGCACGGGTGCCAGCGCCCACATGATTGGCGCCCGCTTTGCGCAAGAAAACGGCCTTAATGCGCAGCACGTGCCTTACAACGGCAGCGCGCCCATCCTCACGGACTTGATGTCTGGCCAGGTCGACATGCTGTTTGACCCGGCCCTGGTGCCCATGCCGCATGCCAAAACGGGCAAGATCAAGGTGCTGGCCGTGGCCTCCAAGCAGCGCTGGGTGGGTGAGCCCGATGTACCCACCATGGAAGAAGCAGGCTTTCCCGGCTTCATCATGAACTCGTGGGTGGGGGTGCTGGCACCCAAGGGCACGCCGCAGGCGATTGTCGACAAGATGTCGCAAACCATTGCCGAAGCGGTGCAGTCACCCGAAGTCAGAGACAAACTCACCCAGCTGGGTTTTGGTGCGATCGGCAGCACGCCCGCCGCTTTTCAGCAACTGATTGACCAAGACACCGCCATGTACAAAGGCGTGATCGACAAGGCGCAAGTCAGCATCGACTAAGTCTTGCCGCGGCAACACCAAGGCCCGGGGCTTGCGCCTGCGGGCCTTTTTATTTGTATAGCTGCCTGCCCTTGTATTTGCTGGATTTCAGATGCTTTTTATCTTCAAACCTAGCAACATCAACGGCAAGCTGCTCTTATTTTTTTAGCAAATGGTCGGCCAGCTGCACAAATCCGTCACCGCGTTCTGCGGTTGTCACATAGCGCGGCAGGTGCTGTAACTGCGGCACAAAGCGCGCAATATTGGCCACGCCCACGCTGTGGGGCATGTGCTGGAACATCAACTGGTCGTTGGTCGAATCTCCAATGTAGATCCACTGGCCCATGGTCGCATCCAGATCGATATCAAACAGCTCCCGCACAATCCAGCGCGCACCTTCGAGCTTGTTGTGGTCGCCAAACCAGCCGTTGATGTGGATCGAGCTGACGGTGGCATTCATGCCTGCTTCACGCATGATGGCCACGCACTCGTCAATCTGCGCTTGCGGCATGCTGGTGAATTCGCTGTGATCGACGGCAATGTCGCACTCACGGCCGTGCGAATCGGTCGCACGCTGCGCGCCGGGCACTTGCTGCTCAATCTGCGCCAGCACTTCCTGCATCTTGGCAAAGTTGTGCACGCGGGTGCTGTCGTCTTGCTGGTACAGCTTGTCCAGCCCACCTTCGGCGTTGCGGCGCAGCGCCACCGCGCCGTTTTCGGCCACGATGGCCTCCACCGGCCAAGCACGCGCAAACGGCACGCTCCAGCCCACGGGGCGGCCGGTAATCGGCACCACTTTCAAGCCCGCATCTTTGAGGCGCGCAATGGCTGCCACCACGTGCTCAGGCACGACGCCATCGGTGGTCAGCGTGTCATCGATATCGGTCAGCACGCCCAGCACATGGGCGGGCACAGGCAATTCGGACAGGGGACGCAGAAATTCTTGGGTCACAAAAAACTCTCAATACAGGGCAGATGACGTCAGCACTGGGCACAGCACATCGGCGAGACGCCGAGCAAGGGCCGCCCCGCAGCGAGGGCGTCGTCCCCCTCCCGCGCAGCGAGAGAGGGGGAAGCGGCGGGGCCGCCTAGGCAAAGCCGCTCAGGGGGTGTTAATTCGCGCTGCCCAAGGCCAAGCCGGCGTGTTCACGCAGCGGGTGGAAATGAATCTTGGGGAAGCGCTCCTGCGCCAAACGCACGTCATACGGGCTGGTGCACAGGTAGGCCAGGGTATCGGCGGCATCGTGCGCCAGGCGCATGGGGTAGGCGTTTTCAAACTCGCGCAGCTCGGCCGGGGTGTCGGCCGTAATCCAGCGCGCACCGGTGTACTGGCAGCCTTCCAGACGCACGTCGCAGTCGTACTCGGTCTTCAGGCGGTGCTGCACCACTTCAAACTGCAACTGGCCGACAGCGCCCAGCAGCATATTGCCACCCACATCGGGCTTGAACACCTGGATCGCGCCCTCTTCGCCCAGCTGCATCAGGCCTTGCTGCAGCTGCTTGGTGCGCAGCGGGTTCTTCAGCACCACGGTCATGAACATTTCGGGGGCAAAGAACGGCAGGCCGGTGAACTGCAGCGCCGGGCCGTCGGTGATCGAGTCGCCCAGCTGCACGCCGCCGTGGATGGTGAAACCAATGATGTCACCGGCAAACGCCTCATCCACCGCTTCGCGGCGTTGCGACATGAACGTCACCACTGAAGTCGGGCGCAGTTCCTTGCCGGTGCGCTGCACCTTCATTTTCATGCCGGGGGTGTACTTGCCCGAGGCCACACGCACAAACGCAATGCGGTCGCGGTGGTTGCTGTCCATATTGGCTTGCACCTTGAAGACCACGCCCGCGAAACCCTTGTCTTCGGGGTGGATCGTGCGCTCTTCACGATTGCGGTTTACTTCGACAAACGCGGTGCGCGGGCCGGGTGGGGGCGACATGTCGACCACCGCATCCAGCACTTCCATCACACCGAAGTTGTTCACACCGGAGCCAAAGAACACCGGGGTCAGCTTGCCGGCCAGGAAGGCGGCATGGTCCCATTCGGCCGAGGCGCCCACGGCCAGTTCCATGGATTCCAGCGCATCGTCAAAGGCCTGGCCAAAGCGGGCGCGCAGACGATCAGCTTCGGTCAAAGGAATGACTTCAAAGTCCTTGGGGCCACGGTCGCTGCCAGGGGTGAACACCGTCATGCTCTGCGTGCGCAGATTGATGATGCCGCCGAACGATTTACCTTGGCCCACCGGCCAGGTGATGGGGCAGCAGGGCATGCCCAGTTCGCGCTCGACTTCGTCCATGATGTCCAGGGGGTCGCGCACTTCACGGTCAAACTTGTTGACGAAGGTGATGATGGGCGTATCGCGCTGGCGGCACACCTCGATCAGGCGGCGGGTCTGCGATTCCACACCGTTGGCCGCGTCGATCACCATCAGCGCCGAGTCCACCGCCGTCAGCACGCGGTAGGTGTCTTCCGAGAAGTCCTTGTGGCCGGGGGTGTCGAGCAGGTTGATGACGTGATCGCGGTAGCTCATCTGCATCACCGAGGATGCGACCGAGATACCCCGCTGCTTTTCAATCTCCATCCAGTCGGACGTGGCATGGCGCGATGCCTTGCGCCCTTTCACGGCACCCGCAATCTGGATTGCGCCCGAGAACAGCAACAGCTTTTCGGTCAGCGTGGTCTTACCCGCATCAGGGTGAGAAATGATGGCAAAGGTGCGGCGGCGCCGGGTTTCTGGAGCGTATGACACTGGATGGGGACTATTCAGGCACGGCTGCTGCCGCGCGTTGCGAGAGGGTGAAGGGCTGCAATTTTAAGGGAAACCACGAAACTCCACCGACACCCGAGAATGCCGGGCAGAGTGGCTTTGCGCCACTGGCAAACTGCGCCTGCAGCAGCGACTACCTGGCGCAGTGGCACAGCGTGCAGGGCATGCGGCAGGTGCGACACGCCACTTGAAATAAATGAGCTACAAGCCCTTTGTTTATATGGGCTAGAGGCCTAAAACACTATGAATTTGGCGTGTGCGTGTCTTGCGCAATCAAGCCATCCACAATTTCCACCAGACGGTCACAGCGCCCGGCCAGGCGCGGGTCGTGGGTAATGATCAAAAACGCCGTGCCCTGTTCAGCATGGATTTCGCGCAGCAAGGCGAACACGTCCTGCGAGGACTGCGTGTCCAGATTCCCCGTAGGCTCATCGGCCAGCACCAAAGGGGGCCGGTGCACCAGCGCCCGCGCAATGGCCACGCGCTGCTGCATGCCGCCGGAGAGCTCCGACGGTTTCTTGTGCAGCGCATCAGCCAGTCCCACCGCCTTGAGCAACTCGGTAGCGCGCGCTTTGTCTTGTGCATGGACTGCGCCTTGCGCCATCAACGCGGGCAGCGTCACGTTTTCCAGCGCGGTAAATGCGGGCAACAGGTGATGAAACTGGAAGACAAAGCCCAGGCTCTGGCGGCGCAGCAGCGTCAGTCCATCGTCGTCAAGGTGGCTGGTTTCCTGGCCCTGCAACTGGTAGCTGCCCGCCGTCATGCGCTCCAGCAGGCCCAGCACATTGAGCAAGGTACTTTTGCCCGAGCCGGAAGGCCCCACCAGCGCAATAAATTCACCCGCCTGCACTTGCAGGTTCACGCCGTGCAGCACTTCCACTTCATTGGGCTGGCCGACGTTGTACGACTTGCGCACGTCTTGCAACCGCAAGAGCGGCGAGGTTGAAGGATTTTTTTCAGCAGCCATGCTTACACCCGTATGGCTTGCGCTGGGTCCATGCTGGCAGCGCTGCGCGCTGGCATCACCGCTGCCAGCACGCCGCACACGGTGGCGGTGAGTGTGGCCGACACCACATCGCTCCAGCCCAGCACAATCGGAAATAAGGGTCCACCATCTTCACCGCGCACAAAGGCCGTAAAGACTGCAATCAAGGCCCAGGACAGCGCCACGCCCAGTACCGACCCCAGCGCCCCCACCACCGCGCCCTGAAGCAAAAACACGCGCAGCACCTGCCCGCGCGTGGTGCCCATGGCGCGCAAGATGCCGATCTCGCGGCGCTTTTGCACCACGCTGACCACCAGCACACTGGCAATGCCCAGCACCACCACAATCAGCACCACGCCACGAATCACTGCCGTGCTGATGCTCTGGGCATTCAGCGCGGACAGCAGTTGCGCATTGGTGTCCTGCCAGCTTTCGACCTTGTAGGGGTAGCGTGCGCGCAGTTGCTGGGCAATGCCATCGGCCTGCCAGACATCGGCCACCTGCATCTCCAGCACCGTCGCACCGCCGGGCACGCCCAGCAGGCTTTGCGCACTGCGCAGCCCGATGATGACGGTGCGGCGGTTCAAATCTTTGACGCCCATATCGATCAGCGCGGTCACACGCACCGATTCGGTCACATTGCCCGTGTCGATGGTGAAACGATCCCCTGCGCGCACACCCAGATCTTTGGCCAGCTCAGTCCCAATCATGGCGTCGCCCGGCTGCAAGCCCCACGTACCTGCAACGATCTTTTCACGCAGATTGACAATGCGCTGGTAGCGCTCCAGCTCCACGCCCATCAGTGCAATGGATTGCGAAGCTTCTCCACGCAACGCCAGGCCAGAACCAGACACCATGGGCGACACGGCCACCACGCCCGGCACCTCTTCGAGCACCGGCAGCAACTGCTGCCAGTTGGCCACCGAGCGCAGCCGCTGCGCACGCGGTTGCGTGTCACTCAGCTCCACAGCATTGCCTGCCGCCAGCGCAATGGGCGTGACCAGATCATCGGGCGCGCGCAGGCTGATGTGCGCCTGCGTGCCCAAGGTTTTGTCCACCGTGTTCGATTGCAGCCCTTGAATCAGCGCTGCGATATAGGTGATGACCGCGACACCGGCCGCCACGCCTGCCACGATGAGCAGGCTTTGCATGCGCCCCTCGCGCAGGAAACGCAGGGCCACACTCCATTCAAAGCCCAGAGGCACGCGCGACCCCATCAGTGGGCTTTCGCTGGCGGCTGGGCACGCACCCGCTGGCCCTCTTTGGCTGGCGGCAGCAACACGGTTTCACCGGCCTGCAAGCCTTGCGTGATCTGCGCGGCCTGCAAGGTGCGCAGGCCCACCTGCACCGACTTGGCGGTGGCATGCCCGCCATCGAGCACCAGCACCTGGGCTTGCACACTGCCTTCCCGTGCGCCCTGCAGCGCTTGCAGCGGCAGCACCAACGCCTGTTCTTCTCTGCCCGTTTCCACGGACACCGACAGCGTCATGTCTTCGCGCAAAAAGGCGGGCGCAGCTTCTTGCAGCGCCAGCTTCACTTCCACCGCACCGCGCTGCGCGTCCACGCTCGGCGCAATGGAGAGCACCTTGGCCGCCAGACGCTGGCTGGCAAAGGCGTCGGCCACGACCTGGGCGCTTTGACCTTCACGCAGTTGCTCCAGGAAACGCTCATCCACCTGCGCCACGATCTGTGTGCTGCCTTCCAGCGCCAACTGCAGCAGCGCCGTGCCCGGCTGCACGATCTGGCCCTGCTCCACATCGCGCAGCAACACCTTGCCCGCACTGGGCGCGGTAATGCGTGTCTGTTCGAGCTTGACCCGTGCGGCCTGCAGTGCGGCTTGGGCTTGCAGCACCTGAGCCTCTGCGACCTTCAGCTCCGCGCCCCCATCGGCCGATGCTGCTGCTTGCGCCTGCGCCGCCTGCAACTGGGCCTGGGCGACATCCAGCGCCTTGCGCTTTTCATCCAGCGCGGCGCGGCTGAGAAAGCCTTGCTCCACCAGTTGCTGGTTGCGTGCCCAGTCCGATTGCGCCTGTACCACGCTGGCCTGCGCCTGCGCCACCTGGGCCTGGTTGCCAATGCGGCTGTTGCTGCGCACATTGCTCAGTTGCGCCTGCGCCTGTGCCAAGCTGGCCTGGGATTGCGACACTGCCGCCTCTAACTCAGCGGATTCCAGCTGCACCAGCCATTGCCCTGCCGCCACGCCATCACCTTCACGTACAGCGACTTGCTCGACACGCCCCACCACCGTGCTGCCCACACCCACGCGCGAACGGGTTTGCACGCGCGCAGAAAACTGCAGCGTGCGCACCAGGGGCTGGCTTTGCACCTGCACTGCTGGCACTTGTGGCCCACGCCACTTTTGCAGCCCCCAGTAAGCGCCACCCAGCAAAATAATGACCACGCCCAAGCCCAGCCACCAGCGCCTGCGGCTGGCGGGCGATGAAACAGAAGGGGTAGTTTTTTCGGTGCTCAACAGAACGTCTCCCAGTGCTGCGCGCAGCATGGCACGCCACGCACAGCGGCTGCGCCAGACAATTGCTTTATTCGTTGAATAGCGATCCAGCGGTTTGCGGCACCACCAGCCCCAGGTGCTCGTACGCTGCCTTGGTGGCAATGCGCCCACGCGGCGTGCGCTGCAGATAGCCTTGCTGAATCAGGTAAGGCTCAATCACATCTTCGATGGTGCCTGCATCCTCGCCAATGCTGGCGGCAATGTTGTCCACGCCCACCGGGCCACCATCAAAGCGATGTACCACGGCTTCCAGCAGTTTGCGGTCCATCACGTCAAAGCCGCGTGGGTCCACATCCAGCATGGCCAGCGCCTTGCGTGCAATTTCCTGGGTGATGGTGCCGTCGCCTTTGACATCGGCGTAGTCACGCACCCGGCGCAGCAGGCGGTTGGCAATGCGCGGCGTACCCCGCGAACGGTTGGCCACCTCTTGCGCGCCCTCGGCATCGATGGGCGCGCCCAGCAAACTGGCGCTGCGCTTGACAATGCGGGCCAATTCTTCGGTGTTGTAAAACTCCAGTCGCGCCACGATGCCAAAGCGGTCGCGCAGCGGGTTGGTCAGCATGCCGGCACGCGTCGTGGCACCGACCAGCGTGAAGGGTTGCAAGTCCAGTTTGATGGAGCGCGCCGCCGGGCCTTCGCCAATCATGATGTCGATCTGAAAATCCTCCAGCGCGGGGTAGAGAATTTCTTCGACCACCGGGCTGAGGCGGTGAATTTCGTCAATGAACAGCACATCATTGGCTTCCAGATTGGTCAGCAGCGCCGCCAAGTCCTTGGGCTTTTCCAGTACGGGGCCAGAAGTCTGGCGCAGGTTCACGCCCAGCTCGGCCGCAATGATGTGACTGAGCGTGGTTTTGCCCAGCCCAGGCGGGCCAAACAGCAGGACATGGTCGAGCGATTCCCCCCGCTTTTTGGCAGCTCCAATAAAGATTTCCAGTTGCTCGCGGGCTTTTTCCTGGCCTACGTACTCGTCCAGCAGCTTGGGGCGCAAAGCACGCTCCAGCACTTCTTCATTTTTATTGACCGGCGCCGGCGAGATGGTGGCGCTGCGCACTGCAGGCTCGGGCTGCGCATCGATGGCGGTAGCGGTAGCCTGTGCCTTGGCACGCGGCTTGCGCTGGGGCGCGGGGGCAAAGTCCTCGCCAAAATCTTCGGTATGGATGCTCATGGGCGATTACTTTGCCAAAGCCTTCAGGGCCATCTTGATACCGTCGCTCACGCCCACATCGGCGGGCAGGGCTTTGAGGCTGAGGGCCGCTTCCTTGTCCGAATAGCCCAGCGCCAGCAGCGCTTGCAGAATGTCCGACTGCGCATCGCTTTTGACTTGAGCGCCGGCAGTGCCGACCACTGCATCGCCCAGCTTGCCTTTGAGTTCGAGCAGCAGGCGCTCGGCGGTCTTCTTGCCAACACCGGGCACTTTGACCAAGCGACCCACTTCCTGCAACGCAATGGCTTGCACCAGATCGTCAATGCCCATACCGCTGAGCAGCGACAGCGCCATGCGCGGCCCCACGCCGCTGACCTTGATCAGCTCCCGGAATGTCTGACGCTCTGACGGGCTGGCAAACCCATACAGCAGCTGGGCATCTTCGCGCACGATAAAGTGTGTCAGCAGGCTGATCTTTTCGCCCAGCGCGGGCAGATTGTAGAACGTGCTCATGGGCACCTGCACTTCGTAGCCCACACCATGGCAGTCCACGAGGACTTGGGGTGGGTTCTTTTCGAGCAGCGTGCCAGTCAATTTGCCTATCATTGCGATCCTTTGCCGCCACCAGCGGCAGCCTTCCTTAAGGGAATTATCAGCGTGATCTTGCGCCACACTTTTACACCGCACAACAACCTTCGCCTGGGCAACCTTTGTGGTCCGGCTGACGCGCATTTGCGCACCATTGAAACGGGTCTGCAGGTCAAAATTGCACACCGCCACGAGCAGTTCAAGGTGGACGGCCTCAAGGCCAAAGCCCAGCAAGCCATGGAACTGCTTCAGGCGCTGTACGAGCAAGCCGATCGCCCCATCAAGGAAGAAACCCTGCAGCTCATGCTGGCTGGGGACGCCGAGATGATCGAGGTGAACCCCGATGCCGTTCAGCTGACCACCCGCCGCACCGACCTGCGCGCACGCACGCCCAACCAGGCGCTGTACCTGCAAAACATTGCCGCGCACGACATCACCTTCGGCATTGGCCCGGCGGGTACGGGCAAAACCTATCTGGCCGTGGCCAGCGCGGTGGATGCGCTGGAGCGCAGCGCCGTGCAGCGCATTGTGCTGACGCGCCCCGCCGTGGAAGCGGGTGAACGTCTGGGCTTTTTGCCAGGCGATCTGACGCAAAAGGTCGATCCCTATCTGCGCCCCCTGTACGACGCGCTGTACGACCTGATGGGTTACGAGAAAGTGCAAAAAGCTTTCGAGCGCAACGCGCTGGAAATTGCACCTTTGGCCTTTATGCGCGGGCGCACGCTGAACAACGCGTTTGTCATCTTGGACGAAGCGCAAAACACCACGCCCGAGCAGATGAAAATGTTTCTGACCCGCATCGGCTTTGGCGCCAAGGCGGTGGTCACGGGCGATGTCAGTCAGATCGACCTGCCCAAGGGTGCCATGAGCGGCCTGATCGATGCCGAGCGCGTGCTCAAGCGCGTGCAGGGCATCTCGATCAACCGCTTCACCACCGTGGACGTGGTGCGCCACCCGATGGTGGCGCGCATTGTCGATGCCTACGACGCCAGTGGCCGCAGCCGCATCTAAAAAAACTTATTGATAGCTACTAGCCCTTGCACCATAAGGGCTAGACCCCAAAATGTCTTTGAATCATCTCGATCTTTCCCTGCAGTTCGGCACTTTCGATAACGAAGCCGCGCACCGTGCTTTACTGACCGAAGCAAAAGTCACCCAGTGGATCCAGCATGCCCTGGCGGTGGACGCTGAAATGGCTGTGCGCATCGTCGGTATCGAAGAGGGGCAGGCGCTGAATCTGCAGTACCGCAAAAAAGACTACGCCACCAATGTGCTGACCTTCAATTACCAGTACGAGCCTACTGTGCAGGCTGATCTGGTGATCTGTGGTCCTGTCATTGAGCGTGAGGCGCAGGAGCAAAACAAGACGCTCCAAGAGCACTATGCCCACATGATCGTGCACGGCACGCTGCACGCCCAAGGCTGGGACCACGAAACCAGCGAAGCCGACGCCGACGAGATGGAAGCCTACGAGACGGAAATCATGGAAGAAATGGGGTTTGCAGACCCCTACGCGCAAGACTGAAGCAGCGCCCTTACGCTGGACGACAGCCCTCTCCCCCCAAGGCTCCTGCATGGAGCCTTTTCTCGTTGACATGACCTACCGCCCGTCGCAATTCCTGCGCAGCCGCTGACAGTCAATGCCGCAATTTGCATGGCTTTGGTGCCTTGGGCGCAGGCTGCGCCCAGCGCCTGTGTCACCATCGCAGGCATGAAAAATTTCACCGCCTACCTCACTGCCTGCATCACTGCTGCCCTCTTCATTCCGCTGCATGCCCAGGCCATGCCTTATGTGCAGCTCAACCAGTCGGTGCTGATACACATCCCGGCCAAAGATGTTCCCGGTTTCAAGACCTTCATTGGCCAGACTTTGAATACGGGTGCTGCAGATACCGTGCAAGCCTGGAGCAGCACACCCCGCGCCAACCGGGCACCGGTACAGGTAGAAGTTACGCCCAGCGCGGCCGTCACCACCCGCGCAGCAGGGCAGTGCCGCCTGCTCTCAGCCAAAGTCAGCCAGCGCAACAGCCATGAGTCCTGGAAGGTCTGGTTTTGCCAGCAAGCTGATGGCGGCTGGAAGATCAGCGGGCTAGAGTAAGCACCGCAATAGTGGGTGTGGGTGCTCAGCGATGCGGCAAGCTGCAAGCCCACGCGCATGTTGAACCACCGACACCTAAAACGGCACGCTGCTTTCGGCCTTGGCTTTGAGGGAGAATTTATCCATGACTGATTTTTCCGGGAGCGCGCCGCTACCTTGGCGTTTTGGCCCTATTCGTGCGCAAGCCTGTCCTTGCAGCAGCCCCATGTGCCAGAGGCTGCACCTGCGCGTGACCGAAGACCTGTCGCGCCGCCATTTTCTGGGCGGTGCCGCCGCCATGCTGGCACCGTTTGCGCTGCCAGTCGCCGCGCAGGCCGTGAACCATCTGGTGGATTTTGACCCCGCACGTCCTTTGCTGCTGCACAACTTGCGCCTGTTTGATGGCAGCGGCAAAGCGGTGCAGCAAGGGCTGCAGGTGCTGGTGAAAGACCAGCGCATTGCCGAGGTGCTGCCTGCATCTACCACGGTGGAGGGCGCACAGCAACTGGATTGCAAAGGCAAGCTGCTGATGCCCGGGCTGATTGATGTGCACTGGCACACCATGCTGGCGGGCATCTCGCAGCTGACGGCCATGTCTGCTGACCTGGGTTATCTGTATCTGGTCGCGGCGCAAGAAGCCCAACGTACCTTGCTGCGGGGCTTTACCTCCGTGCGTGATGCCGGTGGGCCGTCGTTTGCGCTCAAGCGTGCCATTGACGAGGGTTTGGTAGACGGCCCGCGCATCTTCCCCAGCGGGGCCATGATTTCGCAGACTTCGGGCCATGGTGACTTCCGCTTGCGCAGCGATATCCCGGCGGCCGACAACGGCCCGCTCAGCCTGGTGGAGCGTACTGGCGTGGCCATGATTGCCGATGGAGAAGCCCAAGTGCTGCGCCGCGTGCGGGAGCAACTGATGCTGGGCGCCACGCAGATCAAAATGCTGGCTGGCGGCGGTGTCGCATCGCTGTACGACCCATTGGACAGCACCCAATTTACCGAGCGCGAGCTGCGTGCTGGGGTGGAAGCGGCCAGCGACTGGAACACCTATGTGATGACGCACGTCTACACGCCCAAAGGCATCCAGCGGGCCATTCGCGCAGGCGTCAAATGCATTGAACACGGCCAGCTGGCCGATGAAGCCAGTGTGCGCATGATGCGCGATGAGGGCGTGTGGTGGAGCTTGCAGCCCTTTTTGCAGGACGAAGACAGCAACCCCTACCCAGATCCTGCGCGCCGCGCCAGCCAGGCACAGGTGGCGCAAGGCACCGTCCATGCGTATGCGTTGGCGCAGAAATACGGCATTAAAACCGGCTGGGGCACGGACGTACTGTTCAACCCCAAGAGCACCCACACCCAAGGCAAGCAACTGGCCAAGTTAACCCGCTTTTACGACCCGCTGACGCTGCTGAGCCAAGCCACCGGGGTAAACGGAGAATTGCTCGGCATGTCGGGTGAACGCAACCCTTATCCCGGCGTGCTGGGCCGTATCACTGCCGGCGCCTGGGCCGACTTGCTACTGGCCGATGGCGACCCTGCCATCAGCCTCGATTTTCTGGCCGACCCCGCACAGCACCTGCGCCTGATCATGAAAGGCGGGAAGATTCACAAAAACACCCTGTAAACACGCCATGCATACCTTGGCTCGCACCCGTAAGCTCAGCACCTTGGCCACTGGCAGCCTGCTGCTGACCTGCACCAGCGCCGCACGCCGCGGCCGCTATGTGCTGCAGGCCGATGCCAGTTACGCCTCGTTCTCCAGCACCACCAGCCTGCCGCTGGGTTTGCAGGCGCGCGCCAAGATCAGGCAAAGCTCGTTGACGCTCATTGGCCGGCTACCAATGGCAACCCTCGCCCCAGGACAGTCTCGACGCCATGCTGGGTTCTAGGCCAGATACCGCGCAACAAAAAGGCGCTGCACGCAGCGCCTGGCTTCCAAAGAGCTGGTGCGCTCAGCCTTCGATGTCGGTATAGCTAAAGCCCGCGTTCTTCAAGGCCTCAAACAGGCGATGGCGCCCTGTCAGCGCCTCGGGCGTGCTCAAACGCTCGACCACTTGGGCGCTCCAGTCCACTTCCTTCATCCCATTGGTGCGCATGAAGGTGCGCAGGGCTTCGTTGTAGTTGCCGATTTCTTCGTGCTGATCGGCGGGCACCTGATACTGCTCGCGGTGCAGCACAGCACTTTGCGGCAAACGCGGTTTGACTTGTGCGGGGCGGGCCGGATCAGGGTGGCCGACGACCAGGCCAAATACGGGGAACACATTTTTCGGTGTGCCCAGCACCTTGGCCACTTCTTCGGGCTGGTTGCGCATGCCGCCCACATAGACGGTGCCCAGACCCATGGCCTCGGCAGCGACCACGGCGTTCTGTGCAGCCAAGGCTGCATCGATCACGCCCATCAAGAAGGTATCCAGATAATGCAGGCCGACCGGGTCTCGCGCCTGAGATTGGCCCAGGCGCTCAATGCGCGAGAGATCGGCCAAAAAAACCAGCACCAGCGGAGCGATGCCCAAATGCTTTTGCGGGCCGACCAGATTGGCCAAAGCGTCGCGGCGCTCTTGCGATTCGACCGCAACCACGCTCCAGGTTTGCAGGTTCGACGATGTCGGTGCCGATTGGGCTGCGGCGACCAAGGTTTCGATAGTGTGGGCAGGCAAGGCATCGCGCAGAAAGTGGCGCACCGAGCGGTGGCCCAGCATGGCATCCAGCGCGGGCAGATTAGGCAAAGTCAGGCCGGGCGCTTCATTTCCGTAGCGCGCTTGCAGGGCTGCGTTCGTCATCGTTCGTCTTTCTTGTCAAATGGCAAAGTTAACAGGCATTTTAGAAAGCCCCAGCGATCAGCGGTAGCGCATCCCAACCATGGCGTGCCCGCCAACGGCGAGTACGCACCAAGGCTTTGATAGCTACCAGCCCTTTCCCCATAAGGGCTAGAGGCCTATTTAACTTGTAACTCCTCTCGCCGCGCCGCTGCATGCTGCGCCAGCATGCCCACTACCATGGCGGCCACGAACAGCCAGACTTCGCTGTGGCCGGTCGCCAGATTCATCACCGCCGGGCCGGGGCAAAAGCCTGCCAGCCCCCAGCCCACGCCAAACATGGCCGCGCCGGTAAGCAGCTTGCGGTCGATCACTGCGCTGGTGGGCAGCTGCATCGACTCTCCCAGCAGCGAGGTATGGCGCTTTTTGGCCCAGGTGAATGCCACCAGCCCCACCGCAATCGCACCACCCATCACCAAGCCCAGCGAAGGGTCCCAATGCCCGAACACATCGAGAAAGTTTTGCACTTTGGCAGGATTGCCCATGCCCGAGAGGATGAGCCCCAGACCAAACACCAGCCCTGCGATCAAGGCAATCAAAATCTGCATGCTTTAAGTCCCCACCATATGGCGCAGCACGAACACCGTGCCGGCACCCGTGGCCATAAACACCAGCGTCGCAGTCAATGAGCGCAGCGACAGGCGCGACAGCCCGCACACGCCATGCCCACTGGTGCAACCCGAACCCAAGCGCGTACCAAAACCCACCAGCAACCCGGCGGCAATGATGAGCAGCGGGTTGCTGGGCATCGACACCTCGGGCAACGGCGCCCACAGCTGCCACACCAGTGGCGCGGCCAGCAGCCCCGCCACGAACGCCGCCCGCCAGCCCCATTGCGCCGTGCTGCGCCAAGTGCCTGCTTGCAGCAAGCCACCGACGATGCCGCTGATACCCGCAATGCGGCCCAGCAGTACCACCATGATGGCGGCCGCCACCCCAATCAACACGCCACCAGCCAGCGATGTGCCGGGCGTGAACAGTTCCCAGGCAATGCTCATGCGTGTGCTCCTTCACAAAACAATTGGTGCACCAGCTGCATGAGCTGCAGCGCACGGGCATCGGTTGCCTGGTAGCGGATGAATTTGCCCTCGCGCTCCGTGCTCACCAGCCCTTCGCGGCGCAGCACGCCCAGTTGCTGTGACAGTGTCGGCTGGCTGATGCCCGTCAACTGCTCCAGCTCCCCCACGGTGCGCGGCTGCTGCGCAATCTGGCACAGCAGCATCAGGCGGTCTTCATTGCCCAGCACTTTGAGCAGCGCCACCGCCTCGCCCGCATGGGCGCGCAGGGCCACCAGATCTAGCGGCGGAGCATCAACAGGGAGGGCGGTCATGCTGTGGCATCCTTACACACAATTAAATTCAATTTTTATATTATATTTAAAAGTATATTGAAACATGCCAACCACCGCGATGACCCCCTCTTGCTTGCACATTGAAGCCTTTTTTGACGACGTGACCGGCACCGTCAGCTATGTGCTGGCCGATACCGCCAGCGGCCAGGTGGCGGTGATTGACCCTGTGCTCGACTTTGAGCCCAAGTCCGGCACGCTGACCAGTGCATCGAGCGACCGCGTCATTGACTACGTGCGTGCGCAGGGCTGGCAAGTGCAGTGGATTCTGGAAACGCATGCCCATGCCGATCACCTGTCAGGCGCGCAGCACATTCGCCACCACTTGGGCGGGCGCATTGCAATTGGCGTGCACATCCGCGCGGTGCAAAAGATGTTTCGCAGCATCTTTCACTTTGAACGCAGCTTTTTGCCCGATGGCAGCCAGTTTGACCACCTGTTCGACGACGGCGAGCAATTCCAAGTGGGCGGCTTGACCGTCACCGCCCTGCACGTGCCCGGCCACACCCCCGCAGACATGGCCTACCAAGTGCAAGACGCCGTCTTCACCGGCGACACCCTGTTTTTGCCCGATGTGGGCACGGCCCGGGCGGACTTTCCCGGCGGCGATGCCGCGCAGCTGTACCGCTCCATCCAGCGCCTGATGGCGCTGCCAGCCACCACGCGCTTGTTCGTCTGCCACGACTACCCGCCCGAAGGCCGTGGCGCGCAGCACGTCTGCACCGTGGCCGAGCAAAAGCAGGGCAGCATTCATGTGCGCGACGGCGTGAGCGAGGCAGAATTTGTCGCCATGCGCACCGCACGCGATGCCACGCTGGCCATGCCCACGCTCATCCTGCCGGCGGTACAGGTCAACGTACGCGCCGGTAAACTGCCGCCAGCAGCGGACGATGGCCGCACCTATGTGCAAACGCCGATCAACGCTTTCCTGCAAGGTGCGAGCGCACCCGATGGCGTGTGGCAAGCTTGTGAAAATCCTGTTTAACCCCCTTGCTTAAGCTCTGACTGCCATGAACACCCAGCTCCACATCGTGCTCCACGCCCCCGATGCCGAAGGCCTGCAACGCGCCCGCATGAATGCCGTCAACGCCCTGCGCGCTGCCCCTCACACCCAGGTGCGCATTGTGGCCAACGCGGCGGCGGTGACCGAAGCGCTGGATACGCCGCACGAACAAGCCGACGCGCTGACCTATCTGTGCCCCAACACCCTCGCCCACCTGCAACGCGAATGCCGCACACCGCTGCAAGTGCTGGGCGAGCCCGCCGTGCTGGCGCTGGCACGCTTGCAGCATTACGGCTGGGCCTACATCCGCTCCTGAAAACCAAGAAAAACACCCTGGATACGTTGTGGCTGCGCCTTGTCGTACGTCCCGTACCTACGGCTTCGTGCTTCGTCTCAACCGCAACTTAAAGATTTGCTGGGTGTGGTTCGCGGCTCTGGGCACCACTGCCCGCCACGCGCACTAGCTGCGCGGCAGTGCAAAGTCTTTTGTCTTTTGTGCGTCCCCTGAACGCGGGCGTCGCCACTAAGATCGCCCCCAACCGCACCGCCTGGGTGCGGTTTGTCCGTCCATACACAACACCAAGAACAGGGGAGTCATCACATGGACATTCTGGAAACGCTGGGCATTGCTTCCTGGGCACACATTGCGCTGCTGCTGGCTGCAGCCTTTGTGGCGGGCGCACTCAATGCTGTGGCCGGTGGCGGCAGCTTTCTGACGCTGCCCGCCCTGGTTTTTGTGGGGATTCCGCCGGTCACCGCCAATGCCACGGGCACCGTGGCGCTGCTGCCGGGCTATGCCGCCAGCGCCTGGGGCTTCAAGGAGGACATGGCTCCGCCACCGGGGCTGACCCTGGGCAAATCCATCGCGCTGTCACTGATCGGCGGTGCCGCAGGTGCGGCGCTGCTGCTGTTCACGCCCAACGACACCTTCCGCAAAGTTGTACCCTGGCTGCTGCTGGGTGCCACAGCGCTGTTTGCCTTTGGCCCGCAAATCCGCGTTTGGGCCACCCGTAAAACGGCGGCAGGCACACCAGCCAGCACCAGCAAGGCCGCGCTGGGCATGCTGGCCGTGGCGTTCTACGGCGGTTACTTCAACGGCGGGCTGGGCATTCTGTGCCTGGCGCTGTTCAGCCTGCTGGGGCAAACCCAGCTCAACGCCATGAACGGCATGAAAAATCTGGTCTCCGCCCTGCTGACCGCGATTGCTGTGGCCATCTATGCCGCCGGCGGCATTGTGGAATGGAAGCACGCACTGCTGATGATGGTGGCTGCCACCTTGGGCGGCTACGGCGGCGCCCGCATCGCGCGCAAGATACCCGCCAACGTGCTGCGCTGGGGCATTGTGCTGACCGGCTTGGTGATGGCTGTGCTGTTCTTCATGAAGGGTTAAGCCGCTCACGTTTTTTAGCCAAATAGGCCGCTAGCCCAATTCTGACCAGGGCAGGTAGCTATCAAAACTTACTCCAACAAAATGGGCCAGTGCTGGCATGCACTGGCCCATTTTGTTGGCTACGCGGCTTACTGCGACAGCATCACCTTGTTCAAATCCACGCCCATGCTTTGCGCTTTTTGCAGCAATTGCTGCACCTCTTCCCGAGGCAACTCAGGCTTGCGCGACAGCAACCAGAAGTAGTCGGTGTTCTCACCGATCACCAGTGAGGTCTGGTAGTTCGGGTCAAGGTAGACCACGTTATAGCCGCCATAAAACGGGCCAAAAAACGACACCTTCAGCGCCGCCGTTTTGGGGTCGCCCAAGAACTTGGCCGTGCCTTCGACCGATTTCCATTCATTCTTGGCAGCGTTAAAGCCCCGGTTGACCACCTTCACTGTGCCATCCGCATTGAGCGTGTAATTGGCCTGTGCCTTGGTCAGCCCTTTTTGGAAGCGATGGTCAATGCGCGCAATCTCATACCACTGGCCCATGTATTTGGCGGCGTCAAAGTTTTGGACTGGCTGGATATTGGCGGGCACTTTGACTGCGCAACCTGCTGCGAGGACTGCGGCGGCAGTGGCGGCCAGCGCTACGCGGAGCAAGACGGTACGACGAGGAATGGATTTGATGTGCATCGTGTGTCTTTCTGACAGTAAGGAATGGTTGTCAGCGTAGAGAGTCAGCACTGCGCTACTTGTCATCTGATGGCGTTTTGTGATGCCAAAAAAGGGCTTGGATTTTTATGAATTTGGTAGCTGGTTGCCCTTGGTACATAAGGGTTAGAGAGGGATTTGACTCTTATTTTATTTCTGATTGATTGTTCATGACAGAGGCCGGGTCTCGCCCCGGCTGGCGAGTAACTTTCTTGTCCGCGACAAGAAAGTTACCAAAGAAGCGCGTCTGCCGACAGCTTCCGGCGGAACTCGCTGCGCGCTTGCAGCGCTACGCTCAAACAGGCCGCCGGAAAAATGATTTTTGATGGGGAACCGCACGACGCTTACGCGTGCGGGGTGGCGCTGCGCTCAAAAAACTGCGGGCAGTCACATGCGAGCTTCGGTGCCTCTACTCTGCCTTACGCTCTGCGCGCCTCGGCGCGGATAGATGGAGATAAAGACAATAGTTAAATCTTTGTCGACTTAACTTTTCTTAAATCTCCCCGTGATCCTCTCCATATTTCCACTCGGAATTTATCTTTTTTATTTCTATTATTTCTTGAAGAATTAGTTATGACTGAACGATAACCAAGTGGATTCCCATTATTTGGAACCACAGGAGAATTCGGAACAAATAGAGGGATTTGCTTGTGAAAAACAGGTATCCCTATAAAGCTATCTTCTATTTCTTTCATTAACTTCGGAGGTATACCATCCTCTGAACTCAATATCATTTCCGTCCTGAGCATTGCTTCTTCAGGAGTTATATCTCCACGCTGTACTTTTTTAAAAAGAACGTCAATTTTTCCTAGCGCACCACTAGACCTCCTTAACCTTTTCAAACCGACAGGTTGGTTTATTTTCACCTCGGCTTCTTTAATAAGAAAATCACTTACCGCCATAATTTGAGATTTTATTATTTGAACTCCTGAACAAAAAGACCCCCATTGACCAACAGCAATATATATAGCTGCTGCTGTGGCCAAAATACGCCCCTTACCTTTAACAGAACCCTCCTCTATTTCAAGAGAAATAGAGAAATCTTCTATGGCTAGAGTATCATCAATGGTGCTTGCCCAAGAATCAAAAAGATTTTCTGAATATTTTTCAAGTTCTTCTTCAGAAACATTTGGCAGGCTAAAATAAAAATTTGTTGAGCCAATATCTATCATTAATATTTTCAAGTCTATTTTTTATTGATTAATAATTGTATTAGTCCGTCTCCTAAAATACAATTCAAGGTGTGTGTTTTTAGACACCTACATTTTTAATAAGAAGGTTTCAAATCCCACCCCGCGCGCGCAAGCGTCGCGCCCCAACCACGTGGAAGTCCCTCATTTTTCCGGCGGCTGTTTGAGCGAAGCGCTGCAAGCGCGCAGCGAGTTCCGCCGGACAGCGTCGCAGACGCGCTTTTTGGTTCCTTTTTGTCGCGCACAAAAAGGAACTCGCCCGCCGGGGCGAAACCCGGCATCTGCAAAAAACCACCCAGCAAAAGCCCAAAACAAACAAAAAAATAGCTACTACCCCAGATAAACACTGGGCTAGCAGCCATTTAGACCAATAACGACTAAACGCTATTTACAGCACACGCGCACGAACACTCTTGCCCTTGACGCGCCCGTTATTGAGCTTGTCACAAGCCGCAGCAGCAATCCGGCGATCCACCGCCACATAGGTGGAAAAGTCATTCACACTGATCTTGCCGACCTGGTCACGCGCATAGCCAAAGTCCGCGCACATCGCGCCCATCACGTCGCCTGCACGGATCTTTTCCTTGCGGCCACCGATGATCTGGATGGTGCTCATGGGTGGCAGCAGCGGGCCACCTTCAGCGGGGGTCAGCTCGGCCACTTCAAACCATTCCGACTTGCGCTCTTGCATTTGCTCGATCTTGGCCACGAACATCATTTCGTCCATTGCGACCAAATTCAGTGCCAAGCCTTCTGCATCACCACGGCCAGTACGGCCGATGCGGTGGATGTGGATTTCCGAATCCGGCGTGACGTCGACGTTGATGACGCAGGACAAGTTGGCAATGTCCAGGCCGCGCGAGGCGACGTCGGTAGCGACCAGGACGCTGCAGCTCTTGTTGGCAAACTGCACCAGCACTTCGTCGCGCTCGCGTTGTTCCAGCTCACCGAACAGGGCCAATGCGCTGATGCCTTGGGCTTGCAGCTCACCGACCACATCGCGGCATTGCTGCTTGGTGTTGCAGAAAGCGATGGTCGATTCAGGGCGGAAGTGCGCCAGCATTTGCACGACCACGTCCACCTTTTGCTTTTCGGGCACTTCGTACCAGCGCTGGGCAATCTTGTGGGCGCTGTGCTGGGCGGCCACTTTGACCATTTCGGGCTCGCGCATGAAGCGGCGGGCCAGACTGGCGATGCCGTCGGGGTAGGTGGCCGAGAACAGCAGGGTTTGGCGCTCGGCAGGGCATTCTTCGACTACGCGTTCAATGTCGGCGTAAAAGCCCATGTCCAGCATGCGATCGGCTTCGTCCAGCACCAGCGTTTGCAGGTTGGTGATGTCCAGCGCGCCACGGTCCAGCAGGTCCATCACGCGCCCGGGGGTGCCGACGACGATGTGGGCGCCGTTTTCCAGACTGGCAATCTGGTTGCGCGAAGGCACGCCGCCGTAGACGGTGACGACCTTGATGTTCTCCTGCGCACGCGCCAGGCGGCGGATTTCCATGGCCACCTGGTCGGCCAGCTCGCGTGTGGGGCACAGCACCAGGGCTTGCACGGCAAACCAGCGCTGGTTCAGGCGCTCCAGCAGGGGCAGGCCAAAGGCGGCGGTCTTGCCGCTGCCGGTGCTGGCCTGGGCGATCAGGTCTTTACCGGCCAGTGTCAAAGGCAGGCTGGCGGCTTGGATGGGCGTCATCTGCTCATAGCCCAGCGCTTGCAGGTTCTGCAAGGTAGCGGGATGCAAGCTGAGTGAGGAAAACGCCGTAGAAGCGGTTGCGCCTGCGGCGCTGGTATGGGTATTCATGGCTGCAATTATCCGAGCCTGCTGCAGCCCGCGCCCGGGCTGGGTCAATCGTGCGCGTTTTCTGCTGCTGCGCCTGGGTGGGCCGCCACTTGCTGCTGCACGCTGCGCACAAAGGCCTGCAGCAAGGGGCTGGTGTGGTCTCTGCGCCAAGCCAGATAGGCAGGGGTGGCCACCGTCACCCCTTGCAGCGGCGCATAGGTGACCCCGGCAATCCCCGCACGCTCGACACAGCGAGGCACCAGCGCCACGCCCTGCCCAGCAGACACCAGCGCTGCCACGGTCAGCCATTGCCGCGCGGCATGGGTGGTGTTGGGGTGAATGCCCGCGTGGTGCAGGCAGGAGATGACGTTGTCGTAATTGGCGGGTGCCACATCCCGGGCAAACATGACAAAGGTTTCGTCACGCAGCAGCTGCAAATCAATACGTGCCTGCCCTGCTAGTGCGTGCCCTGCGGGCATGCAGCACACCAAGGGCTCGTCGCCTATGTGCAAGGTTTCCAGCAGATCCGGTGCGTGGCTGATATTTAAAAACCCAGCATCCAGCTGCCCATCGGTAATGGCTTGCAACTGGTCGTGGGTCGCGGTTTCGTGCAGGCACACTTGCACCAGGGGCCGGGTGGTTTGAAAGTGGCGGCAATATTCGGGCACCTGCCGGTAAATCATGGTGCCCGTGATGCCGATGTTCAGCCTGCCTTGGGCGCCTTGCGCCACGCCACGCACCACTTCGGCAGCACGCTGCATCTGGTTGAGGACTTTGCGCGCCTCTTGCAAAAATGCCTCACCTGCGGGCGTGAGCGTGACTTGTTTGGCATCGCGCTCCATCAGCACCGCCCCCAGATCTTGCTCCAAGGTTTTGAGCGCCACGCTCAACGGTGGCTGGGTAATCGACAAACGCTGTGCCGCACGCCCAAAGTGCCGCTCTTCAGCCAGTGCAACAAAGTAACGCAAGAGGTGGGTTTTCATGGTGACTGCATCTTGCATCCACCGTTGGGGAGGCAGATTCACCCGACTCCTAGCATTTACCCTTGCATGCACGGCTAAACGGGGCGTTGGCAGGCTCAGTAGGACTTGGGCAAGCCCAGCACTTTTTCTGCGATGAAGTTCATGATCATCTGCGGGCTGACCGGAGCCAGTCGCGGAATCCACGACTCACGCATGTAGCGCTCCACATGGTATTCCTTGGCATAACCCATGCCGCCGTGGGTGAAGATGGCCGTTTCGCAGGCTTTGCCGCAGGCCTCGGCAGCCAAATATTTGGCGGCATTGGCTTCCGCAGCGCAAGGCAACCCGCGGTCGTACAGAAAAGCGGCTTTTTGCACCATGAGGTGGGCGGCCTCCAGCTCCATCCACGATTGGGCCAAGGGGTGCTGAATGCCCTGGTTCTGGCCAATCGACCGGTCAAACACCACGCGTTCTTTGGCGTACAGCGCCGCGCGTGCCAGCGCAGCACGGCCCAGGCCCACGGCCTCAGCAGCGATCAGGATGCGCTCCGGGTTCATGCCGTGCAGGATGTAAGAAAAGCCTTTGTTTTCTTCACCAATGCGATCTTCCACCGGAATGCGCAGCCCGTCGATGAACAGCTGGTTGGTGTCCACGCATTTGCGGCCCAGCTTGGGAATTTCATGCACCTCGATATGGCTGCGATCCATGTCGGTATAGAACAGGCTCAGCCCTTCCGTGCCCTTGCACTCCTCGACCGGCTTGGTGCGCACCAGCAGCAAAATTTTGTTGGCCACCTGCGCGGTAGAGATAAACACTTTCTGGCCAGAAACCACGTAATGGTCACCATCGCGCACCGCCTTGGTCTGGAGCTTGAGGGTGTTCAGCCCGGCATTGGGCTCCGTCACACCGAAACAGGCTTTGTCATGCCCCGCAATCAATGGTGGTAGCCAGCGTTTTTTCTGTGCCTCAGAGCCAAACACCACCACGGGGTGCAAGCCAAAAATATTCATGTGCACCGCAGAGGCACCGGACAACCCTGCGCCTGTGGCCGAGATGGTGTGCATCATCAATGCGGCTTCGCTGATGCCCAGGCCTGCGCCGCCGTAGGCCTCTGGCATGGCAATTCCTAGCCAGCCGGCATCGGCCAGTGCCTTGTGAAAGTCATGCGGAAAGCCCCCTTCCTGGTCTTTTTCCAGCCAGTAATCGGCATCGAAAGGGGCACACACACGCTCAATCGCGTCACGAATTTGCTCTTGCTCGGCATTCCACAAAAAATCCATGTTGTCTCTCTGCGGTGATTGGGGTCTTCTAAAAGTCTGGGAAACCGCTCGCTGCGCTCAAGGGCGGCGTACCCGTGCAGGGTTTTCTGCATAGGGCGGGCTGTAGATCACCAGCAGGCGCACGGGTGTGTCGCTGGTCACGCGGAAGATGTGCATCACGTCTTGCGGGAAGAAGCAGGTATCACCAGGCAACATCGCGAACGTCTCGCCGTCTATCTCAACCTCGGCCGTGCCTTCCAGCAAATAGCACGCTTGCTCCATACCGGGGTGGGCATGGGGCAAGGCGCCACCACCCTTTTCCAGCGTGCCCAGCACCACTTCCATGTGCTGGGCCCCCACATTGGTTTGGCTGACCAAGCGCTTGTTCACCGTGCCGTGGTGGTTGGCAGGGCTATAGCCCTGCACGTCTTTTTCTCGCACCAAATAACGCGACATGTTCATCTCCTTGATCAAACCACCACACAGGCCGCCTGGCGACAGGCGCCGCTGGCTTGCATGGCTGCAATTTCTTCATTCGAATACCCCAAACGCAACAGCACGGTGGCGGTGTGCTCCCCGAGTTGTGGGGCGGGGCTGGGTTGGGTTGCGGGCGGCGTCTGCGACCATTGCGTGGGGACACCGGTGGTTTTGATCGGCCCTTCGGTAGGGTGATCCTGGGTGCGCACAAACCCTGTGGCTTGGTGGTGCGGGTCTTGCAGCAGGTCTTCCGGGGAAGCCATGGGCATATTGGGCACATCTGCCGCATCCAGCAGCGTGCGCCACTGCGCCGTGGTGCGCTGGCGCATGAGTTGCCCCACCTCGGCATACACCGCATCAATATGCGCTGCACGCTGGGTGTGCGTGGCAAACATGGGGTCTTGCATGCGTTCTGGCTGCCCGATTGCCTGGAAGAAGCTGTGCCAGTGCTTGTCGTTGTAGATCAGCACGCACAGGTAGCCATCCGCCGTCTGGTAGGGCTTGCGATGCTCTGTCAGCAACCGCGCATAACCAGCGCCACCCATCGGCGGCTCAAAACTCAATCCGGCCAGGTGGTCACCCAGAATGAATTGCGTCATGGCTTCAAACATGGGTACCACCACGGCTTGGCCTTGGCCACTGCGCTCCCGTGCATACAGCGCGGTGGTGACGGCGTAGACCGCATGCAAACCGGTGACGCGGTCGCCCAGCGTCATGGGGGCATAGGCGGGCTCGCCGCCGCCATATTGCTGGGACAGCCACGGCACACCGGTGGCACCCTGAATCAAGTCGTCATACGCAGGCTTGGCGGCGTAGGGCCCTGCTTGGTCAAAGCCGCAGCAGCTGACATGGATGAGGCGGGGATTCAGCGCCTTCAGATCTTCATACGACAGCCCCAGCCGTGCCATAGCTTGGGGCCGCACATTGCTGATGAGCACATCGCTGTCTTTCAGCAAGCGCAGCAAGGCTTCTTTGGCACTGGGATTTTTCAAGTCCAGCACCACCGACTGTTTGCCCTGATTGGCCTGCAAGAAGATATAGCCCATGCCCGCATTGCGCATGGGGCCGACATGCCGCATGTTGTCGCCCTCGGGCGACTCCACCTTGATCACTTCAGCCCCCAAAGAGGCCAAAATCTGCGTGGCAAACGGCCCCATGATGACGGACGTCATGTCCACCACCTTGACGCCAGCCAGCGGGCCTGAGGCGGTCGTACGCTGCTCCATACCCACCTCGCCTTACTGCGCTTCGATCTTGGACTGCTCGATCAGCTGCCCCCAATTGTTGAGCTGCTGCTGCACGTAGCGCGCGAACTCTTTGGGCGTGGCCGTGGGCCAGACTTCAAAGCCCACCTGCGCCAGCTGGTCCTTCACGTCTTGCTCTTTCAGCAGCACTTGCAGCTCGGCATTCAGGCGCTCGGTAATTTCGGCGGGCATGCCTGCGGGACCAAAAATACCGTTCCATGACGTGATGTCAAAACCAGGCAGCGCTTTGGCCATAGGGGGCACGTTGGGCAGCAAGGTCGAGCCCTTGGCCGCCGTCACGGCCAGCGTGCGCACACGATCCGTTTTCAGCATGCTCCAGCCAGAGCCCAGGTCCACCACATACATCTGGATTTGGTTGCCCACCAAATCGGTCAACGCCTGAGGGCTGGACTTGTAAGGCACCGATGTGATGCGGGTGTTGGTCAAAAACTTGAAGGTTTCGGATGCCACCAGCGAGGTGCTATTGGGCGTGCCGTAGGACAAATTTTCAGGGTTGGCCTTGGCATAAGCGATCAGCTCTTCCGTGGTCTGGGCGGGCACCGAAGGGTGCACGACCAGCGCAAACGGCAACTCGCCCACACGCGCCACCGGGGTGAAGTCTTTGATGGGGTCGTACTTCAGCTTTTTGATCAGCCACGGGTTCGCGGAATGCGAGGTGTTGGTGGTCATGAACAAGGTGTAGCCGTCTGGCTTGGCCTTGGCCACGTAACCGGCGCCAATCTGCGCGCTGGCACCCGCTTTGTTTTCCACAATCACGGGCTGCTTCAGCCGCTCACCCAGCTTGTTGGCGATCACCCGCGCCACCGCGTCGGTGCCACTGCCTGCTGCAAACGGCACCACCATGGTGATGGGGGCTGAAGGGTACGCCTGTGCAAAGCAAGATGCCGCCGCGAACAGCGATACGGCTCCTGCGATGGCTCGCAATGTTGTCATGCTTGTCTCCTTGTGACTTTGAAGTACTGTGTGCCCAGTACTCATGCCATGTTGGAGTCATGCATCATTCGCGTCCAATTCTTTTTGATGCAGCAATCATTCGATTCGCGAATCACCCATCGCTGCGGCCCAGCACTAACGGATGGTGCCCATTTCTGTTTCCAGCACCGTCGCGGCACCTTGGGGCAGCAACTCAATGCGGGCCTGCACGCGGGGTATGGCGGCCATCAGCGCCGCCTCGGTGCGCTGGCGCCACTGGGCGGCGTGCGCCAGTGTCCAGTCGCCGGGCACATGCAAGTGCAGATCGACAAAGCCGTGCCCGCCGGCTTGCCGGGTGTGCACGCTGTCAAACAGCACCTGCACGCCGGTTTGCGCCAGCACGGCCTGCGTCTGGGCGTGCAGCACGGCGTCAATCTGCTGCAACTGCTCGGGGTCCATGGCAATGTCCATCAAGCCTTGCGAAGCGCGCCACAGCATCACGCTGCCGTGCCACAGAATGTTCAGCGCCACCATCACGCCGGCCAGCGGGTCGAGCCACCACCAGCCGGTGAGGTGCGCCAGCCCCAAGCCGATTACCACGCCCACCGAGGTGTAGACGTCGGTCATCAGATGCCGGGCATCGCCCTCCAGCGCCATGGAGCGGTAGCTGCGCGCACTGCGAAACATGACCCACGCCAGCGCACCATTGAGCACGGTGCTGAGCAGCGACAGGCCCACGCCCCAGTCCAGCCGCTCCAGCGGCGCGGGGTGCAGCCAGCGGTTCACGCTCACCCAGACGATGGCCAGGCTGGCGCCGATGATGAGCAGGCCCTCAAAACCTGCCGAAAAGTATTCGGCCTTGTGGTGGCCATAAGGGTGGTCTTCGTCCGCCGGGCGCTGCGCGATGGTGACCATGGCCAGCGCAAACGTGGCCCCGGCCAGATTCACAAACGACTCCAGCGCATCGGACAGCAAACCGACCGAGCCAGTGACCCACCAGGCCAGCATTTTGAGGACGATGGTGCACGCCGCCACCACGATAGAGATGCGCAGCAAGCTGCGCGGTGTGAGCCAGGATGCGGTCAGAGAAAGAGCAGGATGGCGCATAAAAAATAATGGTGTTTTTACCCTCTAGCCCTTATGCAATAAGGGCCAGCAGCTACTTTTCTTGCAATCACGTGGCGCTGGCTTGCAGTGTGGCACAACGGGGCGATCTTAGGCCGGGCCGCGCTGCGCTTGCCGGTAGGCGCCGGGCGCCTGGCCCTGCCACTGGTGAAAGGCGCGGATAAAGCTTTTTTCGCTGGCAAAGCCGCAGGCCTGCGCCACGCGTTTGATGGGCATGTCGGTGCGCTGCAGCAGGTGCAGGGCGCGGTGGCGGCGCACATCGTCTTTGAGTTGCTGCAAGCTGCTGCCTTGCTGCTGCAACTGGCGGTGCAGGCTGCGCGGGGCCAAGTGCAACTGCACCGCCAGGCTGCTGGCCGTGTGGCTGCACTGCGGGTGTGCGGCCAGCGCCTGGCGCACGCGCTGCAGCAAGGGCTGGGTGGTTTGATAAGGCCGCACCTGAATCGGCAAGGCGCGCTGCAGCATGGTGTTGAGCGCGGCTTCATCGCGCACCACTGGCAGTTGCAGCCAGTGGGCATCCAGCTCCAGACACGCACTGGCCGCGCCAAACACCACGGGGGCGGCGAACAGCAAACCATACACATCGGCATGCGCCGGCGCGGCATACGGCATGTGCGCACAGCGCACTGGCAGGGGTTTGTCGACCAGCCAGCTGGCAAAGCCGTGCAAGTTGCGCAGCACGGACAACACACAAAACTCTTGCAGCACGCCCAAGTCCCGCTGCGGCTGCAAGTGGATGCGCGCCACGCTGGCGTCCACCTGCAGCGTGAGCGTAATGTCCTGCGTCAGCAGCCCATGGTGGCGACACCAGCGCGCCACCGCCAGACCCAGCGACGGGCTGCTGAGGCTGGCGCGTGCCAGCAAGCCATAACTGCCCCAGGGCAGGCGGCGGGTGAACCAGCCCAGTCCCTCGTCATCGAGCTCGCGCATGGCCACGCCGCACAGGTGCTCCATCTGCAGGGCGGTGATGCGGGCCTGCGGATCTTGCAGGGCCGCTGGCGCAATCTGTGCTGCCTGCAAAGCGGCATCGGCAGCCATGCCGCGCTGGGCGTAGGCGTGGAGCACCGCATGCACAAAGGCCACAGGCGTCACCGCAGGGTGTATGCCGCTGTTTTCCGGAATCAGCAAAGGGGTGCTCATGTGGCAATTATTGCAACCTTGGGGGCGGTTTCTGTACCCCGGCTTGCCCTAAGCTGAAACCACAAAAAAAGGCGACGGGTTGGCTGATCCGCCGCCTTGCTTGATCTCTCAGGAGCACTTTTTACGTCATGCCTTACGCCATGCGCAGCGCCCCCTTTTTGTTATGGCCCCGGTCTTCAGTGCGCAGCATCTGCCGTGGCCATGCCTGCGGCCTTGCGCGCCACGGTCAGGCGTTTGCGCAGCGAGACTTCGGCCATATCCAGCTCACTGACCGCAGAGCGCAGCATTTCATCGTTGATGCGGTGCGCCTGGCGCTCGGCATACAGCGTGTTGCGTTCCACTTGAATGCAGTGCAGGCGCAGCTCCATCTCCTTGACATAGCGCAGACGGCGCTCATGCACCATCTCGACCGAGTCGTGCTGCGCTTCGGTGGTGGTGGCCACGCCCGAGTTGTCTTCCAGCAAGTGAATGCGGTTGCGGTATTCCTGCGTGATGCGTCCCACCACCTCCTGGTACTGCGCCACCCATTCTTCGTTGTGCTTGCGCACGTCGTCTTCAGTCAGCGTCAGGCTACCGATGGCGGCCTTGCAAGCGGCCATGCGTGCAGCGCGCTCTTCCTGTTGCGCTTCGGTGTCTTCATGGGCGGGCATGCGGCCCAGAATCCACGGCAATGTCACGGCACCCAAAATCAAGGTGAACAAAATCACGCCAGTGGCCAGGAAGATCAGCAAATCGCGCTCGGGGAAGGGCGAGCCATCACCCATCGACACGGGAATGGCCAAGGCCGCTGCCAGCGTGACGGCACCGCGAATCCCGGCCATGGTGGTGGCCAGGTTCAGCAGCTTGGAGGGTGGCTGGGCCATCTTGCCTTCGCGGTGGGCGGTGCGCAGGGCACGCTGCACACCAATGGTGATCCACAGCCAGCGCACGGCCAGCAAGGCAAACGAAATGGCCGCCACATAACCCAGCAGCGCCCACCATGCATGGCCCGAATGCAAGATGGTGGTGCCCATGATGGACGGCAGCTGCAGCCCCAGCAGCAAGAAGATCGCGCCGTTGAACGCAGATTCGACCATGTTCCACGTACCTTCGGTCTGCAGCCGCTCGGAGATGAAGTTGGAGCGGTCCAGATCGGCAAAGTTGGTGGCAATACCGGCAGCGACGGCAGCCAAAATGCCCGAAACGCCAATATTTTCCGCAACGATGTACGACGCAAAAGGCAGCAGCACCAGCAGCAGCACCATTTGGGTGGCGGCCACGTCGCCCACGCGGCGCGTGATGGCATCACGAGCGTAGCTAAAGCCCCAGCCCATGGCCGCGCCCACGACCAGGCCGCCCAGCGCCATCCAGGTGAAGTCTTTGGCGACATTGCTCCACGAGAACGCACCTGTCAGCACGGCGGCCACGGCGAACTTCACAGCCACCAGACCGGAAGCGTCATTGAGCAGCGATTCGCCCTCCAGCATGTGCATGGTCTTGTGCGGCATGCCCAGATTGCGCGTGATGGCCGAGACCGCCACGGCGTCGGTGGGCGAGACCACTGCCGCCAGCGTGAAGGCCACCAGCAGTGGCATGCTGGGAATCATCCAGTGGATGAGGTAGCCCAGCCCAATGACCGTGAACAACACCAGCACCAACGCCAGCAGCAAGATGGGTCTGGCCAGCGCAAAAAACTCACGCTTGGGGATGCGCCAACCATCAGCAAACAGCAGCGGTGGAATAAAGAGCAGCATGAACAGCTCTGGATCGAACGCAATGTGCAAGCCCTTTTGGGGCCAGGCAATCAAGGCGCCGATGGCGATTTGAATCAGGGGAAGCGGGATGGCTCGAACGTAACGCGAGGCAATGCCGGTCAAGGCCCCCAGCATCAATACCAGCAAGACGGTTTCAACGGTGTGCATGCTCCATTTTTCGATGCGCACCCCTGTGCGCATGTCAGACACCACCAAAGACCACGCACCAATATCGGGAAAACCCCAGGATTCAAGGAGACAACATGGCCATTCTAAAAAGTCAGCTCAACCCGCGCTCGGCGGACTTCCAAGCCAATTCCAGCGCCATGCAGGCCGTGGTCGATGATTTGCGTGCACGTTGCGAGCAGATCGCCCAAGGCGGCGGTGAGGCCGCACGCGCCAAGCACACCGCACGCGGCAAGCTGCTGCCGCGTGACCGCGTGCAAATGCTGCTGGACCCCGGCACGCCGTTTCTGGAACTAGCCCCGCTGGCCGCGCTGAACATGTATGACAACGCAGCCCCCGGCGCAGGCTTGATTGCAGGCATTGGTCGCGTGAATGGTGTGGACTGCATGGTGGTCTGCAACGACGCCACCGTCAAAGGCGGCACCTACTACCCAATGACGGTGAAAAAGCATTTGCGCGCCCAGGAGATTGCGCAGCAGAACCGCCTGCCCTGCATTTACTTGGTCGATTCCGGCGGCGCGAACCTGCCGAACCAGGACGATGTCTTCCCCGACCGCGAGCACTTTGGCCGCATCTTCTACAACCAGGCCAATATGAGCGCACAGGGCATTGCGCAGATCGCCGTGGTCATGGGCAGTTGCACAGCCGGGGGCGCCTATGTACCGGCCATGAGCGACGAATCCATCATCGTGAAAAACCAGGGCACCATCTTTTTGGGTGGCCCGCCCTTGGTGAAGGCCGCGACGGGTGAGGTGGTGAGCGCCGAAGACCTGGGCGGTGGCGATGTACACACGCGCCTGTCGGGCGTGGCCGATCATCTGGCCGAAAACGATCTGCATGCGCTGGCACTGGCCCGCAGCGCCATCAAGAATTTGAACAAAAACAAGGCTCCAGCCCTTGCTGACCATGGGCCAGTAGCTCCACTTTTTGATGTACAAGAGCTGTACGGTGTGATTCCCGCTGACACGCGCAAGCCATTTGATGTGCGCGAGATCATTGCGCGCGTGGTCGATGGCAGCGAGTTTGACGAATTCAAGGCCCGCTTTGGCTCCACCTTGGTCTGCGGCTTTGCGCGCATTGAGGGCATGCAAGTCGGCATCATTGCCAACAACGGCATTTTGTTTTCCGAGTCCGCCGTGAAAGGCGCGCACTTTATCGAGCTGTGCTGCCAGCGCAAGATTCCGCTGGTGTTTTTGCAGAACATCACCGGCTTTATGGTGGGCCGCAAATACGAAAACGAAGGCATTGCCCGCCACGGTGCCAAGCTGGTCACCGCCGTGGCCACTGCCGCCGTGCCCAAGTTCACCATCATCATTGGCGGCAGCTTTGGCGCGGGCAATTACGGCATGTGCGGCCGCGCTTTCAGCCCACGTTTCTTGTGGATGTGGCCCAACGCGCGCATCAGCGTGATGGGTGGCGAGCAAGCTGCCAGCGTGCTGGCCACCGTCAAGCGCGATGGCATTGAGGGCAAGGGCGGCCAGTGGAGCGCTGAGGAAGAGGAAACTTTCAAGGCGCCGATCCGTCAACAGTATGAGGAACAAGGCCACCCCTACTTTGCCAGTGCAAGGCTGTGGGACGACGGTGTGATTGACCCCGCCGACACGCGCCGCGTGCTGGCATTGGGGCTGTCAGCGAGCCGCAATGCGCCGATCGATGACACGCGCTTTGGCCTGTTCCGCATGTAATCCATTGGTATGTACAAGGAGTGATGCAATGTCTCGTTCTGTAACTTTGACCATGAATGCGGGCGTAGCGACCGTCACGCTGAGCCAGCCTGAAATTCGCAATGCCTTCAGCGATGAAGTGATCGCCGATATCACCGCCGCGTTTGAAACGGTCGCCCAGCACACTGAAGTGCGCGTGGTGGTGCTGGCCGCCGAAGGCCCCGCCTTTTGCGCCGGTGCCAACCTGAACTGGATGCGCCGCATGGCCGACTACACCCGTGAAGAAAACGTGGTGGACGCGGGCAAGCTGGCACACATGCTGCACACCATCTACACCTGCCCGCACCCCACCATTGCGCGCGTGCAAGGCGATGTGTATGCGGGCGGCATGGGGCTGGTGGCGGCGTGCGATATGGCGGTCGCGGTGGACACTGCCCAGTTCTGCCTGAGCGAGGTCAAGATTGGCTTGATCCCTGCCACCATCGCTCCCTATGTGCTACGCGCCATGGGCGCACGCGCTGGGCACCGCTACTTTCTGACGGCCGAGCGTTTGGACGCCGCCACGGCCCTGCGCATCGGTTTTGTGCATGAGGTCGTGACGGCCGATGAGCTGGACAACGCGGTGGATGCCCTGCTCAAGCACCTGCTGCAAGCCGGCCCTGCTGCGCTGAAGGCCTGCAAAAAGCTGGTGCTGGATACGGCAGAGCGTGAAATCAACGCCGCGCTGACCCAGCAGACCGTAGAAGCCATCGCAGACATTCGCGCCAGCCATGAAGGCAAAGAGGGCGTGCAGGCCTTCCTCGGTAAACGCAAGCCCAGCTGGCTGTCGTAAGCCGGGTGTCGCCTGCCTGAGAAAGCACCACCATGAACAGCATCTGGGAAAGCACTTTGCAATGGCTGCACAGCATCGGCCTGCACCCCGACCGTGATGCGGTCGAACGTGCGGGCACTGCGGTGCTGGACAGCGCCAGCGAGGTGGCCAACACCGTGGGTCAAGCCACTAGTGGCATGGACATGGCCAGCCTGCTGGCACTGGCGGCGGCCTTGGGCTGGGCCAGCGGATTTCGGCTGTACATCGTGGTGTTTTTGGTGGGTTTGCTGGGCGCGTTCGGCTGGGTGCCTTTGCCCGGTGGGCTGCATGTGCTGGAACACCCGGCCATGCTGTTTGCCAGCGGCGGGCTGCTGTTCGTGGAGTTTTTTGCGGACAAGATTCCCGGCGTCGATTCGCTGTGGGATTTGCTGCAAAGCGTGCTGCGCGTACCGGCTGGCGCGGCGCTGGCTGCGGGCGTGTTTGGTGCCGACAACGCCACCATGGCCATGGTCGCAGCCGTGATGGGCGGCGGCCTGGCCGCTACCAGCCAAGCCGCCAAAACCACCACCCGCGCCCTGATCAACACCAGCCCCGAGCCCTTCAGCAACGTGGGCGCGAGCCTGGCCGAAGACACCGCCGCCGTGGGCGCTATCTGGCTGGCGCTGACCAACCCTGCGGTGTTTGCCGTGGTGCTGGTCATCGCCGTGATTGCCATGTGGGTGGTGACATGGATGCTGTGGCGCTTTCTCAAAGCGGCGCTGCGCAAGCTCAAAGGCTGGATGGGTGCCAGTGATTCAACCGCATTGCAATTACCAAAAACATAGCTACTAGCCTTTACCAGATAAGGGCTAGAGGCCAAAAACACTCATAACGGAGACAAGACATGTTTAAAAAAATCCTGATCGCCAATCGCGGCGACCAGCCGCGCAGCGGCGCAGCGCCGAAGCCGCTGGCGGCTGAGGCACATTGCATAGCACGCGCAGCGTGCGCAGGCGGTTTTGCCGCGGAGGTAACCCATGTTTAAAAAGATTCTGATCGCCAATCGCGGCGAAATCGCCTGCCGCGTGGCAGCCACAGCCCAACGTTTGGGCATTCAGACCGTGGCGGTTTACTCCGATGCCGATGCGCAGGCCCAGCATGTTGCGGCCTGCGATGAAGCCATCCACATTGGTGGCAGCGCGCCCAAGGACAGCTATCTGCGCTGGGAACGCATTCTGCAAGCTGCCCAGCAAACGGGCGCACAAGCCATCCACCCCGGCTATGGTTTTCTGAGCGAGAACGAAGACTTTGCCCAAGCTTGCCAAGCCGCAGGGCTGGTGTTCATTGGTCCGCCTGCCAGCGCCATCCGTGCCATGGGCCTCAAAGCGGAATCCAAACAGCTGATGGAAAGGGCCGGCGTGCCTTTGGTGCCCGGCTACCACGGCGCCGACCAAGACCCTGCCCTGCTGCAACGTGAAGCCGACCGCATTGGCTACCCCGTGCTCATCAAGGCCAGTGCCGGCGGTGGCGGCAAGGGCATGCGACTGGTGGAACGCAGCGAAGACTTTGCCGCGGCCCTGGCCAGCTGCCAGCGCGAGGCCATCAACAGCTTTGGCAACGATGCCGTGCTGGTCGAAAAATACGTGCTGCGCCCGCGCCACATCGAAATTCAGGTGTTCGGCGATACGCAGGGCAACTGCGTCTACCTGTTCGAGCGCGACTGCTCCGTACAGCGCCGCCACCAGAAGGTGCTGGAAGAAGCCCCCGCGCCGGGCATGAGCGAGGCGCTGCGCAAGAAGATGGGCGAGGCTGCTGTGGCCGCTGCCCAGGCCGTGAACTACGTGGGCGCAGGCACGGTGGAATTCATCGTCGAGCAGCCCGGCGGCTATGACGCACCGGATGCCATGCAGTTCTACTTCATGGAGATGAACACGCGCCTGCAGGTGGAGCACCCTGTGACGGAAGCCATCACCGGCGAAGACTTGGTGGAATGGCAATTGCGCGTGGCCGCCGGCCAGCCGCTGCCCAAGCAGCAGTCCGAGTTGAAGATCATCGGCCACGCCATCGAGGCGCGCATCTGCGCCGAGAACCCCGACAACGGATTTTTGCCTGCCACCGGCAGCTTGCAGGTCTACCGCAAACCCGCGTGCAGCAGCTTTGCCATCAGCGATGTGCGTGTGGACGACGGCGTGCGCGAGGGCGATGCCATCAGCCCGTTTTACGACAGCATGATTGCCAAACTGATCGTGCGCGGAGATACGCGGGAACAGGCGCTGGCACGACTCGATGCGGCGCTGGCACAAACGCAGATCGTTGGCCTGTCGACCAATGTGCAGTTTCTGCGCCATGTGGTCACCAGCCATGCATTTGCCACCGCCAAGCTGGACACCGCACTGATCGAGCGCGAAAAAGCTGCGCTGTTCGACCAAACCGCCGTGCCCACCCCGCTGGCTGCGGCCATTGCCGTGGCGCAGCAACTGCAGGCCGAGCAAGCGCTGCAAGGCAACGACCCGTTCAGCCGCCGCGATGGCTGGCAAAGCCATGCCGTGGTGCGCCGCAACTTCAGCTTCTTGCAGGGCAGCGCCACCGTCGATGCCGTGCTGACCTATGGCCGCCAGGGCGTGCTGCAACTGCAGGTGGGCGACGTGCAGGGTGATCTGCAATGGCGCGTACAAGGTGCTGGGCTGCTGGTGGAATTTGCGGAAGAACGCAGCACCGCCGATGTCCATGTGCAAGGCGATGCGCGCCACATCTTCACGCCACGCGGCGCGGCAGTGCTGGAGTTGCAAGACCCGCTGGCCCACGCGGGCGAAGGCCACAGCGAAGGCGGCCGCCTGACGGCGCCGATGCCGGGCAAGGTGGTGTCGTTTGCGGTCCAAGCTGGCGACACCGTTACCAAGGGCCAGCCGCTGGCCGTGATGGAAGCCATGAAGATGGAGCACACGATTGCCGCGCCTGCCGATGGCGTGGTGCAAGAACTGCTGTATGCGCCGGGCGATCAAGTCACCGAAGGGGCGGAGCTGATTCGCATTGAAGCTGCCGTAGCGGCTTAAAAACAGGAGCTGCCTGCCCTAGATGGCACTCATCTTCAAATGCAAAAGCTGCTGAAGTTAAGCGCTGACAGCGGCAGGCTGCTCCTACTTTCTTTAACTGCTGCTTGCATGACTGACGCAAACCCGCATCGACTGTAATCTGCGCGCTATGAGAGTGACTTTCTGCTGTACCGGCACCAAGGCCGAACCTTGGTTAGAAGGACTGCGCGCCGCTTTGCCGGACGCAGAGATTGGCGTCTGGGTGCCCGGCGCACCGCAGGCGGATTACGCCGTGGTCTGGGCACCGCCCCAGCAATTCATGGACGAGCAGCCCGCGCTGAAAGCGCTGTTCAACATTGGCGCAGGCGTCGATGGTCTGATGAAGCTGCGCCTGCCGCGCCACGCCCAGGTGGTGCGGCTGGACGACGCTGGCATGTCGGTGCAAATGGCCGAATACGTAACGCAGGCGGTGATTCGCCATTTCCGCGAATTGGATGGTTACGAAGCCGATATGCGCCAAGGCCAATGGAAATTCCGCAAACCGCAAGTGCGCGCCAATTTTCCGGTCGGCGTGATGGGTCTGGGCGTGCTGGGCGAGCGCGTGGCCAAGGCGCTGAGCGTATTTGAATTTCCGGTGCGCGGCTGGAGCCGCTCGCCCAAACAGTTGGACGGTGTACAAACCTTTCATGGAGCTGCGGGCTTTAGCGAATTTCTGCAAGGCACGCGCATTCTGGTGAACCTGCTGCCGCTGACACCCGATACCGAGAACCTGATCAACCGCCAGACCCTGCAGCAACTGCAGCCCGGCGCCTACGTCATCAACGTGGCGCGCGGTGCGCATCTGGTGGATGAAGATTTGATCGCCCTGATCCAAGAGGGCCACGTGGCCGGGGCCATGCTGGATGTATTCCGCCAGGAGCCTTTGCCCGCTGAGCACCCCTTCTGGAATGTGCCGCAGATCACCATGACACCGCACACCTCGGCCCGCACGCTGCGTGATGAAAGCATTGCGCAAATCGTGGGCAAGGTCGCTGCCATGGCGCGGGGTGAAAACGTGCAAGGCATGGTCGATCCACAACGCGGCTACTAAACTTTTTGCAGACCTCAGAGGAGAGAAAACATGTCCACCCCCACCCGCGTCAAACTGGTTGAAGTTGGCCCCCGCGACGGTCTGCAAAATGAAAAGCAGCCCGTGTCTGCAGCCACCAAGATCGAGCTGATCCACCGCCTGCAGGCGGCTGGCAGCAAAGAGATTGAAGTGACCAGCTTTGTCTCCCCCAAATGGGTGCCGCAGATGGCGGACAACGCCGAAGTCATGCAAGGTATCACGCGCCTGCCCGGCGTGCGTTATTCGGTACTCACCCCCAACATGAAGGGCTACGAAGCCGCCGTACTGACACGCCCCGATGAAATCGTGGTGTTTGGCGCGGCCAGCGAGGCATTCAGCCAAAAGAACATCAACTGCTCGATTGCCGAGAGCATTGAGCGCTTTGCACCCGTCGTTGAGGCCGCCCGCGCCGCAGGGATCTATGTGCGCGGCGCCATGAGCTGTACGGTGGGTTGCCCCTATGAAGGTGACATCCAGCCTGAACAGGTGGGCTATCTGGCCAAGCTGATGAAAGACATTGGTGTGCAGCACATTGGCGTGGCCGACACCATTGGCGTGGGCACGCCGATCAAGATTCGCAAAGCCATGGAAGCCACGCTGCAGCACTTTGACCTCAATGATGTCTCCGGCCACTTTCACGACACCTATGGCCAGGCCGTCGCCAACACATTGGCCGCCCTGAGCATGGGCGTGTGGCAGTTTGATACGGCCATTGCGGGCCTGGGCGGCTGCCCGTATGCCAAGGGCGCCACCGGCAATGTCGCCACTGAAGATGTGGTCTACATGCTGCATGGCATGGAGATTGAAACTGGCTTGGATCTGGATCAGCTGGTCGATGCCGGTGCATTCATCAGCCAGGCGCTGGGACGTCCGACCCAATCCCGCGTGGCCAAGGCCATGCTGGCCAAACGCGCCAACGCTGCCGCGTGCGAGGCCGTCTAAATGTGCGCCACCGCACGGCAAAGCCTTACGCGGACCGCTGTTGTCGCAATAAGGCAAGCACCTTGGCGCGATGCTGCCTAATATCGCGCCCATGATTCCTCCAGCACCCCCAGCGCTTCTGCAAAAGCTGCGTTCCGCCGAGCGCCGAAATCTGTTCTCGCCAGATTCCAAAATCCCCGTGGCTTCGCCCTGCGTCTCGGTATGCCGCATGGATGAAGCCAAGCAGTACTGCATTGGCTGCCTGCGTACACTCGATGAATTGCGCGTTTGGGGCAGCAGCGACGATGCCACCAAACGCGATATCTGGCAGCGCATACGCCAACGCGCCACTGCCACCACCATCTAACAGAGAAAAAGGAGTTGCGCGCCATGCACCACATCACCATGCACCTGGATTTTGTGTCGCCCTATGCATGGCTGGCTTTCCAGCAGCTGCCGCACACCTTGCAGGGCCTGAATTACCGTGTGGACTATCGCCCGGTACTGTTGGGTGCCTTGCTGCATGAAAACAGCAACCCCGGCCCAGCCAGCATTCCCGCCAAACGGGTCTGGACCTATCGGCACGCTGAGTGGCTTGGCCAGCACCTGGGTATCCCTCTGCAAATGCCTGCAGCACATCCTTTCAACCCGTTGCCACTGCTGCGCCTGGCGCTGCAAACCAGTGAAGACGGCAGCATCAGCCGCTATGTGGCTGAGACACTGTTTCGCCATGTCTGGGAAGGCGGGCAAGACGCCGTAGCACCCGCACGGCTTCAAGCCCTGCAACAACAGCTGAACCTGCTGCCTGATGCGGGAGAGCAAGCCAAACAATGGCTGCGCAGCAATACGGAGCAAGCCAGCATGCAAGGGATTTTTGGTGTCCCTGCATTTGAGGTACAAGGCAAAGTTTTCTGGGGATTGGACAGCTTGCCCATGCTGCGTGATTTTCTGAATGGCAACCCATGGTTCCAAGCAGGGGGATGGGAAAACGCCAAGACCATTTCTTCGGGTTTGGCCTAGTTTCAGTTCTAGCGATTGCCTCTAGGAGCTTTCTTCGCTTGTCACATCGCGAAATGACAAGCGCGGGTTAGACCTGAAACTGTCAGCAGAGCGTCAGTTCAATGCAAGTTCACGTTGGATTCACGTCAGAAGCCGGTCAGTACTGCCTCCAAAAATGTGATTGCCCGCACAAGGCGGCTCATAACACACATTCAGGAGACAACCCATGGCCATTAACGCTGCAAACGGCGTCGGACCGAAAGGCGTAGCCGCCAATCGACCCATGTCGCCAGAAGAGCGCAAAGTGATCTTTGCGTCATCCCTCGGTACGGTATTCGAGTGGTACGACTTTTATCTTTACGGCTCACTCGCTGCCATCATTGCCAAGCAATTCTTTAGCGGCTTGGATGCAGGCTCAGCCTTCATTTTTGCACTGCTGGCGTTCGCGGCTGGCTTTATTGTTCGCCCTTTCGGCGCACTGGTGTTTGGCCGCTTGGGCGACATGATCGGCCGCAAATACACCTTCTTGGTCACCATCCTGATCATGGGTGTCTCCACCTTCATCGTCGGTATCTTGCCCACCTACGCCACCATCGGTGTAGCAGCTCCCATCATCTTGATTGTGCTTCGCATGCTGCAAGGCTTGGCACTGGGTGGTGAGTACGGCGGTGCTGCCACTTACGTGGCAGAGCACGCGCCCCACGGCAAGCGCGGCGCTTACACCTCATGGATTCAAACCACCGCCACACTGGGCCTGTTCCTCTCGCTGCTGGTGATCCTGGGTGTACGTACCACGCTGGGTGAAGAAAAGTTTGTGGACTGGGGCTGGCGCATTCCGTTCCTGGTTTCCATCTTGCTGCTGGCTATCTCGGTGTGGATCCGCTTGACGCTGTCTGAGTCTCCCGCTTTCCAGAAGATGAAAGCAGAAGGCAAGACATCCAAGGCACCGCTGACCGAGTCCTTTGGTCAATGGAAAAACCTGAAAATCGTGTTGCTGGCATTGGTGGGCTTGACTGCAGGTCAAGCTGTGGTCTGGTACACAGGGCAGTTCTATGCACTGTTCTTCTTGACCCAACAATTGAAGGTAGATGCTGTTACCGCCAACTTGATGATTGCAGCCGCGCTGCTGCTGGGCACACCCTTCTTCGTGGTGTTCGGTACGCTGTCTGACAAGATTGGCCGCAAGCCCATCATCATGGCCGGTTGCGTCTTGGCTGTGCTTACTTACTTCCCAGTCTTTAAAGCTTTGACTAATGCAGCCAACCCTGACTTGGCCGCTGCTCAAGCCAACTCACAAGTTGTGATCGTTGCGGATCCGAAAGAATGCTCTTTCCAATTCAACCCCACTGGTACCGCCAAGTTCACCAGCTCTTGCGACGTTGCCAAGCAAGCATTGGCCAACCGCTCTGTATCGTATGACGCAGAAGATGCACCTGCAGGCACGCCAGCTGTCATCAAGATTGGTGATCAGGTGGTTAATAGCTATAGCCTCGTTGGTTTAAGTGCTGACGATGCCAAAGCAAAGGGCGCAGAGTTCAACAAGTCGGTCTCCGAGACCCTGAAAGCTGCTGGCTATCCCGATAAGGCCGATCCAGCCAAGATGAACAAGGTGATGATGGTCATCATCCTTTTCTACCTGGTACTGCTGGTAACCATGGTGTACGGCCCCATTGCCGCCATCTTGGTAGAAATGTTCCCAACCCGCATCCGCTATACCTCCATGAGCTTGCCCTACCACATCGGTAATGGCTGGTTTGGTGGTTTGCTGCCTACCATGTCGTTCGCCATCGTGGCCCAGACCGGAAATATGTATAACGGCTTGTGGTATCCCATCATCATTGCAGGTGTCACGGCCATTGTCGGTACGCTGTTCGTGCGTGAAACCAAGGATGTGGATATCTATGCTGACGATTAATCTGGGCGATTAATTCAAGCAACATCACCAATCTTTTTTGGTGCGCCCCGCTCTAAAGCGGGGCATTTTTTTGAATGGTGACGTTACTAATAGGTGCATGTTCTTTTAGCTGTTGCTGCAACGCATCATTGCAACATTAAAAACACATAAATGACTGATGAATTAGCAAGCCTCTGCCTAGAATTTGTTCAGCCCTTTGAAAAGTGCCCGTCACAACAAAGTTAATTGGCTAGCTCCCAAACCCACCTAGGAACTCAAAATGACAAAGACATCTCGCGTGATGTTGGCCGTTCTGGCACTGTGCGGTACCTCCGCCGCTTTGGCACAAAGCAGCGTAACGCTGTATGGCCGCGTGAACACGACGGTAGAAAACTGGAAGATTGGTAACACCAATTCGATCACAGGCCTGCGCACCAACAGCTCATATGTCGGCTTTCGTGGTACGGAAGACTTGGGCGGTGGTTTGAAAGCTGGCTTCCAACTGGAAGGTGCCTTTGGTTCCGACGATGGCTCAGGCCCGTTCAACTTCTCGCGCCATAGTGAAATAAATTTGTCCGGCGGCTTCGGTACCCTGCGTTTGGGTACGTTCAATGCCGCGTCCTACCTTGCAACTGCTGACTACATCAGCATGCACAACCACGATACAGGTTTGTCTGCCGATGCCCTGTATGCCTACACGATGCGCGAAGAAAACAAAATCGCATACGTAACCCCCGACTTTGGAGGCTTTACCGCAGAAGTTCAGCACTCTTTCCACGAGCAAACCTCCGGCGGTCGCAACGCATGGGATCTGGCACTGAACTACGGCAAAGGTCCTTTGGGCTTTGGTCTGGGTTACAGCAATTCCCCAACAGGCTTGGCAGGCTTTACAACACCTAAAGGCCAACAAGTTGCTGCACGTTTGAGCTACGCAGTCGGCGCGCTGACACTCGGGGCTTACTACCAATATGCGAAGCTCGAGAATGCAACTGATCTGTCGTTGGCTACGGCAGGCGGTGATGTCAAGCGACATGCAGCTCGCTTGTCAGCGATGTATGTTCTGGGCGCTTCCGAATTCCATGCCAACGTTGGCCGTGCCGACAAAATTAAAGTCAATGGCAGCTCTGTATCGGGCTCTGCCGCTACGCAGTGGACCTTGGGCTACAACTATAACCTGAGCAAGCGCACTAAGGCCTACGGCTACTTTACCAAGATTGGCGATGGCAGCGCTGAGCGTTATGGTGATCTGCGTTCCGTAGCCATCGGCGTCCGCCACCTGTTCTAATCAAGCGTAAGCTCTCTGCAAACCCTGCTTGCTTTAATGCAGGCAGGGCTCGCCTCCAAGGTTAAGCCTCAATTCCATCGAATTGAGGCTTTTTTTATGCCGAGCCTGAAAAAACCAATCCATTAAATCAGGAGACAAATATGTGGAAGATTGCTGTAGGCTTTGCTATTTTTGCGGCTCTATCGCTGTACATGATTTTCCAGTTCGGCGACCAAGTGGACATGAGCGGTGAAAAGCATGGGGCCGATGCGGTGCACGTACCCGAAGATCGCAAATAAAAAGTGAGCGCTTCATCTAAGGATTTACTTACTTTCCAAGTCTTGGCAATCTGAAACACAATGAGAGCGCACGCAGTGCGCTCTCATTTTTTATGTTGCAGATAGATTCCCGACGCCCAAAAGACAAAACCCCCTGCCTCTTAGAGGTCAGGGGGTGTTGCAGCTGTAAGAGC
>JADMKK010000007.1 GCA_015478895.1 Comamonas sp. | reverse complement strand
TTTATCCGCATCCCCACCGGAGGCTAGTGGGTCACTTCTGGATGGAAATCAACATCGAAGAGGTTCGGGAGTTCGCCACACAGTGGATGTGGCGCTATAACCATGAACGCCCAAATATGGCATTGGGCGGCATCACCCCCAAACAGCGGCTGGCCATGGCCGCATAGCTCTACTTCTCAGAGCGGTGGTTTATGGGGGGATTACCTTCGCTTCTAGCGGCAGATTCAGTTATTTGGCGTGAGTGGTGGAACATTGCACTTGATAAAGTGACGAGGTGTTTACGACATTAGCTAGGCTATGTGTAGAGTCCAGCGCCTCGCAGGCCGCATGAATGCAGCATCCCTGTTTACGACATTAATTAGCTGGAATAATTATTATTGGCTAATTAAAGTCGTAAACTCATTTTCAGTATCTATGCGTGTTTGCAGGGTCAGAGTTTATAACTGCAAAGTCGTAAACTCTGAAGAATTTTAGTAAACTCTCCTGGAGAATCTAAGTCCCGAGCTTTCCAGCATTGCTTTGAATTCCATGAAAAAGCGCTTCAATGGAGCGCTTTTTGTTTTTACGGCCATTTAACCGATTTTTTGGATTGATATTTCCAAAATACTTTGGCTAATTTCTATTACTTAGGTAGGATTGAATTATGGATTCAATCGAACAGTGCAATCCCTTTGAAAAACGATCTCACAGGCTTCTCAAAGAATAGAAATTCCCGTGACCTAACATCAACGATGCTGATTTATAAATTAACAAGTAAATTTTATGACGACAGCATTTACATGAGAATTTCGCATATCCAAACACCTTGAAATTTATTTAGAACGAGAAATCATTGACGCCAAATCAGCATCAATATTCATTATTTATCAAATAGAAATATTTTAAATTAGATTAAAACGAAAACACTATTTGCTTATTAGAGAGTGAAAATTAGCCATCAAAGCTCTAGATTCAACTTCCTATTCTTAAAAATCTAGGAGATGGCATGAAAATAGCTGGAATTTCAAGACGCCACGCGCTCATCGCGGGTGCCGCATCCATTGCAACAATGTCGATACTTCCTGCAGCATCGGTCGTTGCGCAGGAGGTATTTCCTAGCAAACCGATCCGCCTGATCGTCGGCTATCCACCCGGAGGCTCCAACGACATCGTGGCTCGCATTGTGGCCGTCCCTCTGAGCCAGATTCTGGGCCAGCAGGTGATCGTGGAAAACAAGCCGGGCGCCAACGGCGTGATGGCTTCGACCTTTATCTCCAAGTCTGAACCCGATGGCTACAACCTGCTGCTATCCAGCGCCAGCCCGCTGGTGATCGCGCCGCACCTGATGTCCAAGAAACCGTTCGATGTCACCAAGGACCTGGTGTCTATCGGGACGCTGGGATGGACACCGGAAGCCATCGTCACGGGGCCCAGCCTGAATGTGAAGGACTTTCGCGAATTCATGGAACTGGCCAAGACGCGTGAAATTACGATTTCCTCGTCGGGCAATGGCGGTCTGCCGCACCTGACTATCGAGCTTCTCAAGCAGGCTTCAGGCACCAACAAGATCATGCACGTGCCTTACAAAGGGGCTGGTCCTGCGGTATCAGACACCTTGGCTGGCCATGTGAATGCCGTCACCATGGACCTGCCAGCGGTGATCAACTTCGTGCGCGATGGCAAGCTCAAGGCCATGGCGGTGACCAGCGACCAGCGCATCGACTTCCTGCCTGACGTGCCCACTGCGCGTGAGCAGGGCCTACCTTCTTTCTCGTCGGTCAACTGGTTTGGAGTCTTTGCACCTGGCGGTACACCGGATGCCGTGGTAGCCAAGATCCATGCTGCCATGAACCATCTGATACAGGACCCCAAGGTCAAGGAGCAGCTGAATCGCGTGGCCGTCGTACCGCAAAGCAGTGCCACCTCCAAGGAGTTCGCAGACTTCGTGGCCAAGGAAAACATGCGCTGGGCGCGTGTCGCCAAGGAATCCGGCGCAACGATGGACTGAGTGGTCCAAAGGCTGCCGCCTGCAACGAGCAGCGTCTAGCTACCCCGCTGCAGCGGGGTGGTGTCTCCTGGTGCAGTGCGTAGGCTAGCAGGAAGGCTGGGCACTAGAATTTACTCTTCCTACACGAAGAGCCAAAGAGACGCCATGGAGACAATTTCTAGCAAAAGAAACAAGATGGACAAACTGTGGGCGATGACAGTGTTTGTTCGCGTGGCGGAATGCTCCAGCTTTTCCCGTGCGGCCGAGTCACTCGATCTGGCCAATGCCACCGTGACAGCGTGCGTACGAAACCTAGAACAGAGCCTGGGCGTGACGCTGATTCACCGCGATACACGCCGGCTGCACCTGACGGAGCAGGGCGAAAAATATCTGGAAAGTGCGCGTGAAATTCTGCGTGCGGTCGATGATGCAGAGCTCGAGGTGCGCAGCCAGTTGGGCGAGCTGCGCGGCCCGCTGGTGGTGGAGACGCCAATCTCCTTCGGACATGCATTTCTGTGCCCGGCACTCAGCGGTTTTGCAGAGCGCTATCCCGGTATCTCGACCATGGTCACCTTGACCAACCAGCCGCATAACCTGATTGAAAAAGCGATTGATGTAGCTATTCGCATGGACCGTGTGGAGGATGCGGGCCTAATTGCCAGGCCCATCTACGAGGCCCGCTACATGGTCTGCGCCACGCCCGAAGTGGCTGCGACCCTGCCTGAACACCCTGCAGACCTCAATCCGCGCGATTGCTTGGGCGTGCTGGCTGAAGAGCGTCGCACTTCCAACCCCTGGGCCTTGACGCGGGGAGACGAAAACGTGGCAGTACAGCCCTGTGGAACGCTGCACTTCAACAGCAACGATGCCGTGGTGAACGCGGCCCTGAATGGGGCAGGCGTGATCCACGTACTGGATATCTTCGTGCTGCGTGCGATTGAACAGGGTACGCTGGTGCCGGTCTATACCGAATGGACTACGCGCGGCCGTACTTTCTATGCTGTCACAACGCGGGCGCGCAATGACTCGGCCAAGGTACGCGCCTTTACCGACTTCCTGAGCGAAGTGATCGACTCCGAACGCAAGCCCAGTGCTTTCCGCGCGGTCGAAGTGAAGCCACTGGGCAAACGTTGAGCCACGGCTGCTGACAGGAACACAAAGCCCCGAAGTCTGGCAATGCATGCCAGACTTCGGGGCTTTTTTGGGGGGAAGCCTCAAACGCTCTACGTCGCAGTCGCCGAGCGTGCCGCCACGCGGCCAAACACACAGGCCTTGCCCAGTGCGGAACCGGTCATGTAGGCACCTCCGTGGAAGCCGCCCATAACTTCACCGGCTGCATACAGACCGGGGATCACCTCCCCGAACACGTCCACCACCTGCATCGATGCATTCACGCGCAGGCCACAGTACGTACCGAATACCGATGCTGTGGAAGGGTAAGCATAGAACGGACCGGTTTCGATACGACACAGCTCACCATGGTTGTGCACCAGCTTCTTGCGACCGAACTCGGGGTCATGTCCTTCATCACAGTAACGGTTGTAGTTATCTACCGTGGCCTTGAGTGCCTCGTAAGGTACTTCGATCTGCTGTGCCAAGCCTTGCAGTGTGTCGGCCTGCATCATCAACCCTTCTTCCATGCGGCGCTGGAAATCCAGAATGCGTACGCGGTCATCGCCCGACTCAAAGATCGGCTGGTCGAAGATCTGGAACGACGTGTGATAGGGCTGTGCCATCACGGCATCTCCCAGCAGCTTGTACGAGATGGATTCGTCCACGAAACGCTTGCCGTCTTCGTTCACCGCAATCGCACCTTTGTAGACGGCCAGGCAACTGTGGTGGTTGGTGGTGTCTACCGGGTGTTTGCCGTAGGTGCCCTTGATGTAAATCATGTCACGCACATCGGCACCGAGCTTGCGTGCCATGGCCAGGCCGTCACCGACATTGCCTTCTCCGCAGACGAACACCGCGTTATCGTAGTGGGGCACAAACTGGTGCACCAACTCAGCGTTCTTGCCGAAACCGCCACTGGCCAGCAATACGCCCACGCTGGCCTGGATGGTGAATTTACCATGAGGCCCGTTGGCTACCACGCCCTGCACGCGGGCGGCCTCGCTGCTGCGCACCAGACGCAGTGCACGGGTGCTGGTGAAAACCTGCACCTTCCCGGTTTCCAAGCAGCGGGCCTGCAGCAAGCGCACGGTATCGGCGGGGTCCACGGTGTGGACGCGGGGCACCGATTGACCGGAGGACGCTTCGATCACCGGACTGAACGCCACGCCCTGCTGCTCGAGCCATTCGTAGGTCTGCAACTGGTGGTCTACATAGGCTTGGACCAGTTCGGGATCGTTCTCGTACTGACCAACTTCGAGCAGATCGCGCTGGAGCAGTTCCGCACTATCTTCAATGCCTTCGGCGGCCTGCAGATCCGTACCAGCAAACGCCAGACAGCCACCGCTCATGGCGGAGGACCCACCGGTTTCAGGCATTTTTTCCAGCAAGATGACCTGGGTGCCAGCCTGTGCGGCTTCCAGCGCGGCCGCAAAGCCCGCCAGACCACCGCCGATGACCAGCAACTCGGTGCTCAGGGATGGAGGGGTTGCACTCATTGGGCAGTAAATCGTTTAAGTTGATAGAAGTCCAGCACTTCGCGCAGGCGCTCACGCTCGGGCGGTGCGTTGTAGTAGCCACGCTGGCAGCGTTCGATACCGCTGTTGCGTTTCAGATCGACCAGCAGTTCGGCCTGCTTGATCCAGCAGGACAGCGAGTCCAGCACAGGCACACCATCCACGTTCGACACCCCCTGCGATGCCAGCAGCACGCACAGCGGCGCTTCACCAGGGATGATGACTTCGGCACCTGCTGCGATCTGGGCCCGCGCAGCAGTGCGAAAACGCTCGATCAGCGGTGCAGGGTCGGAGAAACCAGCCAGCACATCGGTGAAGCGAAAGCCCACATCCGACACACCTACCATGCGTTCACGCAGACCATACTTGCGGGCGTTGTCGGCCAGCAGATCGGTCATCTCGTTGATGAATAGCAGGATGGAGAATTTAGCGCCCAGCAGGCAGGAGGTCAGCATGGCCGACTCCCCGTAACCCACAGTCGGGATCTTCAGCAGCGAGCGGATTTCGCGCAAACCCGGATCTGGCAGCGTGCTGATGGCGTAAGCGTCGAAACCGTCTTCCTCAGCCTGTACACCTGCCGCTAGGAACTGCAGCGAGTGCAGGTGCTGAAAGCCGGCGTGGCGGATGTCCTCGCCCGGATAGTTGCTGCGGTAGGTGCCCGGTTGCATGCCGTGCATGACGATCTCGGTGTCAGGACGTGCCACGCGCTTGAAATGCGCTTTGAGGGCAGCGTCATAAGCACCCAGATCCTGCAGTACCGTAAAGCTCTGGTGCCAGATACGAATTCCCATTGTCTTGCTCCCTGCGCTGGCCTATCAGGCGGTGAAGTCCACATTGGCAGCAGTGGTCACCTGCTTGCAAAAGCGTGTGATGCTGCCCATGGAATTGCGGTGCTCTTCTTCGCTGTGTGCGCAGCAGGCATCTTCGATCACGATCACTTCGTAGTCGCGGTCGTGGGCGTCGCGCACCGTGGCCTGCACTACGGCCTGTGTAGATACGCCCGAGCAGTAGATGCGGGTGTAGCCGCCAGCGCGCAGCTGAGCTTCCAGCGTGGTGGAGTAGAAGGGGCTGACGCGGTGTTTGACCACCTGCACGTCACCGGGGCGCTGCTCCAGATCAGGGTGGATTTCGGTGCCGAAGCCACCCAGCTTGAACATGCCACCCTTGGGCGCACCACCGAAGACAGGGGAATCCTTGGGACATTCCTGGTATTCAGGGGAGAAGCCCACGCGCACCCAGCCCACAGCCACGCCTGCGGCACGGGCCTTGGCCAGTGCAGTGGCAGTATTGGCGATCACCTGGCGTGCACGCACCTGTTCACCCATGGGGGACTTGCCATTGGGGCCGTCTACGTGGACCAGATCGTTTTGCATGTCGAGAACGAGATAGATTGCCTTCATGATGAAAATTCCTTGTGTTGGTCTGAAGCCGTTGAGAGAAGAAAGAAGCTGGCGCAGGGGGCTGTGATTGGTCGATTAGTCACACCACATGCCGCCGTTGATGTCGAGCACTTCACCGGTGATGAAGCTGTTGTCGCGGCCTGCCAGGAACAGAATGGCGGCGACGACGTCGCTGGTGTTGCCCATGCGGCCCACAGGCAGAGAGGCTTTGAGCGTGGCCGGGAAGTTGGTGGTCATGGCTGTGGCAATCGGGCCGGGAGCCACCGCATTGACCGTGACGCCGTGTGCTGCGAGTTCCTTGGCCAGGAAACCTGTCATCGCATGGATGCCCGCCTTGGAGACGCCGTAGGCCACATTGCTGGCACGCTGCTGTTCGGTGGGATCAATCCAGGGACGTGGGTTGCCAGCGTTTTTGCCAACCACCGAACCCAGATTGATGATCCGTCCAAAGCCTGCGCGCTTCATACCGGGAATGACGGCCTGGCAGGTCATGAAGCTGCCTTTGAGGTTGATGTCAATAACCCGGTCCCATTCCAGTTCCGAGAGTTCCTCTGCCGAGCCAAAGGACACCACGCCGGCGACGTTGATCAGCAGGTCGATCGGGCCTAGCTGCGCCTCGGTACGCGAGACCAAGCCACGAATCGAAGAACGGTCGGTCACATTGAGGCGCACCAGATGTTCGGTGCGCAGATCGGCCTGGGTCCAGGGGCGACCGCTGGCACCGTCGGCTGCCACAACCTGGGCATCCAGGCGGCGCAGTTCGGTGACCACCGCGCTGCCGATGGCACCTGCGGCGCCTGTCACCAGCGCAATACGGCCTTTGAAATCTGTTGTCATGTCATTTCCTTGATCTGAAGGTGTGGAGTCAGCAACATGACGCTGTCTGGACAACAGGCCGCGCCATGTATTCCACAGCCGTTCAAGCAGCGGCCGTCTCACGGGCAGCCGTGGTGCCGGCAATGCGGCCAAACACCAAGCCCTTGAGCACGGAGGTTGCGCCGGTGTAGTTGCCGTAGTAGATGCCCACGGTTTCCCCGGCTGCGAACAGGCCGGGGATGGCATCGCCATCGCTGTTGAGGACATTGGCTTCGAGGTTGATCTTCAGACCGCCGAAGGTGAATACATTGGCCGAAATGATGGGGTAGGCGTGGAAAGGACCTTCAGTCAGTGGACAGGCCCAATTCGACTTGGGTGGGCACAGGCCCTCGGTCGCTACACCATCCACCTTCAGCGGTGTCCAGTCTGCGCCGCTGCAAGCTGCGTTGTAGGCCTGCACCGTCTTTTCCAGACGTTCTGTGGGTACACCGATCTTGGCAGCCAGTTCACCGATGGTGTTGGCCGAGACAGGTGGCTGGTCCGTGCGAATGCCCAAGCGATAGTTAGGGATGCGGGTATGGCGGGCATCCAGAATGGTCCAGGCCATACCGTCACGTTGTTCAAAGATACGGCGCGTCACGGGTTCGTAGCAGGCATCCACGGTGGTAGGGGCTTCATCGGTGAAGCGCTCGCCTTCCTTGTTGACCAGAATGCCATAGGGGAAAATGAAGATCGATGGCTCGGCGATACCTGAGCGAGGGTCCACGGGCTCTGCGTGGTAGCTGCCAAATTCACCGGAAGCTGCAGCACCAATGTCGATGCCCATGCGAATGCCTTCACCACGGTTGTAGTAAGCGCCTTTGCACACAGGGCGCAGGTAGACCGAACGTGGACCGACATAGCGCGTCATCATTTCGGTATTACCTTCAAAACCACCGCAGGCCAGCACCACCTTGCCGTGCAGCTTGATCTGCTTGCCGCGCACATTGGCGCGCAGGCCAATGACTTGGCCTTCGTCGTCCTGCAGCAGCGACTGGGCTGCAGTTTCGTACATGAACGTCACGCCCAGCGCTTCGGCACGAGCGGCCAGTACATCGACCAGCGCCTGACCACCGCCAACAGGCAGCATACGTGGCTGCGATGCGGTCAGAAACTGCGTGGGCAGAAAGTCAAAGCGTGCGCCCAGACCTTGCAGCCAAGCGATAGTGCCAGGGGCTGCATTGGCGAAGCGTTCGATCAGGTTGGGGTCTGCCAGGCTCAGGCTACGTGTCAGCGATGTGCCTTGAGGGTCTGTCGCTGCTTGCTCTACCAAATCGGGATCGATGCTGCCGGCACCGTTTTCGGCCAGGTGCACTTCAAAGTCGTCGCTGACCTCGGTCAGACTCTTCATGCGCAGATACGCCTCGGTGTAGCGGCTCTGACCGCCACGGTCGGACTCAGGTGCGCGTTCCAGCACGACCACCTTGGCTCCGTTCTCTGCCGCCGAAACCGCTGCCGACAGACCGGCCACGCCACATCCTGCTACCACCACATCGAAATTGTTTTGCATGCTTTGCTCCTGAAATCTGTGCCGCGTTTTTTGCGGCCTGAAGCAATCATTCCCAAGCCAAGGCATGGTGAACAGCGTCTGCAAGCGAACACAGTTTTTGATTGGATCGATGGACATGGATGCAACCGTGATTTTTCGGTTTTAGCGAAAAGCCAATTCGCTGCATGTGACTGTTGGTACGCAGTCTTCCTCCGCATGATTTCCAGCAACACGGCATTGAATGCACGTGTCTGTGCGGAGCGATGACATCGTTTCTGCGCCAGGAGACAACAGAGCGCCCTTGCGGCGTCATGCACTATGAAAAAAATTTGCACATTGATTTTTTCCGCGCTGATGACCATCACCGGCACAGCACACGCTCAGTCCGCAGGTGCGGCTGCCAACTACCCCAACCAGCCTATTAAGCTGGTTGTTCCATGGCCTGCTGGCGGTGGCACCGATGCGGTATCGCGCCACGTGGCCGCGGCCATGGGCAACCAGCTCAAGCAGCAACTGGTGATCGACAACCGCCCCGGTGCCAACGGCATGCTAGGCACCGAGCAGGTGTCACGCGCACAACCCAATGGCTACACGCTGGGCATTGCGTCAGTGGAAACCCACGCCATCAATCCGCACGTCTACAAGCGCGTGAACTACAACCCGCAAAAGGACTTCACGCCCATGGCATGGGTGGGACAGTTCCCCTATGCCATGGTGGTGCGCCCCGATCTTCCAGTAAAGGATGTGGCATCGCTGGTGGCACTGGCCAAAAAGGAATCCGGCAAGCTGACCTATGCCTCCTGGGGTATTGGCAGCTCGTCGCAGATCGCCTTTGAAATGTTCAAGCAAGCTGCCAATGTGGACTTCCTGCACGTACCATTCCAAGGCGCCGCACCGGCGATCACTGCCATTGCCTCGAACCAGGTGGACGTGCTGATGGTGCCGCTGTCGGTGGCCATGCCCCAGGAACAGGGTGGCCGTCTGAAGATGCTCGCACTGGCCTCCGCCCAGCGTCTGCCCGCGGCCCCCAATCTGCCGACCTTGACCGAGCAGGGTTTCCCCGTGGAAGGCGGCACATGGCTGGCCGTCATGGGCCCTGCCGGTGTGAGCCCGGCCATCGTGGAGAAGGTGAATCAGTCGGTAGAAGCAGCGCTGGCCAACAAAGACCTGCAGAACACACTGATCAGCCTGGGCGTCGAGCCTCTGACCATGGCGCCGGACGCCGTGCAGCGTCGCATCAACGAAGAGTCGTCACGATGGAGCAACGTCATCAAAACGGCTGGCATTCAGCTGGACTGAGGCCGCCTTTTCAATGCACCAAAGCACTTGGCTGCCTGAGGGCAGCCAGTCTTTTATGTTCTGGTGAATTCCACAATGACTAATACCCCTTCTATGGTGGGACTGAGCAGGCAGCTGATCCGTATGCTGCTGCAACGCCGCGAACACGGCGAGATTTCTGGTGCACTGCGGCGCAAGGTGCTGCTGCATGTGAGCGATGCCATGGCCATTGGCTGGGCTGCGACCACCAGCCCACCGCTGGCACAGCAACTCCTGGACGCCATGTGTCTGGGCGTTCAAGGCGGTGCGTGCCAGGTATTTGGTAGCCACCGGCAGCTGCCTCCTGCACTGGCTGCTTTCACGAATGCAGCGCTGATTCATACACTGGATTTTGATGATATTCATGATATTTCCCGCCTGCATCCGACGGCGGTGACGCTGCCTGCAGCGATGGCCGCTGCGCAATTGACACAGGCGCCAATGTCCCGCGTGGTAGATGCCGTGGCGCTGGGGAGCGAACTGATGTGCCGGTTGGGCACGATGCTGCGCCCCCAAGGCAGGGGGCCAGGTTCCGACTGGTTCCTCACGCAGCTTTTTGGCTACTTTGGCGCTGCACTGGCAGCTGGTGTGGTGATGGAGCAGACCGAGGACCAATTGGTCGCAGCCTTTGGTTTTGCTTACATGCAAGCTGCCGGCGGTAAGGAAGCCGGATTTGGTGTGGGTTGCACCGGCCGCAGCATCTACCCGGCTTTTGCCGCCATGGGCGGTGTCATGGCGGCGCAGCTCAGCCAAGGCGGGCTGACTGGCCCTGCTTCAGCGCTTGATGGTGCAGCCAATCTGTTTCGCATCTATCTACAAGGCGATCCGAGCGAAGCGCAGCAAGCCGAGCTGCTGGATCCGCTGCGCTGGGAGTTCTCGGCCACCTGCATCAAGCCTTGGCCCAGCTGTCGGCTCTCACACCCTTATGTAGCGGCGGGATTGGCTCTGCGCCAACAGCTACAGGGCGAAGGTCTAAAGCACCTGGAAGTGGCGGTCAATGGTTCGGCCGCCAAGCTGTGCCACCCGCTGCCTGAGCGCCGTAAACCACAAACACTGCAGGATGCCAAATACAGCGTGCCCTACATGACGGCCTACGCGCTGGTGCATGGGCAAGTGGATCTGGAAGGGCTGCGACTGGAAGCGCTGTCCAACCTCGATGTCTGGGCATTGACGGACCGTATCAGCATTGCCGAAACCTTGCCGGACGGCCCCGGTCATCCACCTGCCCAGCTGCGCGCCATCACGACTTCCGGGCGCGAGTTGCAGATCCATACCCCGATGGATTTCGATCTGGATGAGTCAGGCATTCAAGCCAAGTTCATGCAGTGCCTGGCACAGGCCGGGCTACAGGACTGTGCATCGGCTGCATGGCAGGCACTGCTCAACGCCGACAACTTGCCAGATGTAGCACTGTTGATGAATCCGGCGCTGGCGCTATCTCTGGGGCAGCGAAGCCAGCCGAAGTAAGTGACTTTAATAAGGAGACCAAGCATGAAAAAAATCATCCCCCCTCCGCGGACTGTGGCTGCTGCCGTTGCGATAGCTACGGCCACATTGAGTGGCACGGCCATGGCGCAGACCGATTACCCCAACAAGCCCATCAAACTGATCGTACCCTTCGCTGCTGCAGGTAGTACCGACATCATGGCGCGCACGCTGGCCAATGCGCTGACCAAGGAATTGGGGCAAACCGTGCTGGTGGACAACCGCCCGGGCGCGAGCGGCAACATCGGTGCAGATGCCGTGGCCCGCGCACCGGCTGATGGCTATACGCTGCTGTACACGTCCACCAACCTGACGGCCAACCCCGCACAGATGCCCGTGAGCTATGACGTGGTGCGCGACTTTGCACCGATTTCGCGCGTAGCTTTTTTGCCACTGGTGTTGATCAAATCCTCCACCGTGCAGGCCAAGACCGTGCCGGACCTGGTCAGTGACATCCGTAACCACCCGGGCAAGTACAACTTCTCTTCTAGCGGTGTGGGCGGTGCTCCGCACATGGCGGGTGAGCTGTTCAAGTCCCTGGGCAAGCTGGAGATGGATCACGTACCCTACAACGGCGCAGGTCCCGCGCTGAACGATGTGGCCGCCGGGCGCGTGCAGCTAACTTTCACCACCTTCTCATCGGCACAGGCACTGCTCAAGACCGACAAGATCGGTGCACTGGCGGTAGCGCATGATCGCCGCCTGCCTTCGCTGCCGCAGCTGCTTACTTTCAGCGAATACGGCATGAAGGGCCTGGAAATGGGCACCATGAACGGCCTGCTGGCACCGGCAAAAACACCCCAGCCCATCATCGACAAGCTGTATGCCGCAGTGAAGAAGGCTGCAGCCAGCCCCGAGTTGCGCAAGCAGTTTGAAGAGCAAGGTGCCGATCTGCTGGTGGAAGATCCTGCTACGTTCGCCACCTATATCCGCAACGATGTGCAGCGCTGGAAGGAGCTGATGTCCCACATCGAGGTTGCCAAGTAATTGCGCAGGGCATGCCGTAGTCTGTGCGGCATGCCTCTTGATACAGCAATGCCCCGCAGCACGTTGGTGCTACGGGGCATTGTGCTTTCAGTGCTTCAAACGGGGGCTGCCTGCAACTCCTGCAGCAGCGCTGGCAGCAGGTTCTGCCATTCCGCCACCACCCCGTATTGCGCGCGTTGGAAGATGGGCGCATCCGGGTCCTTGTTCACGGCAATGATGCGGCTGTCCTGCGATACGCCCGCAAGGTGCTGGGGCGTGCCGGAGATACCGACCGTGAAATAAATCTTGGGGTTGACGAACTTACCGGACTGGCCGATCTGCCGCGCCACAGGCACCCAGCCTGCATCCACAGTAGGCAGACTGCCGCCCAGCGAGGCTCCAAGCTGCTGGGCAATGTCGGCCAGCAGGGCAAAACCTGTCTCACCCTGCATGCCACGGCCACCGCTGACCACCAGCCGTGCATTCTCCAGCGGGGGCAGCCGGTCGGTTGACTCCACCACAGAAGTCTGCACCGCTGCGGGCAGCACGGCCTGCAGCTGGAGTTCATGGATTTCAGGAGCGATACCCGCATCCTTTGTGGCTGCAGGTGCAGGACGCCAGGTGGCGGTACAGACATTGCTGCGGCTGTCCAATTGCAGGGCCACACGTCCACCAAATGCATGGCGCTCTGCGTGGACGCCTTCTGCCGTGAGCTGCAATTGCACGCAGCGGCCCAGATGGTCGCCATGCAGGCGCGCTGCCAGCAGCGCTGCACACTCTTCGGACAGCGGGCCGGGCGGCATTAGGATCAGCGACTGCGCTGCTGCGACTGCGTGCTGCAAGGCTTCCTGCATGCAGGGCAGCAGACTCGCTGCATCCAAGCGTTGCAGCGCCGGATGCTGGCACTGCCACCAGTGGGCAGGCTCCGGCAGATCGCGTGGAGCAATGGAAGGGCTGTCTGCGCCGGCCAGCGCCAGCACCGTCAGTGTGCTGCCGCGGGCCAGTGACGCTGCGGCCTGCAGCAGGGCATCGGGAGCGTCGCAGCTGTCAGCTGGGGGTAGAACTAGAACGATCTGGCGGGGCTGAGTCATGGTGTCTCTCCGAAAGTCAAAAGCAGCTGCGCCAGTGCGCGCGCCTGAGTGCTCACATCCCCGGCGATCATCTGGCACTGCTCGGTGCGTTCAGGGGCGCTGGCCTGATCCACGCTGGCCAAAGTCAGCGTATGCGCAGCGGTGTCTTGCGGCAGCGGTTGCAACGTGAACTGCATCTTCTTGGCGGCCATCACGTTCTTGAGCAGCGGATGGCGCAGCTTGTTACGAGCATGGTTGGTGACGGCTGCCACGGCAGGTGTGGCCTGTGACAGCACTTCCTGCACCGTGCCGAACTGGCGCAGGATGTGCAGCAGGCCAGGGGCGGCATGCTGCACATGCATGGCCTGCGACACCAGTGGCCAGCCCAGCGCGTGAGCAGTGGCTGTAGGCACGCCGCCATCGTCCTCATCGCCGAACTCGCGGCCCATCAGCACCAGGTCCGGGGGGCTGCCAGTTTGGGCCTGCACAAAACTGCTCAAACCGCTGGCCAATGTGTGGCTGTTCCACGCAGGGATTTGTTGCACGGGGTAAGCCAGCACGGCATCTAGACGGAAGCTGGCCACATGCTGCAGCAGCTTGTCTTGGGCGGTGCTGGCAGCCACCAGCGCTGTGAGCTGCACGGTCGGGTCGGCATCACGCAGCTTCAGCCCCAGCTCCAGCGCGGCTTCGTCAAAGGGGCTCAGCAAAGCATGGCTGGCACGCAAGGCCTGCAGGGTTTCGGCGCTGACTGGCCGAGGAAGCTGCAGCTTGGCGTCTGCAATGCCCGAAAGAATGATCAGTACGTTCATTGAAATGGTGCAAGAGGAGGCTTCAATAGCCGCGAGTTTCATCGCGCAGCCGAAGGTGACCAAGCGTGCATGGCCGAATAATCATTTCGACCAGACCAGTAGATCGCACCAGCGCTGGATTTTCCTTTGCTAGGGGCTGCGTGTTCGGACTTCCCGAATTCTTCTTTCGCCGCTGCAGTCTGTGCAATCCCGAGACCTCTTCATAGACTGCGGCCAGTTTGAAGCAGCCAATGCTTCGGTGTTCTTCAGCAGGCCGGGTGTGCCGTCCTGCGGGCAGGTGCTTGTTTCTGGAGGTCTTGTGAGTGATTCCAACTTAGCCACATCGGTGGATGTTCTGGTGGTCGGCGCTGGTAATGCCGCCCTGTGTTCTGCTATTGCCGCTGCTGAGCAGGGTGCCAGCGTGCTGGTGCTCGAACGTGCACCGGAAAGTGCCCGTGGCGGCAATTCGGCCTATACCGGCGGTGCGTTCCGCGTCGCCTATGACGGCGTGGAAGATATTCAGAAGCTGGTGCCGGATCTGTCGGAAGACGAACTGGCGAAATCCGATTTCGGCGCCTACCCCGCTTCCCAGTATTTCGATGAGCTGATTGAAATGAGCGGCATGCGTGCCGACGGTGATCTGGTGGAAGTGCTGGTCAACCGCAGCTTCGAAACCCTGCAATGGATGCGCAGCCATGGCGTGCGCTTCATTCCCATCCATGGCCGGCAATCCTTTGTGGTCGATGGCAAGAACAAGTTCTGGGGCGGCCTGACGGTGGAAGTCTCAGGCGGTGGGGCGGGCCTGGTGCAGTCACTGTTTACTAAAGCCGAGAAGATGGGCATTCGCATCGCCTACGACCACAAGATGACGGAGCTGATCGTGGAGAACGGCAAGGTCTGCGGTGTGGTGGCTTCCCACCAAGGGCAGATGCTGCAGTTGCGTGCCGGTGCGGTGATTTTGGCCGCTGGTGGCTACCACGCCAATGCACAGTGGCGTGCCAGCTATCTGGGCAAGAACTGGGATCTGGCCAAGGTGCGTGGCTCTCGCTACAACACGGGGCTGGCCATTCAGGCGGCTCTGGACAAGGGTGCGCGTGCGGCCGGTCACTGGACGGCCTGCCACAGCGTGTTCTATGACGCAAATGCCCCCGAGTTTGGCCAACCCAATCTGCTCAACCAGCAGAAGAACTATTTCAACCTGGGCGTGGTGGTCAACACCTTGGGTGAGCGGTTTGTGGACGAAGGCGAAAACTTCCGCAACTACACCTACTCGCGCATGGGCGCCGCCATGTTGCAGCAACCCAATGCACGCGGCTGGCAGATCTTTGATGCTGTGGGCGCCAAGCTGCTGCCAGACGAATATCGTGTGCGCCATGCCACCCGCTATCAGGCGGACACACTGGAAGCGCTGGTGGCGCAGTTTGATGGAGTCGATGCACCGCGCTTGCTGCAGACACTCAAGGATTTCAACCAGGCCGTCGACCGCAGCGTGCCATTCAACCCCGCCGTGCTGGATGGTCGCTCCACCAAGGGCTTGGCAATCAACAAGAGTAATTGGGCACTGCCACTGAAGCAGGGGCCATTTGTGGCCTATGAGGTCAGCTGCGGCATCACCTGCACCTATGCCGGTCTGGCAATCACCCCCAAGGGTGAAGTGCTGGACGAGGAAGGCTTCCCCATGCCCGGCTTGTATGCCGCCGGTGAGATGGTGGGCGGCCTGTACTTCACCAAGTATCCGGGTGGCGCAGGCCTGACCTCCGGCTCGGTGTTCGGCCGCATTGCTGGGCAGGAAGCCGCCCGTTTGGCTGCGGTCTGATCGCTCTATCCATTGCATTTTGCGCAGGCAGTGCTTTTGGGGCCTGCCTGCAGTTCTCTCCATGATGTCCGTCCCGCAAGGCGGGGCAGACCTGAAAGTCCTCTTATGAAAGTTCTCGTCCCTGTCAAACGCGTGGTGGATTACAACGTCAAAGTCCGTGTGAAGTCCGACGGTACAGGCGTAGACATCGCCAACGTCAAGATGAGCATGAACCCCTTTGACGAAATCGCCGTGGAAGAAGCGGTGCGTTTGAAAGAAAAGGGCGTTGTGACTGAAGTGATCGCTGTGTCCTGCGGCGTGACCCAATGCCAGGAAACTCTGCGCACAGCCATGGCCATTGGTGCTGCCCGCGCTATCTTGGTCGAGACGGACGCTGACCTGCAACCTCTGGCCATTGCCAAGCTGCTCAACGCACTGGTTGCCAAAGAGCAGCCCGGTCTGGTGATCTTGGGCAAGCAAGCCATTGACGGCGACAACAACCAAACTGGCCAGATGCTGGCTGCGCTGGCTGACCTGCCCCAAGCCACATTTGCTTCCAAGGTTGAGCTGGCTGGCGACAAAGTGAGCGTGACCCGCGAAGTCGACGGTGGACTGGAAACCCTGAGCCTGAGCACTCCCGCCATCATCACCACCGACCTGCGCCTGAACGAGCCCCGCTACGTGACCTTGCCCAACATCATGAAGGCCAAGAAAAAGCAGCTGGACGTGGTCAAGCCTGAAGATCTGGGCGTGGACGTTGCTCCCCGCATCAAGACTTTGAAGGTGGCAGAGCCTGCCAAGCGCGGCGCTGGCGTGAAGGTTCCGGACGTGGCAACGCTGGTCGAGAAACTCAAGAACGAAGCCAAGGTAATCTGAGCTTTTCCCAAGTTTTAAGTGAAATTGGCCTGTAGCCCTTATCTATCAAGGGCAGGTAGCTATCTATTTTGTGATTGCAGGATGCCGTTGTGCATGGTGCAAACAGGCCACCTCAAAGAATTTTTGGAGTTGAAATGACTTCTCTCGTCATCGCTGAACACGACAACGCCTCCATCAAGGGCGCAACCCTGAATACCGTCACTGCCGCTGCTGCCATTGGTGGTGATGTGCACGTGCTGGTCGCTGGTGAAAACGCCGCCGCTGCCGCCGCCGCCGCTGCGCAAATCGCAGGTGTTTCCAAAGTGATCCACGCCGATGGCGCATCTTTGAAAGACGGCTTGGCTGAAAACTTGGCCGCCCAAGTGCTGTCCAGTGCTGGCAACTACAGCCACATCCTGTTCCCTGCCACCGCTTCGGGCAAGAACGCGGCCCCTCGCGTGGCAGCCAAGCTCGACGTAGGCCAGATCAGCGACATTACTGCTGTGGTGTCTGCCGATACCTTTGAGCGCCCCATCTATGCCGGCAACGCCGTAGCCACCGTGCAGTCTGCCGATGCAACCAAGGTCATCACCGTGCGCGGTACGGGCTTTGATGCAGCGGCTGCGACTGGCGGCTCCGCTGCTGTGGAAACTGTGGCTGCTGTGGCCGACTCGGGCAAGAGCGCCTTTGTGGGCCGAGAAGTGACCAAGAACGACCGCCCTGAACTGACTGCTGCCAAGATCATCGTCTCCGGTGGCCGCGCTTTGGGCTCTGCCGAGAAGTTCAACGAAGTCATCACGCCTTTGGCCGACAAGCTGGGCGCAGCCATTGGCGCGTCCCGCGCTGCGGTCGATGCGGGCTATGCCCCCAACGATCTGCAAGTGGGCCAGACCGGCAAGATCGTGGCGCCTCAGCTGTACATCGCTGCGGGCATCTCCGGTGCGATCCAGCACTTGGCCGGTATGAAGGACTCCAAGGTGATCGTGGCGATCAACAAGGACGCAGAAGCGCCGATCTTCTCGGTGGCTGACTACGGTCTGGAAGCGGATCTTTTTAGCGCCGTTCCGGAGATGGCAGGGGTGCTGTAAAGACATGGTGGCAGAGCCTGCGGGGGCAGGAGCACGATAGTGCTTTTGCACAGAATGGAGCTCTGTCGGTGAAACGAAAAAATTAGACCAATCACTGACTGACAGGAGACAAAATTGAAATTTCATCCAACTTTTAGGCAGACCCTGAAGCTGCTGGTGCTGGGCCTGCCTGCGCTGTGCGTCATGGGTGCGCATGCACAAAGTGCGCCCTATCCCCAAAAGCCCATCCGGCTCGTCGTCGGCTTTCCTGCCGGTGGCGCTACCGATGTGGCGGCCCGTCTGGTGGGCAACAAACTTTCGGAGGTCATTGGCCAGCCCGTGATCATCGACAACAAGCCCGGCAGTGCCAGCAACATCGGTGCAGATGCCGTGGCCAAGGCTCCTGCTGATGGATATACGCTGCTGTTCGGCACCATTGCGCTGGCGGTCAACGGCAGTTTGTACCCGAAGCTGAGTTACAGCGCGATCCACGACCTCCAGCCCGTGGCGATGGTGTCCTCGACGCCCTTCATACTGGTCACCAACCCTGCTACGCCTTACAAAGACCTTAAGGAGCTCATGAGCAAGGCTCGCCAGAGCCCGCGAGAGATCAATTACGCCACGGCTGGCAACGGTTCGGGTTCGCACCTGTTCATGGAGATGTTCTTAAAGATGTCTGGCGTGTCGATGACCCATGTGCCCTACAGGGGTGCGGCACCCGCCATGAACGATGTGCTGGGCAACCAAGTCCCCGTGACGTTCGACAACATCATGACCACGCTGCCCATGGTGCAGGCAGGCAAGCTCAAACCGCTGGCCGTGAGCACAGCGACCCGCTCCAAAGCGGCCCCAGATATTCCGACGCTGAGCGAAAGCGGCATCAAGGGATTTGATGCTTCGGCCTGGTTCGGGATTTTTGCGCCAGCCGGTGTACCTGCCAGTGTGGTGACCAAACTCAACCAGAGCCTGAATGCAGCAGTACGCGACCCTCAGGTCAACGAGAAGCTGCTGCAGATGGGCGCCGAGCCTGTGGCCACCTCTTCCGAAGATTTCGACAAGTTCTTCAAGGACGAAGCGCGCAAATGGAAAGAAGTGATCGACTCCGCCAATATCAAAGTTGAATGAACATGACTACACAACAAAAACTCCGGGCACTGGTCGATGCACGCCGGGGCCTGATCGTACCCGGCGCCTTCAATGCACTCTCGGCGCGCGTGGTGGCCGACATGGGGTTTGAAGCCATCTATGTGACCGGCGCAGGCGTCACTAATATGTGGTTCGGCATGCCGGATCAGGGCTTCATGGGTTTGACCGATATTGCGGACCACACGGCCCGCATCCGGGATGCCGTGGATGTGCCGCTGATCGTCGATGCCGACACGGGCTTCGGCAACGCGGTCAACACTTACCACACCGTACGCACATTGGAGCGCGCAGGCGCAGACTGTATCCAACTGGAAGACCAGATCAGCCCCAAACGCTGTGGTCACTTCAACGGCAAGGACGTCATTGAAGCCAGCGAGATGATCGGCAAGATCAAGGCCGCCGTGGATGGCCGCCGCAGCGAAGGCACGCTCATCATGGCCCGTACCGATGCCGCTGCCGTGCACGGTTTCGACGCTGCCGTTGAGCGTGCACAGGCTTATGCTGAGGCCGGTGCAGACATCCTGTTTGTTGAAGCGGTGACCAGCGTCGAGCACATCCGTGCGCTGCCCCAGCGCCTGAAGCAGCCCCAGTTGATGAACATGGTAATTGGAGGCAAGACGCCCATCACCGACACCGATGAGCTGGCCAACATGGGCTTCAGCATCGTGCTGTATGCCAACGCGGCCCTGCAAGGCGCAGTGGCCGGCATGCAGCGCGCGCTGGGCGTGCTGCAAAAGGACCGTAACCTGCAGGAAGACCCTCTACTGGTCGCACCTTTCAGCGAACGTCAGCGTTTAGTCCAGAAGGAACTGTGGGATTCCCTAGAGCATAAGTACAAGTGATCCTGGCGACGCATCTCCAGCAATGACCGCAATGAAGTCCTTCTGCCAGGAAGGCCTGGACATATTCACGTTCCTGCCAAGCACAGCCGATGGTTTGTCGATGCCGTTGGCATCGCGACCGCGCAGGCATCTCACAGCGTGATTTGCCGCGCCTAGTTCACCGCCAGCACCTCTAATGACTGTCGGTGCTGGGCGATCTGAATAGACACTTCATCGCCCTCACACTTGCCCTGCAAAGCCTTGCCCCATGGCGTTTCGCAGCTAATCACCTGCACGAACTCTGCACCGCAGGGCAGCTTCATGCTGCCGCCATCAGGGCCGAGCAACAACAGTTGCTGCTTGCCGTCATGCCCCTCGAGCCGTACCAATGCACCCAGCCCGATACCTTCGCTGGAGTGGTAGGAACGGGGGTGGAAGTTGCGCCAATTGGCAATGGCCTGCCGAATCGCTTGCGCACGACGTGCTTGGCCGGTGGCTAGATAGGCGGCTTCCAGCCCCAAAGTGTCGTACTTGTTCTCAGCGATATTTTCCTCGTGCGTAGCCGAAGCATGGGCCTCGCGCGCAGCCTGTTCGGCTCGCAGCAGGTCTGCAGCCAACCGCTCCAGTACCCGCTGCCGCAATAACAATTTATCCATGATGAACGCGCATCGCCCAGCTACGCAGCAACCGCCATATCCATCGTTTGCGCAGTCTCCATGACCAAGAGATTGCCAATCGTGGCACCGTAGTTTTGCGCCACGCGCTTGCGCTGTTTGAGCACGGCTTTGTCTTTGCTGACCAACAGCGCTTGGTGCTGGCTGGCCAAGTCCAGAAAGTGCTGGTCGTCCGGATCGGTGCAGGTGAAGCGGATCTTGGGCGCTTCCGCCACATACTCCACCGCCGCATCAAACGCGGCCATCACGCCGTCCGGCGTCTTGCCGTAGAACGACACACGCGGAGCAATCTGGCTGTAGTGCAGCACACGGCCCAGCTCAATGCGCTGGGCTTCGTCAGCAATCCAGCGCACTGCGCCTTGAGCGAGCAGTTCACGAATGGGCGGAATGTGCGGATCGTCAAAAATCAGCATGTCCAGCACCACGTTGGTATCCAAAATCATGGGGCGCGGCAAAGGGCCGGTGTAGCCCGCATTGCATGCGGGCCATTTCAGCACGATTTTCACGCTCAGGCCTCTGTAGACGGGCGCTGCGCGCTATCTTCTTTGCGCGGTTTGACGGCGCCCTTGATCATGTCAAAGCAGAACAGGCGGCACTCAATCGGGCCGTTCCACATGGGCGTGCGGCGCGATTCTTTGAGGCGCATCTGGCCGGGCAGCTTCAGATCGGGCGTGAGCATCCAGCCGCTCCAGCCGCTGTAGTTTTTCTTCCAGTGGCTGGCCAGCTGGCTGAAGAACTCGCCGCCGTCTTCGGTCTGCGCGGTTTCACGGCCTGCGCGGTCTACCTGGTCCATGCGGTCCGCCGCATTGCGCCCGTAGGTACCGGCTGCAGCAATACGCTCGCCATACGGGGGGTTGAGCAGCATCATGCCGGGCTGCTCGCACGGGGGCATGCGCTGCAGCGCATCGCCGCCGCGCAGCTGCACGGTTTCGGACACACCGGCCCGCTCGGCATTGCGCTGGGCAAAGTCGACCATGCGGTGCGAAACATCGGAGCCAAAAATTGGCACCGGGCTTTCATCCAGAATCTTCGCTTCGGCCTCATCCAGGATTTGCTCCCAGACGTGGCGCTGGAAAGGCACCAGCTTTTCAAACGCGAACTTGCGCAAGATGCCCGCAGGAATCTTGCGTGCAATCTGGGCCGCCTCAATCAGCACCGTGCCCGAGCCGCAGCAGGGGTCGTACAGCGGCTGGGGGTTGGGGCCGTGGGGGTTCCAGCCGGTGGCGGCAATCATGGCGGCCGCAAGCGTTTCCTTCAAAGGCGCATCGCCCTTGTCTTCACGCCAGCCGCGCTTGAACAGCGCCTCACCCGTGGTGTCGATGTACAACGTGCAGCTGTCGGTCGTCAGGTGCATGTGCACGCGCACGTCGGGGTGATTGGTTTCCACGCTGGGGCGAATGCCGTTGCGTTTGGCGCGGAAGCGGTCGGCAATCGCGTCTTTCACGCGCAGTGCGGCAAAGTTCAAGCTGGTCAGCGGGCTGTGCTGGGCCGTGGTTTCAATCTTGAAAGTCTCTTTGGGCGAGAACCAGATTTCCCACGCCACCTCGCTGGCGGCGCGGTACAGGTCGTTCTCGTTGCGGTACTCGGTGTACGACAACTCGACCAGTACACGCTGGGCCAGGCGGCTGTGCAGGTTGAGCAGCATGGCGTCGCGCCACATGCCGCGCACGCTGACGCCACCGCGCCCAGTGAGCACGTCGCCGTTGCCCACGCCAGTGATGGCTCGGACTTCGTCGGCCAAAAAACCCTCAACGCCGGCGGCGCAGGGCAAAAACAGATGCAGTTGATTCATAACAGGGAGCCAAGCATACGCGAGTCACCCTGCCCTTGTACGGCTGTTGGTTGACTCTGGCTGAAAGCAAAAACGCAGCCGGGAGAGCTGCGTTTGCACTTTCGTGGTGAACGAATAATTTTAAAAGGCAACGCCTGCCACCAGCATCACATTGGCATAAGGCGTGCATTCTCCGGTGCGAATGACGGCGCGGGCCTGTGCATTGCGCTGTTTGAAGACTTCATGCGAGATCTGCTCCATGGGCAACTCTCGCCAAGCTTCGGGCAACCAGGCCGGTGCATCGCCTTGATTGGCAAAGAAGGTTTCTTTGGCCAGCACCATGCGCTCCACCTGCATTTCGCTCTCCAGCGCTTCCAGCACCTGAGCAATGCTTGGAAGACCACGCATGATGGCCAAGTCAATACATGGCACGCCAGGCGGCACGGGCAGGCCCGCATCACCTACCACGACGACATCGTTGTGCCCCAGCTGAGCAACCAGATGAGACAGTGCAGCGTTCAAGAGTTTAGATTTTTTCATGCGTCACCTACTTCGCTGCGCTGGGGAATAGAAGGCTGCGCACCGGCGCGGCCAATGCACAAAGCAGCAGCCTTGATGCCCCACTCTACGGCGTGCGGCAGCGTGCAGCCTTCACCCAAGCGCGTAACCATCGTGCCCAGGAAGGTGTCGCCCGCGGAGGTGGTGTCCACCACGTTCACCGCAGGTGCCGGGTGCACGCTGTGGCCCGAGGCATTCAACGCCAAAGCGCCCTGGCTCCCCATGGTGACCACCACTTGCTGCACACCCAAACCCAGGAAGTGCTGCGCAGCGCGCTGGGCCGTATCAGCATCCACGACTGCCATGCCAGACAGCTCAGCCGCTTCGTGCTCATTGACCACGAGGGTATCTATCAGCGGCCACCACTGGCTGGGAACCGCTTTGACCGGCGATGGGTTCAGCACCACTTTGCAATTGATTTGGTGTGCCATGGCAATGGCGCTATCCAGCACGTCCAAGGGCGTTTCAAACTGCACCACCAGATAATCGGCCTGTGCCAGCATCTGCGCAAAATGGGCAGGCAAAGCAGCCAGCGCATTGGCGCCCGGAATCACTGCAATGCGGTTGCTGCCATCGGCTTCCACCATCACCACGGCCGAGCCTGTCGACTCACCGTCATGCACGGCAACGTGCGACACATCGACGCCGTCTGCGGCCAATGCATTGCGCAGCACATCGCCATGGGCATCACGACCCACGCAACCCACCAGCGCTACCTGGGCACCGTGGCGTGCACAGGCCACCGCCTGGTTACCACCCTTGCCGCCTGGGATATAGCTCAGACTTTGGGCGTGCGCGGTTTCACCGCGCGCAGGCATGCTGTCCAAGCGGAGCACCACGTCCATATTCAAACTGCCCAGCACAATGATGCGGGTTTTGAAAGACTGCTTTTTCATGCTCAATCTCTTAGTGCTTGCTTTGGCTACGGCGCTGGCGGATGGTATCCACAATCACAGCAATCACGATCACCGCGCCCGTGATGATGCGTTTGCTGGGCTCGCTGGCACCGATTTGCGCCAAGCCGGCTTCCAGTACCGCAATGATCAACACACCAAAGAAGGTGGTCACCACCGAGCCGCGACCGCCCATCAAGCTCGTACCGCCAATCACCACGGCAGCAATCACTTGCAGCTCCATGCCGGAGCCAGCATTCGGGTCGGCGGCTTCCAAGCGGGCCGACTGCATCAGGCCTGCCAGCGCTGCCCAAAGGCCCATGGCGGCAAACACGATGATGCGCACGGGCTTGGGATCGACCCCGGCCAGACGCATGGCTTCTTCATTGGTACCAATACCCACCACATAGCGACCGAACACGGTGCGCGACAAGATCAGCTGGCCAATGATGACCACCACAATGGCGATAAAAAACGAGGCCGAAAGACCGCCAACCCACGGTGCCGCCAAGCCGCCCATGGCATCACCCACATACTGGGTGCGCGAATCCGTCACCAGATAAGCCCCGCCGCGCACGGCCTCCAGCATACCCAGCGAGACGATGAAACTGGGCAGTTGCCAGGCCACCGAGATGCCGCCCGTCATTGCGCCACACACCACGCCCACCATCAGCCCCAGCACCGCCGCCCCCCAGGCACCCCACTCCCACTGCAGCATGGCTGCCGCTGCAGCAGCGGCGCTGAGCGCCAGCACCGAGCCCACTGACAGGTCAATGCCCGCAATGATCAAGACGAAGGTCATGCCCACAGCCATCACGGCCAGTGCAGGGATTTCATTGGCAATGGACAGCAAGGTGTCTGCCGTAAAAAAGTAATCGGACAGCGAGCTAAACAGCGCCACCATGGCGACCAGCACCACGATCAGGCCGAGATAAGTGCCCAATTCTTGGCGCCACGGGCTGTGCGCTTTGGCAGGGGTAGAAGTAGTGGAAGACATACGTAATTCGATAGTTTTTTAAGCCGCAATTGCTGCGGTTTCTTCTTCACCAACGTCGCCGAAGGCGGCGGCAAGCAAGGCTTTCTGGCTCCAGTGGCCACGCTCAAAGGTGGCGACAATGCGGCCTTGGTACATGACTGCGATGCGGTCACACAGCTCCATCAGCTCGCGCATGTCACTGGACACCACCATCACGGCCTTGCCTTGATCGGTCATGGTGTTGATCTCGGCATAGAGATCAGCGCGCGCCCCAACGTCTACGCCGCGCGTGGGCTCGTCCAGCAAGACCACTGGGCAATCCCGGTGCAGCCAGCGCGCAAAAATCACTTTTTGCTGGTTGCCGCCGCTGAGCGTGCCTACAGGCTGCTCGGCATTGAACGAACGCACCCGCAGGCGCTGCACCATTTGCTTGGCCAGTTGTGCTTCGCGGTTGCGGTTCAGCCAGCCGCCACCCGACACCGCCCCCAAATGGCTTAGCGAGGTATTCACACGAATGGATTGGGGCAGCAACAAGCCTTGGGCTTTGCGGTCTTCCGTAATCAGCCCGATGCCTGCGCGCACCGCCTGCATGGGACTGCGCCAATTGGGCGATACGGTTTGTGCTTTTTGGTCGGGGTGCTGGCCGGTTAGCTCAATCAAACCCGTCTCGGCCTTGTCAGCGCCATACAAAAGGCGCAGCAGTTCAGTGCGCCCAGCACCCACCAGGCCAGCCACACCCAGTACTTCACCGGCATGCAGCTCAAAACTCACATCTTTTACGGCCTCGCCGCGCGACATGTTTTGCGCGCGCATCAGCACTGGGCCCGCTGGGCGGCGGGGCTTTTCGTCCAACGTTTCCACGTGGCGACCCACCATGCGCTCCACCAGCGTCGCTTCAGACAGGCCTTGCATTTGCAATACGTCCACCAGACGACCATCGCGCAGCACCGCGGCGCGTTCGCACACGCGCTGCAACTCCTCCAGACGGTGCGACACATAAACCAGCGCCACGCCCTGCGCTTTCATCAGGTCAATCTGCTGGAACAGGTGCTCAATTTCTTTCGCGGTCAGCATGGCCGTGGGCTCATCGAGCACTAAAACACGGTTACCGTCACGCAAATTGCGCGCAATTTCCACCATTTGCTGCATACCAATGCCCAGCCTGGACACTTGGGTGCGGGGGTCAATGTGATTCAAACCCATTTTGGCCAGTTGCTCGCGCGCCAGTTCGTTCAGGCGATGGCGGTCCACCATGCCAAAGCGATGTGGCAAACGATCGAGCAGCAGGTTCTCCGCCACGCTGAGCGTATTCACCAGCCCCAGCTCCTGCAGCACCATGCGCACGCCTTGTTGCTCCGCATCGGTACGCGACACGGGAGCAAAAGACTGGCCCATGAGCGTCATACGGCCACGCGAAGCGGTGACCAGTCCACACATGATCTTCGAGCAAGTGCTTTTGCCCGCGCCGTTTTCGCCCGTGAGCGCCAGCACTTCACCAGCGCGCAAGTCAAGACTTACGCCATCCAGCACGGTACTGTCACCGTAATCTTTGCCGATGCCTTCAAGGTGCATGACCACGTTGCCGCGATTCGCAGAGGTGGGGGATGCCATGACTCGCCTTTACTTCGTAACCAGTACCACGTCCGTTTTCACTTCGGCAGGCAACTGAGCTTGGGGCGTCTTTTCTTGGATGGCCTTCAACGCCACTTCAATGCCAAAAGCAGCCTGCTTGGCAGCGTACTGGTCAGCAGTCGCCAGCACGCGACCATCCTTGATCATCGGCTTGATGGCCTGGATGTTGTCGTAACCGACCACAATCACTTTGCCAGTCTTGCCTGCCGCACGCACTGCAGCGACCGCGCCCAGCGCCATGGAGTCATTACCAGCCAGCAAGGCCTTCAACTCGGGGTTCTCGCGCATCATGCCGGCAGCCACGGTGTTGCCATTGGCGATTTCCCAATTGCCAGATTGGATGCCAACGATGTTCATCTTGGCAGCGTCCATGGCATCCTTGAAACCAGCCGTACGCAGTTGTGCGTTGGTGGTGGTCGACACGCCTTCGATGATGCCCACCTTGTCACCGGCCTTGAGCTCTTGCGCCAAACGCTCGCCCACCAGCTTGGCGCCGATGCGGTTGTCAGGGCCAACAAAAGGAATGTTCAGGTTCTTTTCCTTGAGCGCTTCAGGATCCAGACGGTTATCGATATTCACGACGATCACGCCCTTGTCCACTGCATTCTTGAGCACGGGCACCAGTGCCTTGGAGTCGGCAGGAGCGATCACGATGGCCTGCGCCTTCTGAGCCACCATCTGCTCGACCATCTTGATTTGTGCTGCGGTGTCAGTCTCGTTCTTGATGCCGTTGCTCACCAACACATAATTTTTGTGCTCTTTGTTGTGGGCCTTGGCACCGTCTTCCATCGTGCGGAAAAACTCATTGGCCAGCGACTTCATCACCAGTGCCACCTTGGGCTTTTCTTGTGCCTGGGCGACAGGTGCAAAAGCACCAAAAGCGGCCAGCGCGGCGGCACCAATAGCCAAAAGAGTGTGACGACGTTGTTGCATAGCAATTCTCCGGACGTTGAATGCACCCAATTGGGTTACAAGCGGGTTACAGCCTGACAAAAAGAAAGCGCTGCCTAGGCAGCGCATATATCTTCTTTCAATACCGCGCGCATTCTAAAACGGCGATGCCAAGCTTATCTGGAGAGCAAGTACAAACCAACACAAATACAGTGGGTTGCTCCGTCCGCTTACAACGCTTTGCGCAAATTTGCGGGAGCGATCCTGAGCGCCTCCCGGTATTTCGCCACCGTCCGGCGTGCGCACTCAATACCCTGCTCTTTGAGCATGTCGGCAATCTGGCTGTCAGACAACGGTTTTTTACTATTTTCCGCGCTGACAAACTGCTTGATCAGTGCCCGCACCGCCGTGCTGGAGGCATTGCCACCGGTCTCAGTGCCCAGGCCCGAACCAAAGAAAAACTTGAGCTCATAGGTGCCTTGCGGCGTGGACATGTACTTGGCCGTGGTCACGCGGCTGATGGTGGATTCGTGCAGGCCCAGCTCATCGGCAATGTCACGCAGCACCAAGGGGCGCATGGCCAGCTCACCATGCACAAAGAAGTTTTTCTGCCGCTCCACAATCGCCTTGGACACCCGCAAGATCGTGTCAAAGCGCTGCTGCACGTTTTTGATGAACCAGCGTGCTTCCTGCAGGCGTTGCTGCAGAGCCGCATGGCCTTCGCTGCCTTTATGGCCGCGCAGCGCGCCGGCGTAAATTTCATGCACCCGCAACTTCGGCATGACATCAGGATTGAGCTGTACATTGAACACAGCCATGCCATCGCCTCCACGGCGCAGCGTTTTCTTGACGATCACATCGGGCACGATGATGTGGCGCTCCACATCCACAAAGCGCCGTCCTGGCTTGGGTTCGAGCCGTGCAATCACCCCCAGCGCAGTACGTACTTTCGCCTCGGGCAAGCCACACGCTTGCATGAGTTTGCGCACATCGCGCCGCGCCAAAAGCTCAAGGGGCTGGGCGCACAGCTGCAGGGCCACGGCCTGCGATTCATCACTGCCTTGCTGCGCTGTTAAGTGCTGCAACTGCAAACGCAGACATTCCCCCAGATCGCGCGCGCCGACACCGACCGGCTCCAGCGATTGCAGCAAGCGCAGCGCCACCGTAAAGCGGTGTACCAACTCTTCCAGTTGTTCAAGGTCTTCGGTGCCTGCCAAGCCTTGCGCCAACTCTTGTAAGGACTCTTCCAGATAGCCATCGTCGTTGAGGTTCTCGATCAGAAAACGCAGTGCACAGCGATCCAGTTCCGACAGGCGCAAGGACAAGGATTGCTGCAGCAGATAGTCGGTCAGCGATTCGTGCGCGCCCGCAAGATCCAGCGCAGTGGGTGCATCGTCATCATTATTGCGACTTCCTCGCGCTGCGGCATCTCCGCCCCACTCACCGTCGTCAGCACCCATCTCCGCACTGCCATCACCCTCCCAATCGCTGGGCATATCGGCATCGGGCGTGGATAAATCTTGGTCTTTTTGGCCTTCAGCGCTTGCTGCACTAGGGCTATCAGCTATGGAATATGAAGCTTCGTCCGCGGCATAGACATCGGCCTCAAGCAAGCTGTCTGCCGCAGCGCTGGGCTCGTCCTGCGGAATATCTTCGGTGGCGAGTTCGAGAAAAGGGTTGTCGTCGAGCATTTGCTCGACTTCCTGAGAAAGCTCCAGCGTTGATAGCTGCAAGAGGCGAATGGATTGCTGCAGTTGCGGTGTCAACGCCAAATGCTGTGAGACCCGCAGAGACAAACCTGGCTTCAACGCTGTACTCCCTCAAACCTTGTTGTTTTTGATCGTGAGAACCTACTGCGTATCTGGCTACATCCTGAAATGTTCACCCAGATAGACCCGCCTTACATCAGCGTTCTCTACGATTTCTTCGGGGGTTCCCTTTGCGAGCACTTTGCCATCACTAATGATGAACGCATGGTCACAAATACCCAGTGTTTCACGTACGTTGTGATCGGTAATGAGCACGCCTATGCCGCGACCCTTCAAGAAACCGATGATTCGCTGGATCTCGATCACGGCAATCGGGTCGATGCCGGCAAACGGCTCATCCAGCAAGATAAAGCGCGGGTTGGTTGCCAGTGCTCGGGCAATTTCCACGCGGCGGCGTTCGCCACCTGACAAGGCCAGAGATGGCGACTTGCGCAAATGCTCTACCCGCAACTCTTGCAGCAGGTTGGTCAGTTGCTGCTCAATCTGAGTTTTTGTGAGTGATTTGCCTGCGGCATCCTTTTGCAATTCCAGCACGGCACGCACGTTGTCTTCGACATTGAGCTTGCGAAAGATCGACGCCTCTTGCGGCAGATACGAAAGCCCCAGGCGTGAGCGCTGGTGGATTGGCATATTGCCCACGGGCTGACCATCGATCCACACATCGCCACCATCGCTGCGCACCAGGCCCACAATCATATAAAACGACGTGGTTTTGCCTGCGCCATTGGGGCCGAGCAAGCCCACCACTTCGCCTTTTCGCACCGTAATGGACACGTCCTTGACCACCTTGCGGCTGCCATAGGACTTCGCCAAATGGCGCGCTTCCAGTTTGCTGACGGCAGCGTCTGCTGGGGTGCTTGTGACGGTATCTTGCATCTTGCCCATACTCTCTTTTACTGGCCCTGCAAATTCAATTCGCCCGAGGGCTGTAGAGGCTGCGCAGGTACCGCTGCTGGGGCAGGTGCCACATTGGGTGTTGCTTTGGGTGCCATGATGGCCCGCACACGACCACCGGAACTTGCGGGCGCCGAGGAAGGCAGATTGCTGCGCTTTTCACCATCGACCGTAAAAACGTCGGTGAGGTTGTTATAGGTAATGACGCTGCCCATGATGTCATCACTGAGCTTGCCACCCGTATAGCGGCGCAGCTGGCCACGGCGAATCAGCTTCACGTCATCGGTCTTGCCGTTGTACTCAATGACTTCGCCTTCGCCTTCTACATACTCTTCCGGGGCTCCGGGTGCGGTGTCGCGCTTTTGGCGAAAGAAGGCTCGCTTGCCTTTTTCTTCCGTGGCAACGCCGTATTGGTAGCCTTCAGCATCCTGGCGCACATCCAGCTGCGCACCACGCAACACGATGGAGCCTTTGGTCAGTACCACGTTGCCGGTGAACACGCTGGTCTGCTTGAGCTCGTCGTGGCGCAAAGCATCTGCCTCAATGTTCATAGGCTTGTCGCGGTCGGCGCGCTCAGCGTGCGCTACGCCACCAAACCCGCAAAGGGCCGTCAATAAGAGGCAGGAGATGAATTGAGGTGTCATAGCAGGGCACGTTTCTTGCAGCATATTGTAGTCATGCTGCCTGCAAAAGCATGTAAAAAGCCCGCATTCAGCGGGCTTCGCGACAGGTTCAGGGCGAAGTCAGCCCTTGCTGCTGGCTCAGGCCTTACGGCTCTGCGCCACCAAGTAATCCACCACTTGCAGCACGTTGGTCATGTTGCCAGCACGTGGGCCATCCGTGTAGTAACGGCCGGCCACGCCCATGGAAGGAACGCCTTCGACGTCATAGGCTTGCTGCAGCGCAGTGGCCTTGCGTACCTGGTTGGAGACGCTGAACGAGTTGTAGACTTCCTTGAACTTGTTCACATCCACACCTTGCTTGGCCACCCAGTTGAAGATGTCTTCATCCTTGGCCAGCTTGTTGCGCTCCACATGAATGGCGTGGAACACCTTGACATGCAGTGCGTCAAAGTTGTCCATGGCCTGCAGGGCGTAGTACAGTTTTTGCTGGGGCACAAAGCTGGCGTTAAATGCCACGGGCACGCGCTGCACCACGACGTCGGCAGGCGTTTTTTGCTTCCATGCAGCGAATGTGGGCTCAAACGCATTGCAATGCGGGCAGCTGTACCAGAAGAATTCCACCACCTCCACCTTGCTCGCCCCAGCGTCTGTGGGCGCAGGCTTGGAAAGGCGCAGGTACTCTTTACCCTCTTTCGGGGCTGCAGCTTGGGCAAAAACACTGGAAGTGCCCAAAGCCATGGAACTAGCAGCCGTGGCTGCAGCCAAAGAAAACTGGCGGCGTTGCATCAAAGAGACTCCTTAACGAGATATGGGGATCTGAGCCTGCAAGGCTCAAAAAGTTCACTGCTGCACACGGACCAAGGCGGAATCTACACCAGCTCCATCGAGCTTTTGCTTGAGCTGCTCAGCATCACCGCGCTTGGCAAACGGGCCTACACGGACACGAAACACTGGGCGACCATTTTGCTCGCGCTCACTGATGCGCGCCTCCCAGCCCAGCATCGCCAGCTTGGCGCGCTGTGCGTCGGCGTCACCCTGGGTGCGAAATGCACCGGCTTGCACAAAATAGTTAAAGCCATCAGCCCCCGTATTTGCGCCAGGCGCACTCGCGGTTGGAGCAGCAGTAGCAGCTGCCTTGGCTTCGGCAGCTTTGAGCTTCGCGTTGGCCAAATCACCCAATGGATCTGGCTGTGCAGCTGCAGGCGCAACCGGGGCCGAAGGCTCAGCCACTGGTACCGAAGGCACAGGCGCCAACTCCGCAGGCGCTGCTGGCGCAGGCCGTACGGGGCTGTTGCCATAGAGCGGCGAATTCGGATCCCAATTGCGATTGCGTTCGGCCTCGGTCGTCTCGGTGTTGCGTTGGTCTCCCTTATTGAGAAAAGGAACGGGTACTTTGGTCACATAAACCGCTACCCCCAATGCAATCCCCAAGCCGAGAACCACGCCAATGATGAGGCCCAAGATAGTGCCTCCGCGCTGCTGCTTGTACATAAAACCGCCTGTCACGTCGTTTGTTGTTCGTTTTACATGCGCTCAGGTGCATCCACACCCAGCACAGCCAAACCATTGTGCAGCACTTGCGCGGTCGCCGCGACCAGTGCCAGACGTGCCAGTTTCACCGGTTCGTCATCCACCAGAATACGCTCTGCGTCGTAGTAGCTGTGGTAGGCGGAAGCCAAATCACGCAGGTAGAAAGTGACGTCATGCGGGGCATTGCCCGCAGCGGCAGCGGTCAGCATTTCGGGGTATTTGGCCAACAGCAGCATCAACGCCTGGGCTTGCGGGCCTTCCAGCGCGGACAGACCTACCTCCTTGAGCGCAGACACGCCAGCGCCGCCTGCCTCTTGCCAGGCGCGCAGCACCGACTGGATACGGGCGTGCGCGTACTGCACGTAGAACACGGGGTTGTCGTTGTTCTGCGCCACGGCCAAGTCCACGTCAAAGGTGTACTCGGTGTCGGGCTTGCGACTCAGCAGGAAGAAGCGCACGGCGTCCTTGCTGGTCCACTCGATCAGATCGCGCAGCGTGACGTAGGAACCTGCACGCTTGCTGATCTTGACTTCTTCGCCATTGCGCACCACACGGATCATGGTGTGCAGCACATAGTCAGGGTAGCCTGAAGGAATGCCCACATCGGCAGCTTGCAGGCCAGCGCGCACGCGGGCAATGGTGCCGTGGTGGTCGGTGCCCTGGATGTTCACCACCTTGGTAAAGCCACGCTGGAATTTCTGGATGTGGTAGGCCACATCAGGCACAAAGTAGGTGTAGCCGCCGTCGGTCTTGCGCATCACACGGTCTTTGTCATCACCGTAGTCGGTGGACTTGAGCCACAGCGCGCCGTCCTGCTCGTAGGTCTTGCCATTGGCAATCAAGCGTTGAACGGTTGCCTCGACATGGCCGTTTTCGTACAGGCTCGATTCGAGGTAGTACTGGTCAAACTTCAGGTGGAAGGCCTGCAAGTCCTTGTCCTGCTCATTGCGCAGATAAGCCACGGCGAACTGACGGATGTTGTCGTAGTCCTCGACATCGCCATTGGCAGTAAACACACGGTCATCGGCCTGAATGGTTTCTTTGGCGAGGAACGCAGCAGCGATGTCAGCGATGTAATCACCGTTGTAGAAACTCTTGGCCAGCGGATTCTCGCTGTCGATGGGCCAGCACTCGTCACCGGGCTTGAAGCCCTTGGCGCGCAGCTGGGTGGACTTGGTCAAGGTGTCAATCTGTACGCCCGCATCGTTGTAATAGAACTCGCGGTGCACGTTCCAGCCTTGGGTGGCGTACAGATTGCTGATGGCATCGCCAATCGCAGCCTGTCGGCCATGGCCCACGTGCAAGGGGCCGGTGGGATTGGCAGAGACAAACTCCACCAGTATCTTTTCACCACGGTCGGCCTGGTAGCCAAACTTGTCAGCCTGTCCCAGCACTTCGCGGATGATTTCCTGCTTGGCAGCGGGCTTCAAGCGAATGTTCAAAAAGCCGGGGCCGGCAATCTCAATCGCGTCCACCCACTTTTGGAAGGAAGGCGCGGCTTCCAGCGCGGCCTTGAGCTGCTCGCCCAATGCGCGCGGGTTGGCCTTCAGGGGCTTGGCCAGTTGCATGGCTGCCGTACAAGCGAAATCGCCATGGGCTGCCACTTTGGGGTTTTCAAACGCAGCGCGTGCGCCAGCGCCAGGGGAGAGGGTTTCGAGCTCAGCCGCCAGCGCGGTGAGCAATTCTTGTTTGACAGAAAGCATGGCGCGATTTTACGTGCCAAGCCTGCGTTGTGCCTGCGCGATGGCTTCAGCCCTGTTTACATGCCACGCGCCCAATACACCGCAATCACGGCGATCACCGGAATGATGTGAGCCTGCACCATGATCCACTTGCGCACAAAGCGCACTGACTCCGGCTGCGGCAGGGTGCCCGTCACATTCAGCGCTTTGAGCCATTTGCGAATCGTGAAGGTGGGGTGCAACGACAAAATAGCTGTCACAAAAAATAGCAGCATCTTCAAGTGGAACAAGGGCTGCGAGACATACCAAGTCAATCCTTTCGCGCCCCAGACAATGCGTGCAACGCCGGTCAGCAGCAGCACCAAGGCGGTGATGCCGTAAATCATGTCCAGCCTGGCCAGGCGACGCACCACGGCCTCGTTCATCCACTCCGAGCGGCACAGCGCCGCTTCACTCGACAAAAAGACCACCAGCGTGAGAATGGCCACGATGTGCAAACTGGCCAGAAAAGCTTCCAAAGTCATCGCGCTACCCCTTTACTCCAAAACTCGGGGCGTTCATATTGCCCCTTCAAATAGTCCAGCCACAGCCGCAAGCGCAGCGTCATGTGTTTGCGCTGTGGAAACACCAAGTAAATGCCATTGGGCGGGGCGGCAAAGTCAGCCAACACCTCGACCAGGCGACCCGCCGCAATTTCCGCTTCCACTTCCCAGGTGCTGCGCCACGCCACGCCCCAGCCGCCCAGGCACCAGTCGTGCAGTACTTGACCGTCCGAACAATCCAGCGGACCTGTGGGTTTGAAGTGCACCACTTCCGTGCCGCCATCGCGGCTGGGCAGGCGAAACGCCCAGCCCCGCGTTTGCGAGGCATCGCTGGACAAGGTCAAACACCGGTGCTGCGCCAATTCCGACGGGTGCTGCGGCGTTCCGTGGGCCTGCAGGTACGCGGGGGTGGCCACACACAGGCGGCGGTTGTCCGCCATGCGCACGCTAATGAGCGATGAATCGGGCAAATCCCCCACGCGCACCGCGCAGTCATAGCCTTCACCGGCCAAGTCCACCACACGGTCACTCAGATTCAGCGAGATGGTGACGTCCGGGTGCAGGTCACGAAACAGCGGCACCAGCGGCGCCACATGGCGACGACCAAAACCGGCCGGTGCGGTGAGGCGCAAATGCCCGGTGGCCTTCACACCACCGGCGGACACACTGGCCTCGGCATTCGATACATCGGCCAGCAGGCGCTGGCAATCTTCCAGAAACGCGCTGCCCTCGTGCGTGAGGCTGATGCGGCGCGTAGTGCGCACCATCAGCTTGACGCCCAAGTGCTCTTCCAGCGCATCCAGCCTGCGCCCCATGATGGCCGGTGCCACGCCTTCGGCCTTGGCGGCAGCGGTCAAGCTGCCCCTGGTGGCAACAGAGACAAAGGACTCGAAGGCTTTGAGTTTGTCCATGGCATTAATCAGTTAACAGTGAAATATGGCTCTAGCCCTTATGCACAAAGGGCAAGCAGCTATTTATTTGAGTAACACAGCAACTTGGCAGTGTTACCCACTTTTGCATAAAAGTCATCAGTTCTACGCTTTTTCCACGATTTATTAACTCTGAGCTTTGCAATACAGTGTCAACAAGGCTCCGAGGCTCGGAGTCAGCCGTTTTCACATGATCCAAGGAGCTTTCTTCCATGACTGTACGCACCCAAGTCCACGGTTTGCAAGTTGCCAACCAACTGCACACTTTCATTAATGAACAAGTGCTGCCCGGCACCGGCGTGGAGCCGGCGGCATTCTGGAAAGGCTTTGATGCCCTGGTAGCCGACCTGGCCCCCAAGAACGCCGCCCTGCTGGCTGAACGCGACCGCATTCAAGTGGAACTGGACACCTGGCACAAGGCCAACCCCGGCCCCATCATCAATATGGCCGGCTACCAGAAGTTTCTGACACAAATTGGCTATCTGGTGGAGTCCCCCAAAGACGCCAAAGCCACCACCGAAAACGTTGATGCCGAGCTGGCCACCATGGCCGGCCCGCAACTGGTGGTGCCCATTCTGAATGCCCGCTACGCACTGAACGCCGCCAACGCACGCTGGGGCTCTTTGTATGACGCGCTGTATGGCACCGATGCCATTCCTGAAGATGGTGGCGCTGAAAAAGGCAAGGGCTACAACCCTGTGCGCGGTGCCAAGGTCATTGAGTTCGCCCGCAACTTCCTGGATCAGGCTGTGCCACTGGCCACAGGCTCGCACAAAGACGCCACCAGCTACCAAGTCGAAGGCGGCAAGCTGGTCGTTCGCTTGAAGGACGGCAGCACCACGGGCCTGCAAGACGCCGAGAAGTTCATTGGCTACCAAGGTGATGCTGCAGCGCCCACCTCTGTGCTGCTCCAGAACAACGGCTTGCACATCGACATCATCGTCAACAAATCCACCCCGATTGGCAGCAGCGATGCAGCAGGTGTGGCCGACTTGGTGGTGGAAGCCGCAGTCTCGACCATCCTGGACCTGGAAGACTCCGTCGCCGCCGTAGATGCGGAAGACAAAGTGCTGGGCTACAGCAACTGGCTGGGCATCTTGAAGGGCACGCTGACGGAGTCCTTCGACAAGGGCGGCAAGACCGTGACCCGCGGCCTCAATAGCGACCGTGAATACACCGGCGCCGATGGCCAGCCGGTGAAACTGCATGGCCGCTCGTTGATGTTCCTGCGCAATGTGGGCCACCTGATGACCAACCCCGCCATCTTGTGGGGCGCTGAAGGCAAGGAAATTCCTGAAGGCATTTTGGATGCCGTCGTCACCACCGCCATCGCCATGCACGACCTGCAAGGCCACGGCGCCAACGGCATTCGCAACAGCCGCACCGGCAGCGTCTACATCGTCAAACCCAAAATGCACGGCCCTGCCGAAGTGGGCTTTGCCGACATCCTGTTTGGCCGTGTCGAGCAGCTGCTGGGCTTGCAACCCAACACGGTGAAACTGGGCATCATGGACGAAGAGCGCCGCACCAGCGCCAACCTGAAGGCCTCGATTGCCGCCGCCCCTGCGCGCGTGGCGTTCATCAACACCGGCTTCCTGGACCGCACGGGCGATGAAATGCACACCGCCATGCACGCCGGCCCTATGGTGCGCAAAGCCGACATGAAGGCCAGCGCCTGGTTGCCAGCGTACGAGCGCAACAACGTGCTAGTCGGCCTGACCATGGGCCTGCGTGGCCGCGCCCAGATCGGCAAGGGCATGTGGGCCATGCCTGACTTGATGAAGGCCATGCTGGAACAAAAGATTGGCCACCCCAAGTCGGGCGCCAACACCGCGTGGGTGCCCTCGCCCACCGGCGCTACGCTGCACGCCCTGCACTACCACCAAGTGAACGTGGCGGAAGTGCAAAAGGAGCTGGAAAAAACCAGCGCCGACACCGAGCGTGAAAACATCCTGGCCGATCTGCTGCAAATCCCCGTGGCCAAAGACCCCAAATGGACGGATGCGGAAAAGCAGCAAGAAGTGGACAACAACGTGCAAGGCATCCTCGGCTACGTGGTGCGCTGGATCGATGCGGGCGTGGGCTGCTCCAAGGTGCTGGACATCCACAACGTGGGCCTGATGGAAGACCGCGCCACGCTGCGCATCTCCAGCCAGCACATTGCCAACTGGCTGCTGCACGGCATCGTCAGCGAAGACCAGGTACGTGCCTCCTTCGCCCGCATGGCCAAGGTGGTGGACAGCCAAAACGCCGGTGACGCCAGCTACAAGAGCCTGGAAGCCAACCCCAACGGCGGCGCCATGCAAGCCGCGCTGGACCTGGTGTTCAAGGGCAAGGAACAACCTTCCGGCTACACCGAGCCACTGCTGCACGCATGGCGTCTGAAGGTGAAAGCCGGTCAGGCTTAATCAAGAGTCATAGCTGCTAGCCCTTTCTGTATAAGGGCTAAAGGCTGATTTGGCTTGTAAATAGATAAAGGCACCGCGCGGTGCCTTTATCTATTTGGTAAGCCGTTACCTGCGCAGGAGTCAGCACCTTCATCATGGATAAGTGATAGCGAAGGTGCGTCTCGCGCAGTTTTCCTTGTGCAGTAGCTGCAGTGGCAACCGCAGATGAGACGGTCTCTGAGGTGGCCTTCTTGTCTGCGAACAGCGCATTTAACTCACGCTCCGCCTTGCGCCTTGGCCGCTTCCAGCATCTCTGTAAAGCCGTTGCATCACTGCCCCGCACCCTTGACCTCCCCATCCACCGCCCCCTGCACCTCCCGATAAAACTCCTCCCGCGCCTGCATCGCCTTGGGGTCGCGTGCGCCGCCCGCCCAGTTGGCATTGCTCACAATCACCAGCTCACGCTGTGGGTCGATAAAGATGCCCTGCCCAAAAATGCCCCGTGCGGCGTAGCTACCGTCGTCATACGTCCACCATTGATAGCCATAACCCCGACCCGGCGCGCCAATGTCGGCCTGCTTGGTGGTGGCATCGCGCCACCAGCCCTCGGGGACGATGCTCTCGCCGTTGACCTTGGCCCCATTCAGGATGAACAGCCCCATGCGTGCATAGTCACGCGGCGCGGCCTGAATGCAGCAGCCGCCAATTTCTTGCCCGGTTTTACTCAGCAGCCACGTGGCCTGCTGCTCCATACCTGCGGGGCCCCAGACTTTCTCCGCCAGATAGGTGGCCAAAGGCTTTTTCGTGGCTTGCTGCACCAGCGTGCCCACCAGATTCGTCTCCCCCGTGCTGTACAGCCAGCGCGTGCCTGCTGGCGCTGCGCGGGGCAACTGGCGCATATAGCTCACCAGCGCTTCCTGCCCGGCCTCCGGCTTGTGGTTGTTGAACTTGGCCACATCCGAGTTGGGGTCGGCATAGTCTTCATTCCACTGCACGCCCGAGGTCATGGTCAGCAACTGCCGCACGCTGACATCGTCATAGGCGGAGCCTTTGAGATCGGGAATATAGACGCTGACCTTGTCGTCCAGACTCTGGATAAAACCGTCCTTCAACGCCGCGCCCACCAGGGTTGAGGTGAACGATTTGGCGACGGAAAAACTGGTCCAGCGCCCGCTGCCTTCAAAGTCCAGGCCATAACGCTCTAGCCGCAACTGCCCCTTGTGCACGATCAGCAGCGCGGCACTGCGCTGGGCCGCCATAAAGGCATCGGTATCGGTAGACAGTGGCAGCGGTTGGCCCACGGGCAGGGGAGATGGCGTACCGCTAGCGGGCACGACATTGGCTTTGGCCATTAACGCAATACGATCCAGCGCGCGAAAGGCTGCATCGCGCTGCGGCTGCGTCCAGAACAACAGATCGCGGTTGGTCGGCAAGGTGGCCAGCAGGCCCCGTGTTTCCTTGTCCAGACTGAACCAACCGCCCACAGCGGCCGCACCCGCAATGATGAGGGTGCCCAGCAACACTTTCTTGATCGCCACGTGTGTCTCCTTGTCGTTGTAGGTTCCCTGCCTTGCCGCATGAAGAGGGTGCTGAGACAAGGCGGTTCATTGTCTGCAGCGAAGGGCTGGCCACCAATGGGTGTTTGCAGCAGCGTCAAGGGTGGGGAGCTTCTACACTGCGCGCATGTCGTCCCTTGCCTCCACTCCCTCACACTGCCCTTTGTGCGGTCAAGCCAACCAATGCGCCATCGCTGCAGGCTTGCCGCCTGAAAGCTGCTGGTGCATGCAGACGTCCATCGACCCCGCAGCGCTAGAACGCATTGCGCCGCAACAGCGCCGCAAGCAGTGCATTTGCCCCGCTTGCGGTCAAGGACTGTCGCCCACTGGCACCCCGAATCCTTAAGACAGGCGTACCCTCGCACGCTTCCTGTTTTGCTGCTGTGAAGCCTATGTCCTGGTTTGCGCCCTCGCCCACCAACGTTCTGAAAACCCGCTACGGCGAGCGTTACCGCTGGCTGCTACTGATGGCGCTGATGGTGGGCACGATTGCCTCCATCATCCCGTCCACCAGCGTCAACGTCGCCATCCCGGCCATCAGTGAATATTTCGGGCTGGGGCAGGAGCGCGCGCAGTGGATCACTTCAGGCTTCATGGTGGCCTCCACCGTGGCCATGCTGGTTACGCCGTGGATGCTGTCGCGCTTTGGCTATCGCGGTACCTATGCGGGGGCCGTGGTGCTGCTGATGGCCGGTGGTTTGCTGGGTGGCTTTGCCCAGCACTTTGAATTGCTGCTGCTTTCGCGCATGGCCGAAGGCTTGGCTGCCGGCATCATCCAGCCGATTCCCGCCATCATCATCCTGCGCGCCTTCATGGCCAATGAGCAGGGCCGTGCAGGCGGCATCTTTGGCATGGGTGTGGTGCTGGCACCGGCGCTGGCACCCGCATTGGGCGGGCTGCTGGTGGACTGGATGGGCTGGCGCAGCACCTTCTTCATGGTGCTTCCGCCCTGCCTGCTGTCGCTGTGGCTGGCATGGAAATATGTGCCGACTTCCACCCCGGACGATGCAGCCCAAGGCGCAGGCAGCAACAGGCTCGATCTGCTGGGCCTGGCCCTGGTCAGCGTCGGTACGCTCAGCGTACTCAATGCGCTGGTGGCCTTTCACCACAGCCACACGCAGGCAGTGCTGCTAGCAGGCGTCGCCGTGGCCTGCCTGTTCGCCTTCATCGTCTGGCAGCAACGCTTGCAGCGCACAGGCCGCAAGCCTTTGATGGATTTGCGCCTGTATGCCTACCGCCCCTTTGTGATGGGCTGCATTGTGGCCTTTATCTACGGCACGGCCATGTTTGGCTCGACCTATCTGATTCCGGTATTTATCCAGATGGGGCTGGGCCTGTCGGCCAGCTACGCGGGCAATCTGCTGCTGCCCGCCGGGCTGGTGCTGGCCGTCACCATTCCGCTGGTGGGCCGCATGGCCGATACGCAGCCCACGCACTGGCTGGTCAGCATCGGCATGGCTTTGCTGGCACTGTCGTTTGGTTTGATGCTGTGGGCCGGGCCGGGCACCGCGCTGTGGCTGCTGGCAGGCTTCATCATCGTGGGCCGTGTTGGGCTGGGTTTTATCCTGCCCAGTTTGAGCCTGGGTGCTCTGCGTCCGCTGGACCGCGCTTTGATCTCGCAAGGCTCCAGCACCATCAGTTTCATCCGCATGCTGGGCGGTGCGATTGGCGTGGGCCTGTGCGGCATCGTGCTCGAATGGCGTCTGGCAGCCAATGCTGCCAATCCTGCGTTGTCAGAAGTACAGGGGCGCATGGCAGCTTTCCATGAGAGCTTTGCCATGCTCACCGTACTGTGCCTGCTGGCCTTTGTGGCCGCCACCCAGCTGCGATCACCCAAGAAAGCCCAGCGCTGAGCTGCTCCATTGCAGACATGCGCGCCAAGCCGCGTTAGGCTATGCGCCTTGTTTGCTATGAAAAACGGATTTGCGCCCATGTGCCAGCTTTTAGGAATGAACTGCAACACGCCCACCGATGTGCGCTTTAGCTTTAGCGGCTTTGCGCAACGCGCAGGCAATACGGGCGATCACACCGACGGCTGGGGCATCGCATTTTTTGAAGAAAAAGGCCTGCGGCACTTTGTCGACCACGAACGCGCCATTGATTCGCCCATTGCCAAACTGATCCGCGAATACCCCATCAAGAGCAAGCACGTCATTGCCCACATTCGCAAAGCCACACAAGGGCTGGTCAGCCTGCAAAACTGCCACCCCTTTGTGCGAGAACTCTGGGGCCGCAACTGGGTGTTTGCCCATAACGGCGATCTGAAAAACTTCGCACCCAAACTGCACACGCACTTTCATCCCGTGGGCACCACCGACAGTGAACTGGCGTTTTGCTGGATCATGCAAGAGTTGTGGAAGTCGCACGCCGGTGTGCCCAGCATCGAAGAACTGACCATTACGCTGCAAGAGCTGGCCAAGCGTATCTCACCGCATGGCACGTTCAACTTCTTGCTGTCGAACGGTGAAGCGCTGTGGTCGCACGCCACCACCAATTTGTTCTATACCGAGCGCTGCCACCCCTTTGCCGCCGCCCACTTGGCCGATGAAGACCTGAGCGTAGATTTCTCCAGCGAAACCACCCCCAACGACAAAGTCGCCGTCATCGTGACAGCGCCTTTGACCAGCAATGAATGCTGGACGCAGTTCGAGCCAGGCGTGGTCAATGTCTTTGTGGATGGCCGCCTGTATTTAGGCCAAGGTAAATAAAGATAGCTACCTGCCCTAGTAAATATTGGACTTTCGGTAGTTTTCGTACGTAGATGCAATAAGAGCACCGGCACGGTGCTCTTATTTTTTGGTCTCTTGAATTTTGGTCTTGTTGATTCAAATGCACCAAAAACAAAACCCCTGCCACTTGCGGAGGTCAGGGGTTTGTCATTGTAAGAGCCTGACGATGACCTACTTTCACACGGGAACCCGCACTATCATCGGCGCAAAGTCGTTTCACGGTCCTGTTCGGGATGGGAAGGA
>JADMKK010000006.1 GCA_015478895.1 Comamonas sp. | reverse complement strand
CGTCTCCATCGCTTTGATTTGCGAACACCTGCGGTAATGTGAACACGCCCTAAGAACCCTGCACAGGGTTCCAAGCCAATTTCTTAGAGCTCTGGCGTAAACAGCAAAGGCGTAGTTGCCACCCAGCAATTGCGCCCGGCTTGTTTGGCTTCATATAACGCGTGGTCTGCAATTTCCAGCAAGTTGACATAGCCACGGCGATAGTGGCAGTCGACGGAAGATGCAATTCCCACGCTGATCGTAACAAATTGAAAAGGCGAGCCTTCATGGGGAATGCGCAAGTTACGAGCTGCTTGCACGATGCGCTCTGCGATGATTTTTGAGCCTGCCATGTCCGTCGCTGGCGCGAGAAATACAAATTCCTCGCCACCATAGCGCGCCACTAGATCGCTGGGGCGCAGCATGCATTGACTCAGGGCTTGGGCCAATTTTTGCAAACAGGCATCGCCCGCAGGGTGGCCGTAGTGATCGTTATAGGCTTTGAACCAGTCCACATCAATCATGCCCAATGTCAGCCCATGTCCTTCTCTTTGGGCGCGCAGCCATTCACGTTCCAGGGTGAAGTCAAAGTTGCGGCGATTGGGTAAATTTGTCAGTGCATCGGTCAGACTCATGGTGGCTAATTTGTTATTGGCAATTTCCAGCTCCAGGGTGCGTTGATGCACTTTGGATTCCAGGCCCTCATTGGCCTGGCTAAGCGCCTTGCGCAGGCGGCGTTGCTCTGACAAATCAGCTTGCATGCGCTGAGAATAACGCTGGCCTGCCCACAGCAGCAGTGCGACAGCCACCATGCGCAAGGCCATCATGAACTTACGCATCCATTCCAAGGCTTGGACACGCTGTGCCATTTCACTGCGCAAGGCGCCAAAGGCGATCTCACTATCGATCGCTTGCAGCTTGATTGCCAAGTCATTGGAGGTGTTGAAAATGATGCTCCTGGCGGTCACCCAATCCTCGCTGCGCATCATCTCTAGGGCCTGTCGCTCCGAGTGGCGTAGATCTTGGCTGCTCGCGCGTATGTCAATAATTTCACCGGCAAGGCGCAAGCCTTCCGCTTGAACGAGTTGCTCGAATTCCTCCATGCTGGCATTGAGTTGTGCCAAGTCACTGTCATAGCTGGCAGACAGCAAAATATCGCGGCCCAGAATGCTTTGCGCTATCAGCGTGGAAAGCGCATCGTTCTTGTGATGTATGCGTTCCATGGCTGTGCTGATGAGGCGATAGTGCTTATTTAGTGCATGGCTGCGAATGTCCACGTAAGTGCCCAAGCCCAGAGTGACAATCAACAGCGCTGCAGCGAGTTGAAGCAAGACAATGGCTCTCAAGCGTATGAAAAGCATGTCAACGAATCAGACGGTGGGCGCGGGCCTGTACGGTTTCGGACAGCGAGACTCCTTGTCGCTGGGCAGCTTTGAGGTTGAGTGCCAAGCTGTATTTTTCGATTCGTGTCCACTCCAGTTCAGCCGGGTTTACGCCCCGAAGAATGAGCGCCGCCTTGCGCCCAGCGGCATAGCCCACAAGAAAGTAATTCAGTCCATAAGCGGCTACGGCCCCGCGTTCGATGCTGTCAATGTCTCCAGCAAACAAGGGCAGTTGGTAATCATTGCAGACACCAGCCAAGTCCTCGATCCGAGCGCTGCTGGTGTTGTCCGAAGTAATGGTGATTGCCCGTACCTGAGGAGCCAAAGTCAGGGCTGCTTGGCTAACTTGGTCGGGGTGAGTGACTTGGGCCTCTAGCAGTTGCACGCCACGCGCATGGGCGGTGGCCCGCATGCGCTGTAAATGAATGATGGAGTTGGCCTCTGCGGGGTTGTATAACGTGCCCCAGACCTTGGCCTTGGGGGCCAGGCTCGCATAGACATGAAATTGCAGATCTACGGGCCATTGATCGCCGATCCCAGTAATGTTGCTATGCGTCTTGCGCCCTTTGAAAGTACTTTGGGGCAAGATGTTGGCAAACAATGGATCGGTCACCGAAGAGAACACTACCGGCGTGTATTTGACGAACTGCAGCACTTGCTGGGTGGGCAGGGTTGAAATAGTGTGAATCAAGTCAAACTTGGAGAGGCTGATTTGCTCTGCCAATTGGGCCAGTTTTTGCGGATCGCCTTGGGCGTCGAAACGCTCAATGTGCAGATTAATGCCTTGGATATAGCCTGCCTTTGCCAACCCAGCCACAAAGCCGCGCTCGTCGGCATCCAAGGCTGCATGCGGAACCATTTTCAGCTCTGCGATACGCAATGCCTGAGTGTTGGATCGGCCAATCAAGGGCGTCGCCAGCAAGGCGCTGCCGCACATGCCTAAAAATTGACGACGAGGCCATGACTGCATTTGCACCACGCTCTTGAAGTTGGTTATGAAACATCAAGAATAAGCAAGAAATGTAGCGCGTTAAGACCGTCGGCATGGCGGCAAATGGATGTGCGGTGTTATTACAAAAAGGAATTTGAGAAATGGCCAAGCGCTGGTGGCTAGCGGCTTGTGGCTGGTGGAGAACGGGGTCACTGAGGTGACCATTTCTGGGGTACTTCCCGAATGCTTAATTTCCCCTGAAGCGATAGCTTGAAGCCATTCCCAACACTGAGATGAAACAGCTGCTATGCGCCCACACTTTCAACATTGGCCTCGACGTGTCCCCCATACTTTGACCCTGCCAGAAACCTCCTTGTGGGACAACTTGGCGACCAGCGCACGGCGTTATCCCTCTAAGGCAGCGATTCGTTTTTTTGGTCGTGTGGTGAATTACCGTGATCTTGCGGATGAGGCGCAACGCATGGCGGCTCACCTGCATAGCGTAGGAGTGCGCAAGGGGGACAGGGTCATCTTGCTGATGCAAAACCTGCCGCAGCTGGTACTGGCGCACTTTGCCATCCTGCGGGCTAATGCGGTGGTGGTGCCCGTCAATCCGATGAATCTGGCGCAGGAGCTGCAGCACTACATCACCGATGCCAACGTCAAAGTCGCGATCACGACGGCGGATTTGGGGGCAGAGCTGGCAAAAGCCAGCAACGAGTTGCCTGCTGAGCACCAGCTACAGCATATGGTCGTAACCCAGCTGGGTGACTACTTGCCAGCACCTGCGCAGCGGGAGTACATGCCTGAGGTGTGGCAAGCCTGGTTGACGATGGAGCGAGCCCCACTGCAGCTAGAAAACGGCAGGGTGGTGAGCTGGAAACAAGCCTTGGCTTGCCAGGATACGCCGCCTGCGCTGGACGTGGGTCCGTCTGACCTCAGTGTGCTGCCCTACACCAGCGGCACTACGGGCATGCCTAAAGGTTGCATGCATACGCATGCCAGCATCATGTCGAACGCAATCGCCTCTTCGGTATGGGGAAACGCGTCTAGCGAGAACGTGATCCTGGCGGTGATTCCCATGTTCCACATCACAGGCATGGTGTCCGTCATGCACGCCAGCATTTATGCCGGTGCCACCATGCTGCTGATGCCACGCTGGGACAGAGAGCTAGCGGGGCAATTGATCTCGCAGCACAAAGTCACCAATTGGACCAATATTCCCACCATGGTGATTGACCTGTTTGCAAGCCCCAACTTCAAACAGTTTGATTTGAGCAGCCTTATCTATATTGGAGGCGGCGGTGCAGCGATGCCGCAAGCAGTTGCCCAACGGTTATGGGAAGAATATGGCTTGCGTTATCAAGAAGGCTATGGGTTGACGGAAACGGCAGCGCCCTCGCACAGCAATCCGCCAGACAACGCCAAGCAGCAGTGCTTGGGCATTCCGTTTATCAATACGCAAGCGCTGGTGGTGGACCCCGATACCTTGCAGGAGCTGGGCGTTGGAGAGCAGGGCGAGATTGTGGTCGCTGGACCTCAAGTGTTCTCAGGTTACTGGGGCAATGAAGCGGCTACCGCAGCGGCATTTGTGGAGATTGAAGGCCGCAAGTTTTTCCGCACTGGCGATCTGGGCCATGTGGATGAAGATGGTTACTTTTTCATTACCGACCGCCTCAAACGCATGATCAATGCCAGCGGATTCAAGGTCTGGCCGGCAGAGGTGGAAGCGTTGATGTTTCGCCACCCCGCCATTCAGGAAGCCTGCATCATCGCTGCCAAAGATGCTTACCGCGGCGAAACGGTCAAAGCGGTGGTGGTGCTGCGTGCCGCACACAAAGGGCAGGTCAGTGAGGAGGACATCATTGCCTGGTGCCGCGACAACATGGCTGCATACAAAGTGCCGCGCTTGGTCTCGTTGGTGGAGGCCTTGCCCAAGAGTGGTAGCGGCAAAGTCATGTGGCGGTGGCTGCAGGATGCTGAAGCGGCAGCAACCACCTCCACAGCCACAGTGCTAGATTGAGACCCCTCCCTCCATAGATTGCCGCAGTGCTGTGGCAATCTATGGGGGAAATAATCTGTTTTGATAGCTACTAGCCCTTTGTAGCAAAAGGCTACAAGCATATTTTGATCAATAAATAGTGCTGGCGGCATTGCGGCCAACACGAAGCACGATAGAGCGGTAAAACTCCGGCATGGCACGACTTGGGAGTAAGCTTGCAGGCACTTATGCAGCCTGTGACTTTCACTCCTCCTTACCACGCCCTTTATCGTGTCGCCGATCAATTGCGCGAGCATGGCTATGCAATCTTGAATGCAATGGATACGGCGGCCTGGATTGGCTGCAACTTGCAAGCCCTGCAAGCATTGACGCCGGATTGGGAGTCCTTGCCCCCCGATGAATTTCTGAAAGATGGCGGGCACTACCGCTTTCGCCGCCATGCCAGCTTTGTCGTACAGGGCCATGCGATCCATGCGGTGCCCCACCGTGCGCATTGGCAGCCTTTGCAATACAACGCGCTGCATGGTGGGATGGTGCGCTGGTTTGCGCCCATGCTCGAATCCACCACGCAGCACATTGCCTTTCAGCAATTGGTGGCGCAATTGGCGAACCTGTCCCAACAGCTATTTGCCACCAGCACGCATGAAGCCTGTTTTGTGGAAGCGCACCAATTTCGTATCGACACAGTCAATGGTATTGGGCGGCCCACCCCCGAGGGCGCGCACCGCGATGGGGTGGATTTGGTGGCCGTATTCTTGGTGGGGCGGCGCAACATAAAAGGCGGCGAGACGCGGGTATTTGAAGCCAGTGGCCCCGAGGGGCTGCGCTTTACCTTGACTGAGCCGTGGTCGTTAATGCTATTGGACGACGCACGCATGATTCACGAATCGACGCCGATCCAGCCTTTGAACGCCGAAGCCGATGGCGTGCGCGATACGTTGGTGATTACCTGCCGCAGACATTGTTTTCAAGGCGATGGGGCTGAGAATCCGGTCAAATTTGACACGAATCAAGACTGACGTTGTACTACTGCTGCAGACTATGTGGCAGTGGTGCCAAGCAAATTGGCTCTGTATTTCATCAAGAGGAGTTCTCCTATGTTCAAGCACATTCTGGTTCCCGTCGACGGTTCCACCACGTCCATGCTGGCGGTATCAAAGGCAGTGCAACTGGCCAAGGCATTTGGCAGCGAAGTCACCGCTGTATACGTGCTCGATCCTTATCCTTTCACAGGTGTGGGTGCAGATTTTGCCTACGGCCAAGCCCAGTATCTGAGCGCCGCCACCACAGAAGCCAACAATGCTTTGGAAAATGTGAACAAGGTCATGGCCGACTCCGGCGTTACCGTCAAAACTTTGGTGGGCGAGGGCCACGCCGTGCATGAAGGTATCGTGCGCGTGGGGCAAACGGTGGGCGCAGACTTGATCGTCATGGGCTCGCATGGCCGCCGTGGCTTGGAAAAACTGGTGCTCGGCAGTGTGGCGCAGCGCGTGCTGCAAGCGGCACATGTGCCTGTGCTGGTGGTGCGTGATTAATTACACGCGCGCTTGAAAAATCAACGCTGCTTCCAGGCAGCGTTTTTTATTGCCCCAAGCGCGCAAACAGCGCATCACCCACGCGTTTGGCAGTTTGCAGCATTTGAATGCTGAGCGGCGCCAGCAAGCGCAAGCCCCCGGCTTTGCCGGTGCGCAGGCGATGGGCTTCGTCAAGGCGCTGCCACTGTACAAAAAAGTGCTCAATAAAGCGGATCATCAATGCCAGTTGCAGCGCAAAACGCTGTGCCGGAAAACCCAGTTTCGCCAGCGGAGCCAGCAAGCGCTCCAGCACTTGAAGTAATTGCGACGGGTGGGTGGTGACCGTGAGCGCTATCCCCAGGCTGGAGGCGCAAACCAGCCGCAGGGCGCTGACCGTGGCCAAAGCATAGTTGCCCATCCACACATGAAAGCCCGCCACCAGCAGCGCGGCAATGCCCACCGAAATGATGAGCTTGCGCGCGACCCGTGTGGCTCTGCCCAAGCTTAGCCACAGTGCGGCACATACCACCGCGCAGGCCAGCATGACCACCGGCGATTGCAGCATGAACAGCAGCGTGCTGAGCACGGCCATGGACACCAGCTTGAACGCTGGATTGACGCGGTGCAACCAGGTGAGATGTTCGCTGTAGAGGGTGCCCATGGTGTTAAGGCTGCAATGCTGCAATGCGCTGGCGCACGTCGTCTTCATATGCCGCGCAGACGCTGGTGCCAGCCCCATCAGCGCGAATACGGCCTTGCTCCAGCCAGATGACGCGAGAAAAGCTGCGCACATGCGCAAGCAGGTGGGTGGACACAATCACCTGCTGCGGTGCCTGCGCAATGTCCTGCGCCAGGCGGGCCTGGCTGGGTAAATCGAGGCTGGCATAGGGCTCATCCAGTAACAGGCTTTGCGGCTCCGCCAGCAAGAGCGACAGCCAGCACACCTGCTGGCGCTGGCCTTGGCTCAGGCTGGTGACGGCACGGGTGGCCCAGTCTTGCAGCCCTCGCTGTGCCAAAAAATCGTGGGCCCGCGCCTGGGCCTCTTTTTTAGCGTAGCCGTGGGGTTGCAACCCCAGCGCCAGTTCTTCCACCACAGTAGGGAAGATGATTTGGTCATCCGGGTTTTGGAACATCATGCCCACCCAGCGCGGGCGCTGCGCACCTGCAGCGTGCACATCGCGGTCGCTGCACAGCACTTGCCCGGCTTCGGGGACTTCCAGTCCACACAGCAGCCGCAACAAACTGGTTTTGCCTGCACCGTTGTCACCAATCAAGCCGATACGAGGTTCAGCCAAGGGCAAGGTGAGCTGTTCAAACACCGTCGTGCGGCCGCGTTGCAGGCGCACTTGCCGCAATTCCAGTGCGGGAGGTGGCAAATCGGTAGCGAAAGTGGTGGCAGACATGCAGGCTCAAGGGGCGAAAAAAGAGGCTGCATTGTGCCTCACGGAGTGGCCGCACCAAGGCGTGTAGGAGCGTGCCCACGCTGCAGTGCTGTCAGACGCTTTCATAATGACTGTCCCCTGAGATTTTGAAACCAAGGAGTGTTCGCCATGAGTCAGTACACCGTTGCCGTCATTGTGGGCAGCTTGCGCCAAGCATCTTTTAACCGCCAGTTGGCCCACGCAATGGCCAAAATGCTGCCTGCGCATGTGCAGTTCGATTTTGTGAATATTGGCGATTTGCCGCTGTACAACGAAGAGGCCGATGGCCACGAGGTGCAGGCCGTTCAGCAGTTTCGCGAGGCCGTGCGCGGCGCGGATGCGGTGCTTTTCCTGACGCCGGAATACAACCGCTCCATTCCCGGCGTGCTCAAAAATGCGCTGGATCAAGGCTCGCGCCCTTATGGCCAAAGTGTCTGGGCGGGCAAGCCTGCGGCAGTGCTGGGCATGTCGGTGGGCGCCATTGGCACCGCTTTGGCGCAACAACATTTGCGCAATGTGCTGGCCTATCTGGATATGCCCACTTTGCCGCAGCCTGAAATGTTCCTGCAAGCCAAAGCGGATTTCTTTACGGCAGACGGTGATGTCGGTGCGTCCAGCCAGGCTTTTTTGCAGAAGTTTGTGGATCAGTTTGTGGCGTGGATTGCGCAGCACGCCTGATCGCAAAGCCAGCTTACGCAAAAAAAGGAGCTAATTGCCGTTGAGTTTGCTTGGTTTCAGACATAAAACATGCTGGAGCCTATGCTTAACGACGGCAAGTAGCTCCTTTTTTAAGAGTTTGAATTCTTAAGGTGCTGGCTTTTTGCGCTGTCAATGGCATCAATGATGGCTTCACCGGTAGATTGCACGCCGCGCTGGTTAAAGCCGGAGCCCGGAGTCACCGCCGGGTGGTTTAGTAACTTCTCGCGCGTTTGCTGCGCTTGCACATAGGCGGCTGGCAATTCCACGGCCGCAGCAGGCTGGAGGCTGGGGAGCGTGTGTCGAAGATAGGCGTTGTGCATCTCCGCCTGGCGGCTGAGCTCGACTTGATTGTCGCGTTGTTTTTGCAACCAGTAACCACCCAGCAACAGACCAGCAACCAGAATCACGACGCTAAAAGCCACCATGGACGTGACCGAAGAGTCATTGCTATGGGCTGGTTTGACGATTTTGCGTTGGGCCATTTGTGAGATGCATCCAAAGTGGAAGTTGGTCGCCACAAGATTGTGGGTAACTTAATTTTACACTTTCCTCGCGCAATCCCTTATTTTGCACAGGGCCGCACTCGGTTCTGGAGAGCTTGCCCTCGTTTTTGGCTATGTGCGTACAAATACCTAATCGGGTTAGCTTGTACAAGTTTTCAAAGAACGCTTTGGATAAATCGGTCACTTATCGTGACAATACTTTTTTGGGAGCGTTGTTGCACTGCATTGAAGGCGCAGGAGCGCTATCAAATTAGCGGCTTGGGTTGCCACGGATTGGGGCGTTCCAACCGTACTCACTATATAGATAGCAAAAGGGACATTCCATGGTCATGATTCGCCGTACTTTTATCGCTGCATGCGCTACTTCTGCACTGGCTTTGGCTGCGGGCAATGCCGTTGCTGCCCCCAAAGAAGTAAAACTGGGCTATGCCTTGGCGGTGAATTCGCACTACGGTGCGGCTGCCAAAGCCTGGGCTGAATCGGTTGAAAAAACCACGAACAATGCTTTTGCCGTCAAACAATTTCCTGCCAGCGCACTGGGCGGGGAGCGAGAGTTGATTGAAGGCCTGCAACTGGGCACTGTGGAAGCTGCCATTGTTTCTACTGGCGCTCTGAGCAATTTTGTGGGTGACGTTGGCATCGTGGATATTCCCTTCTTGTTCCGCGACACCCAGCACGCGCGTGCGGTGCTTGATGGCAAGTTTGGGCAAGACCTGCTGGCCAAGTTTCAGCAACGTGGTTTGGTGGCGCTGGCTTGGGGTGAGCAGGGCTTTCGCCATCTGTCCAACAACAAACTGCCTGTTACCAGCGTGGCCGACATGAAGGGCCTGAAGATCCGCGTGACGGAGAACCCGGTACACATCACGGCTTTCCGCACACTGGGTGCATCGCCAACACCCATGTCTTGGCCTGAAGTCATCAGCGCTTTGCAGCAAGGCACGATTGATGGTCAGGAAAACCCCATCTCGGTCGTTACCTCCTCCAAGCTGTGGGAAGTGCAAAAACACCTGACGCTGACTGCCCACGTCTACGCTCCTGTGGTGCTGATCGTCTCGCCCAATTTCTGGGGTGGCCTGAGCGCAGAGCAAAAGGCTGCTTTCACGCAAGGTGCCAAGGCTGGTGCGACGGCTTCGCGCGCCTTTGTGGATGACGTAGAAACCAAGGGCGTAGAGCTGGCCAAGAGCCATGGCATGCAAGTGGTCGAGAAAGTCGATGCCGCCGCTTTCCGTACCGCGTTGGAGCCTGCTTACAAGCAGTACGCCAAGAAGTTTGGTCAACCCACTTTGGACGCCATTGCGAACGTGAAGTAAGCCTGCCCGGCTTTCGTTGCGCCGCATACGCACCCAGCCTGCATGCACCACGTGTTTTGCAGGCTTTGTTGTGTGCAGCGCAATGAAACCATCGGCGGACTGGTGCTTGTAATGGGGCGACGAAAGCCCCCAACAAGCGATATAGATGCCTGCCACTTACTTATAAAGAGAGCTGCGCAGCAAGCCCGCACAATGGCGGGACGCTGAGGCGCGAAAAATATTTATGCTCGATTCCATAGAACGAGGCCTGGTTGCCGTAAACCGCTGGGTGCTCATAGTTTTATTGCTGGCCATGGCCTGCATTATTTTTACCAACGTGGTGCTGCGCTACACGACGGGCGATTCGCTCATCTGGGCTGAAGAAGTGGCCCGCCACATGATGATCTGGGTCGCCTTTCTGGGAGCAGGGCTGGCGCTGCGCTTTGGCGGTCATGTCGCCATTGATAGCTTGCACCGCTCAGTGAGCACGCGCACTGCACAGTTTTTGCGCGTTATTGTGGTGCTGGGCTTGTCGCTGTTTTTTATTTTCATGGCGATTGCATCAAGTGACTATGTGTGGCGAACACGTTTTCAAAGCACTGCAGCCACTGATATTCCGATCTCATTCATCTATGCGGCCATGCCTGTGGGCTTTGTGCTCATGCTGGTGCACCTGCTTTTTATTGCCCGCCAGTACATCGCGGACGGCTCGTACGTGCAGTCGCAAGAGGTCGATGGCGAAGCCGCAGGCTCGCTTTAAACCAAGTCAAAACAATAAGGAAGATTTAACATGGCTTTGACTTTGGTGGTGTGCCTGGTGCTCCTGATGGTGCTGGGCTTTCCGATTGCATTTGCACTGGCCATTGCCTCTGCGATTGCCGTTTTTATTGGCGGTAAATATCCGCAATTGGTGGTGTTTAAAGAGATGTTCACCGGCATCGACAGCTTCCCGCTGATGGCCGTGCCATTTTTCATCTTTGCCGCCGAGCTGATGTCTGGCGGCGCGCTGACCCAGGTGCTGCTGCGCTTTGCCGCCCAGTTTGTAGGCCATCTGCGTGGTGGCCTGGGTTATGCCAATGTTGGCTCATCGGTGCTGTTTGCCGGTATCTCTGGATCAGCCCTGGCCGATGCGGCAGGCCCCGGCGCGATGATGACCAAAATGATGCACAAGGCCGGCTATGACCGTCCCTATGCAGCAGCGCTGTCAGCCAACTCGGCCATTATTGGGCCCATCATTCCGCCCTCCATCAGCATGATCATTTACGCCTTGCAGGACGAAAACGTCTCTGTGGGTTCATTGTTCATTGCTGGCTTCATTCCGGGCTTGCTGATCGCTGCAGCGCTGTGCGCGGTGAACTGGTGGGTCTGCAAAAAGCGCGATTACCGCTCTGTGGAGCCTCGTCCTTCAGCGCGCGAAATGCTGATGAATACCCTCAAGGCCATCCCGGTGCTGCTGTTGGTGGCGCTGATCATTATCGGTATCCGGTTCGGCGTGTTTACGCCCACAGAAGCATCGGTGGTCGCGGTGGTCTATGCATTTGTATGTGGCAAATGGGTGTACCGCACATTGCACTGGGATGCGCTTCCAGGTATCACGGCACGTTCGGGGCTGCTTACAGCTTCGGTGTTGCTGGTGATGGCCGCTTCCCAACCTTTTGCCTGGATTTTGACGGTGGAGGGCATCCCCCAGTACCTGTCTGAGCTGATCATCAGCTGGGAGCTGTCGCCGATTTGGTTTTTGCTGGCTGTGAATGTGCTGCTGCTGGTGTTTGGCATTTTTATGGAGCCATTGCCAGGCATCATGATCTTGGTACCTATCTTGGCGCCGATTGCCTTCGCGTTGGGGATAGATCCGATTCAGTTCGCCATGATAGTGGTGGTGAACTTAACGCTTGGAATGATCACGCCGCCGGTAGGGGGGCTACTGTTTGTGACCTGTGTAGCTACAAAAACATCGCTGTCTGCGCTCAACAAAGAATTGCCTATATTTTTGGTTGCGCAGTTTATTGTGTTGATGTTGCTGACGTTTGTTCCTGCGCTGTCAACCTGGCTTCCACACACATTGGGCTTTTAGGCTTTGCTCATGATCCCCAATCTCGATAAGCCGGGTTTGGGGATGTGCAAGATGGCCCTTGCCGATGGCTTGGGGCTAAATCTCAAAACATGTGCTTCAGAAACGAAAAAAGGTCTTGAAAATCAAGACCTTTTTTGTAAATTGGCGGAAGGGGCGGGATTCGAACCCGCGGTGGGCTATTAACCCACACACGCTTTCCAGGCGTGCGACTTAAGCCACTCATCCACCCTTCCGATGGGCGGAAGTTTAACCTATTTTTAAGGGTAATCACCCAAGAATGCGGTATTTCTTGCTTCTGAAAGCGTAGCAAATAAAGTGAATCTTATGAAGGATGGCTAAGAGAGCGGCTGGACAGCGCCAAATCACGCTAAAAAAGCAAATTACTTATTTCAAGGGATAGCTACTGCGCAAACGATGGGGTGCAATAGCAGCTTGTTTGCTATGCAGCATTCCTCTCTGACGGTCAACGGCGAAGCACTATGGATCAGCATCCCACTTTTAAGCACCAACTTTTTCTGGCAGCCCCTGTGCTAATTGTGGAAGATGAGCCTGCTGTGACCCAGCGTCTGTGCGCGTTGCTGCTGGGAATGGGCTATGAAGCAACCAGCTTGCTGTGGGCGCGCAACGTGGCGGAAGCACGAAAAATATATGCATCAGAAGCGATATCTTTGGCGCTGATTGATTTGGGTTTGCCTGATGGCTCGGGGCAGCAGGTAATCGAGGAATTGCGTGCTTGCGATGCATCGATGAAAATTTTGGTGATCTCTGCATGGAGCACGGAAGATGCCATTTTAGGTGCGCTGCGGGCTGGTGCCACGGGCTACCTGCTCAAAGAGCGGGATGACCTCGAACTCACACTCGGAATTGCCAGTACTTTGCGGGGCGGCGCGCCGATTGATCCATTTATTGCCAAACGTCTGCTGCATGAGTTCTCGCTCATGACATCGCCCGCTTCTAGCACTTCAAACTCTTCTGAGGCGGTAAGCGCCCGAGTCACCGTAACGCAGCGTGAGCAGCAGATATTGAGCATGGTGGCGCAAGGTATGACGAACCGAGAGATTGCAGAGCGTTTGGCGCTTTCTAAACACACCGTAGAGTGCCATATCAAAAATATCTATCAAAAGATGGCCGTTTCCTCTCGCACGAAAGCCATCCTTTTGGCGCGCCAGCATGGACTGATTGAATGACAGACAAGGGTCGTTTAGAACATTGGCAACGCTGGTGCCTTGCATGTTTGCTGCTGTGTTTTTTGTTGCTTGGTAATTCGGCCTGGTCGCAGGCTTTAGAGGGGGGTGCCCCAACGGTGTCTTGTACGCCGCAGATGCAAGGTGCCTGGTTCGCGAAAGAAGTAGCGGCAGGCCAGCGCCCTGTGCAAGGCTGGGAGCCTGTGTCAATTCCCGACAGCTGGAACGAACGATTAGGAAATTGGCGAGGTACGGGCTGGTACCGGCTTGATTGGCTGATTCCATGCCCGCAAGAGCATTGGGCGCTTGCCATTTCGGGAATTCGTTTGGCGGGGGCAGTATTTTGGAATGAGCAGTTGCTTTGGCGAGATCGGCATATGTCTGGCACCTACTCGCGCAGTGGTAATCGGCCACGTTGGTGGTCTGTCGACACCTCGCAGCGAGCCGGAACACATACGGTCTGGGTGCGCGTGGCTGGCTATGGCGTGGGCACTTCCGGCTTAGGCTATGTGAATGTCAACAGCCACGACGCCATCCGCGATCAGCATGAGTTCCGGGAGCTGCGCCAGCGCACCGGTTTCATGCTGACTGCCGCGATGTCTGCCACCCTTGGCTGTATTGCTTTAATGGTCTGGCTGTGGCGACGCACGGAGCGCACTTATCTGTGGTTCGGTTTGATGCAATTGCTATGGATGGTGTATCTGGCGGGGCTGCTGCATTCTGAGCCTCTATGGGGGCTGAACAACTTGCTGCAATCGCTATTGTCGGCCTCGTGTTTTGTGCTGTATGCGCAAAGTTTCTGGATGTTCTCCCTGCGGTATATGCATCTGCACTGGCCGAGGCTGGAAAAGTTCACATGGGGCATGACAGCACTGGTAACGGTGTGCGCATTCCTCCCTGCCTTTAATCACTCTCAGACAGTGATCAACATCTTTTTTGGCTGGGGCTCTGTGCTGGTGAACGTGAGTTGTGTATTGGTGATCGTTCGCAGTTTGCAAACCCGCCAGTCGAATCATTTATGGATGGCTTGCTGCTGGATAGTGATTTTGATCATCGCTTTGCACGACGTAACAGTGCCTCATAACGTGTGGGACTATGACCAGGCGTGGTCTGCCCTTTTCGGGCCTATCACCACGCTCTTTTTAGCCGGATTAATGGGCTGGCAAGTGGCTGCGCACATGCGTCGCATTGACAGCTTTAATGTGGAGTTGCAGCAGCGGGTGCACCAAGCGCGCGAGGAGCTTTCCAAAGTGCTGGCCCAACAACATGCCCAAGAACTGGTGCATGCCAAGCTGCAAGAGCGCGTTCACCTGGCGCACGATTTGCATGATGGTCTGGGTGGGAGTCTTGTGCGCTCACTGGCCTTGGTGGAACAGGCTGAGCCCCAACTGGCAAAGGACCGCGTGCTGTCCATGCTCAAAGTGCTGCGGGATGATCTTCGGCAACTCATCGATGTGGGCTCCAGCCGAGAAATCACCGTGCCCGAAAGTCCAGTAATGTGGTTTGCGCCATTGCGTTACCGCTTCACCATGATCTTGGACGAGTTAGGTATTTCCGCAAGCTGGCGTGTGGAGAACGATTGGAAGCGCCCCCCCACGGCCCTGCAATGTATGGCGATGGCACGGGTGCTGGAAGAAGCGTTTTCTAATGTTTTGAAGCACAGCCAAACCAAAACGCTGGCCCTTGAGTGCACCCAGTCAAATGATGGTGACTGGCACGTCACGCTGCAAGATGATGGTGTTGGTTTTGATGTGCCTGCCGTGCAAAGTGCAGGCATGGGCGTGGGGATGCAAAGCATGCAGTCCCGCATGCGGCGTGTTGGTGGGCACTTGCACATACTTTCAAGTCGCAAGGGCACATGCCTGCAAGCGATCATTCCTGTCCCTTTGCCGTAACTTCGTAGAAGATGCGTTTCTAAGCAATATTTACAGCAAGGGTGCAAGCAAAGGCCACATGTTGTCGAGCATGATCGGCTGCGCTTTGGCGTTGGGGTGAATCTGGTCAGATTGAAAAAATTCGCTGGCGTTGGGACTATCAGCAATGCCTTTGAGAAAAAATGGAAGCAGCATGCCCTTGTCCTCATTGGCTACAACAGCAAAAACGCTCTCAAAATCTTTGGCATATTTTTTGCCGTAGTTGGGCGGAATCTGCATCCCTAGTAGCAATACTTTGGCACCTGCTTTTTGTGCTGCCTGGGTCATAAAGCGCAAGTTGTCCTGGGTGCCTTGCAGGGGCAGCCCACGCAGCGCGTCATTGCCGCCCAATTCAATAATCACAATGCTGGGCTGGTGCTGGGCCAGCAATCGCGGTAGACGTGCTCGGCCGCCGGAGGTTGTGTCTCCGCTGACACTGGCATTGGTGACCTTGACCAATTTTTTTTGTGCGGCCAAGCGCTGCTCCAGCAAAGCTACCCAGCCTGTGCCTTTGGCTAACCCATATTCGGCGCTTAACGAATCACCGAGCACCAGGATATGCGTCGTGGTACTGGCCCATGCTGAGGGCAAGCCCACCAGCGCGGTGGCAGACGCGATAAAGTGGCGGCGGTTGAAGTGTTTTTGCGCGTTTTGCATGCTTATTACAAGGCCTTTCAATGTCAGCTTCCGTCGATGCCATTCCGCCTGTGATTGAGGTGGATCATTTGTCCAAGTCAGTCACTGACTCTGCAGGCAGGCTAGATATTTTGCGAGATATCCATTTCAATTTGCTACCGCGGCAAACGGCGGCGATTGTGGGCGCCTCCGGCTCAGGTAAAAGTACTTTGCTGTCTATGATGGCAGGCTTGGATACACCTACCAGTGGGACAGTGCGCCTGTTAGGACAAGATATGTTTGCCCTCGATGAAGATGCCCGCGCCAAGCTCAGGGGCCAGAAAATCGGCTTTGTCTTTCAGAGTTTTCAGTTGCTGGGCAATCTCACGGCTTTAGAAAACGTCATGTTGCCCTTAGAGCTGGCGGGAGTGCGAGGCGCCCGCCAGCAAGCACAGGCAATGCTGGAACGTGTAGGTTTGGGCATGCGCTTGAGTCATTACCCTAAACTGCTTTCCGGTGGCGAGCAGCAACGCGTCGCGCTGGCGCGTGCCTTTGTGGTCAGTCCTGCAGTCCTTCTGGCCGATGAGCCCACCGGCAGTTTGGACTTTGCCACGGGTGCGGCCGTGATGGATTTAATGCTTGAACTCAACCAGGAGCAGGGTACGACACTGGTGCTCGTAACGCACGATCGCGGTATTGCTGCACAGTGCGAACGGACGCTGACGATAGAGGCCGGGTGTTTGCTGTGAACGTGCAGCGGGCCAAACAAATCAAGGACAATTGCCCCATGTTTGAAGTGGGCCTTGCTTGGCCCAATGTATTAATTGGAATAAGACCATGACTGAATCTACCCGCCCCGAATTGCCAGACCATTTGTCCATCGACCCTGCCAGTCAATTCTTTGTCGCCGAAGTGTTTGAGCACGATATCGGTATTCGTTTCAACGGCAAAGACCGCAATGATGTCGAAGAATATTGTGTGAGCGAAGGCTGGGTCAAAGTGCCTGCTGGCAAAACGCTGGATCGCAAGGGTCGCCCGTTGCTGATCAAGATTAAAGGCACTGTCGAGGCGTACTACCGCTAAAAGCGACGGGCACGACTGTGCGCACGCTTTAAATTTCGAAGGCCGCATGAAGCGGCCTTTTTTGTGCAGATTCGCCGTTGCCGGGCAACTTATTGCGCTGCGGCGTCAGGCTCTACAGTTGGAGCTACGGGGGCAGGGTTGTCAGCCTGGTCCGTCTCAGTCATGGGCGCCAGCGGGCTATCTTTGCGGTCAGTTTTTGAGCGCAGCTTTTCTTCTTTCTTTTTCTTTTTCGCCAGTTCGCGTTGACGTTTTTCGTATCCGTAGTTGGGAGTCGCCAATGTATTGCTTTCGTTGGTGAATAAATTAGATGAGCCCACTTTAACAGTACCCAAGCTTCAAGCATGGCAATCACGCCAAAGTATGGTGAGAACTAGGGGGCTATCTGTAGGGCGTCAAGCACTGGTTTTCATAAAAAACCCTGCGATGTGCTGAACAAGGCAGGGTTGGAGAGGCAGCGAATGGTTACTTATCAGCTTCGAGGTGGTAACGAGTCACACGCTCTACTTCATTTTTGGAGCCCAGCACCACGGCAACACGCTGGTGCAATTCGGTGGGCTGAATGTCCATGATGCGTTCGCGGCAGTTGGTAGAGGCGCCGCCGGCCTGCTCGATCAGCCAGCTCATGGGGTTGGCTTCGTACATCAGGCGCAGTTTGCCGGCTTTGTGCGGCTCGCGCTTGTCCCAGGGGTACATGAAGACGCCGCCACGACACAAAATACGGTGTACGTCGGCCACCATCGCGGCCACCCAGCGCATGTTGAAGTTCTTGCCGCGTGGGCCATCTTCGCCAGCCAGACATTCGTCAATGTAGCGTTTCATGGGTTCATCCCAGTGGCGCATGTTCGACATATTGATGGCGAATTCCTTGGTGTCTTCCGGGATCTTGATGTTCTCTTCGATCAAGATGAAAGAGCCTTGCTCCCGATCCAGGGTGAACATGGCCACGCCATCACCCACAGTCAGCACCAAAGTGGTTTGAGGGCCGTAGATGCAGTAACCCGCCGCCACTTGCTGATTGCCAGGTTGGAAGAAATCGCTGTCATGCACGCCGGGATGGGCATCGTGCTTTTTGAGCACGCTGAAGATGGTGCCAATCGACATGTTGATGTCGATGTTGGACGAGCCATCCAGTGGGTCAAACATCAGCAGGTATTCGCCTTGGGGATAACGGTTGGGCACTACATAAATGCCTTCCATTTCTTCCGAGGCCATGGCTGCCAAGTGGCCGCCCCATTCGTTGGCTTCAATCAGCGTTTCGTTGGCGATGATGTCCAGCTTTTTCTGCACTTCACCTTGCACGTTCTCGCTACCTGCGCTGCCCATGACTTCGCCGAGTTCGCCTTTGTTCACGGCAAAGCTAATGCGCTTGCAGGCACGGGCCACCACTTCCAGCAGCAGACGCAGCTGGGGGGGGATGCGGCCATCGGCGCGCTGTTGTTCAACCAGGTAGCGGGTCAGACTGACACGACGTGTCATAGAGGTTCTCCTCGTGCAGGCAGGTCAACTGCCTTGCTATTTAAAAATATAGCTGCTAGCCCTTGCTCTATAAGGGCTAGCAGCAGTTTTTGCTATTAATTGCTGCCCAAGGCGCGGGTGACAACCTCGCGCACGTCGTTGCTCAGCTCGGGCTTGGACGCTACACGGGCAATAGCCTCGCGGGCTGCGGTGCGGTAAGGCTCTGCCAGCTTGCTCCAGCGATCCATGCCTCGGGCCAAACGCGCAGCCACTTGGGGGTTGATCGCGTCCAGCTCGATCACGCGCTCGCTCCAGAACACATAACCTGCCGCATCCAAGCGGTGGAATGCGCCAGGATTGGCACTGCAGTAGCTGAAGATCAGACTGCGGGCGCGGTTCGGGTTCTTGAGGCTGAAATCGGCATGCTTCATCAACTGCTTGACGGCTGGCAAGACATCGCCTGCACGATCACAGGCGCCCGCTTGCAGGCTGAACCACTTGTCGATCACCAGAGGTTCATTTTTGAATATGGCGTGAAAGCGTTCCAGTGCAGGTTTGGCCAATCCAGAGCCGCTGTTAACCAAGGCAGACAGGGCGTTGGAGCGGTCCGTCATATTGCCCGCGTCCTTGAAACGCTGGTAAACCTTGCCCGGCCAGACGGTGTCGCCAGTGGTTTGCGCAGCCAAGCACAGCATCAGCAGGGCAGTACCAGACAGCGAGCGTTTGCCGGTGGAAACCGGGTCAGGGCGGTAAGCGCCGGTATCACCATAGGTCTCAAAGGCCCAGGCCCAGCCGGCTTGCAATGCAGTGGCCAGTTGCAAGCGCATGGATTCACGCACGGCGTGGATGCGCTGTGGATCGACCACATCCAACTGCTCGGCGATATAGCCTTCCGAAGGCAGGGCCAGCACCAGATCCTTGTAGGCCGCATCCAATGTGGGGTGGCGCAGCACATCGCGCAAGGCAGCTATGAAATTTGCAGGCAATACATCTGTTGCGACTGCTCCCTCAGACTGAACGGCCTGTAATGCGTAGCGCAGTGCAAGGCGCTGACCGGCTTCCCAACGGTTGAAGGAATCGGTGTCATGGGCCAGCTGTGTGAGCAGCTCGTTATCGCTAAATTCGTAATTCAGTACAACAGGCGCACTGAAGTTGCGCAGCAGTGAGGGCACCGGCGCTTGTGGCACATCGGTAAACACCCACGTTTGCTGTGCTTCAGTCAGCACCAAGGTCTGGCTTTTGCTGCGATCAGCTTGACCTTGTAGCTGCAAAAGCAGTGCAGCACCGTCTTGGCCCAGCAAGCCCATTTCCACGGGAATCACAAACGGCAGCTTTTCGGGCTGGCCGCTGGTGGCGGGGCAGCTTTGCGACAGCGTCAGCGTGTAAGTTTGCGTGGCTGCGTCGTACTGGCCATCGGCCTTGACCGTCGGCGTGCCAGCCTGGCTGTACCAGCGCTTGAACTGCTCCAGGTGCTGGGTCAAAGCGCTGTCTGGATTGGCATCGGCCATGGCTTGCACAAAATCATCGCAAGTCACCGCGCTGCCATCGTGGCGTTCAAAGTACAGCTTCATGCCCTTGGCAAAGCCTTCACGGCCTACCAGGTTGTGTTGCATGCGTACCACTTCCGAACCCTTTTCGTAAATCGTGACGGTGTAGAAGTTGTTGATTTCCACATAGCTGTCAGGGCGCACAGGGTGCGACATGGGGCCCGCATCTTCGGGGAACTGGACGGTGCGTAGTACGCGTACGTCCTCAATGCGCTTGACGGCGCGCGACGAGGGCGTGCCCGCCATGTCCATGCTGAACTCTTGGTCGCGGAAAACCGTCAGGCCTTCCTTCAAGCTCAGCTGGAACCAGTCACGGCAGGTGATGCGGTTGCCCGTCCAGTTGTGGAAATACTCGTGGCCGACCACGCTTTCCACATTCGCAAAATCTACATCGGTGGCAGTGGACTGGCTGGCCAACACGTACTTGGTGTTAAAGATGTTCAAGCCCTTGTTTTCCATCGCGCCCATGTTGAAGTCGCTGGTGGCGACGATCATGAAGCGATCCAAATCCAATGACAGGCCAAAGCGCGCCTCATCCCATGCCACAGAGTGCATGAGCGAATTCATGGCGTGCTCGGTTTTTTCCAGGTCACCGGGGCGAACAAACACCTGCAGCAAGTGGTCGCGGCCGGCGCGGCTCTTGATTTTTTGCTCGCGGGCCACCAGCTTGCCGGCCACCAGGGCAAACAGATAGCAGGGCTTTTTGTGCGGATCGACCCATTTGGCAAAGTGGCGGCCATCGTCGAGCTCGCCTTCTTCGACCAAGTTGCCGTTGGATAGCAAGACCGGGTAGTGCTCCTTGGCGGCGCGCAAGGTCACGGTGTACATGGCCATGACATCGGGGCGGTCCAGGAAGTAGGTGATGCGGCGAAAGCCCTCTGCCTCACACTGCGTAAAAAACGTGCCTTCACTCACATACAGACCCATCAGCTTGGTGTTCTGAGCGGGCGCGCAGGTGGTGAAGATTTCCAGTTCAACCGGTTCGTTGCCTTCGGGCAGGTTCTCCAGCACCAGCTGGCTTCCTTCCATCTTGAACGATGTGCCGCCGCCATTGACCATGACGCGGGCCAGATTCAGCTCATCACCGTCCAGACGCAGTGCCTGGACGGGCACGTCCGGGTTGCGATGCACGCGCATCTTGTTGAGCACGCGGGTTTTCGCAGGGTCGAGGTCGAACGTCAGGTCGACCGTTTCAATCCACCAGGCAGGGGCCTGGTAGTCAGCCCGTTGAATGGCTGTGGCTTGTCCTTCACGCAGCATGAGTGCTTTCCTTAAACGCCTTGCTTGAGCGAGGCTTCGATAAACACGTCCAGATCGCCGTCCAGCACTTTTTGCGTAGCGGAAACTTCGACGTTGGTGCGCAGATCCTTGATGCGGCTGTTGTCCAGCACATAGGAGCGAATTTGGTGACCCCAGCCCACATCGGTCTTGGTGTCTTCCAGCTTTTGTTGCTCTTCCATGCGCTTGCGCATTTCGTAGTCATAAAGGCGCGAGCGCAGGCGCTGCCAAGCCACATCACGGTTGCTGTGCTGGGAGCGACCGTCTTGACACTGGACCACGATGTTTGTGGGAATGTGGGTCAGACGTACGGCAGAGTCGGTCTTGTTAATGTGCTGACCACCAGCACCCGAAGCGCGGTAGGTATCGGTACGCACGTCGGCCGGATTGATGTTGATCTCGATCGAATCATCAATTTCCGGGTAGACAAACAGCGAAGTGAAACTGGTGTGGCGACCACCCGAAGAGTCAAAAGGCGACTTGCGCACCAAGCGGTGCACGCCGGTCTCGGTGCGCAGCAAACCGAACGCGTATTCACCTTCGATCTTGATGGTAGCGCTTTTGATACCTGCAACGTCACCTGGTGTTTCGTCTTCCACGGTAGCTTTGAAGCCCTTGCGTTCTGCGTACTTCAGATACTGACGCAGCAGCATGCTGGCCCAGTCACAAGCTTCGGTACCACCGGCGCCGGCTTGGATATCAATGAAGCAATTCAGCGGATCAGCTTCTTGGCTGAACATGCGGCGGAATTCGAGTTCCTCAATCAAAGGCTGCAGCTTGGCCGCTTCGCCTTCGATAGCTTCTAGGCCGCCAAAATCGCCTTCCTCTTTGCTCATTGCAAAGAGCTCGGAATTGTCAGCTAATTCTGCGGTGAGCTTTTGCAGCGTCAGCACGACACTGTTGAGCGACTTTTGCTCTTTGCCCAGTTCTTGGGCTTTTTTAGGGTCGTTCCAGACGGCGGGGTCTTCTAGCGAAGCGTTGACGGTGCGCAGACGTTCAAACTTTGCATCGTAGTCAAAGATACCTCCGTAGTTCTTCAGTCCGAGTGGACAGGTCAGCAAGATTGGCTTCGATTTGGTTGATGCGTTCGGCTTCCATGGCGTATTCCTAAAATCTGTATTTGGGCGCAATAAACAGTCTCCGCACCGATGAGCGTGCTGAGACTGAATGCTTTAAAACGTGATTTTCGCATGTACTGGGCCTAAATAGCTCCATGCGAGGTACGACGCCATCGTTGAAGGTGGCAATTGGCTTCAAAAGTACGCGCTTTTATCAGTCAGCGCCAAGTCGCAATTTGAAGTATTAAGGCGAAATTTTTTTGGAAGGTGATGAGGGCTTGGGTGGCAAATCGCGCTCATCGAACATGAAGTCGTCCAAATTCAAGTCGCCCAGCCCAGAGTCGTTCAACAAAGGATCCTGAAGAAGTGGACTGCTGGGAATCGGTGCAGGCGTTGGCAATTCGCTAACAGAAGCCATTGTGTCTGCGGTTTGTTCCCAGTCGATGGTCAATTCATCCATCAAGACTTCATTACTTTCAAAGTGTGAAGTTCTTTGGAAAGGTGAATCATTGCGCGGTGCATTGGCTGATAAAGGCGCTGCAGCAGGTGCTGCGTTGAGCATCTCCAAGCTAGCAGTTTGCAGGGGCAAAGGCTCTGGCGCGGGGGGGGGCGCAACCGAGGAATATGTTGAACGTTTCAGAAACAAATCATCAGGCATGAACTCTGTATGCCCGATGGTGTTGCCTTCTTCGGAGAAAACTTCGGGTAGCGGCACTTCAGTGGGGGCAGTACGCAGGCGCCCTACGATAGTTCCGCGTGCTGTCGCTGGTGTGGTTTGCGCCACGTTATAAAGCATGAGCAAATCATCAAAGGCTGCCAAGTCAAAGCGAGCGCCAGCGTCTGAATGTGTGCTGGATAAATTGGCAATAATCAGTCTACGTAGCAATGGTAAAACATCATCAGTGGGCCATATCGCCTCGATATTGCTCAGTACATCAGGGTGACTGCTCCACAAGTCGTGGCCTTTGCGCGCGAAGCGCAAGAAGCTTGGAACTTGCACATTGAAATGCTTTTGGAATGTGTTACGGACATGCTCAAATGCCTCGGCGCGACTTAAGCGATACAGCAACTGCAATAGCTCCAAGTAAGCCAGAGGGGACGAAGTTTCGTGTTGAGCAATATGTTCTTCCAGCAGCAAGATAGCTTGATCGTGCTCACCCACTGAGGCATAAAACTCAGCCTGTTCTTGAATATCGAACAGGGCTTGAGCGGTTAGTACGGTGGCCCAAGATGCCTGTGCTTGCTCCGTAGACGTCGACGCAGAAACTGTGGAAGGTGCTGTTGTGGCGATGCTGTTATCGGCCTGAGGGCTCCGGATGTCTTCATCCGAACTGTCTACCCCGTTTACATCGGGGTAGACATCGACGGTTTGAGACAATGGAGTTGCACTGACATCGCTCGCAAGTTGTTCACTGGTGGGTAAAGCAGATTCCCAGTGGCTTGATGTTTTTTGAGCCTCTTGTGCGGCAACCATTGCGACAGGCATGACTGGCGCAGAAGTGGTCTGTGGGCTTGATGGGGGGCCATCCTGCGCTGCTAAGACGGTGTCTGCCCATTTTTCTTCACTGGGCGCACGCTCTTGTTTCATACGCTGGATGAGCCATGCAATTGTGGCGAGGGCCAGCGCTAGCAAGCCCAGCATAACGTGCACCCAGAGCGGAAGGCCCGTATTTTGCTCCTGCGCTAACTGGGTAGTGAGTGAACTAATTTCAGCATGACTGCTGCTGAGCTTGGACTGCATGGCTCGCAGTTGCTGTTCTAGCTGCTCTAGGCGTTGGGCATTGGCATCAAACAGCAATTGTGTGTTGGGATCACTACCTGTATTGCTAATGAGTAGGTTTTCTGTCGCAGGAGTTGGTGCAGGCGCAATATCTGCGTCTGAGGCGACCAAACCTTCCAAAGCTTCCATTCGTAGCTTCGATTGTTCTGAACTATCGCTGGCGTTACTGGGTGCGGCTGCCGCAACAGCGGCTAAGCCAGTAGCCGCTCTGGATAATTCTTCGATGGGAGGCAGGGGAATGGTGCCGTTAGGTATGGTCTGCGCAGTGACCCGTCGTTTGGCGGGTTGCGTCTTGGTTTTGCCCGTCGCTAGTGCACGGGGGAGGGGTGCTGTGGCCAGTGATGATGCAGGCAATGGCAAGCTGGCGACTTTGAGGGTGCTTAAGTCGATAGGTTGTACGGATGCCGCCATCGAAACAGGGGGGTCTGCAAAAAACGTATAGCTGCGCGAAACCGCGCCTGCGCATCCGGCGGAAAGCTTGACATTGACTAAGGGTTCATTCACCGCATGCGAGGTGCGCACGCGAACGGAAGAGTCGCCCATCAGCTGTAACTGCACTTGACTACTGCCAAGGCGCATATCTCCCAGCCAAACTTCTGCGCGCAGGCAACTGCTCTCTGCGGTTTGCCCTGGATCGGCCTGGACGTTAAAGACCAAATCGACCGGTGAGCCGAGAAGCACATTGCCTTGACTGCTACCTAAACTAAGTGCAGACGATGTAGAGGCTGCACCTAGGCAGCCCGCAAAGATGATCAAGTCACAAAATTTCACAGCGGTTTCTTTAAGTACCACAACATTCTGACATGCACAACTTAGCGAGGCAGCACCTAATTAGCTACAAAACTGTGAACAAGGTTGAGCCCAAACAGAAATAAACGCAGTAATTCTAGTTTTAAGGTGCAAGCTCTTGAAGTTGCTCCGCCAAAAGCACAATGGATTGCGGCGCACAACCTTCGGCATCATTGCTGATAGTTACAAAAGCAGTGTGCCCGGCACGGGTAATACCTGCGATGGTACGTGCCAATAGCAGGCGCGTATGCGGATCTGCTGTCCGAATTTCATTAAATGGGCGGTGCTTTTCTTGGGCTTCTGGATATCCAAAGGGACCAAAACTGATGTTGAGGTTCCAGCGGCATACCAGTGGCGTGGGCCAAAGTTTGCGTAGTGTGGGTAATTGTTGTTCGATGGGCGGCATCTTTCCATGTAGACCTAGACACATGGTCGCTCCGTGCGCTTGCAGGACTTTGACAAAACCGTCCTCCAGCAAGAGGGGGTCACGTACTTCGACTGCAACGATGACATCGGGCCGCTCGCTCAAAGCATGGCGCGTTGCCGCCAAGACGAGCGATAAGCGCGACATTAGTTCTGCCGGTTTGCGCAGCAAATCCCAAGGCAAAGGACTGAGTTGAAAGACCAGTACCCCCAATTTTTCGCCAAGACCTTGCATACAAGGAAGCACAAACTGATCCAGTGCGAGCTGTGCATCCAGAAAAGCAGGGTTGTGGCGTTGCCCTTTGCCTTCTTCGGAACGCACCAGCGCATCGGTCACAGCGTTAGGGCACTTCACCATAAATCGAAAATCTTCGGGGACTTGGGCAGCCATTTGCGCGTACTGCTCCACACTCAGGGGGCGCCAGAATGTGCGGTCTACGCACACGGTGCGCATCAAAGGGTGCTGGCTTAATGCGGTAAGCCCCTTGCGTGACAGCAGCGATGGGTCATAGGGGCCATCCCATATCAAGCCTTCCCAGCCGGGGTAGGACCACGTGGAAACTCCCATGCGCAAAAGGCTGGGCAAGGTGTTAGCCAGCGCCAAGATTCGGTCGTTGGCTGGTACAGCCTGCACGCCCAAAGATTTTTTGGGCGTCGCAGGGGGCTTGAGCGGCGGCACATCGCCAAACAGATCATCTTGCATGGTGCAAGCATTTTGAACGTTTTTTGCAGTTAGCCCTTGTCAGTCAAAGGCGGGCAGCTATCAAATGTATGCAGATGAAAAGGAGATGTGGCAGGCTTCTGCGGCGGGCGTGGGCTATGGCACACTTGCTCGTTTTTGAAGAACCAGCGCCGTGGGGCGCATCACGCATGCAAAAAATCATTGGGCAGATTGCCGCAGAAATCAAAGTCAGCGTGCAGCAAGTGCAAGCTGCCGTGGACTTGTTGGATGGTGGTGCCACCGTTCCGTTTATTGCCCGCTACCGCAAAGAAGCTACAGGCGGCCTGGACGATGTGCAGCTGCGCGAGCTGGAAGCACGCTTGTCGTACCTGCGTGAGCTGGACGAACGCCGGGGCACCGTGCTCAAGGCGATCGATGAGCAAGGCAAGCTGACCGATGTACTGCGTCTGGCGATTGCCAATGCGCCCACCAAGCAAGAGCTGGAAGACATTTACCTGCCTTTCAAGCAAAAGCGCCGCACCAAGGGCCAGATTGCCAAGGAGTTTGGCCTGGAGCCGCTGGCCGACAGGCTGTTTGCCGACCCCACGCTCGATCCTCACAAGGAGGCACATGCCTTCTGCCAGCCCGCTACGCTGCTCGATGATGGCAAGCCGGGGCCTGATTTCTCCACCACCTTTGCGGTGCTCGATGGGGTGCGCGACATCTTGTCCGAGCGCTGGGCCGAAGACCCTGCCCTTGTGCAAAAGCTGCGCGAATGGCTGTGGGAAGAGGGCCTGCTGCGCTCCAAGAAAGTCGAATCTAAAAACGAGAACGACCCCGAAGTGGCCAAGTTCCGCGATTATTTTGACTACGACGAGCCGATTGGCCGTGTGCCCTCGCACCGTGCCTTGGCGGTGTTCCGTGGCCGCGCGCTGGAAATTTTGGAAGCCAAGCTGGTGCAGCCGGTCGAGCCCGAACCCGGCCAGCCCAGCATGGCTGAAGGCCGCATTGCGCTGCATTTGGGCTGGAGCCATGCCCAGCGTGCAGCCGACGATCTGCTGCGCAAATGCGTGGCTTGGACCTGGCGCGTCAAGCTGAGCCTGTCCACCGAGCGCGATCTGTTCAGCCGCTTGCGTGAAGATGCTGAAAAAGTGGCCATCAAGGTGTTTGGCGACAATCTGCGTGACTTGTTGCTGGCAGCGCCTGCCGGTGCCAAAACCGTCATGGGGCTGGACCCGGGCATCCGTACCGGCGTGAAAGTGGCCGTGGTAGACAGCAACGGCAAGCTGGTGGACACCGCCACCGTCTACCCGCACGAGCCGCGCAAAGACTGGGAAGGCTCGCTGCACACCCTGGCCAAGCTGGTGGAAAAGCACGGCGTGAACCTGATTGCCATTGGCAACGGCACGGGCAGCCGCGAAACCGACAAGCTGGCCGCTGACTTGATCAAACTGGCGGGCCAGCCAGAAAAAGCCATCGACAAGGTGGTGGTCAGCGAGGCGGGGGCATCGGTGTATTCGGCCAGTGAGTTCGCCTCGCAAGAAATGCCCGATGTCGATGTCAGCCTGCGCGGCGCGGCCTCGATTGCGCGCCGCCTGCAAGATCCGCTGGCCGAGTTGGTGAAGATTGACCCCAAGAGCATTGGCGTGGGCCAGTACCAGCACGATGTGAACCAAAGCGAGCTGGCGCGCCAGCTGGATGCTGTGGTGGAAGACTGTGTGAACTCTGTGGGGGTGGATTTGAATACCGCCTCGGCACCGTTGCTTACGCGGGTTTCGGGCCTGTCGGGCTCGGTGGCCAAGTCGGTGGTGCGCTGGCGCGATGCCAATGGCTCGTTCCAAAGCCGCAAGCAGCTGATGGAGGTGTCGGGCCTGGGTCCCAAGACCTTTGAGCAAGCGGCGGGTTTCTTGCGCATTCGCGATGGCGTGAACCCATTGGACATGACCGGTGTACACCCGGAAACCTATTCCGTAGTTGAGCAAATTATTGCCACCACCTGCAAACCGGTGGACCAGTTGATGGGCCGCAACGAAGTGCTCAAGGGCTTGAAGGCCGAGCAGTTTGTGACCGAGAAATTCGGCGCCATCACCGTCAAGGATATTTTGGCGGAGCTGGAAAAGCCGGGCCGTGACCCGCGCCCTGACTTTGTGGTGGCCCGGTTTAATGAGGGTGTGGATGACATCAAAGACCTTAAAGAGGGCATGACGCTGGAAGGCACCGTCAGCAACGTGGCGCAGTTTGGCGCGTTTGTGGATCTGGGTGTGCACCAGGATGGCCTGGTGCATGTGAGCCAGATGAGCCACAAGTTCATTGAAGACGCGCGCGAAGTGGTCAAGACCGGCCAGATCGTCAAAGTGAAGGTGCTGGAGGTGGATGTAGCGCGCAAGCGCATCAGCCTGACCATGAAGCTCGATGCGGCTGCCCCTCGCCGTGATGGCCCACGTGACAACCGTTTTGAAGCGGCGGCACGCGGTTTGCAGAATCGGAGCGGCCTTAATCAGCCGCAGCGAGCACCGGCAGTGCCGGCAGAAAGTGCGATGGCTTCAGCATTTGCTAAACTGCAAGGCCTGAATAAGTAAAAGCCAGTAGAGCTTTCAACCGTAGCCTCCAGTAAAAGCACCTTTGCGTGCTTTTATTGTTTCAAAGTTGGTTGATCGAAAGCCATAAAAAATAAATGTATAGCTGTATCCCCTTGTAGGTAAAGGATTTTGTTGGAGTTTGACTAAATTTCTTCATCTTCAGTGTAATCTTTGGCAGAAATGCTGTTAAAGTGCGTCAACCTGCTGCAGAGCTTTATTAAAGACGGCAGCTGTAGTTGCAAAGCCCGGAAAAAGTTAGGTAGCACTAAAGACAATCGAATCAGACGATTTTTAAATACTTTTCTCCTGTGGCAGCTGATAGCCTAGTGGAGTAAATTCCAAATCTGTCTTAAGATAGTTTTGGTACCATGTTGACGCTAACCGGCGTATGCCAGCTCACTGTTGAGCTTTTACTTTTTTTGCGCGTTTGCTCCAAGTTATCGCGTTTACTTTGAACCACATTCTCCAGCTTTCTCAAGTCATCGGTAAATATGCGCTTACACCCGCAGCCGAATTGACCGCCAGCGGTAGCTACACCGCATCCCTTTCCATTCGCAGCGGCCATGGTGCCTGTTCGCATGACCGAGTGTTTCGTTTCATTCCTCGGTTTCGCACTTCTGCTGCAGCCACCAGCTACGCCATTGAGCAGGGCAAAAGCTATCTCAAAATGCCCGGTTTGCCTGCTTAAAAAAGCTGCGTAACTGTGGCAAATTTCTTAAACGCCTCCGTAAGCGGATGTGTTGCCTACTTTGATCCAGCCCTTGGCTGAGGTCCTTTCACTTTCCCTATAGGTTTACTATGAACAACAAACTCTACGTCGGCAATCTGGCCTACTCTGTCCGTGACAACGATCTGGAACAAGCTTTCTCAGAATTCGGTAACGTTATTTCCGCTAAGGTCATGATGGAACGCGATACAGGTCGCTCCAAGGGCTTCGGCTTTGTGGAAATGTCTTCCGAAGCAGAAGCACAAGCTGCTATCGAAGGCCTGCATGAGCAGCCTATGGGCGGCCGTAACCTGATGGTTAACGTTGCACGTCCTCGTGAAGAGCGTCCTGCAGGTGGCGGCTTCGGCGGCGGCTTCCGTGGCAACAACGGCGGTGGCGGCTACAATCGTGACCGTTACTAAAATGAGCTTCTGAAGCACATCCGCCATTCATGGCGGACTGGTTTTAAAAATCAAAAAAATCTGCCCTTGTGGCTAATGCCAGTCAGTTAAGCCACTGACTGGCATTTTTTCTTTGGATACTTGCTTTGTGTCCTTTTGACCGCTCTGGGCTGAGGTGGCCGGTGTTGCCGCCTTGGCGGCAACACAAACAAGTGCGCCTGTTGCAGTAGATGCTCAAGCTGCTTGGGGATATTGGCTGGAGCAAAGAGGTTGGCAAAGCGCAAGATATTGACGATGGCATAGCTGCTAGCTTCGAATGCCATGCGGTTGGCGGGCTGCTTGGCCCTTTGCGCCATTTGATCGAGCCACCTGCGCAGCAACTGGTAGGCGATCAGCGTTCCCCACAGTTCCTGCAATACCAGTTGCGGCCGTTTGCTGCGCATCACAGGCTCGCTATTGAGCGGGGACTGTTTTGATTTCCCTAAAGCCCAATTCGATCTCCCAGCGCTGCACATAAAGCTTAGCCAGCTGTGTGCGTGATATGCCTTGCTGCAGCGAAGTGAGGTAACGCCTGGGCGGGTGCCAGGCTGGGCGGCTGTACGCGTGCGGCGATTGAAGTGGGCCGCTGGTGGCTACCACTCGCTGGCAATCGAAACACGGCCACTGCCTCCACCAAATGGCTGGCCTGGGTATTGAGGCTGCTGGCCGCCGCCGCACTTTCTTCGACCAAGGCCGCATTTTGCTGTGTGACTTCGTCCATCTGCGTGACAGCTTCGCTCACCTGAGAGACGCCCTGGCTTTGCTCGGTGCTGGCTGCGCTGATCTCTTGCATGATGTCCGTCACCCGACGAATGGCGCTGACCACCTCGGTCATGGTGGTGCCTGCCTTGTCGACCAGGTGCGAGCCTTGCTCCACCTGCTGCACACTGGCAGAAATCAATAGCTTGATTTCCTTGGCCGCATCGGCGCTGCGCTGCGCCAGACTGCGCACTTCACTGGCCACTACGGCAAAGCCACGCCCTTGCTCGCCCGCGCGGGCGGCTTCCACCGCGGCGTTGAGCGCCAAGATATTGGTCTGAAATGCAATGCCATCAATCACACCAATGATGTCGGCAATCTTGCGGCTGCTGGTGTTGATGCCGCGCATCGTATCCACCACTTGCGACACCACTTGTCCGCCTTGGGCAGCAACCTGCGAGGCATCGAACGCCAGTTGATTGGCCTGACGCGCATTCTCTGCGTTGTGGCGCACAGTGGCGCCCAGCTGCTCCATAGAGGCTGCGGTTTCCTGCAGTGCACTGGCCTGGCTTTCAGTGCGGGTAGACAAATCGCTGTTGCCTTGCGCAATTTGCGCGCTGGCCGTGGCCACGCTTTCGGCGTTACTGCGCACATCAGCGACCACCTCGGCCAGCTTGTTTTGCATATGACGCAAAGCGCCCAGCAGGGCGGCGGTTTCATCACGGCCTTGCACGAGGATGGCTTGCGTGAGATCGCCTTCAGCAATGTGCTCGGCGTTGTGCAGCGCACGCTTCAACGGAATGGTGATGGAGCGGCTCAACAGCCATGCCGACCACGCCCCGATCACCAGTGCCAGCGCCGCGCCTGCCAAAATAATCCAGCGCCCTTGCTCGGCAGCGGCGGCGGCTTCTTGGCGCGTGGCTTCGTAGAGTTGCAACTGGCGCTCTTCAAATACCTGCAAGCTTTTGTTGTAGGCGGTGGCCAAGGGAATGAGCTGCTGGTCCAGCAGCGCCGTCACATCTTCGCCATTGGCTTTGCGTTGGAACAATTCGGCGCGTGGCACCCGATAAGCCTCACGCGCCTTGTCAATACTGGTCACCAACTGGCGACCCGCGTCGGTTTCGATTAACTGCTCCACCTTGTTGCGGTAGCCGGTGACTGCGGTGGAGGTTTTCTCCATATCGGCCTGTAGTTCGGCAAAGTGGCGTGCATCATTGCCCAAAATGGCGGCGCGCGTGCGTGTCCAGTTCAGCTCAATTCCCTGGCGCCATTGCATGCTGGCGCGCAGTCGTTCATTGTCGATCTGGGTGATTTGCTGGGTGGTGGCTTCGAGCGCCTGCAAGCGCCATACGCCAATGGCGGCAATGACTGCAGTGATCATTAACACCAGTGCAAATGCAAGCGCTAAACGCCTGCCAATCTTGATGTGGTTAAGTCCCATTTTTGCTTTTCTCCCTGTTGAAATATCTATTTATGCAAGCTATGGATGTAGCGTTCTGAATCGTACGAGAGAAGAATTTTTTTATCGTTTGATCCGCGCAAGGGCAATCAGTAAACAGACCAAAGGTAGTGACAAGCGGTGTAATACCTAACTTGCTTCAATCAGTGGAGAAAATATCAAAATGAATAGCTGCTATCTCTTTCTATATAAGGGGAAAGTGCCAATTTGACTCATATTTTTGATTTCTGCGGTGCCCAGCTTTGATGCAAAAAATGCCAGACAGCGGCGTGCTACCGGGCAGCGGGCCGAGCACTCATCTAAGGGTTTATAACGTGCGGCCCAGATGCTTTTCGACTTGGCGCTTTTCCCAGGCGGAGCTAAAGAAAGGCAGCTTGCCAACAGTGCGCAGGGCATGAGCCAGCAAGGCAATGCCCCAGCCCAAGGCGGGCCAGATCACCCACATCCGTTCAGGGCTCGCCACCCAGTTGATAACGACCAGCACCGCTATCACCAGCACATATTGCATAAGGTGCATGTAAAAACGTTTGAGCTGCCGGACATGGGCCAGCGCGATTTGTTCTGCTTGCATGGAAGTGGATGCGGGGGATGAATCAGGCATGGAAGCCTCCTGCGGTTGAAGCTGCTGAAAATCGATCTCAAAGACCGAAGCCAGTGATTTCAAGGACTCCATGCTCGGGGTTTGCCCATTTTCAATTCGCTGAATGGTGCGCACGCTCAAACCGCTCAAACCGCTCAAACCGCTCAGTTCCGCCAGTTGCTGCTGCGACCAGCCGCGTTGCAATCGAAGTTTCTGTATCTGCATAAAGCTTCCTTGAGTTCACGGCTTTCAGCATGGCCTTCATGCTGCCTCAGCGCCACGACAGGCACATGACACAAGCCTGACAGCAGGGTGACAGTGTCCTGGCATGGTGCGACTTTGTCGAGTCTGCGCTTGCTGCTCAGCAGCTAAATTGATTAACTTGATAGCTGTTAACGGTTGATGGGTAAGGGCTAGAGGCTAATCAAACCAGTCATGGGCGTTTCCACGATCGACACCGGCAACCGCAACATAGTCGAAGACATCTGCTGCGGTGAAAACAAAACGCCCGGTGCCAGCAACACCCCTTGCGCGGCCATTTTGCGGGCCAGCACCTCGGTGTCCTGCCCCGTGTCCACCCACACAAACATGCCTGCAATCGGCTCTTGGTGCACTTGCCAGCCCCAGCCTTCCACCATGCGCAGGCAGCGCTGGCGGACGTTGTCGATGCGTTCGCGCAGGCGCAGCAGATGTTTGCGGTACTGGCCATCGGCCAGAATGCGGTGCACCACGCGCTCGCCCAGTTCGGGGCTGGTCAGGCCGCTGAGCAGCTTGGCATCGGTGAGGGTGCGGATGCGTTCGGGTTGGGCAGCGATATAGCCCACGCGCAGGCTGGCGCCTACGGTTTTGGAGAAACCACCCACCAGCATGACGCGGCGCAGCCGGTCCAGCGTGGCCAGTCGTACGGGCTGGCCGGGGTGAAAGTCGGCATAGGTGTCGTCTTCCAGAATGGCAAAGTCGTACTGCTCGGCCAGCCGCAGCACGTCGTAGGCAGCGCCCAGCGTCAGGCTAAAGCCGGTGGGGTTGTGCACGGCGGTGTTGGTGATCAAAAGCTTGGGGCGGTGGGCTTGCGCCATACGTTCAAGCACCTGCAGATCTGGCCCATCGCGCCCACGCGGCACAGGCAGCACCTGCACACCCAGCGAGCGCAGCATGCCAAACACCATGAACCAAGCCGGATCCTCCACCAGCACGGCGTCGCCGGGGCGCAAGGTGCTGCGCAGGATCAAGTCCATGCCCTGAGTCACGCCGGCCACCGTCATAAGCTGCTGCTCGGGGTCCACCGTCAAACCCTGGCCAATCAGGTAGGCGGCCAGTTGTTGGCGCAGCGGTGCATAGCCTTGCGGCGCCCCATAACCCAGCAGGTGCATGCCCGCGCTGCGACCCACGGCGCGCACGGCAGCGTTGAGCATGTCGTGGTCCATCCAGCTGGGCGGCAGGATGCCGGTGCTGCCGTCAAACTGCATGCCGGGCGTGGGGCGGAACATGCTGCGCAGCAAAAACGGCGTGTCAAACGCAGCATCGGCCGCCAAAATGGGCATGGAGGATGTTTTAGTGCTCTTGCCCTTATGGGGTAAGGGAATGGCGCTCACAAAAAATCCAGCTCCAGGGCGTGAGTGCAGCACGCCTTGGGCCACCAGCCGGTCATAGGCTTGCACCACGGTGTCGCGACTGACCTGGGCGCTGTCGGCCAGCTGGCGTACCGAGGGCATGCGCGTGCCCGCACGCAGGCTGTGGTGCTGCAGCAGCTGCAGGCAGTGCTGCACCAGTTGCTCCACCAAAGGGGGCATGCCCCCGGCGCGTTGTGGTTGCCAGCCCAGGGTATTGCTGGCAACTGTCTGGGTATTTGTAGCCATACAGTAGGTAAATTGACTTGGGGAACTGTATGGGGACTGTATGGGTAACTGCCTCTAGCATGCAAGCACTCTTTATCTGAAAGCCTTGTATGGACTTGCCCCTGGATATGTCGGCCCAGCTCAGTAGCCCCTTGTTGTTGCCACTGGCTATGTTTGTGTTTGTCAGTTCCATCACGCCCGGCCCCAACAACGTGATGTTGACGGCCTCCGGTGCCAACTTTGGCTACCAGCGCAGCGTGCCGCACATGCTGGGTATTACGTTCGGTGGCGTTTTCATGTTGCTGATGGTGGGGACTGGGCTGGGCGCTTTGTTTGCGCAGTTGCCGTGGCTGTACGCCGTATTGCAAGGCATTGGCGCGGTATATCTGCTGTGGCTAGCGTGGAAGATTGCCACCTGCGGTCAAGCGGGCACTGCGCAGGCTAAGCCGCAGCCATTGGGGTTTTGGCAGGCGGCTGCGTTTCAGTGGGTCAACCCCAAGGCGTGGCTGATGTCCGTGGGCGTGGTGGCGGCCTATACCTCGCCGCAGGCGTACTGGCCCAGCTTGCTGCTGGGTATGGCGGTGATGCTGGTGGTCAACTACCCCTGCATCAGCGTATGGACGCTGTTTGGCAGCGCCGTGCGCCGCTGGCTGCAGTCACCCCGTGCGCTGCAGTGGTTCAACTGGACGATGGCGGGCTTGCTGCTGCTGTCGCTGTGGCCCATGATGGCCGGGGTACTGCGCTAAGACGGGTGCTCAATACCCAGCATGTGTACGGATCAGTCCGCCATACAGATCATCGTGATAGGCCAGCAGGCCGATGGTGCGGTCCATGCTTTCTTGCCATGGCGTGTGCGCGGTTCAGGGCCAATCAGTGCCTGCAGTTGGGTGGTGGCTGCGCCCAGACGGTGCGACGCCTGAGCAATGCGTTCGATGGTCTGGGCCACGGCGGTGCTGATCTGACCCCACTTCTTCCCCGGTCTTCCCACTTATCTCACCGCCGTCTCTTTCTTTATCTCAGTTGTATTCACGTCGCGTTCAGAGACAGAAGGTATTTTCAATCACGAGGCCGGCGCATGGTGGTGCTGAAGCTGGATTCAGGATTCATGTGCTCAAAGAAAAAGGAGGCCCAAAGCCTCCTTCTTTTATTTCAGCCGCCGCGCTTTACGCAGTGACTTCTTCGGCCATACCTTGGTGGCGCAGCAAAGCATCCAATTGCGGCTCACGGCCACGGAAAGCTTTGAAGTTGTCCATAGCGCTGCGGCTGCCGCCCATTTCCAGAATGCTTTGCAGGTATTTTTGCGCCGTAGTCTGGCTGGCGCTGCCGTCGGCGCCTTGGGTTTCTTCAAAGGCGGCGTAGGCGTCGGCGCTGAGCACTTCGGCCCATTTGTAGCTGTAATAGCCCGCAGCATAGCCACCGGCAAAGATGTGGCTGAAGGTGTTGGTGGAGCGGTTATAGGCGGTGCCGGGCAGCACTGCCACTTCGTCGCGCACTTGCTTCAAGAGGGCCAAATAGTCGCCATCCTTGGCGTGACCGGCGTGCAGCAGCATGTCAAACAACGAAAATTCTACCTGGCGCAGTGTGCCCATGCCGGCCTGGAAGTTCTTGGCGGCAATCATCTTGTCAAACAGGGCGCGCGGTAGAGGCTCGCCGGTGTCCACATGCGATGTCATGTGGCTGAGTACGTCCCACTCCCAGCAGAAGTTTTCCATGAACTGACTGGGCAGCTCCACTGCATCCCACTCCACGCCGTTGATGCCGGAGACATCGCGCTCGTTCACTTGCGTGAGCATGTGGTGCAGCGCGTGGCCGGATTCGTGGAACAGGGTGATGACATCATCGTGCGTGAGCAGGGCGGGCTTGCCGTCCACACCGTCGGCAAAGTTGCACACCATATGGGCCACGGGCGTTTGCAGCAGGCCGTTGTCGGGGCGCTGCCAGCGGCTGCGCACATCGTCCATCCATGCACCGCCGCGCTTGCCTTGGCGTGCGGGCTGGTCGAGGTAGAACTGGCCAATCACTTGGCCGTTGCGTTCCAGACGGTAAAACAGCACGTCCTTGTTCCAGACAGCGGCTTCATCCTTAGTGATCTTCACGTCGAACAGCGACTCAATGATCTTGAACAGGCCCGCAAGCACCTTGGGTGCGGTGAAGTACTGCTTGACCTCTTGCTCGCTGAAGGCGTAGCGCGCTTCCTTGAGCTTTTCGGAGATATAGGTCCAGTCCCAGGGCTGTGGGTCGGGAATGCCCAGCTCGTCCTTGGCAAAGGCGCGCAGGTCGGCCACGTCTTTTTCTGCGTAGGGGCGGGCGCGCTGGGCGAGATCGCGCAGGAAGTCGATGACTTGCTGGGGCGAGTTGGCCATCTTGGGCACCAGCGACACTTCGGCAAAGTTCTGGTAGCCCAGCAGCGAAGACTCTTCCTGGCGCAGGGCCAGGATTTCTTGGATGATGGCCGCGTTGTCGTACTGAGTCAGATCGCCTTCGGCCTGGTCGGAGGCGCGGGTGACGTAGGCGCGGTACACGGTTTCGCGCAGCTTGGAGCTGTGCGCAAACTGCATGACGGGCAGGTACGACGGAATCTTGAGCGTGAGCTTGTAGCCCTCTTTGCCATCGGTTTCAGCGGCTGCACGGGCAGCTTGCACGATGTCTTGCGGCACACCAGCCAATTCTTCAGCCGTTGCGTAGTAAGCCCATTTTTCGGTGGCATCCAGCGTGTTTTCGCTGAATTTTTGGCCGAGTTCTGCGCTGCGCTCCTGAATCTGGGCAAAGCGCTCGCGATCAGCGCCTTGCAGTTCGGCACCCGAGAGCACAAAGCCGCGCAGCGAGTTCTCGTGCGCTTTCTTTTGCTCGGTGGTCAGGGTGCTGACGTCAATGGCTTTGTACTTGGCGTACAGGCGCTCATCGGCACCGAGCTTGGTCCAGAACTCGGTAATGGCGGGCAGCGTCTCGTTGTAGGCGGCACGCAGCTCGGGCGTATCGGCCACGCTGGACAGGTGACTGACTGCACTCCAGGCCATGCCCAGTTTTTCAGTGGCCACGTCCAGCACTTTGGAGATGGCGTTCCAGTCGGCCGGGTAGTCCGCAGCCGTCACGGTATCCAGCGCAGTTTGCGCGTGCGCGATCAAAGTCTGGATGGCAGGGCCGACGTCCGCAGGCGTGATGCGGTCAAACAGCGGCAGGCTAGTGGATTCAAGCAGTGCATTGGTCATAACCAAGCATTTTGCGCCATCTGCGCCGGTTTCAAGGTGGTGTTGGTAACTATTGTCTTGATAGCTATTTGCCCAAGTGCGCAGCAGGTTTGCAAGCCGAAAGTATTGCAAAGCAAGTATAGATAAGGGCAAGCAGCTATAAAAAAACCTCAGCGCCCGTCGGCGCGGAGGTTTTTAGATGTTGGAGCCGTGGAGTCGCTTACTGGCCAGCGGCGCGCTCTGCGGCTTCCATGGTGTTGACCAGCAGCATGGTGATGGTCATGGGGCCCACGCCGCCGGGGACGGGGGTGATGTAGCCTGCCACTTCCTTGCAGCCTTCATAGTCCACGTCGCCGCACAATTTGCCTTCGGCATTGCGGTTCATGCCCACATCAATCACCACAGCGCCGGGTTTGATCATGTCAGCGGTCAGTACGTTCAACTTGCCCACGGCAGCCACCACCACATCGGCCTGGCGCGTCATGGCGGCCAGATCAGCCGTGCCGCTGTGGCAGACAGTGACGGTGGCGTTGGCGGCCAGCAGCATCATGGCCATGGGCTTGCCGACGATGTTGGAGCGCCCAATTACCACGGCATGCTTGCCACGCAAGTCCTTCATGCCAATCGATTCGAGCATCTTCATGCAGCCATAGGGCGTGCAGGCTTTGAAACCCACTTCGCCGACCATCAGCGCGCCAGCGCTGGCCACGTGAAAGCCGTCCACATCTTTGAGGGGCGAAATCGCTTCTATGACCTTGTGGTCGTCGATGTGCTTGGGCAAGGGCAACTGCACCAGGATGCCGTGAATGCTGGGGTCGTTGTTCAGTGCATCCACACGGGCCAGCAGCTCGGCTTCGGTCATGGTGGCGTCGTACTTTTCCAGCACGGAGTGAAAGCCTGCGTCCTCGCACGCCTTGACCTTGTTGCGCACATACACCTGGGAGGCCTGGTTGTCTCCCACCAGCACCACGGCCAGACCGGGCTTAGTGCCCTGGGCAGTCAGGGCTGCGGCGCGCTGGGCAACTTCGGTACGCAATTGGGCGGAGAGGGCTTTGCCGTCGATGATCTGGGCTGTCATGGTCAGTTCGTATCTGAAGTAAAAAAGCAAAAAAGCCACCGGGGTGACCCCAAGTGGCTTTGCGAGGATGGGCAATCTGCCGCGATTTTACGCTGGCGTCTTGCTTGCGGAATTGGAACCCAATGCAATCTTGAGAAGGTCGGCCACGGTGTTCGCACCGAGTTTCTCCATGATGTTGGCACGGTGCGCTTCCACGGTTTTGATGCTGATGCCCAGATCGTCAGCGATTTGCTTGTTCAGGCGACCGGCCACAATGCGTTCCAGCACCTGCGACTCGCGACCTGTCAGTTTGGACAGCAGCGCCTCGCGACTGGCCGCTTGCTGGTGGCCAGCAAAGGCCGCACGTGCGTGGTCCAGCATGCGCTCAACCACGTTAATCAGGGAGTCTTCGTTGAAAGGCTTCTGGATGAAATCCAGCGCGCCTTTTTTCATGGTGTCGACCGCCATGGGCACATCACCGTGGCCCGTGATGAAGACGATAGGCAGGGGCGATTTGCGCTCCAAAAGCTTGTCTTGCAACTCCAGACCTGTCATGCCGCCCATGCGAATGTCGGCAATCAGGCAAGCCACTTCACGTTGGTCATAGCGTGACAAAAATGATTCCGCTGAGTCAAAGCAGCGAACCCGATAGTCCTTACCCTCCAGCAGCCATTGCAGCGAATCGCGAACAGCTTCGTCATCATCCACCACGTAAACCGTACCTTTTTTGGGTGTCAAGCTCATGCAGGATCCTTATATTTAATTGGTTGTCTTGGAAAGGATGTCTCCCTTTTCCTAAGAGGCCGCCAGCGGGATCCAAAAGGAAAACCTGCAACCGACCACCTCCGAACCATTGTAGAGGTTCTCTGCCGACATACGGCCATCGTGTGACTCGATAATGCTTCGGCAAAGGTTCAGGCCCATGCCCATGCCTTCACTTTTGGTCGTGAAAAACGCTTCAAACAAACGCTCCAGAACCTCTGGTGGCAGGCCATTGCCGGTGTCTTGCACGCTAAATTCCACGCCTTGAAGGCCTTGTACTTCTTTGGGCAGCACACGCAGCTCCACGTGACGCTGGGACAGCGGGCGCTGTGCTTGGTCGATAGATTCGCCCGCGTTTTTGATCAGGTTGATCAGCACCTGCTCAATCAAAATGCTGTCCACCATGACAGTGGGAATGCGCGCTGCTACATGGTGGGTCAAGCGCACATTGCGCCGACGCATTTCAATGTTGGCCAGTTCCAGCGCTTCATCAATGATGTCTTGCACATGGCACAAAGTGCGATTGGGCTCGCTGCGTTTCACAAAGGTGCGAATGCGGTGAATGATCTGCCCCGCACGCTGCGCCTGGTGGGCGGTTTTTTCCAGCGCAAACTTCATTTGCTCAGGGGTCAAAGAGCCGTTTTCCAAACGGTTCAACATGCCGCTGCTGTAGTTGCTGATGGCGGTCAGTGGTTGGTTGAGCTCATGCGCCACGCTGGATGCCATCTCGCCCATGGTGATCAGGCGGCTGGAGGTTTGCGCACGCTCGGCTTGCAGTGCGGCTTGCTCTTCCGCCTGACGGCGCTGGGTGATGTCGGTGGCAATCACCATCTGCGCCAGGCGTCCGTCCACCCAGCTTAAATACCGTGAACGCACCTCCAGCCACTTGCCCAGATCGGCCAAGTAAATTTCGGCGTTGTTGCTGCTGGCGGTCGTGAGGGAATCGGTGGGCAGGCCCATCAAGCCATCTTCATCGTCCACGGTTTCACTACGCTCTGCGGGCAAGCCAGCTTGTTGGACCAGTTGCAGATGGCCGTCGGTTTGAGAGCCAAACCACTGGCGGTAGAGCTTGTTGGCAAACAGCAACTCGGCACTGCCCAGCGGCGCCACCGAGACCGAGGCATCCAGCGCTTCCAGCACGATGGTGAAGCGGTCGTGGGAAGCGGCCAGCTGGTCGCGAATGCGTTTGGACTCGGTGATATCGGTCATGGACGACATCCAGCCCGTTTGCTGTCCCCGCGCGTCAATCAGGGGCGAGACATACAAGCGTGCATCAAACAAGGAGCCGTTTTTGCGGCGCACGCGTACTTGAAAACCGCCCTGTACCGTCTTGCCACGCAACTCGTCTTTGAGCTTGACATACAGCTGCTCATAATCGCTCTCCGGCCAATACGGATAGGGCGGGGTTTGCCCCACCAGTTCTTCCTCTGACCAGCCCGTCATTTGGCAAAAAGCGGCATTCACATAAGTAATACGGCCGTGCATATCCAAGGCCCGCATGCCGGTGAGCACCGAGTTTTCCATCGCACGGCGAAAGTTGGTCTCTGCAATCAGCGCGTCTTGCGCACGCAGGCGCTTGCGGGTGTGGCGCCACGTACCTGTTAGCAGCCAAGCGGTGAGCAAACTCATCGTGGCGACCAGCCAGAACATGCCGTTGCCGATCATGCTGTGCGAAGTGCGATAGGTTTGCGCTTTCAGGGCCAGGGAGTTGCCCACCAGTGCGATGGCAGATTGGTACTCGGTTGTTGCGTGGGGTGTTATCTGGCCATACCACGTGGTGGTTTCTTTGCGCTGGAGGGACTGGGGCGTGCCAGCAATCAGCCGCCCCTGACCATCGACCATGCTGATCGCGTAACTGGCCAGCAATTCTGTGGGAATGGCATAACGCAACAAACTGTCCACGGAGAACTCGCCCAAGACCGTCCCGCCAAAGTTGCCGCCCGAGCTGACCGGCACTTGCAGCTGCAGCATGGGCGGGGTGTAGCCAGCCATCACTTGTGGCTGCGTATAGATGGCCTGGCGTGTTTCTTTGACGATTTTGAAACTTTCCCCCGCAGCGTCATTGCTGAGCTGCTCGCTGGGCATGCGCAGTTGCTCGCTGGGTACGGTAGGAGCTGCCTGACTGGTAATGATGCGCCCTGACGGATCAATCCACGTCAGCGCTTGCAGCTCAGGGTATTGGGTCACCAGCACTTCAGCACGGTTGCCAAACTCTACGGTGCCAATATCCCCATAGGAAAGATCACGCGCAATGCGCATGATTTGCTCTTGGCGCTCTAACAGGCGTAAACGCAAACGCTGCTGGGCATATTCCACATCGCGCTTCAGGGCTTGACGGTCGCGATCCACTTCTTCAGTTCGTAGATACCAGAAAGCCGCAATGATGGCAGCCATGAACATGGCAACGGACACCAGTGGCGCCAATGCGGCCAGGCGATCTTGTCGCGTAGGAGGCAAGCTGCGCCACCAGATGCGCCACCACTGTGTGGGTGCGGAGGCATGGTAGTGCGGGGATGAGGGCGAGTGATCGGGCGTTTTTTCAGGGGAAACCATGACAGCAGTGTAGGGGGATTCCCTTGCTAATTGCGTGCTCCAAGTGACTGTTGCATCAGCCTGTTTCTTATGTGCAGATGCAGCAATTTTTCATATTGCGGTAAGCATCTGCATAATTTGAAATATGCAAAAAATATGAGAAACTGCACAGCGAAAGGTCAATAAATTGGTCATATTTGTCTTTCGCAAAGGATGGTGCAGCTGGATATGTGTTGGTTCCTGCGCAGCAGATGACTCTGTATCCCCAAACCCAAAACCGCTGACAAATGCGTCCGATTGCTAAACGCTTGACCTCATACCTGCAGCCTCTTGAACAGGAGACAACCATGACAGCTCAGACCGACCCTCAGGCCGGCGCTAACGCAAAGCCTAGCCTCGATCCCCAAGAATCCCGCGAGTGGATGGACGCGCTCAGTGCCGTCATCGACCGTGAAGGTGCGCACTACGCCCACCAGCTGATTGAAGAAGTGCTCGAGCATGCCCGCCAGAACAGCGTTGATTTGCCGTTTTCTGCGCAAACCGGTTATGTGAATACCATCGAAGCCAGCCAGGAAGCCAAATGCCCCGGCAACCTGGAGCTGGAAGGTCGCCTGCGCGCCTACATGCGCTGGAACGCCATGGCCATGGTGGTCAAGGCCAACCGCCACTACCCACCAGAAGGTGGTGATCTGGGTGGCCACATTGGCTCGTTCGCCTCGCTGGCGAATATGTTTGCCGCAGGCTTTAACCACTTCTGGCACGCCGAAAACGAAAACCACGGCGGCGACTGCCTGTACATCCAGGGTCACGTCTCGCCCGGCATCTATGCCCGCGCCTACCTGGAAGGCCGCATCAGCGAAGAGCAGTTGCTCAACTTCCGCCAGGAAGTGGATGGCAAGGGCCTGTCCAGCTACCCGCACCCCAAGCTGATGCCCGAGTTCTGGCAGTTCCCCACCGTGTCCATGGGCCTGGGCCCATTGATGGCGATCTACCAAGCGCGTTTTCTCAAGTACCTGCACGCCCGTGGCATTGCCAACACCGAAAACCGCAAGGTCTGGGTGTTCTGCGGCGACGGCGAAATGGACGAAGTCGAATCTCTGGGCGCCATCGGCCTGGCCGCGCGTGAAAACCTGGACAACCTGGTCTTTGTCATCAACTGCAATCTGCAGCGTCTGGATGGCCCGGTGCGCGGCAACGGCAAGATCATCCAGGAGCTGGAAGGCGAATTCCGTGGCTCGGGCTGGAACGTCATCAAGCTGATCTGGGGCAAGGGCTGGGACGAGCTGCTGGCCAAAGACAAGGACGGCGTGCTCAAGAAAATCATGATGGAGTGCAACGACGGCGACTATCAGGCCATGAAGGCCAACGATGGTGCTTTCGTGCGCAAGAACTTCTTTGGCCGCGACCCGCGCGCGCTGAAGATGGTCGAGCACATGTCCGACGACGAAATCTGGAACCTGCGCCGTGGTGGCCACGACTCGCAAAAGGTCTACGCCGCATTTGCCGCTGCCAACACCCACAAGGGTCAGCCTACCGTATTGCTGGTCAAGACCGTCAAGGGCTTTGGCATGGGCAAGGTCGGTGAAGGCAAGAACACCGTGCACCAGACCAAGAAGCTCTCCGACGAAGACATCAAAGCCTTCCGCGACCGCTTCAACATCCCGATTCCCGACAGCCAGATTGCGGACATTCCCTTCTTCAAGCCCGCAGATGACACCCCGGAAATGAAGTACCTGCACGAGCGCCGCAAGGCCCTGGGCGGCTACCTGCCCCACCGCCGCGTGAAGGCCGATGAAGCCTTCACCGCGCCGGCACTGGATACCTTCAAAGCTATTCTGGAACCCACCCCAGAAGGCCGCGAAATCTCCACCACGCAAGCCTATGTGCGCTTCCTCACGCAGCTGCTGCGTGACAAGAACATTGGCCCGCGTGTGGTGCCTATCTTGGTGGACGAAGCCCGTACCTTTGGTATGGAAGGCCTGTTCCGCCAGATCGGTATCTACAACCCCCACGGTCAGCAGTACACCCCGGTCGACAAAGACCAGGTCATGTACTACCGCGAGGACAAGGCCGGCCAGATCCTGCAAGAAGGTATCAACGAAGCCGGCGGCATGGCATCGTGGATTGCGGCGGCGACGAGCTACAGCACGTCCAACCGCATCATGATTCCGTTCTATGTCTACTACTCCATGTTCGGCTTCCAGCGCGTGGGCGACCTGGCCTGGGCAGCGGGCGACATGCAGGCGCGCGGCTTCTTGCTGGGCGGCACCTCGGGCCGCACCACGCTGAACGGCGAAGGCCTGCAGCACGAAGACGGCCACAGCCATATCCTGGCCAACACCGTGCCCAACTGCATCTCGTATGACCCCACCTTCGCGCACGAAGTGGCCGTCATCATGCAAGACGGCCTGCGCCGCATGGTGCAAAACCAGGAAAACGTCTTCTACTACATCACCTTGCTCAATGAAAACTACCCCATGCCCGGTCTGACCGCTGGCACGGAAGAGCAAATCATCAAGGGCATGTACCTGTGCAAGCCCGGCCAGAAAGTGCCGCAATCGGGCCAGCGCGTTCAGCTGCTGGGCTCGGGCACCATCCTGCGCGAATCGTTCTTTGCGCAAGAACTGCTGGAAAAAGACTGGCAGATCGCCGCCGACGTGTGGAGTTGTCCATCGTTCAACGAACTGACCCGCGACGGCCAGGACTGCGAGCGCCACAACATGCTGCACCCGCTGGAAACCGCCAAGCAAGCCTTTGTCACCAGGCAGCTGCAAGGCTCGCAAGGTCCCATCGTGGCGTCCACTGACTACATGAAGGCTTACGCCGAGCAGATTCGCCCGTTCATCCCCAAGGGCCGTACCTACAAGGTGCTGGGTACCGATGGCTTTGGCCGCTCGGACTTCCGCCGCAAGCTGCGCGAGCACTTCGAAATCGACCGCCACTACATCGTGGTGGCCGCTTTGAAGGCGCTGGCCGATGAAGGCAAGTTGCCCGTGACCAAGGTGGCCGAAGCCATCAACAAGTACGGCATCAAAGCCAACAAGATCAACCCCCTGTACGCTTAACTGGCCGGAGACACACACATGGCAATGACAGAAATCCAGGTCCCGGATATCGGCGACTTCGACACCGTCGGCGTGATCGAAGTGCTGGTCAAGGTGGGTGACACCATCAAGGTCGAGCAGTCGCTCATCACCGTGGAGTCCGACAAGGCCTCCATGGAAATCCCGAGCAGCCACGCAGGCGTGGTCAAAGAGCTGAAAGTGGCGCTGGGCGACCAGATCAAGCAAGGCTCCGTCATCCTGGTGCTGGAAACCGCAGATGCGGCTTCTGCACCCGCCGCTGCCCCTGCGACAACGGCAGAAACAGCATCTGCTACAACAACAGAAGCTGCCAGTCCTGGCACTGCTTCGGTTTCAGAGAGAT
>JADMKK010000005.1 GCA_015478895.1 Comamonas sp. | reverse complement strand
GGCCCTTGCCGGTGAACACGCAGGCGGCGTTGTTGGACAGCTTCTTGTACATGCCAGCCATGAAGCCCACTTCACGGCCACCCACGCCGATGTCGCCTGCGGGCACGTCAGTGTCCGGGCCTACGTGGCGATACAGTTCAGTGATGAAGGCTTGGCAAAAACGCATGACTTCAGCCGGGCTCTTGCCCTTGGGGTCGAAGTCCGAGCCGCCCTTGCCGCCACCCATGGGCAGGGTGGTCAGTGCGTTCTTGAAGGTTTGCTCGAAGGCGAGGAACTTCAGCACCGACTGGTTCACCGAGGGGTGAAAGCGCAGGCCGCCCTTGAAGGGGCCAATCGCCATGCTGTGCTGAATGCGAAAGCCCCGGTTGACTTGCACCTGGCCCTTGTCATCCATCCAGCTGACGCGGAATTGAATGATGCGCTCAGGCTCAACCAGGCGCTCCAGCAACGCGTTGTCTGCGTACTTGGGGTTGTTTTCAATGAAGGGCCACAGCGACTCCATCACTTCCGTGACGGCTTGCAAAAACTCAGGTTGACCGGGGTTGCGGGTGGCAACGTCATGCAGAAATTGGTCAAGGTTGGCGTACTTCATGGAGGGCTAGTCTTTCAAGGGCACAAAACAAAAGCGCCGTAGCGCACGTCGATGATTATGCCAAAAATGTATACCTATATGCACCAAATTAAACATGACTTGTAGAAGATTGGTGCATAACTGTCTAGTTTTGGTGCTCCTGTGTCAGCCTGATTTCAGCTAGCGTTTCACTTTGGTGCATGGAGGTGGCGGTGCTCAATGCTTTGAAATTGATAGCGATTCACACTCCCGCTATTGCGGCCAAAGCCCTGTGCAGTGCCCCTTGCGTATTTCAGTACGTCGGCCATCGCGTGCTGCTGCTACGCTATTGAAAGCAGCTGGCCGTGTAGCTGATTGAGTTTCAAATACAAAGGCGCACCAATTCATTAGATAGCAACGGCTAGCTGCTATCTTTTCTGTGTATGGAACTGCCAGATAGGCATGGGGGTGGGAGGCCGGCGGGCGTTTTCCCTGCAGCCCGCCCGCCTGCGTGGGCGCTGAATGGCCCGTGCTAAATCAACTCAAAGGGAATTGCGCCCCACTGGATGGTGTGGGCCGCCAGTCCATACGCCAGGGCTTGGGCGGCACTGGTATCGGTCAGGTGGCGCACCTCGGGCACATGCGGGGTCATGTGGCAGCGCAGCAGCCAGTCTGACGGTGGGGCGTGGCTGGCGGTATCGGTAATGCAGATGAGCTTGGCACCCAGCTTGCGCGCACGCTCGCACAGGTCTGCCATGTCGCTGCGGATGCCGCCCAGCGCAAACAGCACCACCATGTCGCGCGGCGCGATGCGGGCCAGCACGTCTTCGACAGTTTCGCCCGCCGCAGGAGCGCCGTAGATTTGCTTGTCCAGCCCGGACATCAAATGGCCGCGCAGTGAGCGCGCCAGCATGTGGTTGTGCTGCAGGCCCACACAAAACACGCTGGGTGCCTGGTGGATGGCCGAGGCCATGGCATCCATGGTGCTGGCCGGAATTTGCGCCAGCGTGGCGTTGAGGTTGTCTTGTAGTTGCTGCCACAGCAGTGCGCTGTTGGGGGTGCTGGGCGAAATGCTGATATGGGCGGCCGGGAGGGGCAAGCCATTGACGCTGGCCTCTACACGCGCAGTGCGGCGTGCTTCTTCATAGCTGTCGTAGCCCAGGCGCCGGATAAACCGGGTAACGGTGGCGTTGGACACGCCGGTCAGTTGTGCCAGTTCACTGGCGCTGTAGCCTGCGAGGTTGATGGGATAGTCCAGCACCACTTGGGCCAGCTTGCGCTCAGTGGGCGAGAACGTGTCCAGCGCCGCACGCAGGCGTGCAAAAAATGGCACGGAGGAGCCGGGCGTTGGCTGGGCATGGGGTTGCAGGTGGGTGGCCATGGATTAGCGCCCCCGCATGAAGAGCGCGTCCAGCTCTTTCATGGTCAGTTGCCGCCAGGTGGGGCGACCATGGTTGCATTGGTCAGAGCGTTCGGTGGTTTCCATTTGGCGCAGCAAGGCGTTCATTTCGTCCAGTGTGAGTCGTCGATTGGCGCGGACTGCGCCGTGGCAGGCCATGGTAGCCAGGATTTCATTGCGCGCACGCTGAATCACGCCAGAAGCTGCCTGTTGTTCCAGCTCTGCCAGCACGCTGCGGGCCAGTTCCACCGCGTCACCTTGCGCCAGTGTGGCCGGTACAGCGCGCACGGCCAGTGTTTTGGGCGAGAAAGGGGAGACTTCCAGCCCCAGCACACGCAATGTGTCAGCGTGGGTTTCCGCCGTAGCCACTTCTTGCGGCGTGGCAGCAAAGGTGGCAGGTATCAGCAGCGGCTGGCTGGCAATCGGCTGATCGTTGCCCAGCTGGTTTTTCAAGCGCTCATACACAATGCGCTCGTGCGCGGCGTGCATGTCCACAATCACCAGACCTTGCGCGCTCTCAGCCAGGATGTAGACGCCATGCACCTGCGCAATCGCACGGCCCAGGGGCCAGGCAGCGGGCGCTGGGCCGGGTGGGGCTGCAGATATTGGCACTTCAGATTGAATAGCTGTCAGCCCAGGTGTAGTAAGGGCTACAGGGCTATTTGACTCAGATTCTGTCGGGTGCTCTGTCGGGTGCTCTGTCGGGGCTGCGGTCTGCATGGGCGTTGCCACATCGGGCGTAGCGACGGGCTCACGCAGCGGTGCCCACAGGGCTTGCATGTCATGGACCTTGTGGCCGGGCGCTTCCTGCAGCGGCATGGCGTACTGCACTTGCGGCTGCATGGCTGGGCGCGCGGGGCTCACGCGGGGCTGCCACGCTACCGCGCTGGTGGCAGGGGCGCTGTGGTGCTGCGCGGCATCAGATGCTGCCGTGCTGGAGGTGTCCGCCTGCGCGGCCAGCCATGCAGCCCGGGGCGCAGCCAGTGCGTCTTCGACTGCGTGCTTGATAGCCTGGTGCACTTCGCGGCTGTCGCGAAAGCGCACTTCAATCTTGGTGGGGTGCACATTCACATCCACGCGTGCCGGGTCAATCTCCATGTACAGCGCGTAAATGGGTTGCTTGTGGCCGTGCAGCACGTCTTCGTAGGCGCTTTTGGCGGCGTGGGTGAGCACCTTGTCGCGCACAAAACGGCCATTGACGTAGCAATATTGCTGATCGGGGCGGCTGCGTGCGGCATCGGGCAGGCCGGCGCGGCCATAGACGGTGATGCCGCTGGAGGCCGAGGTGCGCAGCACGGCAATCGAGCTGGACACAAAATCGTCACCCAGCACATCACTCAAGCGTCGCGCCAAGGCATCGTTGCGCTCCGTGCCTTCGCCCATGGGTACGGCGCGCCATTGCTCGACCAGCTTGCCTTCGTGCCAGATGGCAAAGCCCACATCAGGGCGTGCCAAGGCATGGCGGCGTACGGATTCAATGCAGTGCGCCAACTCTGTCGCATCGCTTTTCAAAAACTTGCGCCGTGCGGGCGTGCTGAAAAACAGCTCTTTGACTTCCAGCGTCGTGCCCCGGTTGCGGGCCGCAGGGCGCAGCTCCCCACTGCGCGCTTCCAGCAGCCAGCCACTGTCTTGACCTTCCATGCGCGAGAGAATGGACGTTTCTGAGACGGAGGCAATCGCGGCCAGCGCTTCTCCGCGAAAGCCCATCGTGCCGACTTGTTCCAGTTCGTTAAGGTCGCGGATCTTGCTGGTGGCGTGGCGGCGCAGTGCCACAGGCAGCTCTTCGCGTGGGATGCCGCAGCCGTCGTCCTCCACACTGATCAGGCGCACACCGCCTGCCAGCAACCGCACTTGGATCTGGGTGGCCCCGGCATCCAGTGCGTTGTCTACCAGCTCACGGACTACGGAGGCTGGGCGCTCGACGACTTCGCCAGCAGCTATCTGGCTGATAAGTTCGTCGGGCAGGTCTTGGATAGTGCGGCGCGTGGCCACCAAAGGGGTAGTGCTCGTATTCACCGCACCATTTTATGCAGGCGCTGCCTGGCAGGCAGGGTGTATGGCGATGGGTGGAGCTTAACGGTGGCGGTGACGGTGGCCGCTACGGCGTTGTCCTTGGTCGCTGTTCTTGCCCATCTGGTTGCCGATTAAGGCTCCCGCTGCGGCTCCACCGACGGTGCCTAAAGTGCTGCCAAAGACAGCATCGCCCAGAAAGCCGCCCGCTACTGCGCCAACACCAGTACCCAGTTGGGCATTGTTAGGGCGGTGCGCACAGCCACCCAGCATCAAGCTACCCGCAACCATAGCGCCCAACCACCAAGCAGTTCGATTTCGTTTTTGCATCCTTATCCTCATTTTCTATTGCGCCGATTTTGGCAATGGAGCCACTGTGCCAGTGTCCATACCCTGCTACTGCGAGGAATGCGTCAGTACCGCGTGAAGTTGGGTAAGTGTTTGTGTGCGCCTGCAAACGAGTGTGTGTTGTGCAATGGCTGGTGAAGCTAGAACACAGAAATGAAGAAACGACATGAAAGGCGCGCATAGAAAAAGCCTGCGAAAGCAGGCTTGTGTGCAAGACCGTGACCCGCGTGCTTTGAGTCAACACGCCGCCGCAAAGCAAAAGCTTATTTGCGGTCTTGGCCCTTACCAATCTGGTTGCCAATGACGGCCCCTGCTGCAGCACCACCCAGAGTGCCGAGCGTACCGCCCAATACCGCATCACCTACTACCCCACCCGCGACAGCACCAACACCGGTACCCAATTGTTGGTTATTGGCGCAGCCTGTCAGTGCCAGCATGGCGGTCAGTGCGACTGCCGTAGAAATGGTTTTCACGCGTTGCATAGAGAACTCCTTTTAATTGCCTCCAATGTAATGCGCACACTAAGGCCTTACCGTCGGGCAAGGGCCGTGGTGTTTGTAGGTTCATTGCGAAAATCGGTAGGGAGCGCTGCCCCATGCAGGGAGGGTTGTTACAGGGCTTTATTTAGCTATCCGGGGCCAGTGTGGGAGAAGCTTCCCAGCGTTCAAGCGTGCCATCTTCTCGGTGGTGAATGACCGAAATAGGCGTGGCACGCAGTTTTTGCAAGGCCGACAGTTCAACGCCATACAACATCGGCTGCGTCTTGGAGACTATGGGAGACACGTTGGTGCGGCGCTGTTTGCCCTGAAAGCGCCACGCGTTATAGCGGACCCAGACAAGCAGGAGCATCCCGAGGAAAAGCACCGCTAGCAAGTAGACCCCCAAGTCACTGATCGTGGGGTGGAGTTGCGACAGCAGGGGCATGTCGACCCCCACATGCCCCGTGCGAACGATGGTCCAGAGTCCGCGGGCGAATAAATAAATGAACGCGGCCCAAGCCAGCAGTGTGAAAACCAAATCCAGTGCATGGCGCCAAAAGCCCCGCTCAGAGCGAATGACCATGGTGTCTGCGTTGATCACATCGGGAAGGTGGTGCGTGGGAGGGGAGGTAGTCATGGCGTGGAATCCAGTTGATTAATGCCACGGTCAGGGCTGACCCAGCGCGCGCGTTGGCGCTTCTTGCTGAGCATGATCTGCGGGAAGCTCACCAAGGTGGTGAACAAATTGAGCATCCAAAATACCAGCGGATACCAGATGATCCAGACGAGGGTGCGCGCAAACCCTTTTTCATAGCGCCGCTCAATCAAAATGCTGATCAAAAATTGCAACAAGCAAAAACCTGCCAAGACCATGCCTGTGAAGGCTGGCGGCACCAAGGTCTCTACGCGCAAATGCGCCGGCAAATCGAACCACCAGCCCAGCACGTGCAGCAAGATTGACAGCGCAAATGAGAAGGCCCACAACGCTGAGAGCGTGAACTCTGCGAGCAATAACCACATGCGCCGATTGCGCCACCGCTGCAGCGAGCCCAGGTTTTTGATCAGGATTTCCGCGCCGCCCTGTGCCCAGCGCAGGCGTTGCTTCCACAGGCCTTTGATCGTTTCAGGCATGAGGATCCAGCACAGCGCGCGCGGCTCATAAAAAATGCCCCAGTGGTCACGCTGCAACTTCCAGCTGATATCGATATCTTCAGTCACCATGTCCAGGCTCCAGAAGCCGACCCGTTCCAAGGCGCGACGGTTAAAGGAGGCAATGACGCCCGAGACCGTGAACACTTGGCCATAAACACGTTGCGTGCGCTTGATGAGGCCGATGATGGAAGAAAATTCACCCACCTGAACGGCTCCTGTCAACGTGGAGCGTGTGCGTACGCGTGGATTACCAGTCACGGACCCGACGCGCGGGTTGTCGATCAAGGGGCGCACCAGAAAGGGCACGGCGTCCGGGTCCAAGATCGAGTCACCGTCGATGCATACCAAGTAGTCACTGTTGGCCGCCAAGGCCCCCATGCGCAAGGCCATGGCTTTGCCTTGGTTGTGTGCCAAGTGCAGCACGCGCAATCGCGCATGCTGGTGCGCCAGACGGTCAAGCAATGCGGCCGTGTTGTCACTGGATCCGTCGTTGATGGCAATGACTTCAATGTGTGTGTAGTGCTGCCGCAGTGCGGCCAAGATGGTTTCTTCACCGTTATTGGCCTCATTGAAGCAAGGAATCAGGATGGAGACCAAAGGATGGCCAGGCAGATCTGGAACATCGCGCTGCTCAGGTGTCTCTCCCCATTTCCAGTGGCGCTCGCGGGTGACATAAAAGGTGAGTCCCCCAATCATCCACAACCCTGACATCAGCAATGGGTAGAAAAAGACAAATGCCAGGATCGCCTTGCCGGTCAGAAACACGGCAAGTGCCAAGGGGATCGCAATCACCAGTCCCATAAGAAAAAATGAAAGGACGCGGTGCTTCATGGGGCAGGAAACCAAGCAGAGGACATATGGGGGCGTACCACCTCAAGACGGGGGTGGTCTTGGGTGAAATCATCGGGGTAGTAGCCAAAGTTGCGTGCTCCTCGCAATTGCAGGCGACGCATCCACTGCGCAATGATCGTTGAGTCAATGGTGGCGGCTTCGTCTGCCTGGCGTGTGGCGCGCCAGTCTTTGGTTTGCAGCTCGAACACCGTGCGATCCAAAGCGCCGGGACGCTGACGCATGGCATCCACCATGCGGTCCAGCCAGCCCGGCGCGTCGGCGTAAGAGACGCCCTCCATCAAAGGCATGGCCATGGGGGCGGTCCAGTCATAAGCAGCCAGAAAATCGTCGGGGTTTTGGGCAAACCATGTTTCAGCTTGCGGGTCCAGGATAGGGGCTGCAAAGATGTTGCGTGCAGTCTTCACTTGAGGGCCACGAATGGCGCGAACCTTGGCTGTTATTTCGTGGGTGAAGTCAATCAGCGCGCGAGATTTGAAGCGTGTCCACGCTTGCAGTTGCTGCGGATGGGCCCGCAAGGCCGCGATGTCCTGAGGCAGGCCGGCCTCGGCATAGGCGCGCAAGGCGTCAGGGCCAGCGTCCTCAAAGTCTGACAGCAAGGCGTCGTCGTGGTAGAGCAGTCCGTCAAACCAGGCGTAGCGCGCCAAGTCTTCATACAGTTGGCCAATCGCCAGCCGATTGCCTGCATGAAAAGGGCTCAGGCGCTGGTATTGCTGGGTATCGACCGAGGTTTTTCCAGTCTCAGGATCCCAGCGTTGTACGCGGGGGTGGTGTTCATCCAGATCCAGGCTGAGCACCGGCATCCAGGCATAGACCTCGACCTGCGCCCGGCTGCGGAGCTGCCATGCCACACGGTTAAAAAGATCAGCACGCATGGGCAGTACGCGATTGGGGAAATAGACCTCATGCACCAACCCATCGCCGGCGGTGTCGGCAAACGCTTGCAAAAATACGGTGGTGATGCGCATATCTGCAATACGCTGAACCAAGGCATCCAGGTTTTTATGGAGCTGTTCAGGGTCAGCGTCATAGACATAGTCCAGGTCCACATGGGCCACGCGCATCAGATGGGGCGCTTGCACCGAGGTCAGGCGCTGGGCGACCGAATGAATGTCATCGCGCCCGGACATCAGCACGCGCGGCACGTTGTCCGGTTGCTGCACATCTGCCAGGCCGTCTTCCAGTGTGAGGAAAAGCTGGTAGCCGGCTTCCTGAATGATGCGCTGGGCTGTGCCATTGGCTGCACCATAGGGCCAGACCCATACGCGTGGCGCTTTGCCGGTAGTGGTTTGCAAGGCCTGTGTGATGGCTGCTACGTCCTGGCGCAGACGGTGTTCAAATTCTTCATCACTCTCGTAGCGCTGCTGTGCGGACAGGTACATGCGGTTGGCCATGGCCGGCAGCGTATTGCCCTGGGGATTGGCAACCACACCTTTGTGCTGGTTAAAGGTATGGGCACCAATTTCTACCAGCGGCGAGCGTGCCGCCTGTTGCAGGCCAGCACGATTCAAGAACATAGAGCGCGGGGCGGCCACATCACCAAACTGCACGGTCTGATCAGCAGGCGTGTCCAGCCAAGCGCCAACGGGCGCCAAGACAGCCGGCCAGTTGAAACTGCGCAGCAGAGGCAGCATACGGGTATAGAAATCTTGGTAACCGTCGTCAAAACTGAGCAATACGGCTTTGGCGGGCAAGGCTTGGCCGCCACGTTGGGCATCCAGAATTTGCTGCACAGAGACTGCCTGATAGCCCTGGTTGCGTAGCCAGCTCAGTTGTGCCAATAACTGATGGGTGCGTACCGCCAAAAAGGTCTGATCGGCCTGGTTGTCTTGCACGGCGTGGTAGGCCAGAGCCAGGTAGCGGTTGCTGGGCCAGGCCTGTTCTTGTAGCGCCACGGGGCGCTGCTCTGGTGGCACATACAACGGAATGTCTTTGGCACAGCCTGCCAGCACGCCCATAGCTACAGCCAGGGCCAGTGCGCGGGAGAGGAGAGATGAAAACAAGCGCATAAACACACTCACAGTCAAAAACGGAAAGTCATGTCAAACACCACACGCCACTCACGCTCACGCACTCCGTCATAGGGCCGTGAGAGCGTAGACAGCGTACCGCCGACTTCAAAGACGTCATTGGCCCTGTAGCGCTGCCCATAACTGAGCATGCCGATGGCACCCTGGCCATACCCCTGCTGGTGCAAACTGCCCCATCCGGCACTGGCTTGCTGGGTCCATGCCGTCTCATAGCGCTGGTAAATGGTGTGATTCCACGTGAGCGTAGGTACCACGCTGTACGCACTGCGCGGGCTGTAGTAGGGAACATTGCTACGGATGTTGCGAGTGGCGAACGCTTCAAGTCCACCATCCAGAAACCAGGTGGGGCGCGTCCACAGCCGTTGCTGGCCGCTTAGTAGCGCCTCCCAGCGCCGATTGCCGTCACTGAAGTCGCTGGGCGTAACCGTCAAAGCCACCGATCTGCGCTCGCTCTGGCGCCATTGCGCGCCCAGCTCCAGGCGGTTGCTGGTGACACCGTTGCGCAACGCATCCAGGCTGGTATCGCGCGCGCGCCATTGCGCCCCGGCATGTAGCGACCACGCATCGTTGATTGCATAGTTGGCTGTCAGGCCTGCCCCTGTGTGGCTGCCGCCGCCAAAGTAGTTGTCTGTCACTTCACCCAGTACGATCCAGTCGCGGCCGCGCCATTCCAGGCCGACGCGGCCAAAGTGGTGCTGCGCTTTGCCATCATCAAAGCGGGCGCTGCGGTGCCCCATGCCGGCAAGCAATCGCCAGTGGTAGGCCAGCGGCTGTGAGTACAACGTGGCCTCCACCCCAAAATCTCGCCCGCCTGCCACCGGGTTGTTGTTGCTCAGCCCTTGGTAGCCAGACACTTGCAGCTCTGCCATGTTGTGCACTTGCCAGAGGCGGGCCAAGCGCTGGCTGCGGCGGTCTTCGGGAAAGCGCGTGAGTGTGTCTGCGCTCAGTTGCTCTGCTTGGCGCCACTCCTGCAGATCCAAGGCGGCCAGCCCTTGCCCAATTTCCAGCGCCAGTCCGCGTGCCTCATAGCTCTCTGCCACTTTCAGTGTCTGCTCCGCTTGGCGTGGCCAGCCGCGTGATCGATAAATCCAGGCCAGATCGGTGCGCAGGTTGTTGTTGTTGGGAGCCGCTTGCACCATGGTTTCCAGCGTTTGCTGGGCTTGTGGGATGGACTGGGCATAAAAATCCATCATGGCGGCGGTGTGCTGCGCGTCCAGGTAAGCCGGGTTGGGAATGTGCGCCTGGTCGCCTTCCACGTAGCGCCATTGGGGGTGTGCTTGCTGCAAGGCTTGGGCGGATTGCTGTGACGCCGCGACATCGCCTTGGTCTGAATAAGCATAGAGCAAGCCAAGATCCTGGCTTTGCCTAGTGACTTCGTCATCGCGCATATAGCCGCTTGCAATCAAGCGCTGGTACACAACAGCGGCTTGCTCGGGCATGCGCAGATAGAGATAAGCGGAGGCCACACTGCCCAAGGCAAAGTCTGGGATTTCCACGCCTTCGGACACCAAGGCTTCATATTCCTGCACCAGTTCGGCCATGTAAAAGCGCGCATGCAGTGCTTGCAAGCGGTCAATGCGCGCCCGCTGCTGAATGGATCGGCTGGCCTCTGGATAAGCCTGCCATTGCGTGAATAACTCGCGGTAGCTTGCCAAGGCAGCATCAGCTACGGCAAAACGTTCTGTTTCTTCGCGCGCTGGGAGATCGGCATGGCGAATGCGTTCAGCCACCGCATCCGCTTGCAACCCCCAAAGCTGTTCGCGCGTTAAAAGCTCAGGATGGCGCTGCGCGATCTCCAGGGCTGCAACTGCCAGACCTGCGCGCTGCAACGCCAAGACGTAATCACGCACAACGTAAGGGCGGTCACTAGCGAGCTGCATGGCTTTATCTGCATATTCCAGCGCAGCAAAAACGCCTGCATGACGCAAGCGTGCATAATCCATCACCAACAAAGTGTCCACGTCATCAGGCTTTTGGCTGAGCAAGTGCGTGGCCTGTGCCATCGCTTGTTCAGTCTGATCGGAATCGGCCAAAACATAAATCTCGCCATAGGCAAACGCGCGGTCTTGGGGGAAGCGCTGCTTTCCTTGTTGGTAGGCCTGCAAGGCGGGGGCCCATTGGTGGGTATCGCGCAATTCCTGGGCCTGGGACAGTAGCTCGTCGCGCGCATCCACGGGGACAATCTCTACTGCATGCCCCAAGGCGGACAAAAGCACCAGCGATGCAGCAGCAGTGGCCTTCAGACTACGGCGAGCAGCGCGAGTGCCGGCATACGAGGAGAGGACGGAAATGGACATGACAATTCTGGATATCAATAAATTTAATCAATTGACTTTGGTTTGTTGATTGATTGTTCGCCGTCCGGTATTTTTGGCAATGGGCAAATTTCTGAAAACGCCTGGCTTAGACATTTCTTCACATTCGTACAGCCGCGTCACAGCTTCTTTGTCCAACCAGTGCAATGGCAGGCACGCAAAAAAGCCCGCGGTTGCGGGCTCGAGAAAGGATGGTCTGCTGGAGGGCGCTACACCGAGCGTGAGCGCGCCAGCGGGGGGTTTTTGATGAAGTACTGCCGGATGCCGGCCATGATGGCATCGGCCAGCTTGGCTTGGTAAGCGGGGCTGCGCAGCCTTTGCTCTTCCTCCAAATTGCTGATGAAGGCGGTTTCGATCAGCACGCTGGGAATATCGGGTGCTTTGAGAACGGCAAAGCCTGCCTGCTCCACGCGAGGTTTGTGCAGTTTGGCAAAGCTGCCAATCTGGCCCAGTAAAGCTGTGCCCAGCTTCAAGCTATCGTTGATCTGGGCCGTTGTGCTCATGTCCAGTAGCATTTGCTGCACGGCTTTGTCCTGGCTGCGCACATTGAGGCCGCCTATCGAGTCGGCCTGGTTCTCTTTATCGGCCAGCCAGCGCGCTGCCGTGCTGGTGGCTCCCTTATGGCTGAGTGCGTAGACGCTGGCACCGGCTGCAGAAGGGCGCGTAAACGCATCGGCGTGGATGCTGATAAACAGATCGGCCTGCACACGCCGGGCTTTTTGCACGCGGGTGGCCAGAGGTACAAAGTAGTCGCCGTCACGCGTCATATAGGCACGCATGGGGCTGCCGTTGACGGTGGTTTTGTTGATCCGGTCGCGCAGCAATTGCGCCACTTTGAGCACCACGTGTTTTTCGTACGTGCCTTTGGGGCCGATGGCGCCGGGATCCTCCCCGCCATGGCCGGGATCAAGCGCCACAATGATGATGCGATCTGTCTTGCGCGCTGTGGCGCTGACGCTGGCACTGCTCGTGGGCGTAGCTGCAGCTGTTGTTGGGCCCGGTGTCTTGGCAATCCGGACGGCCTCGGGAACAGGGGGTGCGGCAGGGCTGATGGCTGGTGCCGGGGCGCTACTGTCGGGTCGGCTACGCTGGGCAATCAGGTCACCCAGCGGGTCGTGCGCCTGTGCCACTGCGCTGGAAGGCGTGGGCACTGCTGGGGTGCCACCGCTGGAAGCATCTAAAAAGCGCTCTTGAATCAAGGCTTCCAACGGATCCACCGCTTTGGAAGGATACAAGTCAAACACCAAACGGTGCTGGTAGGCCGCCACTGGCTTGAGCGTAAAGACCTGTGGCACCGCTTCCTGTTTGAGGTCAATGACCAGGCGCACCACATTGGGCGCGTTTTGCCCCACACGAATGGCCGCAATGTTCGGGTCATCGGCCCGCACTTTGGCCACCAGTTCCGTGAGCGCGGGACTGAGAGTGAGCCCCTCAATGTCCACGGCCAAGCGCGGTGGCGAATTGATCAGTGTCTGCTTGACCTTCAATGGGACATCAGACTCCAGCGTGACGCGTGAGTAATCTTCGGCAGGCCAGACACGCACGGCCATGATGGAGGCACCCCATGCGATGTGTTGCTTGCCCGCCAGTAGCAATGCAAGGCTGCCTGCTTGGAGCAGGGTGCGTCGGTTCGGACGGTAAGCGGTAAAGGGAATGTGCGCGGCTTCTTCGGTCATTGGGGCCAATGCTGCAGCATGCGCCGTCCGCGATTTGTATCGGTTCGTAGAATCACGCGGCGCTGGGTTTCGTCGATTGCTTCAATATAGATAGCTAAGTCTGCTTGCGGTGTCAGCGAAGCAGCCTTTTCCGGCCATTCTGCCAGCTTCAGCCCTTCTGCTGCAAAAATGTCACGAAAACCTGCATCTTCCCACTCGCGCGGGTCATCAAATCGGTAGAAATCAAAGTGCCAGACCTGTAAATCGGGCGTCTCATGTGGCTCCACCACGGCATAGGTCGGGCTTTTGATGCGGCCTTGCACGCCCAGACTGCGCAGCAAGTGGCGCACGAACGTGGTTTTGCCTGCCCCCAGGTCACCGTGCAAGGTGACATAGGCATTGCGCAGTTCCGCCAAACCCGCCAGTTGCGTAGCAAAAGCCGCAGTGTCTGTCTCGTCTTGCCAAGTCAGTACCCGCTCATCGGAGGTGGCGCTTCCTACAATCGGGGGAATATGGTGTGCAGCAGTCAATTGGTTCTTTCAATACAGGAGTGGGCCCGCGAATTGGGATTTTCCCAAATTGGCGTATCCGGCGTGGATTTGTCGTCTTGTGAGGACGGGCTACAGCAATGGCTGGCCCAAGGCTTTCATGGGCAAATGCACTATATGCAGGCCCATGGGCTCAAGCGCGCACGCCCGGCAGAGCTGGTGCCCGGCACGGTCAGTGTGATTACGGCGCGCATGGATTACCTACCGCGCAGCACGCCTGACGAGTGGCAAGTCGTGGAATGGTCGCGTTTGCAGCGCCCTGAAGAAGCCATTGTCTCTGTCTATGCCCGGGGGCGTGATTATCACAAGGTGCTGCGCAGCCGCTTGCAAAAACTGGGCGAGCGCATTGCTCAGGAAGTCGGCCCGCTGGGCCACCGAGCGTTTACCGACTCGGCGCCGGTGATGGAAGCCGAGCTGGCCCGGCGCAGCGGCCAGGGCTGGCGTGGCAAGCACACCTTGGTGCTCAGTCGCGATGCGGGCTCCATGTTCTTTCTGGGCGAAATCTATATCGACATGGCCTTGCCGCAAACGCAGCCTGTGACCGCGCACTGCGGCAGTTGCAGCAGTTGCATGGATGTGTGCCCCACCGGTGCGATTGTGGCGCCGTACCGCGTGGATGCGCGCCGCTGTATTTCTTATCTGACCATTGAGCATGACGGACCCATTCCGCTGGAGTTGCGCCCACTGCTGGCCAACCGCATTTACGGCTGCGATGACTGCCAGCTGGCCTGCCCGTGGAACAAGTTTGCGCAGCGCAGCAGCCTGCCTGACTTTGATGCGCGAGGCGCAATGACGGGCAGCACCCTGGTGCAGTTGTTCAGCTGGGACGAGGCCACATTTTTGCGCTGTACCGAAGGCAGCCCCATCCGCCGTATTGGCCATGTACGCTGGCTGCGCAATATTGCGGTGGCCCTGGGCAATGCGCTGCGTACGGCCTGCGATACCGCGGCCCAGCAATCCCTGCGCAATGCTTTGTTGGAGCGCTCGGATGACGCCAACGAGGTCGTGCGCGAGCATGTGCAGTGGGCCTTGGCACAGAGCAGTGCTGCATAAATAAGAGCGGCTTGCCGTTGTGTTTGCTTCACTTCAAAGTGTTATGTAGCTGAATTCTTTTTATTTAAACGGCAAGCAGCTATATTTTTTAATAGTTAAAGGCTGGCGCTTGCTGAGGCGCCAAGGCATCAAAGACAAGGCAAAAGGCAAGCTGACCACGCCTGCGATATACGGCCCGTTGTAGCCCATGCGCGCCGCCAGCACGCCCGCGGTCAGTCGCTTGGCATGGGTGAGCAGGCCCAACTGCATGCCAACACCCGCACACATCAGCCCTAACGCAATCGATGCGGCACCAATGCGCGAGACCGGCGGCGCCAGCCAGTGCGGCAGATCAAAGCGCATGCTGCTGGCAAGGCACCCAAGCGACAAAGGTGGCGGGCACAAGCGGGTGTCTGGCTCAACCGGGTATCTCCCGATAAAAAATACGAAATCTCAATAGTCAGTCGAGCTTATGCGCGTTTAGCATGGATTCTTGTTCAGATTCTTACAGTTACAGCCTCAAGGAGATGATTGACTATGCAACGTCGTACATATTTAGGGTTGACTTTGGCTTTGATGGGTGGTGCTGCCATGGCGCAGGGCTACCCCACTAAACCAATCAAGCTTCTGGTGCCATTTGCCCCAGGCGGTACGACGGACATCATCGCCCGCGTCATTGCAGAACCGCTGGGCCGGGAGCTGGGCCAAACCGTGATTGTGGAAAACAAAGGCGGTGGCGGTGGCGTGATCGGGGCGCTCGAAACCGCGCGCGCAGCACCGGATGGCTACAGCCTCGGTATTGCCACGGTATCGTCCACGGCCACCAATCCGGCGATCAATCCTAAAACGCCGTACAACACGCTCACGGATTTCACCCCCATCATCAACATTGCCGCCACCCCGAACGTGCTGGCCATCAACCCCAAGTTCAGCAAGCCCGATCACGCCAGCTTTCTGGCCACCCTCAAGGCTGGTCAAGGTAAATATTCCTATGCGTCCTCCGGTACCGGCGGGATTCAGCACATGCTGATGGAGCTGTACAAAAGCCTGACGGGTACTTTCATTACGCACATTCCGTATCGTGGCGCTGGCCCAGCGCTGACGGATACAGTCGCCGGCCAAGTGCCCATCATTTTGGATAACTTGCCCTCGGCATTGCCTTTTATTAAAGACAACCGTTTGCTCCCCATCGCAGTGGCAGCGCCGCAGCGCCTGGACGTATTGCCGGATGTTCCCACCTTCAAAGAAGTGGGGCTGGAGCCAGTCAACCGCATGGCTTTTTACGGCATCCTGGGCCCCAAAGCCATGCCCAAAGAGGTGGTCGACAAGCTCAACGCAGCGGTGAAAAAAGTGCTGCAAGACCCGGCTGTGCGCAAGCGCATCGAAGATACGGGCTCGCTGGTGATCGGCAACTCGCCCGAAGAGTTTGCGGCGCAGATCAAGAATGAATTTGAGGTGTACAAAAAAGTGGTGCAGGACCAAAAGCTGACGCTGGAATAAACCCGTGCTCATTCACCAAGGCGCTGCTTGTGCAAAGCAGCGCCTTTTTTGTCGCCACAATCAGCGCTTATGAGTGAAGCCTTTCTGCAAACCAGCCTCTTGGTCATTGACGACTTTGTTGAGTCTTTATTTTTAGAGGATGGGCTGTCCAACAACACCTTGCAGGCGTACCGCAGAGACTTGGTGGCATGCGCCAATTTTTTGGCACAGCACACACCGTCGCACCATCTTCTTGAGGCGGGTGAGCAAGAGCTGCAGGCTTTTTTGCGCCAGCGCCATGCCCAGGGGGTGAAAGCTGTCTCCAGCAACCGCGGGTTGAGCGTGTTGCGCCGATTCTTTCACTGGGCTTTGCGCGAGCAACGTACCAGCCAGGATCCCACGCTCAGGCTGCTGGCTGCAAAACGGCCCTTGCGTGTGCCCCATACATTGACGCAAGCCCAGGTGGAGAGCCTGCTGCATGCCCCTGATGACTCAACGTCCCTGGGGTTGCGTGATCGCAGCATGCTGGAGTTGATGTATGCCAGCGGCTTGAGAGTGAGCGAACTGGTGGGCATGCAGGTGCACCACGTCGATCTCCAGGCGGGCGTGCTGCGCACTGAAGGCAAAGGCCGTAAAGAGCGATTGGTCCCGTTTGGCGAGGAAGCGCAAGCTTGGTTGCAGGCCTATTTGCAGCAAGCGCGCCCGCAGATATTGGGGGCGCAAGTGACGAGTGATCTGTTTGTCACGCAGCGCGGCAGCGCTATGACACGCGTCATGTTCTGGATGCTGGTGAAAAAGTATGCGCAGCTGGCAGGTATAACGGTGCCGCTGTCACCGCACACTTTGCGCCACGCGTTTGCCACACATTTGCTCAATCACGGCGCTGATTTGCGGGTGGTGCAGATGCTGCTGGGACATGCCGATATTTCAACGACCACCATTTACACGCATGTAGCGCGGGAGCGCTTGCAGCAACTGCATGCATTGCACCATCCACGCGGTAGCTAGATTTGTAGCGCCAACGCCCAACCTAAAAAAAATGAATGTGGATTTAGTGTTTCTAATTCTGCTGCACAATTGAATATATTTTTCCATCCGGAGTAACCATGAAGAACCCTTTGCGCAGAGGCCTTTTGGCTGCAGCTGTTTTGTCTGCGGTGGTGCCTGCTGCTTCTTGGGCTGAAACCCCAGCTTGGCCATCGAAACCTATTCGTGTGGTGGTGGCCTATCCTGGTGGCGGTGTGAGCGATATCGTCGCTCGCGCGTTGGGCGATAAGCTGACGAGCCAGCTCAACACGCCCATCGTGGTGGAAAACCGCGCGGGTGCAGGTGGCGCCATTGGTATGGATACTGTGGCGAAAGCAGCACCAGATGGCTATACCATTGCCTTTTCTTCGATCAGCCCTGTAGCCCTGAACCCGCATCTGGGCGCTGTATCTTTTGATGCGCAAAAGGACTTGGTTCCCGTGGTGAGCATCATGTATTCACCGGTGCTGATTTTGGGTACCACCGCGAACCACGCACAAAGCTTTCCAGATCTGCTGGCAGAGGCCAAGCAAAATCCCGGCATGATTCGATGGGCCACGGCAGGCCTGGCATCGCTGGGCCACATCGTGCTCGAGCAAGTCAAGCACGCTGGCCAGGTCAATATCAGCCACATTCCTTATAAAGGCGGCGGTCAACAGCTCAACGACGCTCTGGGGGCACAGTTTGAGGTGCTTTCCACCAACGCAGGGCCGACTGTGATGCAACATATTCAGACGGGCAAGTTCAAGGCTCTGGCCGTGGGCGCACCGACCCGCTTGGATTCGCTGCCGAACGTTCCAACTCTGGCCGAACTGGGTTTCCCAGACGCGAATACCACCTCACTGTTCGGTATTTTTGCGCCAGCAAAAACGCCGCCTGCGGTGCTGGCTCGCTTGAACCAAGAGTTCAACAAAGCGCTGGCCTTGCCTGATATTCAAGAGAAACTGAAGGCCTCTGACAATGTGCCAACAGGTGGTGATGCAGCCTCGTTCTTGAAACAGATCCAGCAAGAATCAGCCAACAATGCGCGCATTGTCAAAGCCGCCAATTTACGCGCCCAGTAAATGAAATTCAGAGCATCAGCCTGACCTGGGCTGAGCGTTGCCAGCAAAAAAGCCATCTGCAAAGGTGGCTTTTTTATGTCTGCCAGCAGGGGCGGGGAAGGCGCTTTAGTCGATCTGATCGTTCAGCGTGTCTGCCCAAGCCAAAGCTTGTAAGTGGGCCCAGTTGACTTGGTGGTTCGACAAATGCAAGGCCTCAGACGTGCGTGCGAACACTTCATCATCCCCGCTTTCGCATGCCAGCACCAGCTCAAGGAATGGGGCATAGACCCCTGTTTTGTGGAGCAAAGCATCCATCACGGCTTGGGGTAGTGCCACGGAGCTCAAAGCTTTGTCCATCGGCAAGCCCAGCATGACATCCAGCAAAGAGAACACTCCCACGACAAATGCATTGTCTGCTTCGTCGGGGGACAACATCTCTGCAGCCAGCAGCTCCATCAAGCGGCCTCGCACCACTGCCGTTTGCCCCACGGCGGGTGCGCTACCACCCGCACGTGACGTTGTCATGAGCAAGGCAGCCCAGCGAAAGAGTTTTTTCAAACCCAGAATCATGACCGCGTGGCGGAACGAGGTGATCTCGCACGACAAACCAAAACCCGAAGAGTTAATAAAACGCAGCAAGTTGAATGACAGCGTGGGATCCCGCTTGAGCAGCTCTTCAATCTCTGTGGTGGAGCTTTGGCTGCGTACCAAATTGAGCAACTGCACGATGGTCGCTTGCGATGGGCGTATGGTTTTGGTCTTTACGATATCGGGTTTTGCAAACCAGAAACCTTGAAACAGCTTGACCCCTAAATCACGCATGACTTCAAACTGCTCAGGTGTTTCGACCTTTTCCGCCACAATTTGCGCCGTAGTATGCGTGCGTGAAAACTTCACCAAGGCTTGGGCATTGCCCAGCGCAAAAGTCAGCATGTCCAGCTTGATAAAGCTGGCCATGGGCAACCAGCTGGCATAAGCACGGCGCAGCACGTTCTGGTCAAACGCCAGGCGAAAACCGCGCTGGCGCAGCGCTTCAAAGATGGACAGGCGCGACTGGATTTCTTCCTCCGTGGTGTCTTCCCCCATGATGGGGATTTCCAGCACGACTTTGTCGGGGTGAATCAACTCCAAGTGCCCACCCACTAGGCTTTCGTGGGTGCAGTTGATAAATACCAGTTTGCGGCCCACTAAAGCTTCGGTGCCTGCATACGACAGGGCGTTGAACAGCAGTGCGGCATCGCTTGCCGCGGTGTGGGCTTCTGCAGCAGTGGTTCTGTCAAACAATTCATAGCCAAAGACTTCACGCCGCTCATTCAAGATGGCTTGGCGACCAATCATGGACACCGAGTCATCAGCAATGCCCTCGGGTAGGGAAGGGGCCGACAAATTTTGAAGTGTGGCTGAAGTCATGGTTTATCGTTGTTAGCAGTGTCAGTCGTATCGGCAGAGCAGCAGCCCATATGGCCAATTCAAGTCAAGGAGCCTTCTACCCTCTATCCTCTACGCTCGTCGTTACTTCGCTGGGCTTAACCAGCGCGCTGCAAGCAAGGCCGGCACCGGTGACTACTGGGTGATTTGGTCAGACCAGGCGAGCGCTTGAAGGTGTGCCCAGTTGATCTGTTGATCAGTGAGTTTAAGGGCTCCGGCAGAATGATCAAAAGCGGCTTCGTCACTGCTCTCACAAGCCTGAGCAAGCTTTAGCAGGGCTCCAAACGTGCCTTCATGGTGCAGCAGTGCCACTTGCACTTCAGGCGGCACATTAATGAGTTTGAGTACATCCGCCATGGGAATGCTCAGCATCACATCCAGCAATGAAAAAATGCCCACCACAAAGGCTTGCTCGGCCTCTTCCTCTGACATGAACTCCAGCGCCAGCAATTCCATTAATCGGCCACGAACCACGGCGGTATGCCCGGTTGCAGGGGCTGTATTGCCGTACTTGGAGGCAGTCAGCAGCAGGGCTGCCCAGCGAAAGAGCTTTTTCAAGCCCATGATCATCACCGCCTGGCGAAAGGACGTGATGTCGCGGGAGGCGCCATATCCGGCGGAGTTGATCAGGCGCATCAAGTTAAAGGCAAGGCCTGCATCCTTTTTAAGCACTTCTTCGATTTCATCCGTGCTGGCTTGGCGGCGCAGCAAGTTGATGAGCTGAATGATGCTGGCCTGATTGGGCGCCAGCAATTTGGCTTCCACGACCGTAGGGCGAGAGAACCAATAGCCTTGAAACAGCGAGACACCGATGCTTTTGAGCAAATCAAACTGATCGGGAGTCTCTACTTTGGTCGCGATCAGCTTGGCCTTGGAGTGGCGCGCTGCATAGCTCACCAAAACAGCCAGTTGTTCGGGGCGCAACACCGTGAGATCTAGCTTGATGAAGTCTGCCAACGGGAGCCATGTGGCGTAAGCCGACTCCAGCACGGTGTGGTTGAAAGAAAGCTTGAATCCGCGCTCACGCTGCGTGCGCAAGATGGGCAGCCGCGCCACAGCCTCCGAAGCCGCCACATGGCCCAGTGGCTCGACTTCAAGCACCACCTTGGCGGGGTTCAATAGCTCCAGGTGTCCGCCAGCCAGACTTTCGTGTGTGCTGTTGATGAACAACAGCTTGGTGCCCACCAAGTCTTCTTGCCCCGCATGGGAAAGTGCCGTGAACAGCAAGATAACGTCGGTGGCTGCCGTATGTTCTTCAGGCCCACGCGAGCGGTTGAAGAGCTCATAGCCTACGACTTCCTTGTCTGTGTTCACGATGGCCTGGCGCGCAATCATGGCCGGAGCCAGGGTGACAGGTCGCGGAGATAAAGTCTTCAAAGACTGTTCGTTAGCTTGCATGTCTACGGAGCGGTCTATCAAATCTACTGCTAGTGAGGGAAAGAGGCAGCGGTTTATTGCTGCTCCAACCACGCCAACTCTTCAGGGGTAAAGCCAGCGGCTGCACGAGCTTGGATATTGAAGGGAGGGCGCAGGCGCGGTGCTTCGTACGTAAGCGCTAATGCAGTGTAGTGCGATTGGGGATCAAGTTTATGTAACTTGCACAACCATCGATACCAGTGGTTGCCAATGGCAACGTGCCCGACTTCTTCTCGCAAGATGACATCCAGCACCTCCACGGCAGCCAGCGCCTCTGGCGTGCCAACCTGGCGCAGCTTGGCTTGAATTTGCGGCGTCGCATCGAGCCCGCGCGCTTCCATCGTGCGCGGCACAAGGGCCATGCGGGCGGTAATGTCGTGTGCGGTTTTCTCGCACATCGTCCATTGGCCCTGGTGGGCGGGGAAATCACCATAGTCATGACCTTGCGCCAGCAACCAGTCGCGGATCATCAGGAAGTGCTTGCCTTCTTCGCCTGCAACTTGCAGCCAGTCCAGGTAGTAAGCATCGGGCATGTTGTCATAGCGCCAAATGGCGTCCAGTGCTAGATTGATAGCGTTGAACTCAATATGAGCAATGGCATGCATCAAAATCACTCGCCCTTGGGGAGACGCTGGCGAGCGGCGGGCCATTTCAGTGTGGCTGCGCAGCTCGGGGCGGGCAGGGTGCCCAGGCAGTGCAGTCGCCGGCGCTTGCAAGGTTGCTTGGGGCGCAATGGCATAGTGGGCCGATCGCGCATGCATCTCTATGGCGATGGCGGCTTTTTCAAAAGGGTCGCAGAGGCACAAAACCTCAAGGGCGCGTTGTCGTAGCTCCATACCTACAATTGTAAATTTACCGCGAACATAACAAGAGGAGACAAAAAATGGCCGTATATGAACTCGATGGCGTGCAGCCTGACATCGCCCCGGACGCATGGATTGCGGACAGCGCACAGGTGATGGGGCGGGTCTCGGTGGGGGCACAGGCCAGTGTCTGGTTTGGTACGGTGGTTCGCGGAGATACTGACAGCATCACCATTGGTGAAGGCAGCAATGTGCAAGACGCCAGTGTCCTGCACGCCGATCTGGACACGCCTTTGGTGATTGGCCGACACGTGACGGTGGGCCACCAAGTCATGCTGCATGGATGCACGATTGGTGACGAATCCTTGATCGGGATTGGCGCTATCGTGTTGAACGGCGCAAAAATTGGCAAAAACTGTTTGGTAGGTGCGGGTGCATTGGTGACCGAAGGCAAGGAATTTCCCGATGGTTCCATGATTATCGGGAGTCCAGCCAAGGTGGTGCGCCAACTGACTGCTGAACAAATCGAAGGGCTGCGCCGCAGCGCGCAGCACTATATAGACAACGCGCACCGCTTTAAAACGGGGCTGCGCAAGCTGGGGTAAGGCCCCGGCGCATAGCAATCACACTTTGGGATACACACAGCGTGTCTGAACTCCACAAATTCCTTTTCGATGGCCTGCCAGTGCGCGGCATGATCGTACGCCTGACTGACGCTTGGAAAGACATCCTCCAGCGCCGCGCCAGCAACACGGAAACGGGCGCTTACCCCGCTGCCGTGCGCGAACTGCTGGGCGAGATGGCCGCCGCAGGCGTGCTGATGCAGTCCAACATCAAGTTCAATGGTGCGTTGGTGTTTCAGGTCTTTGGGGACGGCCCGGTCAAACTGGCCGTCGCAGAAGTGCAGGCCGATTTTGGCCTGCGCGCCACGGCTTCGGTCAACGGCTTGGTGCCCGCAGGTGCCAGCCTGGCCGAGCTGGTCAACGTCGACGGTCAGGGCCGCTGCGCCATTACGCTGGACCCGAAAGACCGCTTGCCCGGTCAGCAGCCTTACCAGGGCGTGGTGCCGCTCAATGATGTCGAAGGCGAATCGCTGGGAAAACTGTCGCAGGTGCTGCAGCAGTACATGCTGCAGTCCGAGCAGCTCGATACCTGCTTTGTGCTGGCGGCCAACGATGAAGTGGCCGCTGGCCTGATGATTCAGCGCATGCCGCTCAAGGGCCAGGACAACCTGTCGGGTGCCACCGAGAGTGCGCAGGACGAGGGCGACCGCAACGGCGTGAATGAAGAGTACAACCGCATTGCTACGCTGGCCTCCAGCCTGACGCGCGACGAGTTGCTGACGCTGGATGTGGACACCATCTTGCGCCGCCTGTTCTGGGAAGAAAAGCTGCTGCGTTTTGTTCCCCAAGATGGCGATCAAGGGCCGCATTTCTCATGCACCTGCAGCCGCGAACGCGTGGAAGGCATGCTGCGCAATCTGGGTCAGGATGAAGTGCAGGAAGCCATTGCTGAAAGCGGCAAGGTCGATGTCGGTTGTGATTTCTGCGGTGCGCAATACCACTTTGATGCCATCGATGCAGCCCAGCTGTTCACCGACGCGCCGCAAGTGCCCGGCTCCTCGTCGGTGCAGTAATCGGACATGGCTTAAGCGCTGCAGGCGCTGAGGACATGCAATAAAAGGAGCATTTTGCCTTGGCTATTGCTGGTTTTCAAAGATAAAACACTTTGAAAGCTAACAATACGAAGGGCAAGGTGCTCCTTTTTTATGGGTTTATCAGGCGCTGAAACAGCTTTTGTTCACTGGCACTATCCAGACACTCGAAGCAGTCTTCAAGCGCTAATGTGGTGGGTGCGCCGTGGCTGCGGTGTATCCAGGGCATGAGTTGTTGCGCTTGCTGCGCGGCATTGCCATAGAGCATGTGTACCGTCATTGCCACGGCAGGGTCGCAGGCAAGGCGCTGCCAGTGATCACGCCAGGCAGCTTCCCGTGCCCGGGCGCCTGGAGTGGCCGTAGCTGGCAGCAATGCCCACAACACGTGAAGCTGCGCGGGTTGCGGAGCAGGAATGTTGTCTGGGGGGCTGCTGAAAATTTCCGGCCAATCGGTCACGACTTGAAGGTGCTGCAGGCGCAAGCGCGCACGCCCGGCGGCGCTGAGCACCTGCGCGCAATGCTGGGGGCAGGCGCACAGCACAATGCGCGTGCTGGTGACCTCGGCGCTGTGCATCAGCGGCGCATGATGTGTACGAACATCTCGTTGGGCTTGACCATGCCCAGTTCGCTGCGTGCTTTTTCTTCCACCATTTCTTGGCCGTCTCTGAGGTCTTCCACCTCCGAGGTGAGCCGATCATTTTCTTTGCGTGCGACGTCATTGGCTGCGTGCAGCTCATTGATCTGCGAACGCATTTCAGCTACGCGGTCCATGCTTCCGGCGCCCAGCCAGAGTTGTGCATGGGTAATACCCAGTAAGGAAAGCAAGCTGAGGGTGACGATGCGAGAGAGCATGTAAATTTAAAAAACCGGGGCCGCAAAGCCCCGGTTTTATTTCAAAGCGCTAGGCCTAAAGATTAACGCAGGTTGTAGAAAGCGTCACGGCCGGGGTATACAGCCACTTCACCCAGGTCTTCTTCGATGCGCAGCAGCTGGTTGTACTTGGCGATGCGGTCGGAGCGGCTCATGGAGCCGGTCTTGATTTGGCCTGCATTCAGGCCCACAGCGATGTCAGCAATGGTGCTGTCTTCGGTTTCGCCCGAGCGGTGCGAGATCACGGCGGTGTAGCCGGCGCGCTTGGCCATTTCGATGGCGGCGAAGGTTTCGGTCAAGGTGCCGATCTGGTTGATCTTGATCAGGATGGAGTTGGCAATGCGCTTGTCGATGCCTTCCTTCAAGATCTTGGTGTTGGTCACGAACAGATCGTCGCCCACCAATTGCACTTTGCTGGCCAAGCGATCGGTTAGCACCTTCCAGCCGTCCCAGTCGCCTTCGTGCATGCCGTCTTCGATGGAAATGATGGGGTACTTGTCGCACCAGCCAGCCAGCATGTCGGTCCACTGGGTGGCGTTCAGGGTCATATTGCCTTCGCCCTTCAGAACGTACATGCCGTCTTCGTAGAACTCAGAGGCTGCACAGTCCAGACCCAGCGCGATCTGTTCGCCGGGCTTGTAGCCAGCGTCTTCAATGGCTTGAATGATCAGCTGGATGGCGGCTTCGTGGTTTTCCACGGAAGGCGCAAAACCACCTTCGTCACCCACGGCAGTGGACATGCCCTTGTCGTGAATGATCTTCTTGAGCGCATGGAACACCTCAGCACCCCAGCGCACAGCTTCGCGGAAGGTGGGGGCACCCACGGGGATGATCATGAATTCCTGCAGGTCCAGCGAGTTGTTCGCGTGGGCGCCGCCGTTGATCACATTCATCATGGGCACGGGCAACTGCACGCCGCCCATGCCGCCAAAGTAGCGGTACAGGGGCAGGCCGGCTTCTTCCGCCGCAGCGCGGGCCACGGCCATCGACACGGCCAGCATGGCGTTGGCACCCAGGCGGCTTTTGTTGTCGGTGCCGTCCAGGTCAATCATGGTCTTGTCCAGGAACGCTTGCTCTGCGGCGTCCAGACCGATCACGGCCTGGGCGATTTCATTGTTGATGTGCTCCACCGCCTTGAGCACGCCCTTGCCCAGGTAGCGGCTCTTGTCGCCGTCACGCAGCTCAATGGCTTCGCGCGAGCCGGTCGATGCGCCCGAGGGCACGGCAGCGCGGCCCATGACGCCCGATTCCAGCAGCACATCACATTCGACGGTGGGGTTGCCACGGCTGTCCAGGACTTCACGTCCAACGATGTCAACGATTGCACTCATGGTGTTTTCCTCTGAAGGTTTCTAAAACGGGGGGGGCAAGGCCAGCGTGTTTTTATGGTGTTGTGCTGCGCAGGCTGCCAGACATTCTTTGCGCACATGCGAAAAAGCACGCCCATAGAGCGTGCTTGTCTTGCATTACAGCGGGGTCACAGTACGCGCGGTGCGCATCTTACGCAAACTTAGGCCGAAAAACTATTTTCGAGGAAACCGTTGCGCTTGGTCACGTCGTCCAAGGCCACCAAAGTTTCCAGCAAGGCCTTCATGTGCTTGAGCGGCACGGCGTTGGGGCCGTCGCTCAGCGCGTTGCATGGATCGGGGTGGGTTTCCATGAACAAGCCAGAGATACCCACGGCCACTGCTGCGCGTGACAGTACCGGCACCATCTCACGCATGCCGCCGCTGCTGGTGCCATTGCCGCCGGGCAACTGCACGCTGTGCGTGGCGTCAAACACGACCGGCGCGCCGGTTTCGCGCATGATGGCCAGCGAGCGCATGTCGCTCACGAGGTTGTTGTAGCCAAAGCTGGCGCCACGCTCGCAGGCGGTAAACATGTCGGGGTCCTGGCCCACTTCAATGGCGGCCGCGCGGGCCTTGTCGATGACATTTTTCATGTCATGCGGCGCCAGGAACTGCCCTTTTTTGATGTTCACAGGCTTACCACACTGGGCCACGGCGCGGATGAAATCGGTCTGGCGGCACAGGAAAGCCGGGGTTTGCAGCATGTCGACCACGGAGGCGACATGCGGAATTTCTTCGACAGTGTGCACGTCGGTCAGGACGGGGACGCCGATTTCTTTGCGCACTTTGGCCAAGATTTCCAGACCTTTTTCCATGCCGGGGCCGCGAAAGCTGGCACCCGAGGAGCGGTTGGCCTTGTCAAAGCTGCTCTTGAACAGGAAGTTGATGCCCAGCGCGGAGGTGATTTCCTTGAGCTGGCCGGCCACGTCCATCTGCAGTTGCTCGGACTCGACCACGCAAGGGCCGGCAATCAAAAAGAAGCGCTGGTCCAGACCAACGTCAAAGCCGCAGAGTTTCATGGTGTTTCCTTCAGTGCATGTCATGCATGCTTCAAAAACAGAAGCTGCATGCCGTAGTGTTTCAACGCATTCAGACCTAAATAGGGCTGAAGTTGTTTGTTTTCAACGGCAGGCAGCTCCTTTTTTAGACTTGCTTCCTCAAAACGGAAATTAAGCCTTCTTGCCCGACTTGGGCTGCTGGCTCTCCATCGCTGCTTTCACGAAGGCGTTAAACAGCGGGTGGCCATTCCACGGGGTGGACTTGAACTCGGGGTGGAATTGCACGCCGATGTACCAAGGGTGCACCGCCTTGGGCAGCTCCACAATTTCCGTCAGTTGCTCGCGCTGGGTCAGCGCTGAGATCACCAGACCGGCTTCGCGCAACTGGTTCAGGTACTGCACATTGGCTTCATAGCGGTGGCGATGGCGCTCAGTGACCACGTCGCCGTAGATGCTGTGCGCCAGCGTGCCGGGCTGCACGTCGGACGACTGTGCGCCCAAGCGCATGGTGCCGCCCAGGTCAGAGTTCTCGTCACGGGTCTTGATCGTGCCGTCTTCGTCTTTCCACTCGTTGATCAAAGCGATCACGGGGTTGGGCGTTTGCGGGTCAAACTCGGTGGAATTGGCGTTCTTCAGGCCAGCCATGTGGCGTGCGTACTCAATGGTGGCCACTTGCATGCCCAGGCAGATGCCCAGGTAAGGCAGCTTGTTTTCACGCGCAAACTTGGCCGTCGAAATCTTGCCTTCCACACCGCGCGAACCAAAGCCGCCAGGCACCAGAATAGCGTCGAACTTGGACAGCTCTTGCTTGGCGTTGGCGTCGTTGATGGTTTCCGAATCCACGTGCGTGATCTTCACGCGGGTGTGGTTGCGCAAACCCGCGTGCTTCAAAGCTTCATTGACCGACTTGTAAGCGTCCGACAGTTCCACGTACTTGCCGACCATGGCCACATTGACTTCGCCGTGGGGGTGTTCGGTTTCGTAGACCAGATCATCCCAGCGCTTCAAGTTGGCGGGCGCGGTGTTCAGGCGCAGCTTGTCACAGATCAGGCCGTCCAGGCCTTGCTCGTGCAGCATGCGGGGCACCTTGTAGATGGTGTCCACATCCCACATGGAGATCACGCCCCACTCTTGCACGTTGGTGAACAGTGAAATCTTCTCGCGCTCTTCCGCAGGCACGGCGTACTGCGCACGGCACAGCAGCGCATCGGGCTGGATACCGATTTCGCGCATTTTCTGCACGGTGTGCTGCGTGGGCTTGGTCTTGAGTTCGCCTGCCGTCGCAATGTAGGGCAGGTAGCTCAGGTGCACGAAAGCGGCGTTGTTCTGGCCCAGTTTCAAGGCCAGCTGGCGTATGGCTTCGAGGAACGGCAGCGATTCAATATCGCCCACCGTGCCGCCCACTTCGCAAATCGCCACGTCCACCGCATCATCGGTGCCGATGCCGGCGCCACGCTTGACGTATTCCTGGATTTCGTTGGTGATGTGGGGGATGACCTGCACGGTCTTGCCCAGATAGTCACCACGACGCTCTTTTTCCAGCACGGTCTGGTAGATGCGACCGGTGGTGAAGTTGTTGGACTGCTTCATGCGCGTTTCAATGAAACGCTCGTAGTGGCCCAGGTCCAAATCGGTTTCGGCGCCGTCATCCGTCACAAACACTTCGCCGTGCTGGAAGGGGGACATCGTGCCGGGGTCCACGTTGATGTACGGGTCCAGCTTGATGAGGGTGACTTTAAGGCCGCGCGATTCGAGCAGCGCAGCAAGGGAGGCTGAGGCGATTCCCTTGCCCAGGGAAGACACCACACCGCCTGTGACGAAGACGAATTTGGTCATGTCTTGTTTTTTTATGGAGGTGGTAAACGGAGATTATAGGTGCCAGCCACAATTGACTGCTTGCGTCGCAGGGCAATTGACCTTGCCGCTCTGCTACATTCGCGCCATGCAAGAACTCGCTGGCAAACACATTGTTTTGGGCCTCTCCGGAGGCGTCGCTTGTTATAAATCGGCGCAGTTGTGCCGTCTGTTGACCAAGGCTGGAGCCACTGTGCAAGTGGTGATGACCGAGGCAGCCGAGCAGTTTATGACCCCCGTCACCATGCAGGCGTTGTCTGGGCGCACGGTCTACACCTCGCAGTGGGACGCGCGCGAAGCCAACAACATGCCGCACATCAATCTGAGCCGCGAGGCTGATGCAGTGGTCATCGCGCCGTGCAGTGCAGACTTTGTCGCCAAGCTGGCCCAGGGCCGGGCTGACGAACTGCTGAGCCTGATGTGTGTGGCCCGCCCCATCGACCGCGTGCCGCTGTTGCTGGCACCGGCCATGAACCGCGAAATGTGGGCCCACCCGGCCACGCAACGCAACTTTGCCCAGGCCGCCGCTGATGGCGCGCACGTGCTGGGTGTGGGTGTGGGCGAGCAGGCCTGCGGCGAGACGGGCGATGGCCGCATGCTGGAGCCCGAAGAGCTGCTCGCAGACATTGCCGCTTTCTTTACGCCCAAGGTGCTGGCCGGGCACAAACTGTTGATTACCGCTGGCCCCACTTTTGAGGCGATTGACCCGGTGCGCGGCATTACCAATCTGTCCAGCGGCAAGATGGGTTTTGCCATTGCAGCGGCGGCCAAGACTGCGGGGGCGCAGGTGACGCTGGTCGCAGGCCCCGTGCATTTGTCCACCCCGCGTGGCGTGCGCCGCATCAATGTGCAGTCGGCGCAGCAAATGCTGGGTGCGGTACAGAGCCAGATCGACCAGGCCTCCATTTTTATCGCCACGGCCGCAGTGGCCGACTGGCGACCTGCCAATGCAGCAGACCAGAAGATCAAGAAAGATGGCTCTGGCGATGTGCCTGCGCTGAGCTTTGTGGAGAACCCAGACATTCTGGCTACGGTGGCCCAGAGTGAACGCGCGCAAAGCGGTGCGCTGTACTGCGTCGGTTTTGCCGCAGAAAGCCACGATTTGCTGGCCTACGCTACGGCCAAGCGCGTGCGCAAGGGCGTGCCTTTGCTGGTTGGCAATATTGGCCCTGCGACCTTCGGGCAAGATGACAACGCGCTGCTGCTGGTGGATGCCAGTGGCCACCGCGAACTGCCACGCGCCAGCAAAACGGCGCTGGGCCACCAACTGGTGGCAGAGCTGGCGCGGCGCGTGCCTGCGACCACTACCCGCCTTTAAACCTGCTTGAAGGGGAAACATTTCATGTCTTTCGCTCCCGTGTCCGCAAAGCGCAAGCTGTCGTTGGTTTCCCCCGGCGCGCCCAATTTTCAGGACTTCAGCGGTCCGCCCAATGGGGACTATGTGCGTTATGTCGATGGCCTGATGGCTTGGGCCGCTCAGGAGCAAGAGCGCGCTCGCCTGAAGGCACTGGGTGACAAAGCCCGCGCCGCACCAGATGCCCAATGGGGTCGCCAGGGCACTGCTGCCAGTCGCAGTACGCAACGTGCCGCAGATGAGGTGGTCAGTGCAGTGCAGTCAGGTGGCGTGGAAAGCAGCATGGATCGCCTGCAGCGCAAAGCCAAGGCGCAGGCCCGTACATGGCAGCCACAGAAACAGTCCGCAATCCACAATGCCGGCAAAGCTAAAGACATAGCGACAGCGCCTTTTTCCTTGGTCAGCATGCGCAATGCTTCAGTGTTGGCCGTCATTGTTGGCTTGGTGCTGCTGGGGATCTTTGCCGCACCGTTGCTGCCCATCGCCATCATCGCTTGGGTGGTGTTCAACGTGTTCCGTGCGGTGCGTGCGGCTTCTAGCGCTGGCAATTCCTGAATAGCGCTTTTGCCCCTTACCATCCTCGCCCATGCAAGTAGATATCAAAATTTTGGATGCGCGCCTGCGCGAGAACATGCCTGCCTACGCCACGCCCGGTAGCGCAGGCCTCGATTTGCGCGCCTGTATTGATGCGCCGGTGACGCTGGAGCCCGGCCAGTGGCAGCTGATTCCCACTGGCATGGCCATGTATTTGAAAGACCCAGGCTACGCCGCCATGATCCTGCCGCGCTCAGGCATGGGGCACAAACACGGCATCGTGCTGGGTAATTTGGTCGGGTTGATTGACTCGGACTACCAGGGCCAGTTGATGGTCAGTGCCTGGAACCGTTCGCCCACGGCGTTTACGCTGCAGCCGATGGACCGTTTGGCCCAGTTGGTGATCGTGCCAGTGGTGCAGCCTGCGTTCAACGTGGTTGAAGAATTCGAAGCTGTATCGGTGCGCGGCGAAGGTGGCTACGGCTCCACCGGGAAACAATAAGAGGTAAGCAATCTATTCTTCAGAAGACCTGATGGGAAAAACCTTCTTTTAGCCGAGGAGGTTTTTTTATGTGCCGGGGGTCAATATAAGCATTTGTTTTTCAATAAATCGGGCTGGATTATTAAGAATCATTCCTGATTGCAATACGCGCAGCCATATTTACAAGGCTTGTATTGCGCCCTTGAAAGATTTTTCAAACGGCGAACGACATACAATCGCGATCTCTTTTGGGGAGTAGTCCGTTGGCGCGCAATGCGCCAATTACATGCATCAACATACTTGGCGAAAACGGCCATGGTGCATGTGGCAGTGCTGGACAAGACCATTGAGCTGATCGCACTGTCTGGCTGGATGGGGTGCGGCAGCTTGATGTTTTTTGTTTACTCCAGCCGCTATTGAATCCTTGTCATGGAAGCATTCCTGGTCTCAACGGGCATCGTCACCCTCGCCGAAATGGGCGACAAGACGCAACTGCTCTCGCTGGTGTTGGCCGCCCGTTTTAGAAAACCCTGGCCGATTATCTGCGGCATATTCGTCGCCACCCTCGTCAATCACGGTCTGGCAGGCGCTTTGGGCGAATGGATCAACAGCTTTATTGGCCCGGATGTGATGCGCTGGATTTTGGGCATTTCGTTTATTGCCATGGCCGGCTGGATGCTCATTCCCGACAAGTTTGACGACGATGAATTGCAGGCCCACACCAAGTGGGGGGTGTTTGGCACCACCTTGGTCGCCTTCTTCTTGGCGGAGATGGGGGACAAAACGCAGATCGCCACTGTCATGCTGGCCGCGCAATACCAAGCCTACGTCTGGGTGGTGCTGGGTACGACCTTGGGCATGATGCTGGCCAACGCCCCGGCCGTGTGGCTGGGCGACAAGCTGGTCAAGCGCATTCCGTTGCGCGCCGTGCATGTGACTTCGGCGCTGATTTTCTTGCTGCTGGGAGTGTTGGCGATTGCCGGCCCGGCGCTGGCGCAGTGGTGGAGCCGCTGACCGGCGCAACACACAAAAAGAGCCTGCTGTCTTTCGAGAGCAGGCTCTTTTTTTATAGCTGTATGCCGTTATGCAGGCTTGATTCCACAATGAAAACTATCTGAAATCAAGCCCAATCAACGGCAAGCTGCTATGCAATTAATCAATTAATCCGTTGATGGACGCTGCTACAGCGGCGATCAATGCAACGTTTCATTGCCGGGCACAGCGGGAGGCTGAATGCGGAAAAAGCCTGTGCCCGCGCTGCCACGGCCAATTTCTTCTCCAGTGGCTTCGCGCACGGCTTCAACCTTCAGCGCAATGCGCAGGGCAATCCCGGCCAGCGGGTGGTTGCCGTCCAGCACCACATGCTCGGGGTAAATGTCGGTGACGGTGTACAGCGCATCTTTGGGCGCTTCGGGGTTGCAGCCTTGGGGCAGGGCGCTGCCTTCAAAGGTCATGCCCTCTTCCAGTTCAGCGGGGAACAGCTTGCGCGGCTCCAGAAAGATCAGCTTGTCGATGTATTCGCCAAAAGCATCTTCTGGCTCCAGGTGCAACTGCAGCGTAGCGCCCACGCCGTGGCCTTGCAGGGCTTCTTCGATGCGCTGGAGCAAATCGTCACCGCCCACTAAAAACTCGACGGGCTCGTCCAGGATGTCCAGATCTTCACCCAGGGTGTCTTTGAGGGTCCAAGTCAGCGCAACCACGCATTGAGGGGTAATTTCCATGTCCATACCTTTGGGTGAGTGCAGCACTCGCTGGCTGGCGAGCACCGTAAAGAGCGGGCGATTGTACTTGCCGGGCCCGGTGGCCATCATGCGCATGGCTAAAAGCGATCAGACCCAAGCGATACGCTGGCATTGCGAAGGCGCAAACAGCGCAGTGGCGTATCCATAGGAAAATAGCAGGGTTTGCCATGCCGCGAGGCTGGCATTTTCTTTTTATATCGGCACGGGGAGTGGCCTGTGTCTGACCTGACTGAGAACTACACCATGGACACCAAAGCCCCCCTGACGCTGCTTGGCGGCATTTCGCCCGAGAAATTCATGCGCACGTACTGGCACAAAAAGCCTTTGCTGATTCGCCAGGCCATTCCCGGCTTCAAGGCTTTCCTGAACCGGGCTGAATTGCTGGCCATGGCAGGGCAAGAAGGTGTGGAAGCGCGCCTGATTCAGCAGTTGGGTGAAGGCCAGTGGAAGCTCTCGCACGGCCCGTTCTCGCGCCGCGCCTTTCCCTCACTGTCCAAGCAAGGCTGGACAGCGTTGATCCAGGGCGTAGATTTGCACAACGAGCAAGCGCATGAACTGTTGCAGCAGTTCCGTTTTGTGCCCGATGCGCGCATGGACGATCTGATGATCAGCTTTGCCACTGACCAAGGCGGCGTAGGCCCTCACTTTGACAACTACGACGTGTTCCTGCTGCAAGCCCACGGCAAGCGCCGCTGGCGCATTGGCCGCCAGAAAGACTTCACGCTGCAAGAGAACGTGCCGCTGAAAATCCTGACGAACTTTGAGCCTGAAGAAGAGTTCGTGCTGGAGCCCGGCGACATGCTGTACCTGCCGCCCAAGTGGGCGCACGACGGGATCGCCGAAGGCGAGTGCATGACGTACTCGATTGGTTTTCGCTCGCCCAAACAAGACGAGATGGCGCGCGAAATCTTCCTGCGCATGTCGGACGCGCCCGATGAGTGCCCTAAGGATGTGGTCTACAAGGACCCCAAGCAAGCGGCGGTGGCCAACCCCGGAGAGATTCCTGCGGATCTGTACGAGTTTGCGCGCACTGCGTTGGCCAAGGCGTTGGCCGAGCCTTTGGCACTGGAACGTGCGCTGGGTGAGTACATGAGTGACCCCAAGCAAAACGTCTGGTTTGAACCTGCGCAAGACTTTGCGATGCTTGAAGGCGTGCGCCTGAACCGCCGCACCCGCATGCTCTACGACCCCAAACACATCTTCATCAATGGCGAGAGCTATCTGGCGGGCGGCAAAGACGCCAAGTTGATGCAAAAGCTGGCCGATGAGCGCCAGCTCTCGCGTCGTGAAGTGCAGCAGTTCAGCGACGATGCCCTGGAGCTGCTGTCGAGTTGGGTAGATGCTGGATGGGCAGAAAGCATCCCCGGCTAAGCGCTTTGTTACAAATTCAATAGCTCATTGGTGTAAACCGATTTTGTAACTGCATCGTTGAGTGAGGGAAGCCAGTGCTGCACAGTGGTGCGCAGGCCTTGAAAACAAGGCTCGGCACTGGTAGCCGCTGATGCGCCATGTTGGCCGCGTCAGCCCACCCTTCTTACACCCTTTGAGGTATAGATATGAAAAACTCTCTCATCTTGGCTACCGTTATCGCTTCTGCTGCTCTGGTCGCTTGCGGCAAGAAGGAAGAGGCTCCAGTTGCAGCGCCCGTTGCGCCTGCTGTTGAAGCTCCAGCTCCTGTGGTTGAAGCACCTGTGGCACCCGTTGTCGAAACTCCTGCTGCACCCGTGGTGCAAGAGCCAGCTGCTGATGCTGCATCGAATGCTGCCAACCAGGCTGTGGAAGCTTCGGGCGAAGCTGCCGTCAAGGCTGAAGAAGCTGCTGACGCTGCCAAAGTTGCTGCTGACGAAGCAGTGAAGGCCGCAACAGAAGCTGCCAAGTAATTGGCTGGCGACCCCGGTTTTCCGGGCTGTGAATGAAAGAAACCCGTAGGGCGCAAGTCCTGCGGGTTTTTTGTTGTGCTGTGACACCTATCGCTATAGTTTTCGTTGTCACTATTTGGACGCTCTATCCCCATACAAAAAGCCGCCGGTCTTGCGACGCGGCGGCTTTTTGCTGTGCAGTCACTGCAATGGGGGCGAAAGCGAAACCTGAATTACTTCAGGTCGTCCGCAATCACGCGAACAATGCGTTGGGCCGCTTGCGTGGTTTCAGGCTGGCCCTTGTCATCGAGCACCGTAACTTGCGTTTGGCTGCCTTCAGAGCGAACAGCGATCTGGTACTTGCTGGGCTTGTTTTCTGCCTTGGAGCCGAACATGCCGCTGAAGAAGCCCTTCTTGGTCTCTGACTCTGGGTTGGGCGCCACATAGCGCACAAAATACAGGCCCTTGCTGCGGTCACGGTCTTCCACCGTAAAGCCGGTGCGATCCAGCGCCACGCCGACACGGCGCCATGCACGGTCAAAAGGCTCAGCCAGTTGCACAGCAGGCAGGCCGTTGATGGTGGCAACCTGGCCGGATGCAATGGCCGGGGCTGTCTGGTTTTTGTCCGCTGCGACCAAAGCGCGCGATTGCTCTTCGGTTGTGCCCAGCTTGATCATCAAGCGGCGCAGAAATTCCGTTTCCAGCTCTGGATCGGCAGCGCGGGGCTGCCAGATGGTGGAGTCTTTGTTGCTATTGCTGTAGACCTCTTCCATGCCGCGGTGCGTCACGTAGATTTCGGTCTTGCCATCGGTGCGGCGTTCCAAACGGGTGCGGAAACGGTCACGCTCGCTGGTGGAATACAGCGAGTCAAACACCTTGCCCAATGCCGAGCGGATGATGTCTTGGGGCAACTTGGCGCGATTTTCGGCCCAGTCGGTTTCGATGATGCCCAGGTCCGCTTTTTCTTGTGACAGGTTAAAGCCGTGGTCAATCCAGAACTCTCGGGTCGGCTCCCACAGTTGATCTGCGGGGCGATCCACCACCAGCCAGCGCTTGTCGCCGTCACGCATGATCTGCACGTCACCCACTTGCAGTGGGGCGGCTCGTTCAATGGTGGGAACCTGAGCTTGGCCCGCTTGCAGCGCAACGGCTGAAATGGAGCGATCCGGTGCCGCGCTGTAACGGGTGTCTTTGGTCAATTGCGTCAGATCGGGTGGCACTTCCAGTGTGCTGGCCTTCTTGGCGCTTTTGTAATCGATCTTGCTTTCCTCGATGACGGAGCAGGCAGACAGTGCAACGGCTAAGCCGAGCAGGCCCAATCGGGCGGTAGTGGTGGTCACTTTCACGCGGAATTTCCTCGAGTGTGCAAAGACTGAAAAGAAGGTGCGGAGGCTTAAATCAAGCCCGCATTGCGCAGCGCGGTTTCTACCACAGGCTGATTGGCCGGGGACAGCTCGGTCATTGGCAACCGGAGCTTGCCGCCGCAATGGCCCATGCGGGAGACGGCCCACTTTACGGGAATGGGGTTGGATTCCACAAACAGGTGTTTGTGCAAAGGCATGAGCTGGAACTGGATCTCCATGGCGCGCTGAATATTACCTGCCAGCGCAGCCATGCACAGCTCGCTCATCAAACGGGGGGCTACGTTGGCGGTGACCGAGACGTTACCGTGGCCGCCACACAGCATCAACGCGACAGCGGTGGGGTCATCCCCCGAATAAACGCCAAAGTCCTGGGGAACATCGCGAATCAGCCACTGGGCACGTTCGATATTGCCCGTCGCTTCCTTGATGCCAAAAATGCTGTCAATCTGGGCCAGACGCAGCACGGTGTCATGCAGCATGTCTGCGCCGGAGCGACCGGGCACGTTGTAGAGCATCATGGGCAGATCGCCCACGGCTTCGGCAATCGCCTTGAAGTGCTGGTACTGGCCCTCTTGCGTGGGCTTGTTGTAGTAGGGCACGACTTGCAACTGGCTGTCTGCGCCCACTTTCTTGGCAAACTTGGCCAGCTCGATGGCTTCGTGCGTGCTGTTGGCACCGCAACCGGCCATCACGGGCACGCGGCCTGCGGCTTGTTCCACGGCCACGCGAATGATTTCGCGGTGCTCTTCCACATTGACGGTGGGGGACTCACCGGTCGTGCCCACCACACCAATGCAGTGGGTGCCTTCGGCAACGTGCCAGTCAATCAGTTTTCGCAGACTTGGGTAGTCGACGCTACCGTCCTCCAGCATGGGTGTGACAAGGGCGACGATGCTGCCTTTTAGGGCGACTGTAGATGTGGTCATGACCGCAAGAAAAAACAGGAAAAGGGCATTCTAACGACAGTGCTTGGCAATACAGCATGCAATTGATGCACATTGACCCTATGCAGCAGACACTTTGTTTGTCTAGACACCTTTGCTTGCGAAAAAGTAGGGATCAATGAGTTGCAGACACGGGCGATAAGAGACGCGAAGGTTGTACAGTTAAGCGCACAAAGCTAAGGGCTTGGGGGTTTTGCCAGTCACAGGTTTTATGGCTGCAATGCGTTGTACCACCCGCACCGGCTGGCTGCGCAAGCCCTGCTCGTAAGCCAGCACTTGCCAGTTTTGACAGATTTCTAGCAATTCACCGGGGGCCAGTAGAAAGTCTGGGCGTGATGGCTTGCCGTAGTCTGCATTGCCTTGAGCAAAGGTTTCGTAAAACAGCAATCCGCCCTCACGCACGGTGTCCAGCAGCGTTGGCAACAAAGGCCGCCACAAATAATTGGTCACGACGACCGCATCAAACTTTTGATCGGGAATGGGCCACGGGCCGTTTTCAATATCTGCCGCAATTGCTGTCACGGCCTCAGGCAGGCGGGAGAGCGCAGCGGCGTCCCTATCTATGCCAGTAACTTGGTGGCCCATCGCTGCCAGCCAAGCAGCATGGCGCCCGCTGCCGCAGGCAACATCCAGCACTTGGCTTTGTGGTGCCAGCAGGTGCTGCCAGCGCACCAGCCATTCAGAAGGAGGAGAAGTGGTTTGCATAAAAATTCAGAAGCGGCACGGTTGCGACATGTACAGACCACTCATCATCGAATGGGTTGGTTGGCAAAAAACCAAAACCACGCGATGAATTAGAAGCAGGCCCACACTTGGTCGGCGAGGGTCAGCATCAAATCTGGCTGCAAATACCATGCAAAGACGGCTGCCATGGCGCCCAGCGCCACTACCCAGATTACAGCCCGCAGCCAGAAGCGCTGCAGGGCGTAGTGAATGGAAGGAGCAATCTGAGTCTCAGTCATGCTGTGCATATTAAGCGGGTGCAGCAGTTTTTCGTACCAGTGGCGCTTCGCGCACCGGCAGATTCACCAGCGCAGCAAACACGCCCAAGGCAATCGAAAGGTACCAGACCATGTCGTAGTTGCCATTGGCGTCATAAAGATAGCCGCCCAGCCACACACCCAGGAAGCTGCCAATCTGGTGGCTAAAGAACACAAAGCCGCCGAGCATGGACAAATGCTGCACGCCAAAGATTTGTGCAATGGTGGCATTGGTCAGCGGCACGGTGGACAGCCACAAAAAGCCCATGGCCGCAGTGAAGAAGTACACCGACCACTCGGACAGCGGTGCCAGCAAAAAGAGAATCGTGACTACCGAGCGCATACCGTAAATGCCCGAGAGCACATAGCGCTTGTGCATGGGGTACTTCTGTCCCAGATTGCCCGCCAGATAGGTGCCAAAAATGTTGAACAAACCCACCAGTGCCAAGCCAACACTGGCCACGTGGGGAGGCATGTCAAAGTCTTTCAGGTAGCTGGGCATGTGTACGCCAATGAACATCACCTGAAAGCCGCAGACAAAGTAGCCCGCCAGCAGCAGCACAAAGCTGGGGTTAGTCCACGCTTCTTTGAGCGCCTGGCCAATAGATTGCTCACGCTTGGGCATTGCACCGCCGGCAAAACCCGGCTCACGCAGGCCAAACGCCAGAATGCAGATGATCAGCGCCATGGCCGCCAAAATTAAGAGCGCGTTGCTCCAGCCAAAGTTGGCAATCAGCGTACCTTCCACCGGCACCATGAAAAATTGTCCGAATGAGCCTGCTGCCGCTGTCACGCCCATGGCCCAGCTGCGGCGCTCGGGCGGAATCTGGCGGCCCAGCACACCATAAATGACGGCGTAGGTGGTGCCCGCCTGCGCCGCGCCAATCACCAGCCCGGCAAAGATGGCAAAAAGCAGCGTAGTGGAGGCCAGCGCCATGCCCACCAGCCCCAGCGCGTAGAGCAGGGCACCGCCAATCAGCACCTTGAAAGCACCAATGCGATCGGCAATCATGCCGACAAAGATGCCAAAGACGCCCCAGGACAAGTTCTGGATGGCAATCGCCAGCGAAAAGCTCTCGCGCGTCCAGCCCATGTCTTGCGTAATCGGCAGTAGCCACAGGCCAAAACCGTGGCGAATGCCCATGGCCAGCGTCACCACCATGCCTCCGCACAGCAGCACTTGCAGCATGGGCAGGCGTTGCGTGGATTGTTGTGAATTATTTTGCATGGGAAGCAATGTAGCCAAGGCAGGCCAAAAAAGCTGCAACTTGCGGGATACGGTTTGCATAAATCTGCCATCGAATGGCACGATGCCGCTTTTGTGTCCGCTCTTCTCGGAGTTCCATCTTGGTTACTGTGGATTTATCCAGCACCGACCTGTGGCCGGAATTACAATCCGCGCCCATGGCAGCTAAACCCTCAACTCCCGCATCCAGTTACTCCGAAGGCTCCATCCGTGTGCTCAAGGGCCTGGAGCCCGTCAAGCAACGCCCCGGCATGTACACCCGCACCGACAACCCCTTGCACATCCTGCAAGAGGTGATCGACAACGCGGCGGACGAAGCCTTGGCCGGTTTCGGTAAAAAAATCAAAGTCACCTTGCACACCGACGGCTCCGTCAGTGTCGAAGACGATGGCCGTGGCATTCCCTTTGGCCTGCACCCTGAAGAAGGCGCACCCGTGGTGGAACTGGTCTTCACCCGCCTGCACGCAGGCGGCAAGTTCGATAAAGGCAATGGCGGCGCGTACAGCTTCTCCGGTGGCCTGCACGGCGTGGGCGTGTCTGTGACCAATGCGCTGTCAACGCGCCTGGAAGTCTGCGTATTTCGCGAAGGCAAAGTGGCATCGCTGGCCTTCTCGGGCGGCGATGTGGTCGAGCCCCTGACCACCCGCGCCAGTGCCAGCGGTGATCGCAAGCAAGGCACCACCGTGCGCGCCTGGCCCGATGGCAAATACTTTGACAGCCCTAACTTGCCGATGGGTGAGCTGGTGCACCTGCTGCGCTCCAAGGCCGTGCTCATGCCCGGCGTGAGCGTGACGCTCACCAACGAGAAGAACAAAGACGTTCAGCAGTGGCAGTACAAGGGGGGGCTGAAAGACTACCTCTCGCAAACACTGGTGGCCGAGCCCGTGATCCCCTTGCTGGAAGGCGAAGGCTTTGCCGACAAACACAATGACACCTTCAGCGAAGGCGAGGGCGCAGCTTGGTGCTTGGCTTTTACCGAGCTGGGTGCGCCTGTGCGCGAAAGCTACGTCAACCTGATTCCGACGACCGCCGGTGGCACGCACGAAAGCGGTCTGCGCGACGGTTTGTTCCAGGCAGTCAAAGGCTTTATTGAGCTGCACGCGCTGCTGCCCAAGGGCGTGAAACTCATGCCCGACGACGTGTTTGCCCGCGCCAGTTTTGTGCTGAGTGCCAAGGTGCTCGACCCGCAATTTCAGGGGCAGGTCAAGGAAAAGCTCAACAGCCGTGATGCGGTGCGCCTGGTTTCTGGCTTTGTGAAGCCCGCCATGGAACTGTGGCTCAACGCCCATGTGGAGTTCGGTAAAAAGCTGGCCGAGCTGGCGATTAAGGCCGCGCAGATTCGCCAGAAGGCGGGCCAGAAAGTTGAAAAGCGCAAAGGCTCCGGCGTGGCTGTGCTGCCCGGCAAGTTGACCGACTGTGAAAGCCGCGACTTGGCTGTCAACGAGGTGTTTCTGGTGGAAGGTGACTCTGCCGGTGGCTCGGCCAAGATGGGGCGCAACAAAGAAACGCAAGCCGTGCTGCCCCTGCGCGGCAAGGTCTTGAATACATGGGAAGTGGACCGCGACCGCCTGTTTGCCAACAACGAAATCCACGACATTTCGGTGGCGATTGGCGTGGATCCGCATGGCCCGGACGACACGCCGGACTTGAGCGGCCTGCGCTACGGCAAGATTTGCATCTTGAGTGATGCGGACGTGGACGGATCCCACATTCAGGTGCTGCTGCTCACGCTCTTCTTCAAGCACTTTCCCAAGCTGATCGAAGCGGGCCATATCTGCATTGCGCTGCCGCCGCTGTTCCGCGTCGATGTACCCGCGCGTGGCAAAAAACCTGCTGCCAAGGTGTATGCGCTGGATGAGGGCGAACTCAAAGCCATCCTCGATAAAGCCGTCAAGGAAGGCGTGGCGCGTGAAAAATGCCAGATCAGCCGCTTCAAGGGCTTGGGTGAGATGAATGCCGAGCAGCTGTGGGAAACCACGCTCAACCCTGACACGCGCCGCCTGTTGCCTGTGCAGGTCAGCGGTATGGACAGCGCGGCATCGGCGTACATCTTTGGCCAGCTCATGGGCAAGGGCGAAGCCGCCTCCCGCCGCGAGTTGATGGAAGTGCATGGTGATGCTGTGGATGTGGACATCTAAGCCCACGCTTTGGCCGTGCATGCGATCTCGTCTGGCACCATCTTCAGCATCTGGGCGCGATGGGCTGAACTTCTGCACGGTATTTCCGCGCAAGGTGTGGTCCCTGCAAGCTTCGGTGCTTAAATGTGAGTAATGACTAACTTAGCTCGAGCCTTCATAGCCAGATTCAATACATGTGGGCCAGCAGTAGGCCGTCTGCATGCATGGGTGCTGCACACCGTGATCGGTGTGCTGGGTCTGAGCGGCGCGTGTCTGGCGCAGGCGGACACCTGGTTTTTTGTGGACAACGACGGCGTGCTGCACTACGCCAGCGAAAAAGTGGATGCACGCTACCACCGCTTCTCCATGAGTACCTTGGTCAATGACGACGATGGCCCCCTGCTCATCGATGTACGCAAGTCTGCGGAACGTCTGGCCGAGGCCTCTGATGTAGATCGCGCAGCGGCTGAGCGCTACTTTTTGCGCAGCAAGGGCTACCAGCAGCATGCCAATCACATTCGCAATGCCGCGCAAAAGCACGGGGTGGATGAGCAGTTGCTCAAAGCCATTGCCACCGCAGAGTCGGGTTTTAACGCCGGTGCAGTCTCGCCCAAAGGCGCGATTGGGCTGATGCAGGTCATCCCCGACACCGCCGCCCGCTTTGGTGTGGCGGGTGACCCCAAGCGTAGCATTGCGCAAAAGCTCAAAGACCCGGCCATCAACGTCCCTGTCAGTGCGCGCTATGTGCGTTATCTGCAAAGCCTGTTTCCCAACCGCACAGACCTGGTGCTGGCGGCCTACAACGCCGGCGAAGGCGCGGTCCAACGCTATGGCAACAAGATTCCCCCGTACAAAGAAACGCAAAATTACGTCAAAACCGTCATGTCGCTTTACACCAGCTTACAACCTGCCCTGGTGGCAGCCAATGGCACAGGGCTGTACGGCGGCAATGCGCAACTCACGCGCAGCCCCACCGATGACAGCCGCTTTCGCATGACGATTCCGGTCGCTGGAGAAGTTGCCAACTGATCTGGCGCGCCGCAGCACAACCACCCAGCAGGGCGCAAGCGTTGGAGGAGATGCCCGCCACTGCTGCCAAGAACTAAGAAACCATGAGCGATCAACCTGAAGTAGAAGTTCCCGCCGCCGTTCAACCTGAGCAGGCCACCCAAGCCAAGCCCGTGTTGCTGGACTTGGCCACCCAAGCCGCTGGCGATGCGCTGGAGCTGGGCCAGTACGCCCAGCGCGCTTATCTGGAATACGCGCTCAGCGTCGTCAAAGGCCGCGCTTTGCCAGATGTGGCCGATGGCATGAAGCCCGTGCAGCGGCGCATTCTGTACGCCATGGATCGCATGGGCCTGAGTTTTAGCGGCCCCAACAACAACACGGCGCCCAAGCCCGTCAAATCCGCGCGTGTGGTGGGTGATGTGCTGGGCCGCTTTCACCCGCACGGTGACCAGTCTGCGTATGACGCGCTGGTGCGCATGGCGCAAGACTTCAACCAGCGCTACCCGCTGATCGACGGCCAGGGCAACTTTGGCAGCCGTGACGGCGACGGCGCTGCTGCCATGCGCTACACCGAAGCGCGCCTGTCCAAAATCACCACACTGCTGCTCGACGAAATCGACCAGGGCACGGTGGACTTTGTGCCCAATTACGACGGTTCTACGCAAGAGCCCAGCCAGCTGCCCGCACGCCTGCCCTTCTCGCTGCTCAATGGCGCCAGCGGCATTGCCGTGGGCATGGCCACCGAAATCCCCAGCCACAACCTGCGCGAAGTGGCCGATGCCTGCGTGGCGCTGGTCAAACGCCCGGCGCTGACCGATGACGAGCTGTACACCCTGATTCCCGCGCCTGACTATCCCGGCGGCGGCCAGATCATCAGCAGCGCCGCGGACATTCGCCACGCCTATTCCACAGGCCGTGGCAGCCTGAAAGTGCGCGCCCGCTGGACGATAGAAGAAATGGCCCGCGGCCAGTGGCAAATGGTGGTCAACGAGCTGCCACCGGGCGTATCCACGCAAAAAATTCTGGAAGAGATCGAAGAACTCTCCAACCCCAAGGTCAAGGCTGGCAAAAAAGCGCTGAGCCAAGACCAGCAGCAGCTCAAAGTCACCATCCTGAGCGTGCTCGACGGCGTGCGTGACGAATCGAGCAAAGATGCGCCCGTGCGCTTGGTCATTGAGCCCAAAACCAGCAAAACGCCGCAGCAAGAGTTGATTACCGCCTTGCTGGCGCACACCAGCCTGGAAACCAGCGCCAGTATCAACCTGACCATGATTGGTCTGGACGGCAAGCCCGTGCAAAAGTCGCTGCGCCGCATGCTGGAAGAGTGGGTGGCCTTCCGCCAGACCACCATCACCCGCCGCTCGCAGCACCGTCTGGAAAAGGTGCAGGCCCGCATCCACATTCTGGAAGGCCGCCAGATCGTTCTGCTCAATATCGACAAGGTGATTGCCATCATCCGCGAGAGCGACGAGCCCAAAGATGCGTTGATGGAAAGCTTTGGCCTGTCGGACCGCCAGGCTGAAGACATCTTGGAAATCCGCCTGCGCCAACTGGCGCGGCTGGAAGCCATCAAGATCGAGAAAGAACTCAACGAGCTGCGTGAAGAAGAAGGCAAGCTGCAAGATATTCTGGCCAACCCCAAGAGCCTGCAGCGCCTGATGGTCAAAGAGATCGAATCCGACGCCAAGACCTTTGCCGATGCACGCCGCACGCTGATTCAGGAAGAGAAAAAAGTCACCGCCGAAATCAAGGTGCCCGACGAACCCGTCACCGTCATCGTCTCCGACAAGGGTTGGGTGCGCACGCAAAAGGGCCACGGGCATGAATCGGCCAACTTCACCTTCAAGGCGGGCGACGAGCTGCGCTGCACCTTTGAGTGCCGCACCGTCGATCAGCTCATCGTCTTTGGCAACCTGGGCCGCGTTTACAGCGTGGCCGTGTCCACCTTGCCCGGTGGCCGGGGCGATGGTCAGCCCATCAACACCATGATCGATCTGGAATCCGGCACCCAGATTGCCCACTACTTTGCAGGCCCTGTCTCCGCCCAGTTGCTCCTGAGCGGCAGCGGCGGTTACGGCTTTGTGGCCAAAGTCGAATCCATGTGCGCGCGCAACAAGGGCGGCAAGGCCTTTGTGACCATTCAAGATGGCGAAACTCTGTGCGCCCCGTCGGTTATTGGTGGCACCAATGGCTCGGTGGAGCTGCCTGAGGCCACGCATGTCGCCTGCGTCAGCTCTGCCTGCACGGTGCTGACCTATGCCGTCTCAGAACTCAAGGTGATGACCGGTGGCCGTGGTTTGCAGTTGATGAAGCTGGAAGAGGGCGAGGCGCTGGTTGGCGCTGCCGCCTACACCCGCTCTTTGCGCGTTACCGGCACGGGCCGGGGCGGCAAGGTCAAGGAGGAATCTCTGGAGATTCGTTCGCTGAATGCGGCTTTGGGCAAGCGGGCTTCTAAGGGGAAGACCACGGGGTGGACGTTTAAGCCCAATGGTGTTTTGCGCAACGACTAAGCCCTGCGCTGCAGTCACAAAAAAAGCCAACGCTTGAGTTGGCTTTTTTTTCTGGGCGCTGGTTGGCGCAGGCGCTCACGTGGTGTGGCAGGCCGGGCTGCAATGCACACAGCCGTTCACGCGGGCGTATTGCGGCAACTGTTGCTTGGCCTCGGTAATGGCCGAGTGGCAGGTGTGGTGTGTGCCCAGCGGCACCTGGCTGTCTGGCGCGGGCAGCCAGTCACAGCCGTTGGACTGGTTGTGGACTTCGTAGTCGCCATTGGGTTGCTGGTTCTTGTTCAGTACGTACTGGGCCATGTTTGATCTCCTTTCAAGACACAGACCATTCTTGGTGTTGTGGGGAAAGGGGCAATCGTCGTTTTCATTGATACAAATTTTTGGATTATGTGGAATTGATAGCTGGGTGCCCTTTCTATGATTGGGCTAGAGGCACTTTTTACTTTTATTTTTTGTTTTGGGTTTTGTTGGTCGGGTCTCGGCCCGACTGCCGAGTAACTTTCTTGTTCGCGACAAGAAAGTCACCAAAGAAGCGCGTCTGCCGACGGCTGTCCGGCGGAACTCGACTTCGCTCCTGCGTCGCTTCGCTCAAACAGCCGCCGGAAATATGAGGGACTTCCACAAGGAACAACCAGCGCGACGCTTGCGCGCGCGGGGTGCTTTGTTTTGATTGTTGTTATGGGATTGATAGCTGGTAGCCCTTGTGGTGATTGGGCTGGGGGCTTAAAAGGCTATTAACTCTTCTTTGGAGTTAACAGCCTTTTTGTTTGGGCGTGTTACTCCCTCGCCCGCTTACGGGAGAGGGTTGGGGTGAGGAGGCTGTTTTCTTTTATGTCTCTGCTGGGTGGTCGTTGACAGAGGTCGGGTCTCGGCCCGACTGCCGAGTAACTTTCTTGTTCGCGACAAGAAAGTCACCAAAGAAGCGCGTCTGCCGACGGCTGTCCGGCGGAACTCGACTTCGCTCCTGCGTCGCTTCGCTCAAACAGCCGCCGGAAATATGAAGGACTTCCACGAAGGGGACATCCTGCGCGACGCTTGCGCGCGCAGGATGTTGAGCAGAACTTGCTTTATGGCTTCCCCGCAGGCAGCAGCAGAGATAACTACGGCATTTATGAATTTCTAGGTTTTTTCTATTAAGCTTTCGATGCTGACTCCTTTGGGCTAGCATCGATTAGAACGATATCTTTACAATCTAAAATTTCATGTTTAATTAAATATTTTTTTATTTTCAAATATTCTTCATTGTTGAAATAAAAAATTACTTTAATTGGTGGGTGTGTCGCCTTTGCAGCATCTGAGTATATTTCTGCCTGATTAATAATATTTTTTTCTAAAGATGAACTTTTTGCCAGTTTGAACTCAATGACAGATTTATCTTTGCTTCCATATGAGACAATAAAATCTGCTGGGCCTCTACCATTATTAACTTCAGAATCAAACGAATATGCGGTTGCAAACCAAGTTAGCTTAAACATAAGCTGTAAATCTTCCTCTTTACCAACTGGTTTTCCAGAAAGATAAAGAAGTCTCCAACCATTTTGATTTTCTATTACATGCTTTAAATGTTCTATTCTTTTCATTCCCTCTATGTAACTATTGGTAGAGGTTTTGTAAAAATCCGAACTGTTCAGTAGGTTTGCTAGAGAAGTAAGTTGATTTACGAATAGTGTTTGAGTGTTATTTATTTTTTCAATATTATCTTTTTTGGCTAGATCTCTATTCTTTTCTTGTTCCTGAACATAATAATTTATTATTTGAGGAAATTTATCAATAGAATTGATGGCAGCATTTCTTAAATCTGTCTTTCTTACATTTTCTAATGGCAAGCTATTTGTGAAATAGTTTGATAATTTATCTCTTAGTTCGTCATTGGTTACACAACTAATAATGTGTGAAAAATCCTCAATCAAACCATTTTGAGATATCCATGCATCATCTTTTGTGAGTATTTCGCACGGTGTTAATAAAACATAATCATTATTAAATTTTGGCAATAAAAATTTCTTTGCTTTCCAAGTCATGGTTTCATAATTGAATTCGACCTTTTCAAGCATGAATTCTTGCAGAAAATTACTACTAATATTTTTTGTTGCTAACTGGCGTTGTTGCATAAATCAATTTCAGGGCGAGCTTCCCCAAACCCAGCCGTGGCT
>JADMKK010000004.1:85974-197477 GCA_015478895.1 Comamonas sp. | reverse complement strand
TGATCAAGGTCGGCGCTGCCACCGAAGTCGAAATGAAGGAAAAGAAGGCCCGCGTTGAAGACGCCCTGCACGCTACCCGCGCTGCTGTGGAAGAAGGCATCGTAGCCGGCGGCGGCGTGGCATTCCTGCGCGCCAAGCAAGCGATTGGCAGCCTGAAGGGCGACAACGCTGAGCAAGACGCTGGTATCAAGCTGGTGCTCAAAGCCATCGAAGCGCCTCTGCGCGAAATCGTGGCCAACGCTGGTGGCGAGCCATCGGTGGTGGTGGATGCTGTATTGAAGGGCGAAGGCAACTTCGGCTTTAACGCTGCCAACGACACCTACGGCGACATGCTGGAAATGGGTATCTTGGACCCTACCAAGGTGACACGTACTGCACTGCAAAACGCTGCTTCCGTGGCTTCCTTGCTGCTAACCACAGAGTGCATGATCGCTGAAGCCCCTAAGGCTGAAGGCGCTGGTGCTCCTGACATGGGTGGTATGGGCGGTATGGGTGGCATGGGCGGCATGGGCATGTAATTGCCCCGCTGCTGATCGGGGCCGCAAGGCTTCGATCACCGCACACCAACAAAAGGCCGCGCAAGCGGCCTTTTGTTTTATCTCGATGGAGCAAGTTAGGTGTTAAGTATCAAAAGTGGCTCTAGCGCTTAAGCATCAAACGCTAGCAGCTCACTTATTTAGTTGCCGTTTTTAGTTGCCATTAACGGGCGATGCCGCCAATCGCTGCATCAAGGCGACGGTGGACGGGTCCACCCCCTGCCAATCGTGGCTGCGCTGACGCTCGCGCAGCCCTTGGGCCAGCTGTTTGCCCAGTTCCACCCCCCACTGGTCAAAGCTGTTGATGCCCCAGACTGCGCCCGAGACAAAAATGCGGTGTTCATACAGCGCAATCAGGGCACCCAGCGATGCGGGCTCCAGCGCATCCAGCAGCAAGAACGTGCTGGGCCGGTTACCTGGACAATCCCGCGCCACACCTTGGCCACTGCGCCCCACCATCAGGGCCTGCGCCTGTGCAATCGCATTGATGACCAGACTTTGGTGGTGTGCACCCAGGTACTTGCCGCCGTCGCGCAATGCAATAAACTCCACTGGGATGACATCCGGGCCTTGGTGCAGCATCTGGAAAAAGGCGTGCTGGCCGTTAGTGCCCGGTTCGCCCCATACGACCGGCGAGGTCGGCACCGCCAGCGGCTGCCCCGCACGGGTCGCACGCTTGCCATTGCTTTCCATCTCCAGCTGCTGCAGATAGGCCGTCAGTCGACGCAGCCCATGGCTGTACGGTGCCACGCAGCGGCTGCCAAAGCCGCAAAAATTGCGATTCCAGACATCCAGCAGCCCTAAACGCACGGGCAAATTCTGCGCATGCGCGGCCGTAAAAAAATGCGCATCCATGGCATGCGCGCCATCCAGCATGCGGCGAAATTGGAGGGCGCCAATGGCTATCGCAATTGGCAAGCCAATGGCTGACCACAGCGAAAATCGCCCACCCACCCAGTCCCAAAAGCCCAGGGTGCGCGAGATGCCGAACTGCGCTGCGGCTTCGGTATTGGTGGTGAGCGCCACAAAATGCCGGTCAATACTGCATGTGGCCTGCGCATCGGCACTGCCACCATGGGCCAAGAACCACGTACGGGCAGAATGCGCGTTGAGCATTGTTTCGGCGGTGGTGAATGATTTAGATGCTATGAGAAACAAGGTGCTCTCAGGCTTGACCTTGCGCAGCACATGCCCCAGCTCATGGCCGTCAACGTTGGAAACAAAGTGGAAGTTCTTGCCCGTATCCACCCAGTCTTCGAGTGCCTGCACCACCACTTCCGGCCCCAAGTGGGAGCCACCAATGCCGATATTGACCACGTCGGTGATCTGCGCGTTCGCACGCAATTGCTCTGCCAGTTGCAGCATGGCCTCCAAACTGCCATGCACATCGCTTAATGCTTGCCGCATGGAGCCGTCCCAGTCCTGGGTGACAGGGTGTTCACGCAGCAAACCGCCATCCGCCGGGGTGCGCAGCAGCCAGTGCATGACGGCGCGCCCTTCCGTGCCATTGATGGGCTGGCCAGCCAGCATGGCGTCGCGCTGCGCGGCAACCTGGCAAGTCTGGGCCAGCTGGCCCAGCAATGTCTCAGTGTCTGCCTGGATCCAGTTTTTGGACAAATCCGCAAACACATAAGGGGCGGCCTGACTCAAGCGGGCCAAGCGCTGCGCATCCTGCGCAAAGGCACGCTGCAAATCAAAATCGCCTTGTAAGGCATGAAAGTGCGACTGCAGCTGCGCCCACTCTGGCGCTTCATAACAAACCAAACGATTACTCCTATTGAGACCCACAAGCACTTACGGGGTGGCGTGAGCGGTTCTTAGTGCTTGCGCACCACCACACTGCCTACCGAATAACCCGCACCAAATGAGCAGATCACCCCCATGTCGCCCGCGGCCAAATCACTGTTGAACTTGTGGAAGGCGATGATGGAACCCGCCGATGCGGTATTGGCAAACTCATCCAGAATCAGCGGTGCGCGGTCGTTGCTGGCCTCACCCAGCAACTTCTTTAAAACCAGTTGGTTCATGCCCTGATTGGCCTGGTGCAGCCAATAGCGCCGCACCTGTGCCGGCGTCAGACCCAGCTTTTCCAGGTGCGCTTCAATGTGGGCCACGGCAATCGGCACTACTTCCTTGAACACCTTGCGTCCTTCTTGGCGGAAGGTCTTGTCGCGCCCCACGGAATCGCTGTCTTCGCTGCGGTTCATGAAACCAAAATTATTGCGAATGTTGTTGGAAAACTGGGTGGCCAGATGGGTACCAACGATTTCCCATACGTCCGAGGTGCTGGTCGTATCGGCCCGCTCAATCAGCACCGCCGTGCACACATCGCCAAAGATGAAATGGCAATCCCGATCACGCCATTCAATGTGCGAAGAAGTGAGCTCGGGGTTCACGATGAGCACGCATTTGGCCGTGCCGCAGCGCACCGCATTCACCGCTTGCTCCATGGCAAATGTGGCCGAAGAACACGCCACATTCATGTCAAAGCCATAGCCTGTGGCACCTAAGGCCTGCTGTACCTCCACCGCAATGGCGGGGTAGGCACGCTGCATATTGGAGGCTGCGCACAGCACCATATCCACATCCGCTCCCATTTTTCCGGCGCGCGCCAAGGCGTCTTGCGCGGCAGCCACCGAAATCTCCGCCATCATTGATAGCGCATCATCGCTGCGCGCTTGCAAGCGAGGGTACATGCGCAAAGGGTCCAGCACCCCGGCCTTTTCCATCACATAGCGCTGGCGAATACCAGAAGCTTTTTCAATGAACTCTACGCTCGAGTGCGCAATGGCCTCGCGCGCGCCTGAGGCAATCTCAGAGGCCAAGCGCTCATTTTGAATATCGGCATAGTGGTTGAAGGCTTCCACCAGCTCTGCATTGCTAATGGTGTACGGCGGCTGATACAAGCCAGTGCCGCTGATGACGACTGAATGCATAAAGTGTTTCCATAGCTCGCCAGACGGGGCGCAGCCTTTGAGTGTAACGATCAGACTGCAGCCAGCAGCTGCTCTAGCTTGATGGCATCGGCCACAAAAGCCCGGATACCTTCCGCCAATTTCTCGGTGGCCATGGCATCTTCATTCAGTGCAAAACGAAATTGCGCTTCGTCATACTGCACGGCTTGCAGCGTCTGCTGCTGCGCTGCGCTGACATTCAGGGCCTGGGCAACCGGCGCTGTGCTGTCGCCAAGCTGGGCCAAAAGCTCGGGCGCAATCGTCAACAAGTCACAGCCTGCCAAGGCCACGATTTGCCCGGTATTGCGAAAGCTCGCCCCCATCACCTCAGTCGCAATACCAAAGTGCTTGTAGTAGTCGTAAATAGCGCGTACCGAGCGCACACCGGGATCATTGGCACCTGACATGGCCTGCTCATTCCACTGTGCACCCGCTTGCTTTTTGTACCAGTCATAAATACGCCCCACGAAAGGCGAAATCAGCTGCACCTTGGCCTGTCCACAGGCAATCGCCTGCGCTTGGGAGAACAGCAATGTGAGATTAGTACGAATACCGCGCTGCTCTAGCCTGCGTGCCGCCTCAATGCCCTCCCACGTCGCCGCGATCTTGATTAGCACCCGGTCGGTATGGATGCCTGCAGCTTGGTACAGCTCAATCAAGCGTTCTGCGCGCGCTACGGTGGCGTGCGTATCAAACGACAGGCGCGCATCCACTTCGGTAGACACGCGGCCCGGCACAACAGACAAAATTTCACAGCCAAACTTCACCAACAAACGATCAACCACCTCATCCATGGGCCGGTCTGGCAGTTGCTGCGCCGCCTGCACCAGCAAAGAGCGATATTCCGGCTGCTGTACGGCCTTCACAATCAATGAGGGATTGGTGGTGGCATCGCGGGGTTTGAATTGCGCGAGTTGCTGGAAATTCCCCGTATCGGCCACCACCACGGTGTAGCTCTTCAGTTGCTCCAATTGGTTCATTGTGTCTCGATGCTTGTTGTGTGTTGCTACCGCGAAAGAGCTAGTGTAGTGCGCCTTGCATGAAGCACATCGGCAAAGCCTCGGGCCCACTTGGTTTGTTGCAACTGGCGCAAAATCTCACCTTTCAGTGATTATTTCAAGGCCTTTTGCATGCTTGACCGAATTTCCGCCTCTTTGCCTTCTCTGGCACCCGCCGAGCAACGGGTGGGACAACTCGTGCTGGCAGACCCCCACAGCTTTGCACGCTTGCCTGTGCGTGAATTGGCAGAAAAAGCCAATGTTAGCAAACCCACGGTTGTGCGCTTTTGTCGTAGTCTGGGCTATGACGGCTTGGCGGACTTCAAACTCAAATTAGCGGGCAACGTAGCGGAAGGTGTTCCCTATGTGCACCGCAGCGTCAACATCGATGACAAAACTTCTGACGTTTTAGTCAAAGTCATTGACAACTCGGTGGCAGCATTCTTGCAATACCGCAATGACGCATCACCTCAGGCAATGGAACAAGCTGTGAACTCCATTGTGGGGGCATGGCATCAAAAGAAAAGGCTGGAGATTTATGGCGTGGGCAACTCTGGTGTAGTGGCTCATGATGCGCAGCACAAGTTTTTTAGGCTCGGTATTACCAGCCAAGCTACTAGCGACACCCACATTCAAGCCATGGGGGCGACCATGCTGGAGCCGGGCGACTGCGTGATTTTTATTTCCAACTCAGGTCGTACACGGGATCTAGTTGATGTGGCAAAAACTGCTGAAAAGAGGGGAGCAACGGTCATTGCTATTACCTCCAGCCACACGCCGCAATCGGATGCCTGCCATATTCTTTTAGCTGCCAACAATCACGAAGGATCAGATCTTTACAGCCCGATGGCATCACGTCTGTTACATCTCTTAATCATTGATATCTTGGCTACAGCTGTCGCTCTGAAAATAGGAGATAGCCTTGCCGAAAAATCACAAAACTTGAGAGCAAGCCTGCAAAGTAAACGTTATGAGATTTAACTCAAGACACCAATAAAAAACCGGCATTGCTGCCGGTTTTTTATTGGTCTGGTTACGCGATCAGAAGCGATGGCGGATGCCTGTTGTAATACCAGTTCTCGTCCGTGCTTGGCTAGCAGCATCAATAAACATATTGGTGCCGCCGCTTACCTTAGTGTGGTCAACTGCAAAATATGCATCGGTGCGTTTGCTAAATGCGTAGTCCACTGCACCAACCATGAAGTTTGCTTTTCCGTTGGATGCGCCCGTTCCCGATCCAGATTGTTTGGCATGAAAGTAATGAAGGCCTGCATTCACCTTGGGCGTCACTTGATAGCCGAATCCTACCTTCAGCATTTGTCGCTTATTGGCATCGCCAGCCTGAAAGCCACCACTGGTTTGTCCGCCCCAGAGCTGGTTCAAGATAGCGCCATCTACAGCGTTGCGCAAAGTAGCTCGGGTGGCCGCCACAATATTAGTTGTAGACACTGCATTATTTTTTAACTTGTTCAGTCCGTAGCCCAGATTCAAGTAAAGAGGACCTGAGCGATAAGAGCCGCCTGCAGTCCAGGCATCGACATCAGAGCCTCCTGGCAATTCGGTGCGCAGATACCCGGCACCTAAAGAAACGCCGCTGTTGGAATAACGCAGATATCCACCCATTGTCTTGAGTGCGCCGCCAGTCAACGTGCTGCTCACAAGGCCTGGAACTAAAGGAGCAGGATTTCCACCACTCAAGGCGGTGTTTTCGATGGCCTCCGTATCGTTTCTTTCTTTGAAAGAATACTGCAAAGAACCAACAAAGCTCCTTGTTGGTGTGGCAAAAGTGTATTTCAACATATTGCTATTTCTCGCACCCACTGCCATGCCCAGCTCAGGTTTGTATGCATCCATATAAGGTGAATATGGGAAAGAAGCATAGGTGCTTGTCACTACATCAAACAAGACATTCCACTGACGGCCCATAGTCAAGCGACCATACGGACCTTGCAAACCGACATAGGCCAATTGAAAAAATGGAGTGCTGACACTGCCATCATCAGCATTTAAACGGTTTTCTAGCTCTACCAGTGCGGATGAACCACCGCCTAGATCCTCCGTCACTTTAATACCCCAGCGGCTTTGCGACATGCCGCCGCCAACCATCTCAGTCTTATTGCCGCGCGCAGCACCTTGGTTGTTGGTATGGCGCACAGCAGCATCCACAATCCCCCACAACTCAACTTTGCTTGCTGACTGCGCTTGGGCAGTCCCGACGACACCTATCAAAGTGGCGAATGCTACGGCTGTAGCAATTGCTGTTTTCTTATGCATCTGCTTGTCTCCTTGTGTTAATCGTATGAGCTAGTTGCCATTTCATTCTAAAAAAGCACACTCGTTCGACAAAGGAGCTTTCGCAGATTTACCACACTGGTTTTCCCTGCGAAACCAGTGCAACAACGCAAAAAGCCAGCCCGAAGGCTGGCTTTTTCTTCTGACTGAAAACTGGCCTAAGCCAGCAAACAATTAGAAAGCGTGGCGAACACCAGCTTGGATAGCATGTTGCTTACCGTCGTCCAAACCACCGTTACCCAAAGAAATAGCAGCGCCATTCTTGTTCTTGATGTAAGCGTAAGTGCCGTATACGGCTGTACGCTTGGACAGGTTATGCACGTAACCCAGACCGAATTGGTCGGCCTTTTGATCGGCTCCACCGTTTACTTCAGTTTCGTAACGGTTGTACGAAACCTTTACTTCGCCAGCAGCGCCAACAGGAGCCGACAAGCCGATCAAGTAGGCTGTGCGATCAACAGCTGCGCCGCCCAGCTTGTTTTCTTGAGTGCGGTAAGCAGCAGCCAACTTAGCAGCGCCGAAATTGTAGGAACCACCCACTGCATAAGCAGTGATGTCCTGAGTAGCAGCAGCATTGCCACCAGCATTCAGGCGGTCTGCACCAAGGCCCAAGCTCAGAGGACCATTGTCATATGTCAAGGACGCACCGAAGTAACGACCATCACGCGATTGTGTTGCTTCACCAAAACCGTAGTTCACAGCAGCCTTGAAACCGCCAAAGCTAGGTGTGTAGTAGCTCACCATGTTGTTGATACGGATTTGGTTGCCACCTTGCGACCATGCGCGCGACTGAGCAACACCCACTGTACCGAACACATCGTAGCGGCTTGCTGCGTTGTAAGCTGCGGTCAATTCACGACCCATGCGCACTTCACCGAAGCCACCTTGCAAACCAATGGTCGAACGACGCTTGAATTCCAAGCCTGTGCCGCTAGCACCGCCCGAAGCGCCATCACCAGCGTCTGTGTTCAAACCAGCTTCCAACCAGAATTGAGCCTTCAGGCCGCCACCCAGATCTTCTGTACCACGGAAGCCCAGACGACTTGTGGAGTTGTTACCGGAAGTCATACCGGACCAGTTGTCAGCGCCGTTTACGTAAGTCACGCCAGTATCAACCACACCGAACAAAGTTACGGAGGACTGGGCCATTACGAAGCCGGAAGCTGACAGAGCTGCCAAGGCGATCAGGGATTTTTTCATTTCGATTACTCCAAGGTTTGTTGAAGGCACGTGCAGCTTGTTTGCCAGCTTTTTCAAGCTTGCCGCTGCTATGCGCGCCAACCTCCTGGTGGGGAAGTTGGGCTTATTGCAACAGACTGGACTGGCTTGCGCAAAGGAATTCCCCCTTTAGCGATGGATTTCGGCCCTTTTTGTTGCTCTCAAACAACATCTTTGGCGCCGCAGTCAACTGACACCCAAATGTCACGGAAAGACGTAACTGCGACAATACAAATAACCCGTTCTACTGCGGCAACATTAGATGTTGGCAATCACACTCATTTTAAAAATATGGACAAACTATTGATAGCTGCAGACACCGCGCTACGTACGGTTTTTGCGAATCCGCAAGCAGCAGAAACGTCTCCGGCCAGACAGTATGGTGAGGGGCAAGACATGGAGCAACTGACGCTTGAGCAGCGCAAGCTTTCCGGAGCATTGATGCGAGTCAACCATGTGGGAGAAGTCTGCGCGCAGGCGCTTTACAACGCCCAGGCCCTGGTCACACGCGACGAGGCATTACGCCAGTACCTTTTGGACGCAGCGCGGGAAGAAACCGATCACTTGGCTTGGACGCGAGAGCGCCTGAGCGCATTGGGTGATCGCCCAAGCTTTCTGAACCCACTGTGGTTTGCAGGTGCGTTTGCCATTGGCTTTGCCGCAGCCAAAGTCAGTGATGCGGTGAGTTTGGGGTTTGTGGTGGAAACAGAAAACCAAGTCGCAGCGCATCTTGATAGCCATCTCGATCGTTTGCCTTTGGAAGATCAAGCTTCGCGCGCCGTGGTGGAGCGCATGCGTGATGATGAGCAGCGCCACGCTGATCAAGCTTTGGAAGCTGGAGCCATGTTGCTGCCGCCACCGGTGCAGGCGCTGATGCGCATGGCGGCCAAAGTGATGACGACAACGGCACACCATATATAGATAGATAAGGTATAGATATACCGGTAGAGCAGCCCGCTTCTGGAGCACGAAGGGCGCATGAAGCGCCCTTTTGACCAGATTGATCCCCTACGCAATTTTTTGCGATCAAGCCTCCACAATCTCAAAGCTGGTGGTAATGGCGGCAGTTTTGCCCAGCATGATGCTGGCTGAGCAGTATTTTTCATGGCTCATGGCAATCGCACGCTCGACGGCGCTGGCGGGCACACCTTTGCCGGTGACCGTGAAGTGCATATTGATGGCGGTGAAAACTTTAGGCTCCACCTCGGCACGCTCGGCCTGTAACTTGACGGAGCAACCGCGCACATCGTGGCGGCCGCGCTTCAGGATCAGAACTACGTCATAGGCGGTGCAGCCACCGGTTCCTGCCAGCAAAGCCTCCATAGGCCGGGGCGCTAGGTTCTGGCCGCCATTGGCAGGATTGCGCTCATCGGAGGCGCCGTCCATGGCCAGCACATGGCCGCTGCCAGTCTCCGCAATAAAGCCCATGCCCGAGCGTGTGCCTGTTGCGCCGGTCCAGCTGACGGTGCATTCCATAAATCTCTCCTTATTCATTCAAAAACAGTAGCGTTCTGACATCCAAGCCCCTGCAAGAAGGACTGATATTTCAGTAAACGCTGAAACCTTGTTGCAACGCAACATTATCCAAGCTACAATGCGCCTCTGCGTTCATTGCTTGGTTGTCAAGCAACACAACCTCAGCAAGCCTTGGCTACTGTAGCGCACCCCTTGTCTCCTCCACCTCCTCTAACGGTGGATTCAGCCCCCAGCCCTTGCGGCTCGGGGCTTTTTTTTGCCCGCGATGCCGCCCCTGCAGGAGCAACATGCCTTCTCGGGGGTTGACCTCCCTATGATGTGAGGTTTTGCGGGCACTCACCTCAGCGCCTGCTAGCCACTAGTTTGTCGCTGTATGACTGAGAAAAAGACACTTACCCCTTTCGATTACCTCACCAAGATCTTGAATGCCCGCGTCTATGACGTAGCCATTGAGTCGGATCTGGAGCCTGCCAAAAATCTCAGCCGTCGCCTGCACAACAAAGTGCTGCTCAAGCGCGAAGACCAGCAACCGGTGTTTAGCTTCAAGCTGCGCGGTGCGTACAACAAGATGGCGCACCTGACGGCGGAGCAGCTCGCCAAGGGCGTGATTTGCGCCTCGGCAGGCAACCATGCCCAAGGCGTGTCGATGAGTGCCAAAAAACTCGGCTGCCGCGCCGTGATCGTGATGCCGACCACCACGCCACAGCTGAAAGTCGATGCCGTGGCCGCATTGGGTGGTGAAGTCGTGCTGGCGGGCGAGAGCTATTCGGATGCGTACAAGCACTCCATCAAGCTACAAAAGCAGCAAGGACTGACTTTTGTGCATCCGTTTGATGATCCCGACGTCATCGCGGGACAAGGCACCATCGCCATGGAAATGCTGCGCCAGCTGCAAAAGCTGGGCAGCCAGCGTCTGGATGCGGTGTTTGTGGCCATCGGCGGCGGTGGCTTGATTTCCGGCGTGGCCAACTACATCAAGGCCGTGCGTCCTGAAATCAAAGTCATTGGCGTGCACACCAAGGATTCCAACGCCATGCTGCAGTCGGTGCAAGCGGGCGAACGCATCGAACTGGCCGATGTGGGCCTGTTTTCCGACGGCACGGCGGTCAAGCTGGTGGGCGAGGAAACCTTCCGTATTGCCAAGGACTTGGTGGACGATTACATCGAGGTCGACACCGACCAGGTCTGCGCGGCCATCAAAGACATTTTTGTGGATACACGTTCCATCGTCGAGCCCTCGGGCGCGCTGGCCGTGGCCGCTATCAAGCAGTACGTGGCCAAGCACAAGACCAGGGGCGAGACCTATGCCGCCATCTTGTGCGGCGCGAACATGAACTTTGACCGCCTGCGCTTTGTCGCCGAGCGCGCCGAAGTGGGTGAGGAGCGCGAAGCACTGTTTGCCGTCACCATTCCGGAAGAGCGCGGCAGCTTCAAGCGCTTCTGCGAAGTCGTGGGCAAGCTGCCCGGTGGTCCGCGCAATGTGACGGAGTTCAACTACCGCATTAGCCACAACAGCAAGGCGCATGTGTTTGTCGGCCTGACCACCGCCGCCAAGGGCGAGAGCGAGAAGATCACCAAGAACTTCGAGAAAAACGGCTTTGCCGCGCTGGATTTGACCTTTGACGAGATGGCCAAGGAACATCTGCGCCACATGGTGGGCGGCCATTCACCATTGGCACAGGAAGAGCGCTTGCTGCGCTTTGTGTTCCCCGAGCGGCCCGGCGCGCTCTTTAAGTTTTTGAGTCTGATGGCACCGACCTGGAATATCTCGCTGTTCCACTACCGCAACCAGGGCGCAGACTACGGCCGCATCTTGGTGGGCATGCAAGTGCCGCCCAAGGACCACAAGAAGTTCGACGCCTTCCTGAAACAACTGGGCTACCCCTGGGTGGAAGAAACCCACAACCCGGCCTACCAGTTGTTCTTGAAATAAAGTTTGGAGTCTTTTTGGCCTGTAGCCCTTATTGGATAAGGGCCAGTAGCTCCATTTTTTGAAAGTCCGACCTCTGCATGCAAGCCCTGCGCCACTATCTGCTGGCCATTCAGTTTTTCAGCCGCATTCCCATCACAGGGCGGCTGGCAGCCTGGGTGGGCTGGAGCCCCGAGATGCAGCAAGCCAGCGCTGCGCATTTGCCTGGCGTGGGCTGGCTGGTCGGGCTGAGTGCGGCCACGGTGGTGCTGGCCTGCAACTTTCTGTTGCCGCAGCACCCCATGCTGCCTTGGGTGGCCGCAGTGCTCAGCACGGCCGCCACACTGGCGCTGACCGGCGGTTTTCATGAAGACGGCATGGCCGATGTGGCCGACGGTCTGGGCGGTCACCTGCCGGCTGAGCGCGCACTGGAAGTCATGAAAGACTCGCGCCTGGGCGCTTACGGTGTCATGGCGCTGTGCATGGTACTGCTGGGCAAAATCGTTTTTGTAGCGCTGCTGATGTACTCCGACGTGGCCGCAGCGGCGCTGCTGCTGTGCTGCGTGCATGTACTCTCGCGCGGCGCGCCTCTGATGCTGATGCGCACGCTGCGCCATGTCAGCTTGCCGGCCACCTCCAAAACACTGCACATTGCTGGGCGGCCTTTGTCTTGGCGCGGCGTGGTCACGGGCTTGTTGTGGTGCCTGCCAGCTTGCGTGGCGGTACAGGTCTATCTGGGCTGGACCTTGTTGCTGGGGGTGGGCGTGGCAGGCATTCTCATCACGGCCTATATGGGGTGGCGCTTTCACCGCCGTTTGGGCGGTATGACGGGCGACTGCCTGGGCGCTACCCAGCAAGCGTGTGAGTTGGCCATGTACCTGACCGCTGGCGTACTGCTGGCGCAATGCCTGTGAACGCGCACGGCCCTGCACTGTGGCTGGTGCGTCATGCGCAGCCGCTGATTGCTCCGGGCGTGTGCTATGGCCAACTGGATGTGCCCGCTGACCCTGGTGCCACCTTGCAAGCTGCCCTGCGTTTGGCACCTGTGCTGCCACGCACAGGGGTGGCACGCCATTCAACATTGCAAAGATGTGAGCTGCTAGCCCTGGATTTACAAGGGCTAGAGGCCAATTTGACTGCAGATGCACGTTTGCAAGAAATGGACTTTGGCATGTGGGAAGGCTGTGCCTGGAACGCTATTGACCGCGCGCAGATCGATGCTTGGTCGAATGATCTGTACCTGTACGCCCCCGGGGGCGGCGAGAGCCTGTCTGCCATGCTGCAGCGCGTGCGCGCTGCCTTGCTGGATAGCTGGCAGCACGACAGCCAGCATGGCCAGCGCGATGTGGTGTGGGTGACGCATGCCGGGGTCATCCGCTGCGTGCAATGGCTGCTGCGCTATGGCCAAGCCCAGCCCAGCGCACAAGACTGGAGCTTGCCCGCACCGGGCTTTGGCCAATGGTACAGTTGGCCCTGGGCAGGCATGGGGGCTGCGCTGCACAGCCTGTCAGCACAAACTCAAGCTTAGCCAAACGCCTCTTGCCAGCGCAGCATGGCCGGCCCCATCAGTACCACGCGCACTAAGTCTGCCTGCCGGCTCACGCCCACTTTGGCTGCAGCGGTCTTGAACTGTGAGCGCACGGTGTGGATTGATAAATCCATGTGTTGGGCAGATTCCTGGAGCGACAGACCTTGAAGCAAGGCCTGCACCAGCTTGGCCTCAGCCGGGGTCAGGCGGTAATAGCTGTGCAGCGACTGGGTCAGCGACGTCAACATGCGGCTGGGGTCGCTGAGCAGCACCACGGCACCACAGGGCAGGCCATAGGGCTGGGCGGCGACGGGCAGCGGTGCCACCATCACATGCAGCTGCTGGCCGTTCCAGTGCTGCAAACGCCGGCCTTCACCGCTGTGCAGCGGGCTGCCCACAGATTCCGCACGGCGACCCGCCATAGCTTGCGCAGTGCGCAGGCATTGGCCGATGGACTGCTGCAACCATTGATCGGCCGTGGCATGCGCAGCATGGACTTTCAGTGCTTGGAGGCTCATCAGCTGGGTGTGCTGCATCAAAGTCTGCGCCTGGCGGTTGGCATGCAGCACGCCAGCTTGCGCATCCAGCAGCACCACGCCCAGCGGCAGGCTATCGAGCAAAGCCACGCCGCCAGCCGCCAGTGCTTGCGCGTGGTGCAGCTTGCGGTGCAGGGCCACGGCGGTTTTAAGGTGCGGCATCAGCGCTTGCACCATGCCCAGTTCTGCAGGTGAATACCTTCCCGCCCGGCGGGAGCGCAGCACGGTGAGGTTGAAGGAGCGGTCGTGCGCATGCTCCACCACGGCTGCGCAGGAGTAGAAAAAATCATGCGGACGCAGCCAGTCGGTGTACCACTCAGTGCGGGGCAAATGCTGGTCGCTGAACAGTGCACTGCTGTGCACCACAGTGCCGGGCTGGTGCATCAAGGGGTTGCTCAGCCACACATTGGTCTCGCAGTAGTGCGCGCTAAAGCTGTCCAGTGCACTGGCTTCAAAGCCGCAATGCAGACCCAGGCCATCTGCCGCGTTGCCGATATCGGACCGTTGTGTGCTGAAGTCGTGGGCCCACATCGAACATGCGGGCGACTGCAGCACATCGCCAAACATTTGCAGAAAGGCGGGCCAGCGGCTGGGCTCCAGCGCGCATTCATAGGCCAGCGTTGCCAAGGGCAGCACGGCTTCTGGGGAAGGGCTTGCCTTCAGGGGTTGCATAAGCCATCACTTCCTTAGGGAGACAAGACGCGGGATTCGCGGTGAGCCTTAGGTGGCAAAGGGCCGTCCTGCGCGTTGATGAATAAGGGGGAACCCTTCACTCATTTTGGTGATGTCTCTCTTTCTACCTTTGGCTACAACTGTGTCAAGCGGGCTTTCCGTGAACCTCACTTTGTACCGAGAGGCAAATTCACTATGCAAAATATTCCTTTCTGGGTGTGCCGCCCGACTGCTTGGGCTGCATGGACGATCGTGACACTCCTGGCCGCCTGCGGCGGCGGTGATGGAGATCCGGCGCCCACTGCACCAACGGTTCCCCCCACCACGCCGACAGCGCCGACCACACCGACTACGCCCGCGCTGCAGACTTGGCAGGGCAAGGTAGTGATTGACCAAGGCATTGAAAAAGCCATAGTGTGCGTGGATCTGAACAGCAACGCTGCCTGCGGCAGCGGCGAACCCACCTCCAGCGCCACGGACAGCAGCGGCAGCTACCGCATCCAATACCAGCCAACTGATGCCGCCGCTGCGACCCAGGCCCAGCAGGCACCGTTGATCGCCCAGATTGACACCAACGCCGTGGATGCCCAAGACCCCGCCAGCACTGTGACGCAAAAAGCCTTCACGCTGCATGCACCCGCAGGCAAAGCGGCGCAGATCAACCCATTGACGACCTTGGTGCAGCGCAATATCCAGCGGGGTGCCAGCGATGTGGCGACGGCAGAGCAATCTGTGGCGCTGCAACTGCGCATTACCGTGGCCGACATCTATGACTACCAGTCTGCCCCCAGCTCCACCAGCGCCACCTTGGCGGACAACGCGCGTACCGCTGCCAAGGTCACCGCCTTTGCACTGGAAATTGGCAGCGAATTGCGCACGCCTTTGGCTTCCGATGCAGCAGAAAGCAACCAGCAACTGGGTCGTTTGCGCTATGTGAGCGTCAATGAGTACCGCGTCTTTGTTCGCAGCAGCGATGGCGTGCCCAATGCCGACGGCTATACCACCAGCTACGAGCTGCGTACCGGCAAGGCTGGGGGTGTAGATCTGACAGCCGCACAGTTGTACACCGCATCCCCCACCACCAACTCCATGTACCTGACGGACAAGGGCTGGAATGCCTGCAACGGTGAGCCGCCACGCCTGTCTACGCGGGGCTTGCCTGCTCGCACCAGCTATTGCGATGGATCGATCCTGTATTACGGCTTTAGTCTGCCAGCAGAAGATGTGTCTGGCCAAGCGATGGCCGATGTGCTCACGCGCATGCAAACTGGTCATACCGTGCTCAACACCACCCACGGGATTCCTTATGCAGCCACCATCGATATCACGCCCAGCGTAGTGGGTAATGCCACGTTCTCGGCGGGTGCCCGGCTAATCACTGCGGTCAGCGTGCAGCTGAATCAGCCGCTGTTTATCAACAATACCGCGGGGGACATGCTCAACGCCCCGACACTGGAAGCTTTGATAGCGGCGCGCCCCAGCACTGGTGTAGTGCTGAGCACGGCAGCGGGCACGATAGGCGGCTTGGGCATGTATTCCGCCACCGAGCAAATACGCAGCGCGTTTGTGGATAGCAACACCATCGCCTTATACCGGTGTGAGGTGGATATGCCCAGCGTCACCAACCCACGCAACTGCAATGCCCTCCCTAACAGCAGCTTCTCGATAGCCACGCGCGGTGGCTCCCGTTACATCCAGATTGATAACGTCCCCGGAACAGGCCAGTTGCGTGGCTATGCCGAGTACAACGGCAGTGTGTACGTCTACCGACAAGAACGCCCATTTACCTCGGAAGCGTCCGCGCTGAGCTACTCGCAACGCCTCAATGGCACTGCTTGGGAGAACCTGCGCACCACGCTGGCGATTGCTCCCTAAGCCGCATTTTCTGCGCCCAGGCTGCATTGGTGCAGCCAGGCCAGCCTCCCACGCCGAGGCTGGCCTTTTCTTTTCTAAGGGCTCACCCAAGGCAGCGCCGGGGCATCTTTGTCACAATGCCTGCATGTTTGAACCCCTGCGCACTTGGGCCACACCATATGGTGGTGATGCCTTTCTCTACATCAGCTTGCTGGCCATCGCCAGCTTGATCGCTTTACTCGTGTTGAAAGAGCGCCTGAGCACTTTCATCCTCAAACGGATGATCCGTCTGGGCGCGCTGATTGCCTTGCCACTGACAGTGATCTCCATGCAAATGGGCGAGAACCACTGGGGCGTGGCGGCCGTGGCCGTGGTCTGGGCGGTGCTGGTGGCTATTGTGAGCAAGAATGCCCTTCAACAGCGCGAATTGATTAAAAAGTGAGCTGATAGCCCTTGATCTGCATTGCTTTCATGCTTAAAAGCCCGTGAAAACAAGCAAACACAAGGGCTAGTTGCTTCTATTTTGAAGGTGAAGGCCTGTATGTATTCCAAAACTCCCCGTCTTTCCATGCTGGACTTGGTGGCCGTGCGCGAAGGCGGCTCTGTGCGCCAAGCGCTGGATCTGGCTGTAGCCACCGCCCAGAAAGCGGAAAGCCTGGGCTTTACGCGCTACTGGCTGGCCGAGCACCACAACATGCCCGGCATCGCCAGCTCTGCCACTTCGGTGCTGATTGGACATATTGCCGGTCAAACCGAGCGCATCCGTGTGGGCTCCGGCGGCATCATGCTGCCCAACCATGCACCACTGGTCGTGGCGGAAGCTTTTGGTACCTTGGCCGAGCTGTATCCCGGTCGTATTGATCTGGGCCTGGGCCGCGCGCCCGGCACTGATGGCGCCACCATGCGCGCCCTGCGCCGCGACCGAGTGGAGACCGAGCAAGATTTCCCCAGCGATGTGACCGAGCTGCAGCGCCTGCTGGGCCCCGCCCAAGAAGGTGCGCGCATCACCGCTACACCGGGTACTAACACCAACATTCCCATTTGGCTGCTGGGCTCCAGCCTGTTCTCGGCTCAACTCGCGGCCATGAAGGGCTTGCCTTACGCCTTTGCCTCGCACTTTGCGCCGCGCTTTTTGCACCAGGCCATTGAGCTGTACCGCAGCATGTTCCGCCCCTCGGCCACATTGGCCAAGCCGTATGTGATGGTGGGCGTACCTGTGGTGGCCGCCCCCACCGATGAAGAAGCGCAACTGCTGGCGACCAGTACCCAGCAACGCGTGTTGGGCATCTTGACCGGCCAGCGCGGCCAGCTGCCGCCGCCCGTGGAGGACTTCATGCAATCCATCGGCCCGCGTGAGCAAGCGGCCATTCAGGGCTTTCTGGCCATGTCGGTAGTCGGCGGCCCCGAGACGGTGCGCCAAGGCTTTGCCCGCATTCAGGAAGCCACCGAGGCTGACGAGCTAATCCTGGTCACTGATGTGTACGACGCCGCTTTGCGCCTGCGCAGTCTGGAAATTGCTGCGCAAGCCATTCAGCCCCAATAAGCCAGCCCACGACCTGCCATGGCTACTTCGCTGCAAGACCAACTGGTGGTCGCCATCTCCTCGCGCGCGCTGTTCAATTTCGAAGCAGAAAACCAGCTCTTCGACCAAGACCCTGCCGCTTATGTGCAGTTGCAGCGCGAGCGGCTGGACGTGCCCGCCACCCCGGGCGTGGCGCTGCCCTTGGTCCGCAAGCTGTTGGCCTTCAACCACGGCGGGCAGCGGCGCGTGGAAGTGGTGGTGCTCTCACGCAATGACCCTGTCAGCGGCATGCGTGTATTCCGCAGCGCCAAGGCCCATGGCTTGGACAGCATCCAGCGCGGTGTCTTTACCCAAGGTCGAGACCCGTTTGGCTACTTGCGGCCGCTGGGCGCGCACTTGTTTCTGTCTGCGAATGAGGCAGATGTCACCGAGGCACTGGGCCTGGGCTACCCCGCTGCCCGCGTGCTGACGGAATCGGTGGGGGCCAGCATCGCCCATCCGCAAGAAGTGCGCATCGCTTTTGACGGCGACGCGGTCCTGTTCTCCGATGAGGCCGAGCGCGTGTACCAAGCCGAAGGGCTGGATGCGTTTTTGCGCCATGAAATTGAGCATGTAGCCCATCCGCTGCCTGACGGCCCTTTCAAGCCCTTGCTGGTTGCCCTGCACCGATTGCAAAAAGCCGGATTGGAAGGCGACACCGGCGGTATGAGCCTGCGCACCGCCCTGGTGACCGCGCGCAGCGCTCCAGCGCACGAACGCGCCATTCGCACGCTGATGGACTGGAAGATTGAGGTGGATGAGGCGATGTTCCTCGGCGGTTTGGCCAAAGGCGCTTTCCTGCGCGAATTTGCGCCCGACTTCTTCTTTGACGACCAGACCGGCCATGTGCAGTCCGCCAGCGCCCACGTGCCTTCCGGTCATGTGCGCAGCGGTATTGCCAACACAGGCGCTTAAACACGACGCTAAAAAAAGAAAGCCACCCGAAGGTGGCTCTCTATGTCGCTTCGCCCTGCTTTACAGACCGCCGGTACGCTTGACCCGAGGTTCCTGGTAGGTCAACGGCTCTGTGCGCACTTGCAGCATATTGCGTTCTTGCTGGTCCGCCTTTTGCGATTCTTGGGCAGCCTCTACCGCCATGGCACTGGCGCGCCACATGGATTGAATGTGCTCAATCAACTGCTTGTAGAGGGGCTCCTTGGGCGGCTCCTGCTCTTCTTGCTTGATCTGCTTGGCCTGTACCTCAGTCCAGTCGCGGTCATTCAAGCTTTTATCGGTCGGTTTTTCCGGGTTTTTGATGGAGACCGTTACGCCTTCACCCAGCTTGTCGGTCGATTCAACCGGATTGACGGGGTGTACTGGCCGGATCGCCACGGCACCCGAGGCACCTGTCGAGTACAAATTAGCCCCTTGGGTGTTCGTCCACTGAATGGGATTACGTTCTACGGGTGGTATTTGCATGACAGGCCCTTGGTTGGCAATGGAAAACAGCGACAGAAACGGCTTCCGTCTATTTAATCGACAAGCTTCAAGAAAACTTTAGGAGTTTTTTAAATTTTTTGAAATGAGAGCCAGATTAACAAAACTGGCCACACATTCAAAGAGTTATAGAAATCGCTCCAGAAACTTTTGCGAAGTTTTGTCCAGTTCCCGCACATCACGAATGCGGTACTGCATGCCTTCGCGGCTGGTAATAAGGAGGTGGTGAGCCGCCTCCAGCTTCCGGATGTCTTCCTCCGCTTTGAGGGACAGAAAACTGCGCCCCTTGTCCGTCCAGACCGTCCACACACTGGGCACCGAAATGGCATCAATGGTCTCGATGCGCTCAATCACAGGAATGAACTCGCGCACTGCGAACTCTTCCTCCAGCAGCGCTCGTTGGCCTGCCGCCAAACTGTCGAGGTGTTCGACCCAATAGACTTCCTTGCCATCCTGCCCCACCAAAGAAATACCTTCCAGCGGCGCCGCAACAGGAAAGGCCCGTACCGGTGTAATGCCCTCGTGCAAACTGCCATCGTCCATTCGCAGAGTCAGGCGGCCATGGGCATTGCGAGCCAATTGCACAGTATGAAGTTGCGTCACCCTGGTTCTCCTTGCTTGATCACTAAACCAGCGGCCTGTGCATCCTCTTCAGCACGGCGCGCCTGGGCTTCATACAGTCGCCAGTAAGCGCCTTTGGCAGCCATAAGCTCCTCATGCGGCCCGACTTCCACAATCTCGCCCCGGTCCATCACCACCAGACGACTGGCCTTGCGCAATGTGGAAAGGCGGTGGGCAATGGCAATCGTGGTGCGCCCTTGCACCAGGTTGTCCAGCGCTTTCTGGATTTCCTTTTCGGTTTCCGTATCTACCGCCGAAGTTGCCTCGTCCAAGATCAGCAGTCGAGGATTGATCAGCAGCGCACGCGCAATGCTGATGCGCTGGCGTTCCCCACCCGATAGCCCTTGGCCGCGCTCGCCCACCACAGAGTCATAACCGTGGGGCAAACGCAAAATAAACTCATGCGCATGTGCAGCGCGCGCCGCCGCCACAATTTCTTGGCGTGAAGCATGGGGTTTGCCATAGGCGATATTTTCAGCCACCGTACCAAAGAACAAGAACGGCTCTTGCAGCACCAGACCAATCTGACTACGGTAATCGGCCACCGCCAGACGGCGAATGTCAATGCCATCCAATTGAATACTGCCCTCTGTCACATCGTAGAAACGGTTGATGAGGTTGACCAGCGTGCTCTTGCCCGAACCACTATGCCCCACCAGTCCGATCATCTCTCCGGGCTGGATATCCAGATTCAAATTGCGTATCACTTGACGGCTGCCGTAGCGAAAACCCACGTCATGCAGTGATATACGGCCTTGCACCAACGGAGGCAGCTGTACGGGATTGCTCGGCTCCGGGACGCTGCTGACTTGGTCCAGCACATCAAAAATGCGCTTGGCCCCTGCAGCGGCCTTTTGCGTGATGTTGACGATGCGGCTCATCGAATCGAGCCGTGTGTAAAAACGCCCGATATAGGCAATGAAGGCCGTGAGCACCCCCACGGTGATCTGATCGTGTGAAACCAGCCAGATGCCAAAACCCCAGACCACCAGCAAACCGATTTCGGTCATCAGGCCGACGGTGGGCGAGAACAGCGACCAGACCTTATTCACGCGGTCATTGGCTTCCAGATTGCGCACATTGGCCTGGCGAAAACGCTCGATCTCGTGCTCTTCCTGCGCAAAGGCTTTCACCACACGCACGCCGGGAATGGTGTCGGACAGCACATTGGTCACATCGGCCCAGACACGGCTCACGCGGTCAAAGCCCACGCTCAAGCGGCCCCGCACTTTTTGGATCAGCCATGCAATAAAGGGCAGCGGCACCAGCGTGACCAATGCCAGCCACGGGTTAATGGAGGCCAGGATAACCGCCGTCATGACAATCATGATGACGTCGGTCACAAAATCCAGCGCATACAGCGACAGGAACATGTTGATGCGGTCCGTGTCGGAGCTGATGCGGCTCATCAGATCGCCGGTGCGTTTGCCGCCGAAGTACTCCAGCGACTGCTTCATCATGTGTGCATAGGTGGTGGTGCGCATGTCCGCGCCAATGCGCTCCGATACCTTGGCCATGACCCAGGTCCGCGCCCAGCCCAGACCCCAAGCCAGCAAGGCCGACAACAACAAGCCGCCCAGGCACATGCCCACCAGCCAGGTATCAATCGGCGTGCCGGTTTGGTAAGGGATGAGAATGTCATCCATGATGGGGATGGTGAGGTACGGCGGCACCAAGGTGGCGGCTGTGGACAGCAGCGTCAAGATAAAGCCCAAAATCAGCATGCCCTTGTAGGGCGTAGCAAAGCGACCAATGCGCAGCAACACCCAGGTCGAGGTTTTGGGTGCCGCTTGGCGTGCGCAGGCTGGGCACTCGTCGCTGTCGGGCGGCAAGATCTCGCTGCACACAGCGCAGCGGCTTTCCTCAACTGGAACCAAGGCCCCCTGCAAATTGCCCGTGGCCGCTGCGTCGCGCAGTTGCTCAAAGCGCTGCAGAAAACGCAGCACCTGGGCCTGCTGACTCAAGGTAAAGCGCCACAAAGCAAGACGCTGCTGTGCATCGTGCAATTCCAGTGTGCCAACCCCGGCGTGGTCAATCAGGCACAGTTGCAAATGTCCTTCCAAAGGCCAGGATTGCCATTCGCTGTCCGCATTTTTGCCCACAATGCGGGCATCGGTGAGCGCAATCAATCCCTGCTGAAAGCGCAAAGACACCGTCAAGTCAACCGTCAGCGCGGTCAAAACGTTCTCATGGGGTGCGAGTTGCGCTCGCAATTCAGCCCCCAAAGGGCCATTGAAGACGCCGGAGGCATCTACAGGATGGTGATGTTGCATGTTGGAATCGTTAGAACCCATCGTTGGCTAAGCTGCCAATGGGTTGGGGCTTGGCGTATTCTTATCAAAAACACACCCGGCCCAAGTAGGAACTACACCCTTGAACGCATCAGGGGTGGGTTTGGCTGACAAGCAGCGACGGTTTTACCTCCCGCACACAATAGCCGTTCTTTTCACAGACTGTGGCCTTTGACCGCAGCTCACACTCTAACGCTGACATTCATGGCGACATTCAAAGACATCCAACTGCTTCGTACCACCTATTTGCGTGGCCCCAGCGTCTGGACTTACCGTCCAGTTCTTGAAGTGTGGTTGGACTTGGGTGAGTTGGAAGACTATCCCTCCAACAAAATCGAAGGCTTCACCCCCCGTTTAACCGCTTGGTTACCTGGCTTGGTCGAGCACCACTGCGGCGTGGGCCACCGGGGCGGCTTCTTGGAGCGTTTGAATGATGGCACTTGGTGCGGCCATGTGCTGGAACACACCATCATTGAGCTGCTCAACATGGCGGGCATGCCAGCCGAGTTTGGCCAAACCCGCTCGGTCTCGCAGCATGGGGTGTACCGCATGGTGTTTCGCTGCCCCGAAGAGTCGGTCGCACACGCGGCTTTGCAGCAAGGCCACGCCCTCATCATGGCGGCCATCAATGACCTGCCTTTTGACGTGCAAGCCGCTGTAGAGGTCATCAAGGCTGAAATCGAAAATCGTTACCTGGGCCCCAGCACCGCCAGCATCGTCAACGCAGCAGCGGAGCGCCGTATTCCCTGCATTCGCTTGAACGACGGTAACTTGGTGCAACTGGGCTATGGCGCTGCCCAGCGCCGCATCTGGACCACCGAGACCGATCAGACCAGCGCCATTGGCTTTGGCATTGCCGAAGATAAAGACCTGAGCAAGCAGCTCCTCAAAGCCTGCGGCGTGCCCGTGCCCGAGTGGGAATTGGTCAAGTCCGCCGATGCGGCCTGGGAAGAGGCCGACTACATGGGCCTGCCCGTGACCGTCAAACCCTATAACTCCAACAAGGGTGAAGGCGTGGGCGTCAATCTGAACAGCGAAGCCGAAGTGCGCGCCGCCTACGACGAAGCGCGCAAACTCACGCGCTACGTGATGGTAGAGCGCCATATCCCCGGCCATGTGCACCGCCTGCTGGTGGTGGGCGACAAGGTGGTGGCTGCTTCGCGCGGCGAATACCCAGAAGGCGGACATAACCCGCGCGCCAAGGTCGTGACCGTGGATTGCACCGACGATGTGCACCCCGAAGTGGCTTATATGGCCGCCCTGTCCGCCAAGGTGGTGGGCTTGGACATTGCGGGTGTGGATCTGGTCTGCCAAGACATTCGCCAACCGCTGCAAAGCCAAGGCGGCGCAATTTTGGAAGTCAATGCAGGCCCGGGCTTGCTGATGCACCTCAAACCCAGCGTTGGCGTAGCGCGGCCTGTGGGCCAGGCCATTGTGGAAAACCTTTTCCCCAGCACGGATGGCAACAGCGAAGGCCAATCCTCACGCATTCCCGTGGTGGGCATTGCGGGCTCGCGCCACAACGCGTTCATCGCGCGTTTGGTGGGCTGGTTGCTGCAACTGAGCGGCAAACGCACCGGCGTGGCCAGCAGCGAAGGCACCTTCTTTGAAGGCCGCCTGACGCAAAAGGGCGACAACACCAACTGGCATGCAGCCCATCGTTTACTGGTCAACCGCCTGGCAGAAGCTGCGGTCATTCAAACCACCGCCCGCTCTATCTTTGAAGAAGGCCTGGCTTATGACCGCTGCCAAGTGGGTGTCGTTACGGACATGGACGGTTTTGAAAACTTGGCCGACCACGACGTGCTGGAAGCTGAGCAAATGACCCGCGTGATGCGTACCCAGATCGATGTGGTGCTAAGCCAAGGCATGGGCGTAATCAACGCCGACGATGAACAAGCCGCCGACATGGCGCGCCTGTGCGATGGCCAAGTGATGTTCTACACACACGATCCCAAGAGCAGCGTGGTCAACAGCCACCGCGAAGCCGGTGGTCGTGCCGTGGTGTTGAATGGCAGCGAAGTACTGCTGGTGCAAGGCACTACAGAACGCCGCTTGGGTCAGCTGGACGCCCTGCGCCCTGTCAACGGTTTTGAGCCAGATGCTGAAGCGTTGCTGGCTGCCATTGCCACAGCCTGTGCTTTGGACATCAGCCCCGAATTGATTGCAGCCGGCATCAAGACCTTTGATTACCAGCCAGCATAATTAAAGAATAGCTAGTAGCCCTTGTCAAATCTACGTTAGAAGCCAATTTGACCATTAAGTTGGCGGAAAGACAGACCATGGAAATTTCTCGCTCCCGCGCTTTGCGTGGCCCCAATCTCTGGAGCCGCAACACGGCGATTGAATCCATCGTGCATTGCACGCCCGAAGAGCACAACTTCAACCAGATTCCCCGCTTTGAAGAAAAGGTGCGAGCCCGTTTCCCCGCCATCGGCGGCCTGCAGCCACAGGGTATGGACAACCCCTTGTCCTTGGCCCATGTGCTCGAAGCCGCTGCGCTGTCGCTGCAGGCTCAGGCGGGTTGCCCTGTCACGTTCAGCCGCACGCACGCCACCGTGGAAGCCGGCACTTTCCAGGTGGTGGTGGAGTACACCGAAGAAGCGGTGGGCAAGCGTGCTGTGGAACTGGCCGAACAGCTGATTGCCGCCGCGCTCAACGACACCCCGTTTGACGCCAAGGCCGCCATTGCCGAGCTGCATGAGCTGGACGAAGAAGAGCGCGTCGGCCCCTCGACGGGCTCGCTACTGAACGCCGCAATTGCGCGTGACATTCCCTACCGTCGCCTCACCGCCGGCAGCTTGGTGCAATTGGGCTGGGGCTCCAAAGCACGCAAGTTCCAGGCCGCAGAAGTGGACCAGACCAGCTCTGTGGCCGAGACCATTGCGCAAGACAAAGACCTGACCAAGCGCCTGCTGCATGCCGCCGGCGTGCCTGTGCCCATGGGCCGCCCCGCCAAAGATGTGGAAGACGCCTGGGCCATTGCCGAAGAAGTCGGCCTGCCTGTGGTGGTCAAACCCCAGGACGGCAACCAGGGTAAGGGGGTCGTCGTCAACATCACGACCCGTGAGCAGTTAGAAAAAGCCTATGCCACGGCCATGGAATTTGGCACGGTGGTGATGGTCGAGCGTTTCTTACCCGGCCATGACTTCCGCTTGCTGGTGGTGGGCAACCAACTGGTATCTGCGGCCCGCCGCGACCCGCCCCAGGTGCTGGGTGATGGCGAACACACCGTCCGTGAACTGGTGGACATCGTCAACCTCGACCCACGCCGCGGCTCCGGCCACGGTACGGCGCTGACCAAGATTCGCCTGGACGACATCGCCATTGCCCGCATTGCAGGTGAAGGCCTGACACCCGAATCCATTCCCGCCCAGGGCCAGCGCGTGGTGCTGCGCAACAACGCCAACCTGTCCACCGGCGGCAGCGCCACCGATGTGACCGACGATGTACACCCCGACATCGCCGCGCGCGCCATTGAAGCCGCGGCCTGCGTGGGCCTGCACATCTGCGGCGTGGACGTGGTCTGCGAGACCATGCTCAAACCGCTCCAAGAGCAAAACGGCGGCATTGTGGAAGTGAATGCCGCCCCCGGCCTGCGCATGCACTTGGCGCCCTCCTTTGGCAAACCGCGCAACGTGGGCGTGCCCATGGTCGATCTGCTGTTTGCCAATGGCGAAGATGGCCGCATCCCGGTAGTGGCCGTGACTGGCACCAACGGCAAGACCACCACCACCCGTTTGATTAGCCACATTTTTGCCACGCAAGGCCTGCGCGTGGGCATGACCAACACCGACGGCGTGTATGTCAACGGTCGCCAGATCGACAGCGGCGACTGCTCGGGCCCCAAGAGCGCGCGCAATGTACTGGCCCACCCCGAGGTGGATGCCGCCATTCTTGAATGCGCACGCGGCGGCATCTTGCGTGAGGGATTGGGCTTTGACCGCTGCCAGGTGGCCGTGGTCACCAACGTGGGCGAAGGTGACCATCTGGGTCTGAACTTCATCACCACCGTCGAAGACGTGATGGTGCTCAAGCGCGTGATTGTGCAAAACGTGGCGCCTACGGGCTACGCCGTGCTCAACGCCATCGACCCGCACGTGGCCCCCATGGCCAATGTGTGCCAGGGTAAGGTGATTTATTTTGGCGCGGACCGCCACCACCATGTGATGGCCACGCACCGCGCCCAGGGCAACCGTGTGGTGTATGTGGATGAAGACCACATCATCTGCGCAGAAGGTGCATTCAAGGAAAGCATCGCACTAACCGACATTCCAATCACCCGCAATGGCACCATTGGTTTTCAGGTGGACAACGCCATGGCCTCCATCGGTGCCGCATGGGCCGCCGCGCTGCCGTGGGACACCATCCGCCGTGGCCTGGCATCGTTCCACAACGACTCGTCCAACGCTCCCGGCCGCTTCAATGTGATGGACTACAAGGGCGCCACCATCGTCGCCGACTACGGCCACAACCCCGATGCCATCCGCGCATTGACGCAAGCGGTGTCGGCCATTCCAGCCCAACGCCGCAGCGTGGTCATCAGCGGTGCGGGCGACCGCCGTGACCAGGACATCATTGAGCAAACCCGCATCTTGGGCGCAGCGTTTGACGATGTGATCCTGTACGAAGACGCTTGCCAGCGCGGCCGTGCTGATGGAGAAGTTCTGGCCCTGCTAAAACAAGGCCTGGAAGGCGCACCGCGCACGAGCTACAGCACTGAAATTCAAGGCGAATTCATCGCCATTGACCATGCATTGAGCCGCCTGCAACCCGGTGATCTGTGTCTGGTGCTGGTCGATCAGGTGGAAGCATCGCTGGAACACCTGCGCAAGCATGTGGAAGACGCGGCCAAAACCTAATCCCTGCGCGGCTCCCAGCTGCACCCATAAAAAAGGCTCCTCAATGAGGAGCCTTTTTTGATTTACCAACAGGCGATGCTGCCGCTGCCTACGTTATTTACACCACTTCAATCACCTGCATCATGCCCATGTCTTCGTGTGCCAGGATATGGCAATGCATGACAAAAGCACCGGTGAACTCACTGAACCGCGTGCGAAATGTCACGGAGGTGGGTTGCTCGGGCGAGCCGCCACGCGGCAGGCCTACCGTATCGCACCAATACGGCTCGACCGCTTCGCCATTGATGCGGACGATCTGGATTGGATTGATGTGGATGTGAAAAGGGTGCTGCACCTGGTTCATGTTGTAGACCGTCCATTCCTCCACGCTGTCCAACCCTACCGTATGACGGACGGCCTTGTGCGACTGAAACGGTGCGAACGTCTCCGGCATCAGCGGCGCAGTCGAGCCCGCACCGCTGGCAGCGCCCATGGTGAATGCGGCATCCGCCAAGAAAGTGCCATCGGTCTGGTATTGCCACTGGTCCATCTCGCCTTCGGGGATGTCCAGCAGACCGCTCGCGGGCATTTCCGTCAGAGGGCTGCCATCGTTGTTGAACACCGAGCGCAGCACCACATTACGGCGCAGCCCTCCGGAACGCGCCAGCTCGGTATCGCTGATGCTTGCCAGTGCGGGTGGCGTGGGCAAAGCGGCGGTCGGTAGCGGCATGTCCAGCGGCTCGCCTTCCACCACTACATAGGCCAGGATGTCGTCGGGCAACAAGTCTTGATTGCCCATGTCGTAAGCGCGTGTGCGCAGCACATAACGGCCAGCAGCCCCCGCTTTGACCAGTACATCGCCGCGATTGCCCGGTGCAATCACCAGCCCCAGTGCAGCATCTGGTGCATACGTCTTCATGGTCTCTCGCGGGCAGGAGTCCCAGGAGATCAGATGCAGATCGTGGCCTTCCAGCACCACGTTCAAATAATTGGCAATGCCCGCATTCACCAGCCGCCAGCGCTCGACCTGACCGGGGCGCAGCACCAGCGTCGGGCGACGTACGCCATTGATGACAAAGGGTGGCTCTGCCTTCGGGCTGGCTACCTGGCTAAAGCTTTCGAGCTTGCCTTGTGCATCATGAATGGGCGCCTGGAACATGAACACCCGGTCACGGGCAGCGGCAATTTCCGGCACGGCATCCAATGGTCCCTTGATCACGATGGCACCGGCCATGCCGCTGGCCACTTGCACGGCGGTAGAGCCATGCAAGTGCGGGTGGTACCAACAGGTACCGGCCGGATGGTCCGCACCAATCTTGTATTCATGCTGGCGCACCTGACCGGGCTGCACAGCAGATTCCGACGTGTCCACCACATAGTCGCCATACACACCAGGGGCAACCAGACCCGGCGCCACATGCAGCCCATGCGTGTGCAGGTTGGCGCTGTTCATGAAGCGCAGATGCTCTGCAGGTTCCATGATGTCCGGATTGGGGGGCAGGTCGTTGACCACGCGCACGCGCAGCATCTCGCCCGCCTGTATCTCCAGCGTCGGGGCCGGGATCATGGCGTTGTAGCTACGCAGATGCACGTTCTGACCATTGAGTTGCATATCGGCATAGACCATGCGCAATTCGTACTCCAGCAGGCCATCTTTCGCGACCAGTCGTGGAGGTTCGACAAAGGTTTCGCGCGTTCCAGCAGGACTGGCATCGTCGCCCCCGCCACAGGCAATCAGCGTGCCCGGCAGTATGGCGCCTACGCTCAATTTCCAGGAGGCATGGAGAAAGTCTCGGCGGTTGGTAGTCGCACGCATGGGCAAACTCTTTCTGAAAACAAATTCAAATACGAAATCAAGATGCGGCCGCCAGCAGCACGGGCGCAGCTTCTGTGCGCGCTGGGGTGCCAAGCTGGCGATTGCTGTTGTCACCCCAGCCCCACACCTGCTTGCCATCACTGACCAACACGTGACCCTGCCCTGCTGCGAGCAGCCGAATGGGAGCCGGCATTGCCATGGTCTGAATGCGGTCTACCGCACGGACATGGCCTTGGCCCAGCTGGCCCTTGGCATTCCAGCCCCAGCCATAGACGCGGCCTGAGCGGCCCAGTGCATAGGACACATACTGGCCAGCGGCCACTTCGGTGATGGGTTCGGGCAGTGCGATCTTTTGCGGCCGGTCATAAAAAGCGTGGCGCAGGTCGCCGATCTGTCCATGCTGATTGCTCCCCCAGCCCCAGACCTGCCCTTTGGCCGCAATCGCCAGACTATGGCTGGCACCTGCGGCAATGCGATGCACATTGTTCAGCGTGGGCAGCAGCACAGGCAACGCCTGATCGCGCAAATTGGCAAGCCCCAGCTGGCCAGACGTATTGCCCCCCCAGACCCACAGCTGGTGCGCTGCATCCAGCAGCAGGGCATGTGCCCCGCCCGTAGCGCATGTCAGCACCTTGGGGGCCTGGTGAATGCGCGCTGGCCGGTGGTTGACGCTGTGGACACTGCCCGGCTGCAGGCCCCAGTGGTAGAGGTCACCACCCCTGCTGCAGGCCAGTGTAAAGAACTCGCTGCCGCGAATTTCGCGCAGCGCAGGCAAGCCGGGCAGCGCCCGCGGCTGTGACTGGGTGATCTGCTGGATGCGCCCGCCCAGCCCGGCGCGGTTGGCCCCCCAGGCGTAAGCGGTTCCCATGCGGTCCAGCGCCCAGCTCACGCCTGCGCTGGCCGTTACCTGTTGCAGCTCAATGCGGTGGGAGATGTAAACGGCATCGCCCTCATTACTGGGTGCCGCGCACACGCCTGCAGGCACCGGAAAGCGCCCGGTACCATCGCCGCCCCAGCCAGTCAGCACTGCATCGCCGTAAAGCACGAGGCTGTGATCGCGGCCCGCTGCCAGGTCGATAACGTCGGCCGCCATGCTCAGCGCGGGCTCACAACCACCACGCCCCGTGGCTGGTTGCTGACGCTGTCCGGGTCTTGCGCCGCAGCCAGCAAGTCTGCCAGCGGCACCCACACTGGCGGGTACTTGTAGCGCGCCACATCCATCAGCAGCACGGAGTCACTGGCTGCATGGTAGGCCGCCAGTGGTGACCAGTGACCGCCGCCCTTTTGCCCAATCAGGCGGCGGTTGAAGTTCAGCAGCACAAACCGGTTGCTTTCGCGCAAATGGGTCTTGAGCAGCTCGCGAAAAGCGGGCAACTCCAGCGTGTCTCCCGGAATCTTTTGCACCGTCACTGCGTGGTGCGACAGCACGGTGGACAGCTGGTCCAGTGTCATGCCTTCCTTGGCGACCACTTCCGGCTGGGCGATGCGTGCATCAATGCCGTCGAAAAAGTTGTCCTGCGTGAAAAACGGAAAGTCCGGGTACAGCGCAGACGCCGGGCGCGGCAGCTCCATTGCGTTGAGTACGATGACCGACGTAGCCACAGAACAGTACGCCTGGTTGCGTTGCGTCTCAAAGTATGTCGCCAGCGGAAAGTAAGCCTGCCGATAGCTGCTGTCCAGCAGGCGCTGCTGCCCGATGGGGTGCGACAGCGTGAACAAATGGCTGGGAATCGGCAACGGCTGCTGGGGGGCCGCCTGTGTCTGCGCCTGCGCCACCGCAGCCGGCGGCAAAGGCGCTTTGGCCCACGCGGGTGTGGCCGTATGCAAGGCCACCACGGCCAGCACACTGGCCAGCATCTGGGTGTGGGGTTGCCAGGCCAGCGCCTTCTGGAGGAATTTATTTTTCATAGCAGCATCCCGTTGTGTTTATTAGTTATTACGTACAAATTGCTTTGAGAACTAGCGTATTCAACGGCCAGTTGCTATCTTTTTTCTTGCCTTGGCCAGTGCTGCAATGGCGTGGTCAATCGATTCCGGCGTGGTAAAGACCGACAGCGTGAAGAACTTGATGCCCACCACGGGTTCGCCATAAGCGGTGCTGCGGTAGCGGTTGGTCTGCACAAAGACGGGGCTCTCACCCGATTCAGCCGCATCGCGCGTGCTCAGGTAGACCGCTTCGTTGAACTGGTTGTGCTTTTGCAGGCTGGCGCGCTGGGCCTCGTCGTGCTTTTCGGCCAGGTAGGTGCTGTCGGCATCCACGCCGTCCGGATAGACGCGGATGACGACGACTGCGCCGTGGTTGTCCGGGTTCAGCACGGTCAGCCATGGGAGGCTTTGCGCCTTGCTGCGCAGCAGCTCCGACATCTGTACACAATGGCTCAGCAAACCACGGAAACCGTCTTTGCCCAGCAGCATCAAATTGGACAAAGCGGCCAGCACGGGGCCACCCGAACGGGAGCATTCCAGGGTGTAGATGCCGGGGTCGTATTCGCCAAACTGGAACAGATAAGGCATGGCCACTTTGTCGCGCCGCACCGGGTTCAGCAGTTGCGCATCGCTGGCCAGAAACAGGCTGGAGGCATAGGGCGTATAGCCGCTTTTGTGGAAATCAATGCCCAGCGAGTCTGCCAGCGACAAGCTGCGCATGCGCGTACGCACCGCCTGCAAAGAGGCGCTGGCTGCCTGCGGAATGCCCAGCGCATTGCGCTCGAAATCGTAGTCATTGAAGACCGAATAAGCCCAGCCAATGACCGCATCCGCATGCAGGTAGGGGATGTAATCGAGCCGGTACTCTTGCACCAGCCGCATGCGCAGCGCGTGAATGGCGGCAATGTCGTCCACACCAAAAGCGTCGGTGCTGCCCATGGTGACGATGATGGCGGCAATGCGCTCGCCCTTTTCGATGCTGGCCCGCAAAGCCGCTTCCAGCGCCGCCACATCCATGGCGTTGTCTTCGCTGGTCGGTACGGAAATAGCGGCATGACTGCCCAGCCCCAGCCAGGCACAGGCGCTGAGCTTGGCGTAGTGCGCCACATCAGAGCCAAACACCCGCAGCGGCTGGCACATGCCGTCATTGAACAAGCCGGGCTGCGCACGCTCTGCACCAATCTTGATGCCATACAGCGTGGTGCCGGTGCCGCCAAACGTAAACAGCCCCAGTGCTTTTTCCGGGTCATAGCCCAGCATGGCCGCGCACATGGCGGAGACGCGCACTTCGGCTTCGGCCACTTTGTGCGACAAGTCATCCCAGACGGTATTGGGGTCCACGATGGAGCCGTACAACTGCCCAATGATGGACACCGAGGTGGCCGAGCCATGCAGGCGGTGGACGTCCGGGTGGCTCCAGGTGTACTGCCCTTCCAGGTAACCCGCCAGTTCGCGGATGGTGGTGCGGGAATCGCCCATTTCCTGCGGCACACGGAATTTGCGCGCCCCGGCGTAATCCAGATTTTTGCGCTGCCCCAGGAAAGTGCGGTGCGATTTGAGCTTCTCGTACTGCGACAAGGCAAAAGCCATGGTGCGAGAAAAGCGGCTGTCTGCTGCGGCCGATTGGGTGGGCGAAGGAAAGCTGTCGCGGATCGATCCCACGATGTGCTGGTAGGCTGCTTGGGTGCCTGCCGCGGGTGTACTGCTGGTGCGTGCCGCAGCCTTGCCAGACAGCGTAAAGGCCATAGAAGCCAGCGCAGAAGCCTTGAGCCATGAACGTCGGAGCATGCTGTGCCTCTCTTTAATGGATGCGGTTGAAACGGCCTGTGGACAGGTCGTTGGCCATGTGCGGCAAGGCCCGCAAACCCAGCGCTACGGCGGTGAGTGTTGGCGCATTGATGGGCATGGTCGGAAAGTTGGCTGTACCTACGATGAACAGGTTGGCATGGTCATGGCTGCGGCACCACGGATCGACCACCGACTGCCGGGCATCTGTGCCCATGCGCGCAGTGCCCGCGATGATGGCGGTGGCAATCGATGGTTCATCCGTAACTACATCGGTGCATCCCAAGGCGGTGGTGATGTGCGCGTGCCGCTGGCGTGCTTTTTCGATGGCCTGCATGCTGTAGTCGTCGATAGTGAAAGCCACACGCGGGCGTGGCATGCCGCTGCTGTCTTTCAAGCTGGGATCGGGCACCACACGGTTGTGGGCCTGCGGCAAGGTTTCCACAGAGCTGTTGATGGCCAGCTCACGCGCGCATTCCTGCGCCAAGGCATCGGTGAGTGCCTGCCCGCGCAAGCCTTTTTTGATCAATTGGGCAGAGCGCTGCATGGGCCCCAGACCCGTGCGCCAGCCCCGGTTGAGAAAGGAGGTGCCGACGGCAGCGTGCTGCTTGCGAAAGTCGCCATCGCGCAGCTCCTGAATGCCAGCGGTCGTGGTCGGCCCCCGGTAGGTAAACAGCGGCTCACGTGTCAGGCCGCGGGTATCCAAGTCCACCTGCCCCATCAGATAACGGCCCACCGCATCACTGCGGTTGGCCACCCCTTGCGGTGCATGTTCCTGTGTGGAGCGCAGCAGCAGATTCGGGGTTTCAATCGCATGCGCCGCCAGCACATACAGCTTGGCGCGAGCGACCACACGCTCACCATTGCTGCGGCGAATGCGCACGCTGCGGATCAGCTGATCTGGCCCCACTTCGATGTGCTCAATCAGACTTTCGGCCAGCAACTGCACCCCTTGTGCCTGGGCTTTGGCCACATGAACGGCTGCATCGTACTTGGCACCCACCGGGCAAATCGGCACACAGCTTGCACTGCCGCAGCACGGTGGCCGGTCATCAAACGGCACCGAATTGCGCGCATGGCTGAACGGCCCCATGGTGTAGCCCACAGGTGCAATGGCCTTGGCAATCACCTGGTCGGCATAGGCCATGGGCACGGGCGGCAAGGGAAATGGCACGCCATGCCGGGGGCCGCCCTGGTCAAACGCGTTGTCACCGGCAGTGCCCCATTCGCGCTCAATGAAGGTGTAGTGCTCCATTAAGTCTTCATAGGCCAGTGGCCAGTCTTGGCCCACGCCGTACAGCGACTGGGTTTTGAAGTCATTGGGGCGAAACCGCGTGGCAAATCCCGTCCAGTGCCAGGTAGTGCCTCCCACGGCGCGCAAGTAGCTGCCGCCAAATACGGCAGGGCCTGCTTGCACCATGTGATCATGCGCATCCATCGGATGCGGGGCATAGGGCTGACTGGGGTAAGGCGCGTTCGGGCCTTTGACGGCAGAGGCATAAAAGTGCTGCACGGCCTGGCCACGGTCAATGGTGGGGCCGGCCTCGCACAGCAGCACTTTGGCGCCTTGCTGCGCAAGCTGCCACGCCATCATGCTGCCGACAGCACCGGCGCCGATCACGATCACATCCGCAGTCAATGCGGCATCGGAAGAGGTTTTTGGATTCATGGAGTGGACTCGCGCTGGAGGGTCATGCGCCACGCACAGCGGCACAGGCATCAAACAAAGGGGGCGGAAACAGCTTTACACAGGACGGTCAGCCCAATAGCCAAAGGCTCCACCACAAACGCCCGGCGGTTTGGTAAAACTGCTCAATGCGGCCCAGACGGGGGCGTCTACATAGGCCATCACAACGGGGGCTGGTCCGGGTGACATGCCACTCATCCACAGTTGCAACGCAAACTCCGCGCTGGCCTGCACGGGCGGTGTGAGTGAGGCGGTTTTTTGCTGCGGTGCAGGCAGGTGGCTCAGTGCCAGCAAGGCCTCAAGCTGTGCGGGGGGCAAGTGCTCTTGCAGCACTTGCAGGTATTGCTCAACCAGCGCTGCGTCGCTGACTTGGGTGCCCGCCAAGGCATTGCCCAGCGCCATCAACTCCCGCATCTTGTTAGAGGAGGCTTTGGGCGTAAGCGACTGCGCTGTGGCAATGGGTGCAGCAGCCAGTAGCATGCAGCTGGACAATGCTGCGATGAACTGGCGGCGTTGAGCGGTGAACGACTGATTCAAGGATGGCCTCCTTGGCGAGGTGTAAAAAGCAAACAATTGCTTACCTATTACATCGACAAATACTGAGGCCGTCTATCCCTATTTTTAGTTAATTCTCGCGTAAATCAGGCCTTTTTTTCGCTGCAGGAGCGATGGGTGGCCGGTTCTCTATGACCCCATTTCAGCGCAACTTCACCACCAGTTGCTGCTGCCGTTGACTCCAGCGCACCCCGCGCCAGACACTCAGGGCGGCCAAGGCAGCCAGCCCCGCGCCCACGCTGCATGCGCCCTGCCAGCCGGCTTGGTTCCAGGCCCAGACACCCAGTGCCGAGCCGGCCGAGGCCCCGGCAAAGTAGCCTGTCATATAGACCGCATTCATGCGGCTGCGCGCTTCGGGGAGCAGGCTGGCCACGCTGGATTGGTTGGTCACATTGATGGCTTGCAGGCCCAAGTCCATCACCAGCACACCCACCACAAACCACGCCACGCTGGCCTGCCCCCACCACAGCGGCAGCCACGACAGCAGCAGCGCTACGGCACCGATGCGCAGCAAGGTGCGGTCTTTGCCTTGGTCAGCCCAGTTGCCCGCCACATTGGCGATCAAAGCGCCGGTAACGCCCGCCAGACCCACCAAGCCAATTTGGGCATCGCTCAACTGCAAGGGCGCGTTGGACAGCACCAGTGCCATCGTCGAAAACATCACACTGACCGACGCAAATGCCAGTGCGCTGGCGGTGGTGCGCAAACGCAAGGCCGGTTGCGTGCGCAGTAACTCAGCCATGGACGCCAGCACGCGCGCGTACGGCATCGGCTGCGGGTGGCGCGAAGTAGGCAGTGCGCGGCGCATCCACAGCGCCATCAGCGCCATGGCAATCGCAGTGACCTGGTAAACCAGACTCCACCCCCCCAGCGCCGACAAGCCGCCTGCCACGCTGCGCGCGAGCAAGATGCCCACCAGCAAGCCGCTGAGCACCAAGCCCACATTGCGCCCTGCATGGCCGGGCGCGGCCAAGGCTGCCGCCATGGGCACCAACACTTGGGCCGCGACCGAGAACAAACCGGAAATCAGCGTGCCCGCCATGAACATGGCAAAGCTGCTGCTCCAGCCCACCAGCGCATGGCCTGCAGCGGCCAGCAACATCAGCACCACGGCCATGCGGCGGCGCTCGAACTTGTCGCCCAACGGGGTGATGAACAGCAGGCCCACGGCGTACGCCACCTGCGCTACCGTGACGGACAAGCCCGCAGCGGCATCCGTCACGCCGAAGTGCAAGGCTATCGAATGCAGCAAGGCCTGGTTGAAGTAATTGCCACCGGCGCACAGCCCGCAGGCGACGGCCATCAATAGCAAAGCGGGCGCAGCCAAAACGCTAGGCTGCGCCGGAAAATCTTGTCGAGACATGGGAAAAAGCAGACGTAAAAACGGCCTGAAAAATCAGGCCGCGGGCGCCGACAACGGGAAAATCCCGCACAGCGCGCAATGAGTGAGAACGCGATTGTCTCGCTATGGCTTGCGCTTTGCAGCGCCCTCCGCACAAACCTGCAAGCGCAGGCGGTGCTTAGCGCAACGACTAAAAGCGCTTCACACGATGGCGGTAGCGGCCAACGTTGTCACCGGGAATGCGTGTTTGCTGGGTGCCCCGGATGGCATTGATGCAGTGGTCGGCTTCTGCCCCGGTCAAAGCGCGCGTCACCACCTGCGTCTCATGCTCAAAGCTGTGTGACTTGTCGGTATTGCGGTAGTAGCGGTACAGCATCCAATACAGCCCCACCGCGCTGGCTGGCCCCATGGCAAGCAGAAACAATATGCCTTCTTGGTCCATTTTCAGCGCCCCACCATCCAAAGTGCCAATCCTTCGACCACCGTGCCGACGGCCAGCGAGGTCACAATCAATTTCCATTGCTGCACAGGCACACTGCCCATGGTCTCGCCCGTGCGGCCATTGACGGCAATGTAGTGCAGCATGCCGTTGGACTGCTGGTACGAATACAGCCACACCGGCAAATACATCGACACCCAGCGGGTGCCATGCACCTCCAGGTGCTCTTGCTCCCAGCGCACACCACGGTTATAGCGCCCCACGGAGGCGTGCACCTGCGCACGCGCTATCGACAGCAGTTGGTCTTCCAGGCGCGGATGGAGGTGCGCTACATCACGGTCGCGCTTTTCCGAGGTGTAGCCCACAAGGTAAGAGGCGTTCCACTTGACCGCGTTCTTGGTGTCAAACGGCAAGATGGTGTTGATGATGTTGTTGGTGTTGACCTTTGTATCCAGATTGCCGCGCTGCTCGCTGGATTCCAGCGTCAAGTCATCCACCTCGAACTCCACCTCGCGCTCTACCCGGTACACATCCGCGTCGTAGTAGGTTTTTTGGTCCTTGCCTTCACCGCGCGTATAGCGCGCAGTTTCAATCTCCGCTGCGCCCTGCACGGCTGCGCGGGCGTTGGCGTCCACCACCATATAAGGCAGGTAAACGCCCAGCACGTTCTCGGGCTTGAATTCCTGTTTGAAGGCTTTCAAAGCAAACATGCGGCGCTTGTCCACAAACTGCCGAATGCGCGCCACGGCATCGTCTTTGGTTATCAAAAATGGCAGCACCGCATCAGGCACAGCCCCATTGTTGATCTGCTCATTGACCCCAAACACATGGCGACACCAATGGCAGCGCGCCGTCATGCTGGTGGCGGTGTTGACCACCACTTCAGCGCCGCAGCCCGTGCATTTGAAAGTCTGCAGGCTCTGAGAATCTGCCGCAATGTCCTGCGCCCCCGAAGTCATCTGCGTGCCCCGCAGCTCGCCAATGCCCTCGCCCAAGCCAAACTTCTCTTCCACCCGCACGGCTTCCCACTGGTGGCGGCAGAACATGCAGACCAGTTGATCGGTCCCTGCACGCTGGTGGATTTCGGTGGCACCGCACTTGGGGCAATGGTTCTGCCCATCGCGCAATTCAGGCGATGCCGTGTCGATGGCAACAGGATCGGGCGCCTGCAATTCATCGCGGATGGAGGCTGGCAAAGCGGCTGGATCTATCGGAAATTGCCCCGCAGGAGGTGGTACCTCCTGCGCAGAACCCGGGCCTGTCGGTAGCTGAGAATGATTCACACGCACTCGCTGATTACAGACCCAGTGCCTTCGCCTTGGCCGCGTCATAGTCCGCCTGCGTAATCAGACCGGCATCAAGCATTTGCTTGGCTTTGGTCAGGCGCACGATCACGTCGTCCACCGCAGGCGCTGGCTCTGCTGCGGCAGTGGGTGCCGGTGTCGCGGCGGGAGCTACGGGCTGCTGCAAGCCCGCCAGACCCGCCATGCCGCCAGTGGCAAAGCCTATGCCCATCAAGCCACCTACACCGGCGTTTTCACCCGCGGACTGCATGCCTGCTGCCACCGATGCCTGCAGGTTTGAGTTACCGCGCGCACCGAGCAAGGCATCGGCGCGCTGCACCGTTTTGAGCAACTCCTTGGTGTTGGCGTCGTACTCAATCGAAATGATGGCGGTCTTGACGATCTCCAGCCCACGGTCAGATTTCCACTGGTAGTTCTGCTCCACCACAGCCGACAGGCTTTGCGCAAAGCCGATGGAATCCTGCTGGATGCGCGTGATGCGGTTGACCTTGGATGGATCGTTCGTATACAGGCTGAACGCCGGAGCCAATGAGCCAACGACTTCATTGAACAGCTGGCTGGCGGCGTCGTTATCCAGATCGGTGAAGTCAAAAATCTGGCCGCTTTGCAGATAGGTGGCCGGCACAAACCGCTTCACAAACAAGATGGGATCCGCAATCTTGAGCGTGTACGTGCCGCGCGTAATGGCACCTACCTGGGCATTCAGATAGCGGTCGTCCCAGTAAATCTCGGACTGCGTGCCAAAACGGTTATTGGGCAGCTCCTTGAGCGAGACAAAAAATGCCGCCTGCTGCGAACCGGGCTGACCACCGAACTTGAAGCGCTCCCAGCTTTGCAGGATGAGCGAATCGACAAAGCCGCCGCCCGTGAAGATGGATTTGGACTGCACATCGCTGGAGTTCCACTCATAAGCGCCCGGCTCTGAAGCAAAGCCGGTGATCGCGCCGTCCTGCAACAGCAGCAAACCGTAGCCTTCAGGCACCACGATCTTGGAGCCATTGGTGATGATGTTTGAAGAGCCCTTGGTGTTCGCTCCCCGGCCCGCATTCGTGCCACGCGGCACCGCAGCAAACAGCGCGGCTGTGGGCGGCAGATTGTCTGGCACCGTATAGAAGTCTTTCCATTGGTCAGCCAGCATGCCACCAACCGAACCTACTGCCGCCTGGATGAGACCCATAACGATATTCCTTGTGTGTGCGTGGGTCAGCGCACGCTGCCCACAAAGATTGAAACCGTCAAAAGCATAAACGAAATCGCTCTGCCATTTCCCGCCCTTCCAAGGCCAGGGCCCAGCCATTTGCAACAGTTATGGTGGCAGTGGCCTTATGCTTGCCGCATGCACATTCACCAACTTCTGACCGCTTGCTCCGCTGCCCTGCTACTCAGCTACGCACCCGCCGCTGCCGCCGAAACCATTGGCTCCGTGGACACCGTGTTCAAGCTCCTTGGCCCGGACCACAAAATTGTGGTGGATGCGTATGACGACCCCAAAGTCACGGGCGTGACCTGTTATGTTTCGCGCGCCAAGACGGGCGGCATCAAGGGCGGTTTGGGGCTGGCCGAAGACCGCTCTGAAGCCTCCATCAACTGCCAGGCCACCGGCCCCATCAGCTTTGCCGCTCCCATCAAGCAGCAAGAAGAAGTGTTTACCGAGCGCAGCTCGCTGCTGTTCAAGCGCCTGCGCGTCGTGCGCATGGTGGACGCTGCGCGCAATACGCTGGTCTACATGACCTATTCCGACCGCGTTATTGAAGGCTCGCCGCAAAACAGCGTGGCTGCCGTACCCGTACCGCGCAGCACGCCGATTCCTCTGCGTTGAATGTGCTTTGTCTTTATTAATGTGAGCAGCATGCCTTGGTGTGCATTGGACTTCACTGCAATAAGTAGCTGAAATCAAGCATTCGCCACGGCATGCAGCTCACTTATTGATCTGTTCGGCCCAAGAAAAGGCAACCCGAAGATTGCCGTTCTACTGAGCTGGGAAAAGCCGCTGTGGCTTACAAATTGTCTAAGTCAGGCTTTTCATGCAGCGCCACATTGAGCTGGTCCACCACAATCGCCCAGTCATCGTCGCACTTGAGCTTTTCTTTGAGCAGCATGGCTTGTTGGGGCGTCCAGAACGGCGCTTCATAGATGTGCATGGTGTCGTCCAGCGGTGAGTGCTGCTTGATGAACAACGCAATGTTGGCTGGGTCGCTCTCCAGTCCTAATTGTTCAAACAAGGTGGTGAAGCTCGGTTGCGAATCGCCGGGTGTCAGGCTCATACGTTCCTCCTTAAATCGTGGACTGAAAAGATTTTTGCGGCGCGTTGCCGCATCTGCATAACGCCATGATGCGTGCCTGCTGCGTGCAAGTCTGTAGGACGCGCCAGCAGCAACGGGTACCGCTTTTGACTATCTATTGGCTGCACATTCTTTTTCACTGACTGCCAAGCACGCGCCGTCTCAGCCTACATCGCACGCACCGCGCTGCTTTCATACTGGTGCGCAAAGGAGTAGTGCTTCATGAACTCAAAAACTGCAGCCCCGACACCGGACGAAGACAACCCGGACAACCAAACACCGCCAACGCCCCACCACGATCCTGGCAGCCGCATCCCCCTGGCGCGCATTGATACGACCACCCCGCAATCGAGCGACGCTCCAGGCCATCAGGCCAAGCTGCCCCACGAGCGTGATGAGAGCATCACCATGACCAACCAGACCCCGCACCCTGAAATGCAGCAAGCGCACCGCGACCTGAAAAAAGGTCTGATCAACACCGATGCCCGAGCGGCCGATGGAAGGCCTTTGGGGGACGATATTCCCACCAAATAGTCAGTAATCAACGGCTGACCGTGCGCAATATAAATAATAGATAAACCCTGGTTGCCCCTGTGCGTGGCGGTCAGCCAAGGCACTGAATTGCGATGGAGAGATAAAAAGGGATGCCTGCGCATCCCTTTTTGAATTGCCTTCAATGCGTTATTTGTTATTTAAGTCAGAAGATGTTCATGCAATATCGCTGCGCGCAGGTCTTGCAAATTATCGGGCGCTACGTGGATCATTCCTTTTCCAGGCACATCAATCTCCAATATCATAAATAACGCCAGTGCGGTTACACAAGGCACGACCAATAACCAGTTCAGCTTCCGTTTTCCACCGTACATGTGATAACCCACCAAAAAGTTGGAACACACGCCAAAAACCATCAAGATCATCCACGCGACCAATGGAATCTGGTGGCGCCAACTTGCCATCGTTTCTTGTTGTGCAACATACAGTTGATTGCACGCGTCCATTAATGAAGCAGAAAACATATTGGGGGCTTGCCTGGCCTGCTCACTGGCATACATCCAGATATTGGAGTGCAGCTCTCTCGACGCCTGCCGCAAGCTGTCGCGCTGATATTCAGTGGGGGCGCTATAAAACTCAATTCTGGCGTCAAGATATTGATTGAGCATGCTTTCCATCTTTGCTTGCGCTGGTTGATCTTGCAATAAAGTCGCACGCTGAAAAGCATTGCCTAAGGCCATGGCTTCTTTTTCTTCAGCTCCCAAACGCATGTTGTAGCCACTAATAGCAAAAGATAATAAGAAACCGATTAATAAACCAAATATTGACAGGGTGGCGCCCAGCACTATTTTTACGTGCTCATCTTGTAAGACTTCTTCTTGAGAGCGCCGAATGCTGAACTTTCTCCCTGTCCAGGCCGCTAACGCCAGCAGGATGAAAAGTGACAGCAGATTCACCATGGACTCAAAATCCAGCATGGCCTTTAAAGCAGTCATAAATCTCCTGAAAACCCTTTTTTAAAATCGCGCCAGTGTGCGACTGATGTTTTATTTCTTGCTGACGCTTGCGCGACATTCATGAACCCGTTGACCGCAATGGGGCGGCAGCTCAATAGAAAAGGCAACGTGCCGACACGTTGCCTTTCAAAGCCTTCCTCAGCGCCCCATCAGGGCGTCAGACCATCGCAATCGACACAGCCTTGGGCACCAGATACGCCTCCAGCGCCTCGGGGCCGCCTTCAGAACCGTAGCCAGAATCTTTGACGCCGCCAAACGGCATCTCAGCCGATGCCACTGCAGGCTGGTTGATCCACAGCATGCCGGTTTCCACCTGCTGGCTCAACTGGTGCGCATTTTTGAGCGAACGCGTGAACGCATAGGCAGCCAAACCATAGGGCAAGCGGTTGGCTTCGGCAATCGCTTCATCGAGCTGCTCGAAGGTGCGCATGGCAATCATTGGGCCAAACGGTTCTTGATTGAACACATCGGCATCCAGCGGCACGTCGGCAAGAATCGTGGGTGCGTAAAAGTTGCCAGCATCACCCAGCGTTTTGCCACCCATCAGCAGTTTGGCGCCCTTGTCTTTGGCATTGGCCACCAGCGATTGCATGGCGGTAATGCGGCGCGGATTGGCCAAGGGGCCCATGGTGTTACCGGCTTCCAGCCCATTGCCGACTTGGATGGATTCAAAGTACGCCACGACCTGCTCGGTGAACTGCTTTTCCAGACTCTTGTGCACTAAGAAACGTGTGGGCGAGATGCACACTTGCCCTGCATTGCGCAGCTTGGCGGCACCGGCCGATTTGACGGCCAGCGCCACATCGGCATCGTCGGCAATGATGACCGGCGCGTGACCACCCAGCTCCATGGTGCTGCGCTTCATGTGCGCACCGGCCATGGCCGCCAGTTGCTTGCCCACTGGGGTAGAGCCGGTAAATGTGACTTTGCGGATCACCGGGTGCGGAATCAGGTAGCTGGAGATTTCATGCGGGTCGCCGTAGACCAGACCAATCACGCCCGCAGGCACGCCGGCATCGACAAAACACTGGAACAGCGCGGCGGGCGATGCCGGGGTTTCTTCCGGGGCTTTGCACAGGAACGAGCAGCCTGTGGCCAGCGCCGCGCTGAGCTTGCGCACGATCTGGTTGACCGGGAAATTCCACGGCGTGAACGCGGCCACCGGGCCCACGGGCTCTTTGATGACCAGCTGCTGCACATCGCTGCGGCGCGCCGGCACGATGCGGCCATACAGGCGCAGCGCTTCATCGGCAAACCATTCAATGATGCCCACGCCGGCCAGCACTTCGGCCTTGGCTTCGGCCAGTGGTTTGCCCTGCTCTTGCGTCAGCAGCGCGGCAATCTGGTCGGCGCGCTCCTTGAGCAAGACGGCGGCCTTGCGCATGGTGGCCTGGCGCTCATGGGCGCTGGTGTTTTTCCAGATGGCAAAGCCCTTTTCAGCGGCGGCCAGTGCGCGGTCCAAGTCCGCAATGCCGGCATGCGCCAGCTGACCAATCACCTGGCCTGTGGCGGGGTTGTGTACGGGGATGGTCTTGCCACTGGCAGCAGGCTGCCATTGGCCGTTGATGAGCAATTGCGTATCGGGGTAAGCAGTAGACATGGAGTGTTCTCAACCTTAAAGACAGAAGAAAAGCCGCCCACCAGCCAGGCCAGATGACGGAGATTTTGATAGCTGCAAGCCCTGGTCAAACAAAGGTTTCATTGCCAAATCTATTGCAATGCCTTGAAAGACAAGGGCAAGCCGCTTCATTTTTGAAAGCAACATGCAGAATGCGGCATGCAGACCATTGTAGAAAGCACGACCAACGGCTCAATACATGGAAGCACTAGACGCCGCCTTAATTTGCGACGGTTTGAAACGTGCCGCCAGCGCATCGGCCCCGGTGCGCAGCAGCAGCATGTCCATGCCCACGGCCACAAACAAGGCGCCGGCATGCAAGCTGGCCTGCACGCGATCAGGGCTGGTTACCAGAATGCCCGGCGCTTTGCCGCAGTTGCGCACGCGCTGCAAGGCGTCGTCGATGATGAAGGTCATATCCGGGTGCGTGGAGTGGCCCGCATAGCCCAGGCTGGCCGACAAATCTGCAGGCCCGATGAACACGCCATCCACCCCGTCCACGCTGGCAATGTCTTCCAGATTCACCAAGGCGTCGCGCGTTTCCACCTGTACCAGCAGGCAGATTTCATTGGCAGCCTGGGCCACATATTCGCTGTCGCGCCCAAAGTTGGAAGCGCGCATGCTGCCGCCCATGCCGCGCACGCCTTCTGGCGCATAGCGGATGGCATCTACAGCGGCTTTGGCCTCGGCCGCGTTCTGCACAAACGGCAGCAGCAGCGTCTGCGCGCCAATGTCCAGATAGCGCTTGACCTGCACCTTGTCGTTCCACGCCGGGCGCACCACGGCCTGCGTGGGCTGGCAACCAGCGCGCACCTGGGCAGCGCCTACGCCTTGCAGCTGCTGCACCATTTGCGGCACGTCCGTGGGGGTGTGTTCTGTATCCAGCAACAGCCAGTCAAAGCCGCTGCCCGCCAGCAACTCACTGACATAGGGTGACGGCAGCGTAGACCACAGGCCAATTTGCGGTTGCTGGGCTGTCAGGGCGCGTTTGAAAAGATTGGGGGTAGGCATGAAGGTGGCAGGGCAAAAAAGTTGTCCTGCAACATAGCAAAGCTTGGCGCAGCAGCAAATACCCGACAGTCGCGCAGGCGGCAATCCCAGAGCCTGCACCGGCTATCCGCCGGAGCCATCAACCGCAACAGGACAGCGCAGTTTTCATTCGCCGAAATCTTCACCGTTCATAGCAACACCAGCCCCGGTGGCAAGCTGTCGCCCAGGCTGCGTTTCTGGTCTTCGGCCTCCATCTGCACCACCTGCTGCACCAGCTGCATCCAGCGCTCTGGTGCGCCGACAGAGCGCATCTTCTCCAGCACCTGGTTGCGCACGGCATCGGACATATCACGCGCGATATCGCCGGTCATGCGGGCGATTTGCACGGCGGCAAACATGGCGGTTTCGTTCTTGCGCCAGTCCTGTGCCAGCGTGGCTTGCAAGAACTCTTGCGCAGCCGAGGGCGGCATCACCAAATGCGCATTCGCAGCCAAAGATTGGCGGGCCGCCAAGCGCCCAATGGCCCACCAGGTTTGAACGGTTTCATCGGGGCGTTGCAGGCGCTGCAGCATCCACTGGCCCATCTCCTGGCGGTACTGCCAGGGCACGGCCTCCATGGCGGCAAACAGGCGCAGCATGTCGTCATAGCTTCCAAAGCTGCTTTTTCCGCCGTTGCGCACAGTCGATTGCTGCACGGTTTTTTGCATGGCACCGGCCACGGCTTCCAGCACCTGCATTTGCTGCGCTTCGTTCAGGCCAGCGGCCACACGCCGCCAAAAGACCCACCACTCCGTCCAGTTCGCCGTTTCCTTGGCGTGGCCCAAACCTTGTTCGTACAGCGCCCACACTTGCTGCATACGCCACGCGTCCAGCTCCGCCCCCACGCCGGGGCGCAAGCACCAGCCGGCAAGGTTAAGCCACACGCGTTCATGGTCGGCCGTGCGACGGCGGCGCTTGGCGCGGGCCAGCAAGGCATCGAACAAAGCGCGCAGCACGCCCACGCCCCAGCCCTCACGCGGGCCGATTTGCTTTTCCAGCGACGGGCGCAGCTGGCGCACTTCTTTGGCGGTCACGTCTTGCGACTGGCTACCAAAAATACGGTCAATTTGCGTAATCGCCGCTGGCAGTTTGTCCGCGAACGCTTTCAAGCCTTTTTGGCCTTCTGCCTTTGCTGTGCCTGGGCTAGCAGCTATGCTTTCAGATGGAGCCCCCACCGCACCGCGCACCGCAAACGACAGCAGCCACGATTGCGCGACATCGGTCACACCGTCCACTACGCGCAGGCAGCGCACTTCCAGCGTGCCCACTTCGGTCATCACGGCTTGCAATTGCACTTCAACCTGCGCGGCGCTATGCCCTTCGGGCGCGGGCAGCACGGTGGACAACGGCGGCAGTTCCACCCAGCCATCGCCGTCCATAGCCATCAATTGCCCGGCACGGGCTTCTAACTGACCACTGTTGGCCAGCAGCACAAAGCGCACGGCCTGTCCCAGCTTGAGCGCAAAGCGCCGACCCGAGAGCACCATGCGCACACCCTCTTGCGTGCCCTTGGGCAGCAGGCACAGCAGTTGCGGCGTAGCGTCTTTCTTGCCTTGCAGCAGCAGCCAGTAGCTGCGTGCCGAGCCACCGCCAATCACGGGTAATGCGGTTTTAATAGCTGCCCGCCCTTGATGGGATTGGGCTGGCGACTGATTTTTTTCTAAAGCCTGCTGCGCCTGATAACGCGCCAAGCCGTGTGCTGCTGCACCACGTGCCACGGCCCAGTCCGGGTGCGGGTTGTGCAATACGCGCACCGGGGCACCGCGCCAGTCTTGCAGCTGCTGCGTGAGCCGCTGCACCAGCGCATGGGCATGGAACACGCCGCCGTTAAGCAGCACGGTATCGGGCAGCCCACCTTCGGCGTGTTGTGCCAAAAACTGTGCCAAGTGCCGCGAAATGGCCGCATCTGCCGGATAAGGCAGGCCAAAACTCCGCAGCGCACTTTGGCGTTTATGGGGTTGATCGCTCAGCGCCGCCTGCGGCAAAAAGCCTTCCACCACCCATTGCTGCACTTGCTCGCGCGTGAGCGTGGCGCTTTTCGTGCCGCCCATCAATCGGCTGCCACTGCCCAGCAGGGCGATGCTGAGCTGCTCCGGCGCATCGGCGGCCAGCAATTGCTCTTTGGCGGTGCGGCAGCGCTGCACCAGCTGCGCAAAGCGGGCGGCGGGCAGGCGCTGGCCTTCACTGGCCAGCAAGGGCTCCATCTGGTGGGCAATCGCCAAATCCATGTTGTCACCCCCCAGCATCAAATGCTCTCCCACGGCAGTGCGGGTCAGCGCGGGCAGGCCACCGTCTGCGGCAGGCCCTACGCGGATCAGTGTCAAATCCGTGGTGCCGCCGCCCACGTCCACCACCAGCACCCAGCGGCTGTCCGCCAATTGCTGCGACAGTCGCGCGCCTTGCAGCAGCAGCCAGTCGTGGAAAGCGGCCTTGGGTTCTTCCAGCAATTGCACCTGCGGCAGGCCCGCCAGCCTGGCGGCTTCCAGCGTCAAAGCGCGGGCACCTTCGTCAAAAGATGCGGGCACGGTCAGCACCACGCTCTGCGTGTGCAGCGGCGCGGCGGGGTGTTCTGCATCCCACACGGTTTGGATGTGGGCGAGGTAGGAGGCCGAGGCCGCCAGCGGCGATAGCTTGTGTACCTCATCGCCCGCACCCCACGGCAAGATGGCGGCGGTGCGGTCTACGCCAGGGTGAGACAACCAGCTTTTGGCACTGGCCACCAAGCGGCTGGGCACCGCCGCCCCCAAATCCCGCGCCCAGCGCCCTAGCACGGCGGGTGCCTGCGCGTCGGCTCCTTTCGGCGGCCACGGTTGCTGCCACGCATCGCCCAGCTCCCCCGGTGCGGCCTGATAGCGCACCGAGGGCAAGAGCGTGTCTTTGCGCACCTCGGTGGCGGAGATGCGCTGCGGCAGCGCCAGCAAGGCAATCTGCGCTGCATCGCCCCTTACCGGCACGCTGGCGACCACCGTGTGGCTGGTGCCCAAATCAATACCGACGACAAATTGGGGAGCTGGGGAATGCATGGAAAGCGACGCAGATCAAAACAGAGCGCCGATCGTAGCAACTTGCCCCATGGCCTGAAGCCTTCACCTGATAGACCCCGGATCTGCCATACAGGCTCGGCAAAGAACAAAAAAGCTGGCTGCCCCTGTCAGTGGACAAGCCAGCCCTGTAGCCCCCAGCCGGGGGGTTTACTTGCGATCTACCATCTCCTGCTCAACCGTCATGTCCAGCACATAGGCAAAGGCAGATGCATCGGCTGGCGGATTCTTCACGGGGTAACGCTTCAGGCGCAACACTTGCCGCACGCCGGGCCTGAATGCAAAGCCATCAATGCTGCCGTAAAAGTGCTGCCATTCAGGCGCTACAGTCTTGCGGCTGGCGCTGTCATAGCGCACCTCACGCACCTGCAGGCACTCGGTACGCATCGCGCCCGTTACACAGGGCTGGGTCTGCGGCGCGATTTCCAGGAAGATGGTTTCACCCGCGCTGCCATAGCGTGTGGCATCGGTGGGCCTGCCGGACATGTGCCAACGGCTGCCATCCGTAAAAGTCAACACCATGCGCGGCTGCGGCGCGCCCTGCACCATTTGTACGGACTGCATGCGCCCCATCTGCGCACCCACAGCACGCTCCAGCTGCATCAGCGCGTCGCCCTGGCACGCCATCATGGTGCTGACGACCCGGCCCACCTGCAGCTTGTCACCGTCGAGCGCGTAGTTGGTCGTCATGTTGTTACAGACCTTGCTGGACACTGTCTGCTCACCGGGTTTGCTGCCCGCCACAAAATCCAAGCGCACCTGCGTTTTAGGCTCCAGCGCTTTGTACTGCGGCTGCGCCACACCCTTGGCATTTACTGCCTTTTCCAAATACCAGTGGTAGGCCTGCAAAGTGGCGTTGGTTGACATGTGCATGCCTTGCTGGTGGGCCGGTGGCACCGTGTTGGATGAAGGGTTGGTGCCGCAAGCAGCCAAGCCCAGTACAGCGGCAGCGCAGACCGCCGTCAGGTTCCATCGATTCATAGGTACATCCTTGCAAATTGGGGCCAAAGCGGGGGCTTTGGAAGCGTGCCTGATGCTAGCGGTGGGCGGTGGTGATTGTTTGTAGGTGAGGAGTGCGTTTGCCTTGGGGAATGCAGGTGCTGTGGTGCGATCTCAGCTAGAGGCGGATGTTGAGTGAAATATGGGTTTTGACTAGGGTTTAATAGGGCTTGTAGCTATCTTTATTGTTGTTGATTGGTTTAAGTTCTGAGACCGGGTCTCGGCCCGGCTGCCGAGTAACTTTCTTATCTTGATAAGAAAGTCACCAAAGAATCGCTTTTTGAATACCCGCCGTGAAACTCACTGCGCGCTTGCAGCGCTGCGCTCGGACAACCACGGCGAGTTAGATAGACGAGGCAGACCTGTCTCGCAACTACGTTGCGGCAGGTCTGGGGTTAGCATAGGCACTGTTAGAAGGGAGTGTTAAGGAACCTCTGCATAAATCGCATTCACGCGTGACGGATCGAATTTTGAAAGTCCGTACCTCATGTCTGGCAACGAAAATCAATGACTTACCGATGATCCGCGATGCATCAGTGGCAGCGCTGCTACCGCGTAGCAGGTGATTTTTGATTTATGCAGAGCTTCCCTAAATCTTCATTCCAATTTTAATAATTATTTGTTAGCCCACGCTTGATAACGCAAAAGCTCAATCAATAGAATTTTCACGGAATCTCTATTCTCAATTATTTTAGTCCTGTAATCAGTATTTATTTTTACCAATCTTTTTCTGTACTCATCATCTTCCATTCCTATAAAAAATAAGCCGCCACTCCCTTTGGGAGCCCCTATTAATTCCATTAGTCTTTTTGAGTAAAAATTCCCCATTTCCAATGAATGAATAAATTCAATTAACTCATTAACTTTTATTTTTATATCTTCAACCTTTTCATCATTCAACTCCACATGATCAAGAAATGATTGCCTTAGATAAATTGGGTGGAATTGAGGTTTTAAAATTGCGGGATCTTTATACTTCCTAAATATTCTCAACTTAGGAATATCTATTTTTCTGGTTGGATTATGCTGATCTCTCAGATGGCAATTTGGGCAAAGTGGAAGAAGGTTATCTAATTTATTGTTAGTAGCATCTTCATCAATATGATGTATATGTGGTCGATCACCTCCACAAACAGCACACCGATGGTCATATTCATCTAAAAGATCGTCTTTCAACTTCTTTGGCATCAATGCTCTTGTCATTATTCCTCCAAACATTAATATTTTAAAAATATGTCGTACTTAATAAGTAATACTGAAGAATTCATCTTCTTTAAAACATCTATAAATTTAACCACATCTCAACTGAAGAGCAGAAGCCTCTGCGATTCCCGCGCGCGCAAGCGTCGCGCCCCAATCGTGGAAGTCCTTCATATTTCCGGCGGCTGTTTGAGCGAAGCGCTGCAAGCGCGTAGCGAGTTCCGCTGGACAGCGTCACAGACGCGCTTCTTTGGTGACTTTCTTGTCGCGAACAAGAAAGTTACTCGCCCGCCGGGGCGAAACCCGGCCTCTGCAAGAAAACCAACAACAGAATCAAAAACGTAGCTACACGCCCTAGTGCAACCTAGCCAAAACCCTAAAAACACTCATAAAACAAAAAAGCCCACATCACCAAAGCGATGCGGGCTTCGAAAAGAACTTTTCAAAAGCTAGAGCGATGAGGCCGCTTATGCCTTGTCCGAAGTCTCCGACCGAACGTCGAATTCCACCTTCCACCGATCCACCCCACCCACAGGCACAGCGTTCAGTTCCAAAGTACCAATCTCCGTAACACGAGCCTCCAGCGTCACAGGCACCACCTCACCCGCCGCACGTCCGGCAGCTGGCAAGTTCAACTCAATCTCCTGTAACTCCACAAGTTCTTCCGCAGACCAGAAGTCCAGCATCGTGCCGACCACATCCGCACGGCGCACGGACGAGCCAAAGAAGCGCAAACGCACCGGCTCGCCGACCACCAAGCCCAGCTCCAGATCCGGCACCGAGGCTGCCGTGCCTTCTTCCATGCCAAAAGGAGCCAGGCACAGCGCGGAAATGGGCGGCTCCATGCCGGGGATGGCGGGCATGTTCGATTCCACCCCCACGTAGTACGACTGCGCCGTGCCGCCGCGAATGCGCATACCGCGGCCCGATGCGGTGATGTGGCCAAAGTAGGCCGCGCCACGGGCAACGGCCAGATCCAGATTGGCGCCTTCGAGCAAGCGTGCGGGCTCGCAGGCTTCGGCATGCAGCCAGTCGTTGATGACTTGCACAATGCGCTGCTCGATCTGCGGGGCCTTGAGCACGCCGCCGTTGAACAGAATGGCGGTGGGGTGCAGGAAGGTGGCACCTTCAGACTGCTGGCCTTGCAAGCCGTCAATGTCTTGCAGGGCGTTGACCTGGCGGCTCAGGAAAGCGGCCAGATGGCGCGTAACGGCCGCATCTTGCGCATACGGCAAGCCCAGTTGGGTGAGCGCTGCGCGGGCGCGGGTCTGGGGTTTGTCGGAAACCGCCACCTTGGGGAAGAAGCCTTCCACCAGCAGGGTCAGCACTTCGTCCCGCGTGACTTCGGTGCGGATGCTGCCGCCGATGAGTTTGCTGCCCCGGCTGGGCACCACCACGGGCACGGATTGCAGCGCGCTATCTGCCAGCAACTGCTCCTTGGCGGCGCGGCAGCCGTGCGACAGGGCACGGGTTTGCCAGGCGTCCAGCTGCTTGCCCTCAGCAGCCAGCTTGCGGGCTACGCCGTAAGCTAGGGCCAGGTCCATGTTGTCGCCGCCCAGCAAGATGTGCTCGCCCACGGCAATGCGTTGCAGCTCCAGATTGCCATCGCGCTCCAGCACGGCGATCAGCGAGAGGTCGGTCGTGCCACCGCCCACGTCCACTACCAAAATGATGTCGCCGTGCTTGACCTGCTTGCGCCACTGGCCGCCGCTGGCCTGAATCCAGCTGTACAGCGCGGCCTGGGGTTCTTCCAGCAGTGTGAGGTGCTTGAAGCCCGCAGCGCGGCAGGCCTCGGCGGTCAGCTCGCGCGCGGCGGGGTCGAACGACGCGGGGATGGTGACGGTGATGTCCTGCTGGTCAAACGGTGCCCCGGGGTGGGCTTGCTCCCACGCCCAGCGCAGGTGCGACAGGTAGCGAATGGAAGCACTCAAAGGCGAGATGCGGCTGACTTCTTCGGGCGCATCGGCGGGCAGCAGCGGGCTGCGGCGGTCTACACCGGGGTGGCACAGCCAGCTCTTGGCGCTGCTCACCAGGCGGATGGGCGTGGCGGCACCGCGCGTGCGGGCAAATTCGCCCACGACGAAATCTTGCGGCGCTGCGCCGGGCAGAGCCTTGTCGGCCTCGGTCAGCTCGCTGTCGTGCGGCAGGTACAAAAACGACGGCAGCAGCGGCTTGGCTTCCACACTGGCCGGGGCCGTGAGCTGGGGCACGTTGAGTACCTGCTGCACGACGTTTTCGCCATCGCTGGCGGCCTTGTCCACAAACGACAGGGCCGAGTGCGTGGTGCCCAGATCAATACCGATGCTGAATTTGGCATCATTTTGGCCTTGGGCCGTTACTGCGCTTGGGCTGGTAGCTCCGAAATTTTGTTGCTCGGACATGCTTACAGCTCCACTTCTGCCTGTGCGATGACCTGGGCGGCCTGCATGTCGGTGAGTTGCGGCAGATTCACTTGCGTGACTTGCCAGCCGCGGTGGTTCAAGGTGCCGGTAAAGGGCGCTTGTCCCACCACATTGCCGGTCAGGCGCACGGCAGCGGCATCAAAACCAGCAGGCAGCGTGATGCGGCTGCCTTCGGCTTCCGTGCGCACGGGGGAAATGGCGAAATGCTCGCCCAACACTTTGCGGCAGCCTTCATGCACCACGCGGGTGGCGGCGCCAATTTCGGCATCGGTGTACGGGGCCACGTCTTCCTGCAAGAAGTCCACAAAACGCGCTTCACGTTGCAGCAGGCCCAGCAGTTGCAAAGCCGCAGTGTGCGTGGGCACTTCCACGCGCTTTTCGACCGTCTTTTCCACGATTTTTTCCACCGGTACTTCCACTCGCACTTCTACGATCTTCTCAACGGGCACTTCCACCCGCACTTCCTTGGGCGCCACGTCGGCGGCGAAGGCTTCACCAGCGCGCACGCGGGTGACATCGGCAGCCAGGCGGCCATTGCCCAAGATTGCGAAGAAGCTGCCAATCGCAATCGCGATGCGGGAAAGGAATGAAGGAGGAGTTTGGGATGTCATGGACATGGTTCTCGAAAACACTTCGCGCAAGACCACCCGGGGGATGGGAACGTTGCCGAGCTAAAAAATAGGGCTGCGGGCCCGGTGCTGCGCGATCCGCGCGCGCCCGCAAGGCAGCCGATGTTACCCAAAGCCCTAAGCCTTGCTGCAGTTCAAGGTCTCCAACACTTTGCGAATGTCGCACTGGCTTATGCCGAAAAGCGATGTCCACAATAATCGCAGGCTCGACACCCTGCCCGCTCCATGCACACCACCCTCGCACCCACTGCCACTTGTCTGCGCCGGTCCGCCCTGACCGCAGCGCCGCAGTCGCGTGCCTGTGTGCTGCGCCGCCAGCAAGCGCAAAGCCACGGGGTGCCCACGGCTTTCATCAACCTCAGTGGTGTTACCGCCATGCTTTCCGCCGCCGTGCGGAGGGCGTAAGACCACACACCTTCACCCCTGCGCACGGCCACCAACTCTTGCAACACCACGCAAGGGCACGTGCGCACTTCCTTAGGCCCCACCACGTCTATCGCAAGGCCAAGCCACGCGCCTGCTTTCCTTCACCCGGAACTGAACGAGCTTGACCCATGGACATGGAACTGACCCAAACTTTTCTGCGCGGCAAAAACCCCTGCGCTGCTGGCTACCGCTGGTTTGTGCGCAACGACCTCAGCGGTAAGGACTACCAGAACGCCATGGACACGCAAGTGGCCGCCGGGCGCATTGAAGATGCACGCTGGCTGCTGGAGAACTTTGGCCCCACGCACTCGGTGCTGGAACTCGATCACCTGGAGGCCGAGCACTTTGTCTACGCCGGCACGCTGATCGTGCATGGCGATGTGCGCGTGCCGGGCCAGTTGCTGGTGGGCGGTAAGTTGCAGGTAGGTGCCGGCATTCGCGCAGGTACGGTGGAAGTGGGTGAAGACATCCACAGCGGCGGCGCTATTTTTTGTGAGACCTTGCTCAAAGCCCGCGGCGCAATCAAGGCTGCCTGGAGCGTGGAAGCGCAAGGCGATATCCGCGCTGAGTCGCTGCGCACAGGCTGGGAGCTGCGTTGTGAGGGCAAGGTGCAATTGCGCGGTGAGGCCCACATTGGCCGTGAGGTGCAGGTGCAAGGCGCTTTGCAGTGCGACAAGGGTTTGCGCGCAGGCGGCAACGTGCAAGTCCAAGGCTTGCTGGAAGTGGCCCAAGGCATTGCCGCGCAGGGCGATATTGACTGTGGCAACCACATTCAGGCGGGCTGGGGCATCAAGACGCTGGGCCACCTGCGCGCCGCGTGCAGCATCCGCGCCGGCGAGACTTTGCAGGCCGAAGGCGAGATTGAGGCAGGCAGCGGTTACGGCGTATTTGCGGGCATGAATGTGCAGATGCAGGCATGGCCCGACTGCGCCTGGGTACGTGCGCTGCGCAAGCCCCAATCGCTGGTCAGTGGCTGGTGGGAAGAGCCTGTCGCAGCCATGGCTTGACCTGCATGAAGTAGCGCTGCGCGCACCCACTGGGTGCTAGGGTCATTCCCGAGTCATACAGCCCACGCATGACCTCCTTCCATTTCATCGTTATGCCGTCCAGGTCAATTGCCAGATAGTTGATGCAAGTCCTTGACGACTATGGCCTCTCTGATGGCTATGCCTGCCCAGCGAGGTTGGGCACAGAGATTGCTAACAACATTGAATTGAAGGAGTCTTTTGTATGCATTGCTTGTCCGCCCGTTTGACTTTGGCTTGTGCTGTGGTGCTGTCTGCATTCAGCGCACAGGCACAGACCGCTTCCACCCTGGAAAAAATCCAACAACAAGGCAAGGTGGTGATTGGCGTGCGTGAAAGCTCTGCCCCCATGGCTTATGCATTGGGCTCCAACCACACCTTTGTGGGCTACCACGTTGAGCTGTGCGAGAAGGTGCTGGCCCAGGTGGCCCCCAAGGCCAAGATTGAGTACATGGCCATGACGGCGCAGAATACCCTGCCGCTGGTGCAAAACGGCACCGTGGACCTGGGCTGCGGCCCCACTACCAACAACCAAAGCCGCCAAAAGCAGGTGGCATTCTCCGTCACCACCTATGTGAGCGAGGTTCGCATGGCGGTGCGGGCTGACTCGCCCGTCACGTCGCTCAAAGAACTCCATGGCAAAACCGTCGCTGCCTCGGCGGGCACCACGGCCGTGCAACTGCTGCGCAAATTTGCGCGCGACAACAGCATCGAACTGCCCACCCAGCTGGGCAAGGACCACTATGAAAGTTTCATGATGCTGGAAGCAGGCCGCGCCGAGGCCTTTGTGCTGGACGACAACCTGCTGGCCGGCGTGATTGCCAACTCCAAGGACCCCAAGGGCTACAAAATTGTGGGCGAGGTGCTGGGCGCCGAGCCAATTGCGCTGCTGTTCCGCAAAGATGATCCCAGCTTCAAAAAGGCCGTGGACGATGCACTGATCAGCATGATGAAGTCCGGCGAAGTGGCCAAGATTTACGACAAGTGGTTTGTGCAGCCCATCCCGCCCAAGAACACTTCGTTGAATCTGCCGATGGGCGAGACGCTCAAGGAACTGCTGCAAACGCCCAACGACAAGCCTCTGGAAGCCTACACTTCCTAAGCACCTACTGGCATGGGTGCCAGTTACGCGGGCTTGTCTTGCCCTTCGGCTTGCAAAGGCGTAATCGCCAAGTCCGCGCCCACGGCGCGGCGCTCATCAAACACAAAACAGCCACCGTCATAGAAGGCACCGTCGGTTTCCTCAAAGTATTTGAGGATGCCGCCTTCGAGCTGGTAGACGTGTTCGAGCCCCTCATCGCGCATGAGGATGGCGGCTTTTTCACAGCGGATGCCACCCGTGCAGTAGCTGACCACGGTCTTGTCGGCCAGCTCGGCTTTGTGCGCGCGCAGTGCGGGCGGAAACTCGGTGAACTTGGTCAGGCGCCAGTCCACGGTGTTCTGGAATGCACCCTCGTCGACTTCGTAGTCATTGCGGGTGTCCAGCGTAATGACTTCACGGCCCTCATCGTCATGGCCTTGTTCCAGCCAGCGGCGCAGGGTGGCGGGCGCGACCGATGGCGCGCGGCCTTCAGCGGGGCGAATGGTGGGGTGGTCCATGCGAATGATTTCGCGCTTGACCTTGACCATCATCTTCTTGAACGGCACGGTCTCTGACCAGCTTTCCTTGGGGTTCAGATCGGCAAAGCGCGGATCTTCGCGCAGTGCGTCCACAAAGGCGTAAATGGCTGCAGCTGGCCCCGCCAGAAAGAAGTTGATGCCTTCTTCGGCCAGCAGCACCGTCCCCTTGAGAGACAGCGCATTGGCACGTTCGGCCAGGGTCTCGCGCAGGATGTCGGCGTCCGGCAAGGGCGTGAACTTGTAGCAGGAAATATTGAGAATATCGGGCACGTTAGGTAGGGCGCAGTCAGTGAGCCGCGATTTTATTGCGGCAACTGCGCAGTGTCTGCCTGCGCCGGTTTTACCCCCGGTGTGCGGGTGTCGTGCGCTGCAGCCTTGAGCCAGCTACGAAACGCCTGCAGTGGCAGATAACTGGCACGGCTTGTGGGCCAGGCCAGGTAATAGCGCTCGGCACTTTCGAGTTCTGGCAACTGCGGCAGTGCGCGCACCAGTTCACCGTGCTCCAGCTCACGCTCAATCAAAAATTTGGGCAGCAGCGCCACCCCAACGCCCGAAGTCGCAGCTTGCGCAGCAGTGGCAAATTGATCAAACAACATGCCCGAAACTTCAGTGGCATGACTGCCCTGGTGCTCAAACCAGCGCCGCCAGGCGTCTGGGCGCGAGGCCAGATGCAGCAGGGGTGCACGCAATAAATCCTCTGGAGCACGGAACTGGTACTGCGCAGACATCGCCGGGCTGCAAGCAGGCACCACGGTTTCGCTCATCAGGAACTCCAGTTCTGCACCAGGCCAGTGCGCCAGGCCAAAGTGGATGCCGGCATCCACCGCTTCCAGCTGGAAGTCAAACTGCGACAGCCGCGTGGTCAGGTTGATGGTAATGCCGGGGTGCGCGCTGAAGAACTGCGGCAAGCGCGGGGCCAGCCAGCGTGTGCCAAAGGTGGGCAAGATCGCCAGATTCAAGATGCCGCCCTGCGGGTTGGTGCGAAAGCCCAAGGTCGCATTGGAGATGCGCAGCAGCGCGGCGCGAATTTCCAGCGCATAGGCATGGCCTGCGGCACTCAGGCGCACGGTTTGCCGCTCACGCACAAACAGCTCGGTACCCAGTCGCTCTTCCAAAGCCCGAATCTGCCGGCTGACGGCGCTTTGCGTCAGGTGCAGCTCTGCAGCCGCCGCCGTGAAGCTTTGGTGGCGTGCGGAGGCTTCAAAAGCGCACAGCAAAGACATCGGCGGCAAGAAACGGCGGGACAGTTGCATGGACAAAAACGCTTCCAAGTCTAAAAACGCACAGTCATTCCAAAAAGGTATGACCTGAACACCAGATTATCGTTTGACCAAAGTCAAAACAGATCGCACCATGCCTCGTGAATAGGAATGCCACTATCCGTGTTAACACGGCAAGTGCATTGCATGCTGCACATTTCAAACTTCGAGCCATCATGAGCCATACGCATCAACCTCCCGCTTCTTTTGTCACTGCCAATGAGATTCGCACGCGCTTTTCGCGCGCGATGTCGGAGATGTACCGCAAGGAAGTGCCCCAGTACGGCAGTCTGGTTGAGTTGGTGGCGGAGGTGAATGCCCAAGTCTTGCTGTCCCAACCTGCACTGCACGCCCAAATGGAACGTACCGGGGAGCTGGAGCGCCTGGATGTGGAGCGCCACGGTGCCATTCGCGTGGGCACCCCCGAAGAGCTGGCCACCTTGCGCCGCCTGTTTGCCGTCATGGGCATGGAGCCGGTGGGTTATTACGACCTTTCCGTGGCAGGTGTGCCGGTGCACTCCACGGCGTTTCGCCCGGTCAGCGACGAAGCGCTGCTGGCCAACCCGTTTCGTGTGTTTACTTCGCTGTTGCGCCTGGAGTTGATTACCGACCCCGCCTTGCGCGAACAAGCCAGCGCGATCTTGGCGCAACGCAACATTTTTACGCCGGGCGCTCTGGCGCTAATTGCGCAGGCTGAAAAGCAAGGGGGACTGAATGATCAGGATGCCAACACCTTTGTGCAGGAAGCACTGGAAACTTTCCGCTGGCACAGCGATGCCACCGTCGATGCCGCCACCTACGAGGCCTTGCAGCAAGCCCACCGCCTGATTGCCGATGTGGTGTGCTTTAAAGGCCCGCACATCAATCACCTGACGCCCCGCACGCTGGACATTGATACCGCCCAAGATGGCATGCCCGCACGCGGCATGGATGCCAAGGATGTGGTGGAAGGCCCTCCGCGCCGCCATTGCCCCATCTTGCTGCGCCAGACCAGCTTCAAGGCCCTTAAAGAAACCATTCGCTTTACCGATGCCGATGACGGGGCCCATGGCCAAGGTGCGCACACGGCACGCTTTGGCGAGATTGAACAGCGCGGCGTGGCGCTGACACGCAAGGGCCGCGCCCTGTACGACGAGTTATTGGCCCAAGTGCGCAGCATGGGCAGCGCAGGCAGTGCCGCGCCGGACTACACCACGCGGCTCGAACGTGCGTTTGCGCAATTTCCCGATGAGCATGTGGCGCTGCGCCAGCAGGGTCTGGCGTTCTATCGCTACAGCTTGAACGCCGAGGCCACTGTGCCCGCCGGTATAGATGCCGATGGCGATCTGGAAGGCCTGATTGCCCAAGGCATCGTGCACGCCGAACCCATTACCTATGAAGACTTTCTGCCCGTGAGTGCGGCCGGCATCTTCCAGTCCAACTTGGGTGGCGACGAGCAAAAACACTACCAGGCCAATGCTGCACAGCAGGTGTTTGAAGCCGCACTGGGCGCTGCGGTGCATGACGAAATTGCGCTGTATGCGGATGCGCAAGCGCGCTCCCTGGCCCAAGTGCGCAGTGCTCTGGGCGGAGCGGCTGCATGAGCCCGCTGGCCAGCTTTTCCGCACTGTTTGCCGAGCCTGCAGGCTCGGCCATCCGCGAGCTGTTTCCCTACCTGAGCCGCCCCGGCATGATTTCGCTGGCCGGCGGCTATCCCTCCCCCAGCCTCTTTGATGCGGAAGGTTTGGCGCAAGCTGCCAGCCAGACCATGCTGCAAGGCGCAGCGGCGCTGCAGTATGGCGCTACCGAAGGCCAGCCCGCACTGCGCGAAGCGCTGGCGCAGCAGGCACGGGATCGCGGCATGCAGGCGCAAGCCGCCGACGTGGTGGTGACGACGGGCTCACAGCAGGCGTTTGACCTGGTGGTACGTGTACTGATTGAGCCGGGCGACACCGTATTGGTGGAAGTGCCAGCCTACCCTGCCACGCTGCAGGCACTGTGCCTGGCGCAGGCCAACATCGTGGCCGTGCCCATGGATGCCGATGGCCTGCAGACCGAGGCGCTGGCGCAATTGCTGGCCGCTTTGCCGGCTGCACAGCGCCCCAAGCTGCTCTACACCGTGCCCAACTTCTCCAATCCGCGCGGCAGCTTATTGACCGCCGAGCGCCGCCAGCAACTGGCACAACTGGCGCTGCAATACGGCTTCTGGGTGGTGGAGGACGACCCCTATGGCGAGCTGCGCTTTGATGGTGAGGATGGCCAGCCCTTGCCGCTGCCCCCCACGGTGCGCGCCATCGCTGAGCAGCTGGCCCCGGCAGGCCGCAACCCGGTGATTTACCTGTCCAGCCTGTCCAAAACCGTGGCCCCGGCGCTGCGCGTGGGCTGGATGCTGGCCGATGCGCCCATGTTGCGCCGCTGCACGGTGGCCAAGCAGACCAGCGACCTGTGCACTTCGCCGCTGGCGCAGGGCGTGGCCGCCTGCTATTTGCAAAGCGGCCGCTATGCACCCACCGTAGAGCGGGCCCGGGCGCAATACCAGGCGCGCATGCAGGCATTGGTACAGGGCCTGAGCGCCTTGCCTGGTGCGCCCATTCGGTGCACCGCACCGGCGGGTGGCATGTTTGTCTGGGCGCAGATTGATCGCCAGATGGACCCGCAAAAGCTCTTTGATGCAGCGGTGGCCAACTCGGTCATCTATGTGCCGGGCAAGGCGTTCTACCCCGCGCAGGCTGATGTGCATACGCTGCGCATGTCTTTCGCGTCTGCAGACGTGTCGCAGATTGCCCAGGCCGTGCAACGCCTGGCCAGCGCGATGGCGCAGATATAAGCTGCACAATGTGCGCTTTGCATTGAGGCCTGACCACAAGGCCTGCTGACAAGGAATTGCGACTGTGTTTACCGGCATCATCCAAGCCGTGGCAACGATTGCCGCGCTGCACGACCAAGACGGTCTGCGTACCTTCACCATGGAATTTCCCGCCGGCTTTTGCCAGGACCTGGCCATTGGCGCCAGCGTCTCGCACGATGGCGTGTGCCTGACGGTGACGGAGAACCTCTCGCCCACCCGCGCCACGTTTGACGTGATGCTGCAGAGCCTGAACATCACCACGCTGGGGCAATACCAGGTGGGCGACACGCTGAACGTCGAGCGCGCCGCCAGAGATGGTGCGGAAATCGGCGGCCACCCGCTGTCGGGCCACGTGGACTTCACCGCGCCGGTGCTGGAAGTGCTGAGCACCGAGACCAACCACAAAATCCGCTTTGGCATTCCCGAGGCGTTTCGCCCCTATGTGTTTGCCAAGGGCTATATCGCTATCAACGGCGCGAGCCTGACGGTGGCTGAAGTGGATCGCAAAGCGGGCTGGTTTGAGGTGTGGCTGATCCCTGAAACCTTGCGCATGACGGTGTTTGGCGCCAAGCGCGTGGGTGACTTGGTGAACATTGAAATCGAACGCAGCACCCAAGTGGTGGTCGACACCGTGCGCGAAACTGTGGAAGCCAGCCTGGGCCGTTTGAAGCCGGTGCTGGAAGCGCTGCTGCAGGAAAAAGGTCTGAGCCTGGACGACTTTGTGGATGTGCCCAATTTGCAAAAGTAAGAGCAGTCTGCCCTAGTCAAAAAAGGCTTTCAGATAGTTACACATCTGAAAGCCTTTGTTTTCTAGGGCATGCCGCTATCAAGCTTGAAAGCGCCGCAATCGCAGCGCATTCGTCAGCACAAATACGCTGGACATGGCCATCGCCCCGGCAGCAAACATGGGCGAGAGCAAGGGGCCGTTGAACGGGTACAGCAGCCCGGCAGCCACCGGTATCAGCGCCACGTTATAGGCAAAGGCCCAGAACAGGTTTTGCCGAATATTGGCCATGGTGGCTTTGGACAAGGCCATGGCCTTGGGTACGCCTTGCAGGTCGCCCGACATCAGCACCACGTCGGCAGATTCAATGGCAATGTCGGTGCCCGTTCCAATCGCAACGCCGACATCGGCCTGCGCCAATGCGGGTGCATCGTTGATGCCATCGCCCACATACACCAGCGCACCGTACTGCGCCTGCAGGCGCTGCACCGCTTCCACCTTGCCACCGGGCAGCACCTCGGCCACCACCTCATCAATCCCCAGCTGTCGCGCAATGGCCTGCGCGGTGTGGCGGTTGTCGCCGGTAATCATTGCCACCTTCAAACCCAGACGGTGCAGCGCAGCAATCGCTGCGGGCGTGGTGGGTTTGATGGGGTCAGCCACTGCAATCATGGCAGCCAACCGTCCATCCACAGCGGCATACAGCGGGGTTTTGCCTTCGCCGCCAAGGCGCTGCGCATCGGCAGCAAACAGGGCCACATCGCAACCCAGCTCCTGCATCCAGCGGTCCGCACCAATGTCCACACGCACGCCTTGCACCTGGGCACGCACGCCACGGCCTGTCAGGGATTCAAAGCTTTCCACAGTCGGCAATTCCAAACGTTCAGCCTTGGCCGCATCGACCATGGCGCGGGCAATCGGGTGCTCCGACTTGTCTTCTACCGCTGCAATCTGTGCCAGAAGCTGACCGCGTTCATAGCCTGGCGCCAGCAGCAAGTCGGTCAGCTCTGGCTTGCCTTTGGTGAGCGTGCCGGTTTTGTCTACTGCCACCACCTTGGCATCTTTGAGCTGCTGCAATGCTTCACCCTTGCGCAGCAACACGCCCATTTGCGCGGCACGGCCCGTGCCCACCATGATGGAAGTGGGCGTAGCCAGCCCCATCGCGCACGGGCAGGCAATGATGAGCACTGCCACGGCGTTGACCAGCGCCATTGACAGTGCCGGCTCGGGCCCCCAGACCATCCAGCCAATAAAAGTGAGCAGCGCCACTGCCATGACGGCAGGCACAAACCACATGGTGACCTTATCGACCAGCGCCTGAATGGGCAGCTTGGCCCCTTGTGCTTGCTCCACCATCCGAATGATGCTGGCCAGCAGCGTATCGGCACCCACTTTGGTGGCCTGCATCAGCAGTGCACCTTGCTGATTGACCGTGCTGCCAATAAGCTGCGCGCCTTCGGTTTTTTCGACCGGCACGGGCTCGCCACTGATCATGGATTCATCGACAAAGCTGCGCCCTTCCAGCACCACGCCATCGACGGGAATGCGCTCACCGGGGCGCACCTCGATCACATCCCCTTGCAGTACCTGCGCAATGTCGATTTCTTGCACCACCCCGCCACGGCGCACACGCGCTGTTTTGGCTTGCAGACGCACCAGTTGCTGGATCGCCTGCGAGGTGTTGCCCTTGGCGCGCGCCTCCAGGTAACGGCCCAGCAAGATCAGCACCACAATGACCGCCGCCGACTCGTAATACACATGCGCCGTGTTGTACGGCAGCCAGTGCGGCACAAAGGTGGAAACCAGGGAGTAGCCATAGGCTGCCAGCGTACCGACCGCCACCAGCGAATTCATATCGGGTGCCGCGCGCAGCAAGGCCGGAATGCCTTTTTGGTAGAACTGCCGCCCCGGCCCTGCCAGTACCAGCGTAGTCAACACACATTGCAGATACAGACTGTTGAAGTGCCCGATATGCACATGTACCCACTGGTGCAGCGCAGGCCAAAGGTGCCCCCCCATTTCCATCACGAATACCGGCAACGCCAGCACCGCAGCGATCCACAGCGAGCATTGCAGCCGCACACTTTCTTGCACATGGCGCTGGGCCACGGCATCACTGCCCGTCACCTGCGTAGCTTGCGTCTGAACGGGCTGCGCGGGGTAGCCTGCCTGGGTGAGCACCGCCATCAAAGCGCTGATATCGGTGCCCTGCAACACCTGCGCCACGGCACGCTCGGTGGCCAGATTCACTTGCGCATCCAGCACGCCGGGCTGTTTTTTGAGGATACGTTCCACGCGCCCCACGCAGGAAGCACACGTCATTTCCTGCACCTGCAGCGCTATTGACTGCTGCGGCACGCTGTAGCCCGCTTTTTCAATGGCAGCAATGGCGGCGGGCAGCACGGTGGTGCCGTTCCATTGAATCCTGGCAGTTTCCGTCGCCAGATTCACGCTGGCGCTGGTGACGCCTGGCAACTTTGTAAGCGCGCGCTCCACGCGCCCGACACAGGAGGCACAAGTCATGCCCAGCACAGGCAATGTAGCGGCCGCAACAGCGCCAGAAACGGGAGTGGCCAAAGCAGCAAGAGGTGGGACAGCAGTCATAGGCTGCACTGTACTGGCTTAACCCTTTAGGCACACGGAACTTCTGCGGCGGCAGCCCACAAACAAAAAGCGCTCCTAGGGAGGGGCGCTTTTCATGGCATCAAGAAACAGCCGCCAGGCGACTTATTCCACAGTGACGGATTTCGCTAAATTACGTGGCTTATCGACATCGGTGCCACGCGCCACTGCTGTGTGATAGGACAGCAGTTGCAAGGGCACGACGTGCAATATCGGGCTGAGCGCACCATAGTTTTCAGGCATGCGGATCACGTGCATGCCTTCTTCATTTTCAATGTTGGTCTTTGCATCTGCCAGCACATACAGCACCCCGCCGCGTGCACGGACTTCTTGCATATTGCTTTTGAGTTTTTCGAGCAACTCGTCGTTAGGGGCCACAGTGACCACCGGCATGGTGTTATCAACCAGGGCTAGGGGGCCATGCTTGAGCTCACCTGCTGGGTAAGCCTCGGCATGGATATAAGTGATCTCTTTGAGCTTGAGCGCACCTTCCAGCGCAATCGGGTAGTGAATGCCACGCCCCAGGAACAAAGCGTTTTGGTGCTTGGCAAAGTTCTCGGCCCAGCTCACCACTTGCGGCTCCAGCGCCAATACCGATTGCAACGCCACCGGCAGATGGCGCATGGCGGTCAGGTAGTCCTGCTCCTGGGTTTCGCTCAATTTGCCCTTCGATTGCGCCAGCGCCAAGGTGAGCAAAAACAGACCGGCCAGCTGCGTCGTAAATGCTTTGGTTGAAGCAACGCCAATTTCCATGCCCGCACGGGTGATGTAGGCCAGCTTGCACTCGCGCACCATGGCGCTGGTGGCCACGTTGCAAATCGTCAGCGTATTGGTCATGCCCAGGCTTTGCGCATGGCGCAGCGCGGCCAAAGTGTCAGCGGTTTCGCCGGACTGGCTGATGGTGACCACCAAGGTCTTGGGGTTGGGCACACTGGTGCGATAGCGGTATTCGCTGGCCACTTCCACGTTGCAGGGAATCCCTGCAATCGATTCCAGCCAGTACTTGGCCGTGCAGCCGCTGTAGTAGCTGGTGCCACAAGCCAGGATCAAGACATTGTCGATCTCCTTGAATACGCGCCAGGCGGCAGCGCCGTCGGCGCCATCGAACAGCTCGGGAGCAATGTTGATGATGCCTTCCAGCGTATCGCCAATGGCGCGTGGCTGCTCAAAGATTTCCTTTTGCATGTAGTGGCGGTAGGGGCCCAACTCCACGGCACCGCTGTGTGCATGCACGGTCTTGACGGGGCGCTGTTCGGGCAGCACCGCGTGGCCGGTTTTGTCCGCAATCCAGTAGCGGCCGGGCTGCAAGTCGATCAAATCACCCTCTTCCAGATACACGATTTGATCGGTCACGCCAGCTACGGCCATGGCGTCGCTGGCCAAAAAGAACTCGCTGTTGTCCTGCCCCACACCCAGTACCATCGGTGAGCCTGCGCGGCCACCAACCACGCGGTGCGGCTCATCTTTGTGCATGACGGCAATCGCGTAGGCACCATGCAGCTGCGCGCGGGCGGCTTTGACGGCCTCGAACAAATCGCCGTTGTAGTAGCTGTCCACCAGGTGGCAGATCACTTCTGTGTCGGTCTGGCTGGCAAATATGTAGCCCTTGGCTTGCAAGTCCCTGCGCAGTTGCTCGTAGTTTTCAATGATGCCGTTGTGTACCAAGGCCACGCGTGCAGGCTTGCCGCTGTCGATGCTCTCACCGGGGCCATAGCTGAAGTGCGGGTGCGCATTGCGCACGGCCGGCTCGCCGTGGGTGGCCCAGCGCGTGTGGGCGATGCCCGCCAGGCCCTGCAGATCATCTTGCGTGACTTGCTCCAGCAGTTCGGACACACGCGCGGTGCTGCGCGCACGCTGCAGACCTTGGCTGATCGGTGTGCCAGCCACCATGCGATGCACCGCGACGCCGCAGGAGTCATAGCCACGGTATTCCAGGCGCTGCAAGCCTTGCACCAAAAGAGGAACGATGTTGCGCGTAGAAACTGCACCGACGATGCCGCACATAGGAGGTACTCCAAGAAGCTCTGTAAAGGACGCCATGCTAAAAGCATGTGCATAAAACTTATGATCTTTATTTTAATTTTTAAGAAATTAAATTTCCTGAAATTTCATAATTTTTTTTAAATTTCAATAAATCATGAAAAATGAAATTAATCAATCAAATCAGGTGCTGGATGGTACCGATCTGCAATTGCTCGACTTGCTACAGCGCGATGCATCTTTGAGCAACCTGAAGCTGGCGCAGCTGTTGCATATTTCCCCACCCACTTGCCTGCGGCGCAACAAACGCTTGCACGAGTTGGGTTTGATTGAGCGCCAAGTGGCGATTGCTCGACCAGAGGCTGTGGCGGCGCTGGTGGGCTATGGGCTGCAAGCCGTGGTGGAGGTAACGCTGGAGCGCCAGCAAGCGGAGTTGCTCGATGCCTTTGAATCTAGCGCCGTGGCAGAAGATGCGGTGCAGCAGTGCTGGCGCGTCTCTCCGGGGCCAGATTTCATCTTGGTCATTGCCTGCCGTGATATGCCCGCTTATCTGGCCTTGTCGCAGCGCTTATTTACGTCACAAGCCAATGTTCGTAACGTCAAAACCTTTTTTGCAACCAAACGTGCCAAATTCAGCCCGCACCTGCCTCGGCTGGTAGACAAGGGTTAATTGATAGCTACTTGCCCTTGATACATAAAGGCTTGAGGCACTTTTCACTATAAATTCAGAAAGCACCGGGCAAATCCACACTGACCGTGCAACCCTGTTGGGGCTGGGCGTGGATCTGCCACCGCCCGCCATGGCGCTCTACCAAGGTGCTCACCACCGCCAATCCACAGCCTGCGCCCTCAAAGTCGGTGTCGCGGTGCATGCGCTGAAACAACTGCCCCAAGGTAGAGGCGCGTTCTGCATCAAATCCCGCGCCATTGTCTTGCACCACCCAGCGCCACCAGCCATGGGGCAAAGGCTCCACGTGAATACGCACCACAGGCTGGAGCTGGCGCGCAGAGAACTTGACCGCGTTCTCCAGCAATGCCTGTGTCAGGGTATGCAGGCTGTGTGTATCGGCCATGACAGGTGCGGGCGCCGTGGGCAGCTCCCAGTGCACGTGGGGCTGCTGGGCCTGCATCAGTTCCACCACATCCTGGGTGGCCGCACTCCAGTCGACCAGCCCCAGATGCAGGGGCGCGCGCGCAACACGTGAGACCTGCGCCATACCGTCCAGCATGAGCGACATCTTGCGCGCTGCCTGCTCCATGGTCGCCGTAAATTCCCGCGCATCCTCGGCCGCGTCCGGTGCTTGCGGAGCCGCTGCAGCCAGCTCTTGCACCGACTCTTGCAACAGCGGCGCAAAAGACACCACATGCCGCAGTGGAGCACGCAGATCATGTGCTACCGCCCGCATCCACCCTTCATGCGATTGCTGCAAACGCGCAATCTCTGCTTGCTGCTGCGCAATCAGCACCAGCGCGGCCTCTAAGGTGGTGGGGCTGGAATGCGCGGGGGTGCTCATAGATTTAAACCTTGGGTTGTTTGACGGGGCGCTTCCAGTTGCTGATGGTCACTTGCTTGCCCCGCGCTACCGTCAAGACGCCGGGCTCCGTGTTTTTGGTCACGGTAGAGCCACCACCCACCGTGCTACCCGCCCCCAATGTGACGGGCGCCACCAGTACACAGTTGCTGCCAATTTGCACGTCGTTTTCAATCACGGTGCGGTGCTTGTTCACCCCGTCGTAATTGGCAGTGATCGAGCCTGCACCGTAGTTGACGCGCTCCCCCACGGTGGCGTCGCCCAGATAGGCCAAGTGGTTGGCCTTGGAGCCCTCGGCCATGGTGGAGTTTTTAACTTCCACAAAATTGCCAATATGCACCTGTTTACCCAGCTGCGCACCAGGGCGCAAGCGGGCAAATGGGCCAATCAAAGCACCTTCTCCCACGCTGGCACCCAGCTTTTCGCCATCAATATGTGTAAAGGGGTGAATCACTGCGCCCGCAGCAATCGTGGCGTTGCTGATGTGGCAGTAAGCGCCAATGCGCGCGCCTTCGCCAATCTCTACACGCCCCGTGAAAATACAGCCCACATCAATGTCCACATCTTGCTCGCACACCAGATGGGCAGGCAGCCCGCGCACATCGTCGCGCACGTCCAGGCGTGCAGGATCAGCCAGGCGCACACCTTGCTCCATCAGCGCGATGGCCTGGCGCTGCTGGTGGGCGCGCTCCAGCTCTGCCAACTGCAGCGGGCTGTTAACGCCAGCCACTTGCACCGCATCCGTGATGCGGTGGGCCACCACCTCAACCCCTTCAGCCACCGCCATGGCAACAATATCGGTCAGGTAGTACTCACCTTGGGCGTTGTGGTTGTTCAATTGCGCCAGCCACTGCGCCAAACGCTTGGCAGGCACGGCCATGATGCCGCTGTAAATTTCCTGGATGGCGCGCTCGTCCTCGCTGGCATCTTTTTGCTCCACGATGCGCTGCACGGTGCCTTGGGCATTGCGCACAATGCGACCGTAGCCGGTGGGGTTGTCCAGTGCCACCGTCAACAGCGCCATACGATCAGCACCTGCAGCATCCACCAAGGCCTGCAGGGTCTGGGCCTGCGTCAATGGCACATCGCCAGACAGCACAATCACCAAACCATCGTCTGCCAGCGCAGGCACCGCTTGCTGCACTGCATGCCCCGTCCCCAACTGCGGCTCTTGGCGCACAAACTTCAGCGCCATCGCACTGTCTGTCGCACCCGCAGCCAAGGCCGCTTCCACCTGCTCAGCACCATGACCGGTAATGACCACTGCCGAGCGCGCCTGCAACTGGGCCGCAGTGTGCAAGACATGCTGCACCAAAGCGCGACCCGCCAGCTTTTGCAGCACCTTCGGCATACGGCTTTTCATGCGGGTGCCTTTGCCGGCAGCCATGATGACGAGATCCAGTGGGTGTGCGTTCGAAGTCATAAGAAAAAATTGCAGTCCAAAAAAATCAGGTGCGCTTTTGCACCAAGCAGACGGCCATTATCTCGCCAAGCACGTAATTCAAATTCAATAGCTGCTTGCCTTTAGATTGCTTGGTTTTGCTTGTTAATAGTTGCTGAAGTCTTTGATAATCAACGGCAAGACGCTATCAAAAATAAAAAAGCCGCTTGATACCAAGCGGCTTTTCGCGGCCAATGCAGCAACTTAAGACAAAGTCACGCGTGCAAATTTGCGTTTGCCCACCTGCACCACCATCGTGCCCGCCTCCAGCTTCAAGCCGCGGTCGCTCACCACATTGCCATCGACGCGCACACCGCCGCCGTCAATCAGGCGGTTGGCTTCACTTGTAGAAGGTGCCAGATTGGCCTGCTTGAGCAAGGCACCAATACCCAGCGGTGCGCCCGACAGGCTCAGCTCCGGAATATCTTCGGGAATCCCGCCCTTGGAGCGGTTCATGAAGTCCTGCTCCGCCGCATCCGCCGCCGCCGCGCTGTGGAAGCGCGCGGTAATCTCCTTGGCCAGCGCCACCTTGGCGTGCTTGGGGTTGCCGCCCGCTTCAATTTCGGCCTTCAGCGCTGCAATTTCAGCCAGGCTCTTGAACGACAGCAAGGTGTACCAGTCCCACATCAGCGTGTCAGAGATTGACAGCACCTTGGCAAACATGGTGTTGGCGTCTTCGGTGATGCCGATGTAGTTGTTCTTGGACTTGGACATCTTGTCCACACCATCCAAGCCCACCAGCAAAGGCATCGTCAGTACACACTGCTGCTCTTGCCCATACTCAGCCTGCAGGTGGCGCCCCATCAGCAGGTTGAACTTCTGGTCGGTGCCGCCCAGCTCCAAGTCCGACTGCAGCGCCACTGAGTCGTAGCCCTGCAGCAGCGGGTACAGAAACTCATGCAGGCTGATGGAGCTGCCTTCGGTAAAGCGCGTATGAAAGTCGTTGCGTTCCATCATGCGGGCCACGGTGTACTTGGCCGACAGCTCAATCATGCCGCGCGCACCCAGCTTGTCGCACCACTCGCTGTTGTAGCGCACTTCGGTGCGGGCCGGGTCCAGCACCTTGGCGGCCTGCGTGTAATACGTCTCGGCGTTGGCCTTGATCTGCTCCGCCGTCAACGGTGGGCGGGTGGAGTTGCGACCCGATGGATCGCCGATCAGCGTCGTGAAATCGCCGATCAAAAAGATCACGGTGTGACCCAGATCTTGCAGCTGGCGCATCTTGTTGAGCACCACCGTATGGCCCAAGTGAATATCCGGTGCAGTAGGGTCCAGACCCAGCTTGATACGCAAAGGCACGCCGGTTGCGGCGGAGCGCGCCAGCTTTTGCGTCCAGTCATTGACGGGCAGCAACTCCTCCACACCACGCAGCGTGATTTCAAGCGCTTGTCTTACAGCCTCGGTGACCGGGTATGTTGTAACAGCATTTTGATTCATAAGGGTTTTTTCCAGCGCGGGGATAAGCCTCCCCGGTATACTTCGGGCTTCGATAGAAGTGATGAATTCTAGTCGGCAAGCCATTTACACATCGCTAAATGGAAACTATGCTGACAGAAAGCGTAGCCCGTCACTCACGCCCCCTCTTGTTAATTCAGGGTACGCACCACTCCCGGGAACCATGTTTTGAATAACAGCCTCGTTTCTGCCGGCAGTGCCATGCTTGCACGGCTAGCCCTCTCCATCCAGCGTCACCCCAAGCGTCTGACCGCAGCCATCGCAGCCCTTATGCTGACGGCAGGCGGTGGTGCTTTTGCGGTGGCTTCGCTGGGCCCAGACCCCGCAGATCTGCCTGTCCGCACACTGACACAAGCCATCCCTTCTTTAGTGGAAGGCAGCACGTTAGCGGACCTGGCCGACCTCAATAGCTTTTCTCTGTACCGTACGGATTACACACGCTCCAGCGACACCCCGGAGTCCTTGCTCCAGCGCTTGGGCGTGGCAGACCCTGCCGCTTCCGCGTTCTTGCGCAGCAATGAACTGGCTCGCCAGCACGTTCTGAGCCGCAGTGGCCGCTTGGTTTCTGCGGAAGCCAGCAATGACCACCAGCTGCTCAAGCTGACGGTGCGTTGGGTGATGGAGGAAAACAGCGGCAACTTTCAGCGCCTGGTGCTGGAGCGCAATGCCGCCGGTCAATTTGCGGCGACCGTGTCCACCGCGCCATTGACAGTTAGCACTCGCTTAGCGGGCGGCACCATCCACAGCACACTGTTTGCCGCCACGGATGCAGCCAGCCTGCCCGATTCCGTGGCCGTACAGATTGCCGATATTTTCTCGGACATCAATTTTCACCGCCTGCACAAGGGCGATCGCTTCTCCCTGATTTACGAAACCCTTGAAGCTGATGGCGAGTTCCTGCGCTCTGGCCGCATCTTGGCGGCTGAATTCCAGAACCGCGACAAACTGCACCAAGCAATGTGGTTCCAGGAACCCGGCCAGCGTGGCTCTTACTACGCGATGGACGGCTCCAGCCTGCGCCGCGCTTATCTGAAGACGCCGGTAGAGTTCTCACGCATGAGCAGCGGCTTCGCCGTGCGCAAGCACCCCATCCACGGCACATGGCGCCGCCATTTGGGCGATGACTACGCTGCCCCTGCAGGCACCAAAGTGCGCACCGTGGGCGACGGCGTGGTGGAGTTCGCGGGCTGGCAGAACGGCTTTGGGAATGTAATCTTTGTAAAACATAGTAACGTCAGCCACGTTACCGTTTACGCCCACCTCAGCCGCATTGATGTGAAGAAGGGCGAGGCCGTGGAGCAAGGCGAAATCATCGGCGCCGTCGGTTCTACCGGCTGGTCCACCGGACCACACTTGCACTTTGAATTCCGCGTTAACGGCGTTCACCAGAACCCCCAAGCCGTGCTTGCACAGAATGAATCAACAGCGATTTCCGAGAAGGTGCGCCACGCATTCATGGCACAAGCCAGCATGTTGCACATGCAATTGGCTTCGGCAGAGCAGATTCGTCAAGCCAGCGCACAATAAGTCATTGCCACCGCATTGACCTGCCCCAAGGGCCTCGGCAACGAGGCCCTTTTGTTTTGCCCATTTCTGCGCCATGCCCCCATCAAACACCCTCTCTGCGAACCCCTCTTTCAACGACTGCTATATCGGTCTCATGTCTGGCACCTCGCTGGATGGGGTGGATGGCGTCGCGGTGCGGTTTGATGCCCAGCAGCAGCCTCATGTTGTGGCCTACGCCAACCAGACATTCCCTGGCGCACTGCGGCAAGAGCTACTGGATTTAAACAGCCCGCAAGGCATCAATGAGCTGCACCGCGCGGCCTTGGCGGCCAACGCGGTCAGCAATGCCTATGCGGATGTGGTGCAAGCCCTGCTGCAACAAAGTGGCCTGACGACCAATGAGGTGACCGCTATCGGCGCGCACGGCCAGACTGTGCGCCACCAGCCGCAGCTGCACGACGGCACCGGCTACACGTTGCAACTGCAAAACCCTGCCTTGCTGGCCGAGCGCAGCGGCATCACCGTGGTCGCCGATCTGCGCAGCCGTGATGTGGCTGCAGGTGGTCAAGGTGCGCCACTGGTACCAGCATTTCATCAAGGTTTGTTTGGCCGTGCCGACCAAGGCAGCTTAGTGCTCAATATTGGTGGCATTGCCAATCTGAGCGTCTTGCCCGCGCTGTCAGACGAGAGCGGCGCGGTCATTGGCTTTGATACAGGCCCGGGCAACGCCTTGATGGACTGGTGGTGCCTGCAACACACCGGCAAGGCGTATGACGACGGCGGGCAATGGGCTGCCAGCGGCCAAGTGCTGGATGCTCTCCTACAGCAGCTCTGTGCCGAACCTTATTTTGAACAAGCTCCGCCAAAAAGTACGGGCCGCGATCTGTTGAACCCTGATTGGTTGCAGCAACATCTGCGCGCACTGGGCTACACCCCCCAACCGCAAGACGTGCAGGCAACACTCACAGCGCTCACAGCGCAGACATGCGCGGCTGCCGTGCAACGCTTTGGCACCCACTGCGATGCGCTGCTGGTGTGCGGTGGCGGGGCACTGAACACCGAGCTCATGCGACAGCTTCAAGCCTTGCTGCCGGAGTTGCACGTGCAAAGCACTGCAGCACGTGGTATGCCGCCGCTGCAGGTAGAGGCCGCCGCCTTCGCTTGGCTGGCACGCCAGGCAATGCTGGGCTTGCCAGGAAATCTCCCGCGCGTAACGGGTGCACGAGGCCCGCGCATTCTGGGTGCCATTTATCCCGCTTAAAAACAATAGCTGCCCACCTTTTCCTAGCAATCACTTCAAGTAGAAATAGCTCTTAAAACCGCCTACTACAACGGCCAACCGCTATCTTTTCAAAGAAGGGACGTAAAAAAGACCGCCCAATGAGCGGTCTTTTTGTGCGCAATCCAGAGATTTAGGCTTAGGCGGAGAAGCTGGAGCCGCAACCGCAAGTGCTGGTCGCATTAGGGTTCTTGATTACGAACTGCGCGCCTTGCAAATCTTCTTTGTAGTCAATTTCTGCGCCAATCAGGTACTGGTAGCTCATGGCGTCAATCAGCAGCGAAACACCATTTTTGGTCATGGTGGTGTCGTCTTCGTTGGTGATCTCGTCAAAGGTAAAACCGTACTGGAAACCCGAGCAACCACCGCCCTGCACGAACACGCGCAGCTTCAAATCTGGGTTGCCTTCTTCCGCGATCAAATCAGCCACCTTGGCAGCTGCGCTGTCGGTGAAGACGATAGGTTCGGGCATTTCGGTGGTGATATTTTCGGCAACGGCGCTCATGGGGTAACTGCTCCAAGTATTTCTCTGAAATCGGAAGGAATGGTACTGCAAATTGCTCGGGAATTAAGCAAGCCGCCCGTTTGACGCCAAACCGAGTATGGACATTATCTTGCAGACAGGTTAGACCATTGCAGGCTGGAAGGCCTTCTCACAAAAAAGCCGCCATGTTCGAAAACAGGCGGCTTTTTTGTGAGAAGGCCATTTCCGAAGAAACGGCCTTCCGGAAGGTCCGAGACGAATTAACGCTTCGAGAACTGCTTGGCGCGACGAGCACCACGCAGACCAACCTTCTTACGCTCAACTTCACGAGCGTCACGTGTCACGTAGCCAGCTTGGCTCAGGACAGGCTTCAACGCTGCGTCATAGTCGATCAGGGCGCGAGTCACACCGTGACGAACGGCACCGGCTTGACCGGATTCGCCACCACCGTGTACGTTCACCATGACATCGAAAGCTTCGATGTTGCCAGTCAGCACCAAAGGCTGCTTAGCGATCATGATGGAGGTTTCGCGGCCGAAGTACTGTTGAATGTCTTTGCCATTCACAGTAATTTTGCCGGAGCCCTTCTTCAGGAATACACGTGCGACGCTGGACTTGCGACGGCCGGTACCATTGTTCCAATCACCAATCATTCAAGTCTCCTTAGATTTCCAGAGCCTTAGGCTGCTGTGCGGTGTGGGGATGCTCAGCACCACCGTAAACCTTCAGCTTCTTGATCATGGCGTAGCCCAGAGGACCCTTGGGCAGCATGCCCTTAACGGCCTTCTCGAGCGCACGGCCAGGGAACTTAGCCTGGAGGTCGCGGAAGTTGGTAGCAGTGATACCGCCTGGGTAACCGGAGTGACGGTAGTACACCTTGTCGGTGTTCTTCGTACCAGTAACCTTGAGCTGGGAGGCGTTGATGATGACGATGTAGTCGCCGGTGTCAACGTGAGGTGTGTAGATTGCCTTGTGCTTGCCGCGCAGACGGAGTGCCACTTCGCTGGCGACACGTCCGAGCACCTTATCGGTGGCGTCAATCACAAACCACTCGTGTTGCACCTCAGCGGGCTTTGCGCTGAATGTAGACATGAGATTTCTCTTTCAAGAAGGTTTGACGGTCCTTTTCTGCGGTCGGTGCTTCTTCTAGATTTCATTGCTGAAACAGGAAGCCTCTTAGGCAGTGTTTTATCAAAGCCAAGGCTTTAGGCCCGGGCGTCGACACTTCGCCGCGGGACTCATAAAATCGCTGCGAAGCCCGCCATTATACGAAATAGCGTCCAATAGCGCTATCTGCACCTTGCGCTCGTGTGGATTTAGGCGGATTACGCCCATCCACACACACTGGCAACCCTTTGCGGCCCCGGGCCGCCCGTCCCGCTGCAGCCCGGCTGCCGCACTAAAAAGAAAAGCATTACGACCTATGTTCAGCTACCGCCACGGCTTTCATGCCGGCAACCACGCCGACGTGCTCAAGCACACTGTTTTGATTGCTGCCCTGCAGCACATGACGCAAAAAGAAACCGCCATCAGCGTCTATGACACCCACGCGGGTGCAGGCCTGTACCGCCTCGATGGTGACTTTGCCAACACCAGCGGTGAATCGCACGAAGGCATTGCCCGTCTGCTGGATACGCCCTTGGCAGAGCTGACTCCCGCCCTGCGCGCCTACGTAGAGACAGTGCGCAGCGTGAACCAGGGCAAGGGCGTGAAAACCTACCCCGGCTCGCCCTTCATCACACACAGTTTGCTGCGCCCGCAAGACAAGCTGCGCCTGTTTGAGCTGCACCCCAGCGATGCGCGTTCACTGACAGGCAATATGGCCCAGCTCGAAGCGGGCAAGCAAGTGGAAGTGCTGATGGAAGACGGCTTTAACGGCGTCAAGCGCTTTTTGCCACCACCATCGCGCCGCGGCTTTTTGCTGTGCGACCCCAGCTACGAGATAAAGACCGACTACGGCCGCGTGCTGACGATGATTGAAGACGCGTTGATCCGTTTTGCCACCGGCACTTATGCCGTCTGGTATCCGATCATTCCGCGCCAGGACGCGCACGATCTGCCCAAGCGCCTCAAGTCGATTGCAACCAAAGCCGGCAAGCCTTGGTTGCATGCCACGCTGACCGTAAAAAGCAGCAAAATCCGCACCGACGCAACGGTGGCCGAGGGTGAATCCAAGCGCCCGGGCCTGCCAGCCAGCGGCATGTTCTTGATCAACCCGCCTTATTCGCTCAAGGCAGCGCTGAAAGAAGCACTGCCACAAATGCAAAAGCTGCTGGCACAGGACAAGAACGCAACCCATACGCTGGAGTCGGGCGGCTAAAGCCCTTCACTCCTTAGAAACTATTAAAAAAAGGAGCGGCTTGCCGTGATGAGCAAAAGGTTTCGGAAGGTTTTACTTCTGGAACCCAAGTTTATCAACGGCAAGCCGCTCCTTTTTTGTTGAGCAGCAGCCCTGCTTGTGGTCGCTCTCCGTTAGTTGCGTGCTTGCAGCACCACGTCTTGCAGTGCTTGTGGGCAGTCTTCATCGTCCGCCTGGAGCTTGTAGATTTCGACTTTTTTGATGCCCTTGCCGAGCATGCCAATTTCTTCCGCAGCGGCTTTGCTCAAATCGATCACGCGATTTTTCACAAACGGGCCGCGGTCATTCACGCGCACCATCACAGTTTTGCCGTTGGCGGCATTGCGCACACACAGTTGGGTGCCAAAGGCGAACTTGGGGTGGGCTGCCGTCAAATCGTACTGGTTGTAGCGCTCGCCATTGGCGGTTTTGCGACCATGAAAACCGGGGCCATACCAAGAGGCCACACCTTGCTGCTCGACTTCCGGCAAGGGCGCTTGTTCGGTCAGTTCATCTTGCAATGCAGCCATCGGGTCACGGAAGCGCGGCACGGCAGGTGCTACGCGCGCCAAGGTGGCCGATGAAGGATTTACCGCCCCTTTGGACGAGGAAGTTTTGGGGACGTTGGTGGCGATAGCGCCATCGGTGGAGGTGGACAACGGCGCACACGCGCTCAATACGGATGCCAGCAGTACGGCAGCGCCAGGCAGCACCAAGCTGCGGCGCGCAGGTTGAGAAACACTGGTGGAATCAGTCGGGCACGTAAGTGCAGGCATGGTCAAACCCTTATAACGGCGAGCGTGTGAAAGTTCACCCGCTACAGGGCTTGCACCGTAAATTGAGGCCGTTTACAGGCCCAGTCGGTCGCAAAGCTCCAATGTAGCTGCGCTCTGGTTCATCGTATAAAAATGCAAGCCAGGTGCGCCTTGATCGCGCAGCTGCTCACACAAGCGAGTGACGACGTCCATGCCGAAGGCTCGGATCGACGTCACGTCGTCCCCGTAGGCCTGCAGGCGCAGGCGGATCCAGCGGGGAATCTCAGCGCCCGTCGCGTCGGAAAAGCGCATGAGCTGAGAGGAATTGAGGATCGGCATGATACCCGGTACTACTGGCGCTGACACGCCAAGTGCTTGAATCCCTTCAACAAAACGGAAATAGGCGTCCGCATTGTAGAAGTATTGGGTGATTCCGGTATCCGCACCCGACTGGATTTTTGTTGCAAAAGCTCTCAGATCGGCCTCCGGAGATTTGGCTTGTGGATGGGTCTCCGGGTAGGCCGCGACCTCAATATGGAACCAGTCGCCAAACTCCTGGCGAATGAAAGCCACCAAGTCGCTAGCGTAATGAAATTCACCCCCCAAGCCATAGCCGCTGGGCAAATCGCCGCGCAAGGCCACGATGCGTTTCACACCCATGTCTTTGAGCTCTTGCAACTCTTCGCGCACCTTGGCACTGGTCGCACCCACACACGAAAAGTGCGAAGCAGCCTGCATGCCCTCGCTTTGAATGTCGCGCACCATGCTGAAGGTGCCGACTTGCGTCGAGCCCCCTGCGCCATAGGTCACCGAGCAGAACTCGGGCTTGCGCGCATACAGCGCCTGGCGTACCTGCACGTGCTTGGCCGCACCTTCGGCTGTTTTGGTGGGGAAAAATTCAAAGCTGATGGGGAAGCTGCTGTTTGCTGCGTTGGCCACGGTCATCACTCCTCGCCTGCCCTCCTGGCAGGCTGCTGGTTGTCACGGCGGGGGCCCGCAGACACGGCAGTGCGCAGCACGCCCCCTGAGATCCAATAGATCCAATTTTTCAATCACCACTCTGCAAGGGCGCAGCGCAGCCACCGCACAGGTGGGCGCTGCGGGCCCACAGGGCTTATTTGCTGTTGACGTGCTTGCGCTTGGGGCGCGCAGGGCCCGGCACGTTGTAGCCATCGTCTTCGTCGTCAATCACATCAATGCGCTTGAGCTCGCGCAGCACCGTGCGCGACACGCGCTTGGCGGCCGAGGCAGCTGGCATGTCCGGCAGGGGCTGGTCCAGATGCTTGATCTCCGCACCTTGCACGGCGTGCACAAAGAACTCGTGGTTGCCGTCGCCGCCTTCAATGGCGGAGTCCATCCACGCCTTCACTTCCAGGCCCAGCTCGGCCAGGCAAGTGCGCACGCGGGTTTCGACTTCCTGGAACAAGGCCGGATCGCGCACGATGCCGCCTTTGCCGACCTGGCCGGGTTGCAGCTCAAACTGGGGCTTGACCAGCATCAGCAGCTGGCCGTGGGGCTTGAGCAGGCGCACCACGGCGGGCAACACGAGCGTCAAGGAGATGAAGGACACATCACCGGTGACAAAGTCAAACGCGGGCGTGATGTTGACATCGGCGTACTCGGCCTTGCGGCGGCGCTCGGTGGGAATGGTGCCTTCCTCACGGGCCTTGATTTTGGCTGCACGCTCGGCCTTGAAGGCTTCGATGTCTTTGTCTTTGACGTCACGGCTGTCGTCGTATTCATCGTCGACCTGGCCGCCGTTGCGCATCCACGCATACGGCGCCTGGGGCAAGGTGTCGTTGTCTTCTTCCTCTTCCCAGCGCTCAGAAATGACTTCTTCGCAGGCATCTTCCAGCGTTTCTGCGGTCATGAAACGGGCGTTCAGCCCTTCCACACAAATCACCCGCACGTCGCCGCGCAGGCTGTCGTGCAATTGGCCCTGGCCCACGTCCACGCCAATCACCTGGCCTGCACCGTGCTTGAGCAGGCAGTCCGTAAAGCCGCCCGTGCTCTGGCCCACGTCCAGACAGCGCAAACCATCGACCTTCAGGCCGGTAGCGGCCAATGCGCCTTCCAGCTTCAAACCACCACGGGAGATGAATTTGACTTCCGCATCGTCGAGCAATTTCAGCTCAGCCCCAGCGGGGATATCGTCGCCGTTCTTTGCCACTTTTTTCCACGGAGCCAGGGGCGTCAGCCGCCACTCTACGCCCGCAGCAATCAGGCGCTGGGCCTGCGAACGGGTGGTGGCATGCCCGTTGTCCACCAAAAATACATCTGCGCGCATGGCGTAGTTTCCTTTTATTCACTCAAATAAGGCTCTAGCCCTTGTTTCACTAGGGCTACCAGCTATCAAAAACTAGAGCTTGCAAAGCGGCAGCACCCGCCACCGCTTTGCGCCACTACAGATTAGTAGCGGTAAGTTTCCGGCTTGTAAGGGCCTTCTTTTTTCACACCGATGTACGCGGCTTGCGCATCGGTCAGCTCGGTCAGCATGGCACCCACCTTCTTCAGGTGCAGGCGGGCCACCTTCTCGTCCAGCAGCTTGGGCAGCACGTAGACCTTGCCCACTTCGTAGGCTTCAGGGCGTGTGAACAGCTCGATCTGGGCGATGGTCTGGTTGGCAAACGAGGCGCTCATCACGAACGAAGGATGGCCCGTGGCGCAACCCAGGTTCACCAGGCGGCCCTTGGCCAGCAGGGTGATCTTCTTGCCGTCAGGGAATTCGATCTGGTCGACCTGGGGCTTGACCTCTTCCCACTTGTACTGCTCGATAGAGGCCACGTCGATTTCGTTGTCGAAGTGACCGATGTTGCAGACGATGGCCTGGTCCTTCATGGCCAGCATGTGCTCGTGGCGAATGATGTCCTTGTTGCCGGTGGTGGTCACAAAGATGTCGCACTTGTCGGCGGCATATTCCATGGTCACGACCTTGTAGCCTTCCATGGCAGCTTGCAGGGCGTTGATGGGGTCGACTTCCGTCACCCACACCTGGGCGCGCAAAGCGCTCAGTGCCTGTGCGCAGCCCTTGCCCACGTCACCGTAGCCAGCCACCACAGCGACCTTGCCGGCGATCATTACGTCGGTGGCGCGCTTGATGCCATCGACCAGCGATTCGCGGCAGCCGTACAGGTTGTCGAACTTGCTCTTGGTCACCGAGTCGTTCACGTTGATGGCGCGGAAGAGCAACGTGCCCTTGGCGGACATTTCGTTCAAACGGTGCACGCCGGTGGTGGTTTCTTCGGTCACGCCAAGGATTTCGGCCGACTTGCGGGTGTACCAAGTGGAATCGATCGCCAGCTTGGCCTTGATGGCCGCGAACATGATTTTTTCTTCTTCGCTGCCGGGGTTGGCCAGCACGGAGATGTCTTTTTCAGCTTTTTGGCCCAGATGCAGCAGCACGGTGGCGTCACCGCCATCGTCCAGAATCATGTTGGGGCCTTCGCCTGCTTCGCCCTTGGCGCCGAATTCAAAGATGTTGTGGGTGTAATCCCAGTAGTCCTTGAGCGACTCGCCCTTGATCGCGAACACGGGCGTGCCAGTCGCGGCAATCGCCGCAGCAGCGTGGTCCTGGGTGGAGAAGATGTTGCACGACGCCCAGCGCACTTCAGCGCCCAGGTCTTTCAAAGTCTCGATCAGCACGGCCGTTTGAATGGTCATGTGCAGCGAGCCGGTGATGCGCGCGCCCTTCAGGGGCTGGGCGGCGGCGAACTCTTCGCGAATGGCCATCAGGCCGGGCATTTCGGTTTCGGCAATGCGGATTTCTTTGCGGCCCCAGTCGGCCAAAGAGATGTCGGTGATTGCGCGATCGTGTGTATTGCTCATGGTTTCTCCGTGCGGAAGACAACTTGAAAAAACCACGTTCTGGGGGATTTGGGGCTGACAGGCCTCACCGCACAGAAAGCGTGGGTGAGCGTCGTTGCCTAAAGGCCCGACCACTGCGAAAGAGCGGCCTGCCCAACCTTCCGAGCCTCACGCACCGCTGACTGGGTGACGCTGCAACGCTCCTCGGAAGGAAAAGAGGGGCAGATTGTAATCGAGCCCCTGAGGCTTTGCTCGATTCAGACGACCGCCGGGGCAATGCGCATGGGAATGGTCACCGGGCCATCGTTGAGCAGGTGTACCTGCATGTCCGCACCGAATTGCCCCGTCTGCACGATCCCTGCCGTGTGCAAAGCGCGGGCCTGCGCCACCACATAGTCATACAGTCGCCGGCCTTCATCGGCCTTGGCCGCCTGCGTAAAGCTGGGGCGGTTGCCGCTGCTGGTATCCGCCGCCAGGGTGAACTGGCTGACGATGAGCAGCCCGCCGCCCACATCCTGCACGCTGCGGTTCATCTTGCCTGCCTCGTCGCTGAAGATGCGCAGCTTCAAAATTTTGGCCAGCAGCTTGTCCGCCTCTTTTTCGGTGTCGCACTGCTCGGCGCACACCAGCATGAGCAATCCTTGTTCAATCTGGCCGGCCACCTGGCCTGCAATTTCGACCCGGGCATGCGCAACGCGCTGTAAGACAGTGATCATGGCAAATAACGATTTTTAAAAATGCTAAACAAAACTATAGCTGTCAGCCCTGATACTTCAAGGCTTTCCGCATCTTATGTATTGGATAACCAATGATAGCAATGGCGTACCGCTCTCATATTTATCAAAAGCGGTACCAATTTTGCCTTATCGCAAAGGTCGTGCACAGATAGATTGTCTTGCGTAACCGCGCTGGCTAACACTCGCCCTAGCGCAATAGCCTAGACCTGTGTTGCGCTTGAAAACCGAGGAGAACGCAAAGATGAAGCGCTGCTGCAACTGCTTATAGGTTGGGGATGACCGGCCCCTTTTTTTCGCTGCCTGATCGCTGATCGGTCGGCTCCTTTGCCCCTCTGCCCCTCTGCGCCTTACCGGTGTACATATGAACGTCTCGTTGCCTTCACCGCTGGATGCTCACCAAGAAGATGCCCTGTTCGCCGTAGCCTCGGCCACAGGCAGCCCCATGGCTTACCTGGATTGGCCCAGCGGTCGCTGCCTGTGGGCCACCGCCGCTTATGCCAAGCTGCTGGACATGTCCACCGAAGAGCTGGTAGGCAAAGCACCGCAAAACTACCTGCCGGCTTGCGCGTGGAACGACTGGAAGTGCGAGCTGAATCGCCTCGCTGACAGTAAAGTACACGGCAGCAGTCTGCAAACACCATTGCTCTTTGGCGGCCAGCAGCCAATCCCCACCCAGCTGGTTGCCCATATGCAACAGGGTCAGATGAAGGCCGTGGTGGTCACTGCGCTGCAGAACTTGAGCTACGTCGATGCCATGCAAATGGTGCGGGATGCGGACACCCGCATGTTCATGTTTGCGCATGCGACCAGTGAAGCCATCATCTTCTTTCGCCAAGATCGTATTTTTGATGCCAACCCGGCCGCATTGGCACTCACCGGCTACCCGCTGAGCCAATTGCAGGACAAACCTGTCTTGCAATTGCTACCCCATGTCTTGCGTGGCCAGGCACAAACTTACCTGACAGCAGGCACGCAAAATCCCCAAGAATCGCGGCTGCTGCACCACGACGGTCAGGAGCTGGATGTGGAAGTGACCGTCTCGTGCATGCCTGAGAACGGTGGGCACTACCGCATGATGGTGCTGCGTGATATCACCGCGCGCAAACGCAGTGAGGCCGAGGCCGACTTTCTGGCCTACAACGACTCCCTCACTCGCCTGCCGAACCGCCAGGGTCTGGCAAGACAGTTGCACACAGCCTTGCTGGTTGCTGAAAAACAGCAGCAGCATCTGGTGCTGCTGTACGTGGACATGGATCGTTTTAAAGATGTCAACGACTCTTTAGGCCACGATGCCGGAGACGCACTGCTGATCCAGGTGGCTCGCCGTCTGCGCAGCAAAGTCCATCCCGATGACATCGTGGCGCGTTTGGCTGGGGATGAGTTTGTCGTGGTGCTGGCGTCTCCACTGACCGCCTGCCAGCCCGATTGCATGCTGCGCGAAATCCGGTTTGCCTTGCGCAAGCCCTACGCCACGCAAGGCGGCATCATTAGCGTAGCGGCTTCCATCGGTGTGAGCGTTTTTCCTGAAGATGGGACCACGGCGCAAGAGCTGATGCTCAACGCCAGCGCGGCGATGGAGAGCGCCAAAGACCAAGGGCAAGGCAGCCACCAGTTTTACGGTACGCACATGGCCGTGCGTCCCAGCCGCTTACTGGCGCAAGACCAGTTGCTGCGCGAAGCCGTAGAAAAAGACCAGGGCCTGCTGCTGCACTATCAACCGCTGTGGAACTTAAAGACCAATCGGCTGGAGAGTTTTGAAGCACTGGTGCGCTGGCAGCACCCAGAACGCGGCTTGCTGCAACCCGGAGAATTTATTGCGTTTGCAGAGTCTCGCGGCCTGATTTCCTTGTTAGACCGCTGGGTCATGCGTGCAGCCTGCAAGCAATTGCAAGCCTGGCGTCATGCAGGGCTGCCACCCGTATCCGTCTCGGTCAATATGTCTGCGGGTGAATTTAACCAAAACAATTTGGTCGATGAAGTACAGCGCCTTCTTGCCGCCACCGAAGTCGGCCCGCAGTGGCTGGAAATTGAGCTGACCGAAACCACGCTGATGAAGCAGTCCGAGCGGGTGCTGGAAACGTTGAAATCTTTGAAAGCCTTGGGGGTTCGCCTGTCTATTGATGACTTTGGAACCGGCTATTCTTCGCTGGCTTACTTAAAGCGGTATCCATTGGACAAAGTCAAGATTGACCGCTCTTTCGTGAAAGACACCCCGCAAGATGCCGACAGCGTCAGCCTCATCAAAGCGATTATTGAGATGAACCGCAGCCTCAATCTGCGCACGGTGGCAGAAGGGGTAGAAACCCAGGCGCAGTGGGATTTATTGAAAGAAATGGGTTGCGATCTGATACAAGGTTACTACCTCTCTCGGCCCATGGCCTCCGAAGACGCTTTGTGTTGGCAGCAGCACCGTTGTCATGTCGGTGCGCCACCATAGAGCCTTCTATTTGCAACCTGTAGATTGTTATGGCCGCTTTACTCCATTTTTCTGAAGCACACGATGCCTTGGCGCATTTGCAGACGCTGTACCGCCAACAAATCCAGCACCTGCGCACTGCCATGCAGGCTTATGTGGATGGCCATGAACTGACCGCCCCAGCGCGCGCTTTCTATCCACTGCTGCGCATTCAGGCCCACACGGTACGCCGCCCAGATACCCGCCTGGCTTATGGTTTTCTGGACCATCCGGGCACCTATGAGACCACCATTACGCGGCCTGATCTCTTTGCCAAATACTTGCTCACGCAGCTGACGTTGCTGCAACAAAACCACGACATACAGTTTCAAATCGGCCTGAGTGAGCAACCCATTCCTGTGCACTTTTCGTTTGCTGACAACGACCACATTGAAGGCACCCTAGATGCCTTGCGTCGCCAGCGCATGCGTGAAGTGTTTGATCTGCCTGATCTGGCCGCCATGGATGACGGCATTGCCAATGGCACCTGGCAACCCCAACCCGGCGGGGCTCTGCCGCTGTCGCTGTTTACGGCGCCACGCATTGATTATTCGCTACAGCGCCTGCGCCACTACACCGGCACAGCCGCCGAATGGTTTCAGAACTTTGTCCTGTTTACCAACTACCAGTTTTATATCGATGATTTCGTGCGCCTGGGGCACGCAGAAATGGCCAGGCCCGACAGTGAATACATCGCCTTCATTGAGCCCGGCAATGTGGTCACACGCCGCACGGGCTTATCGCCCCAAGAGATTGATGCACTGGGTAGCATTCCCGCACGTTTGCCGCAGATGCCGGCCTACCACCTCGTCCGTAAAGATGCCGATGGCATCACCATGGTGAACATTGGTGTCGGCCCCGCCAACGCCAAAACCATCACCGACCACATTGCGGTCCTGCGCCCCCACGCCTGGATGATGCTGGGCCACTGCGCAGGCCTGCGCAATAGCCAGCAACTGGGTGACTATGTCCTCGCGCACGCTTATGTGCGTGAAGACCATGTCTTGGATGAGGAGCTGCCTTTGTGGGTGCCCCTGCCAGCGCTGGCTGAAATTCAGCAGGCCTTGCACCAGGCAGCCGAAGACATCGCCCAGTTGCCCGAGGAAGATCTCAAGCGTATTTTGCGGACTGGCACCGTCGCCAGTACCGACAACCGCAATTGGGAGCTACTGCCTGACAACCTGCCACAGCGCCGCTTCAGCCAAAGCCGCGCTATTGCTTTGGACATGGAAAGCGCCACCATCGCCGCCAACGGTTTCCGTTTTCGTGTGCCTTACGGCACCTTGCTGTGCGTCAGCGACAAGCCTTTGCATGGTGAAATCAAACTCCCCGGCATGGCCAACCACTTCTACCGGGAACGGGTCGATCAGCATCTACGTATTGGCATGCGTGCGATCGAAATTTTGCGAAAAGGTGGAACTCAGCGCCTGCACAGCCGCAAGCTGCGCAGTTTTGCAGAAGTCGCCTTTCAATAATTTTCAGCACCTCGCTTTACGCCATGCCACAGCTTGACTTCACCTCCATGGCCATCTTGATTGCACTCAATCTTGCGGTAATGGGTGCAGCTTTGCCGCTGGTCATGGACAACCCTGTCAGCCAGGCTGCACGGCATGCGCAGCGCTATTTTTTATTGCAGGGCATCGGCTGGGCCTTCATCCTCGCTGCCGGTCGCATGCGCGGGATGGCTTGGGACGCACCGCTGAGCGTCGCCGCAGCGTGCGCTGCCGCTGCAGCGCAATGGCAAATGGCCCAAGCACTACAAAACTGGCTGGGCGCACGGCGGTTCCGCCCCGTTCTATTCACGCTGTGCTTGCTGGGGCCGCTGGGGTTCATGGTGTGGTTAGACAACATGGTCTGGCGCACAGCCTGGTTCAGTCTGTGCCATGGACTTTCTGTCGCCTGCCTTGGCGCCATGTGTTTTTACCCAATCCGGCCGGCCCCGCGTTCTTGGCGCTATTTGATGGCAGCTTCTGCCTGCATCATGGGGGTGGGTCTGCTCAGTCGCAGTTACCTGGCAGCAGCAACGCCATGGCTGCAGGAATTTGCCATCGACACCGGAGTCAATCACACTTTTGTCATCATGGCGCAGTTGTGCAGCACACTGGTTTTGGTCAGCATCCTGGTGGCCTGGCGCGATGAAACCAACCAGAAACTGCGCGATTTGGCCATGACGGATCAGTTGACAGGACTTGCCAACCGCCATGCTTTGCTTCAGGTCGCACCCCGCATGCTGGCGCATGCGCAACGCCAGCACATAGCGCTTGCCGTGCTGCTGCTGGATCTGGATCATTTCAAGGCCGTCAATGATCAGTATGGACACACCCAAGGTGACCTTGCGCTGCAGTTACTGGCCCGCGTATTAAAGGCCGAGATGCGTACGGCTGAAACCGCAGCACGGTGGGGTGGCGAAGAGTTTTGCTTGCTTATTTACGCGCAGCCCTATGCCGTAGAAATCTTCTTTCAGCGCCTGTGTCTAGCCTTAAGCCATCGCTCCAAGCAAGAGCTAGGTTTTGAGTTGCGCATCAGCGCAGGTTGTGCTTTGCAAACCCAGCAACTGCGCGAGTTACCTGATTTGCTGCAGCGCGCTGATGCAGCCCTGTATGCTGCCAAAGCCAGTGGCCGAGGGTGCTTGGTGTTTGAAGATTCATTGACGGAACCCCATGGGCACGCCGCAGCGAAGGCGGTTTACGCCATCCGAGACACAGCCTAAACAAACGTACATGCTCAGGACATTGAGCCCGCCAATGCTGGCTCTGCATCTGCTGCGGGCAAGGCGGCAGCCAGCAAGGCGGCAGCTTCTCGGGCTGCCACGCGGCCTTCGTCGGTAGGAATCACCCAGACCTCTACCGAGCTGTCAGGCGCATGCACAGCATAGGCGCGCACGCCATCTGCTTGCTGGTTACGCTCCAGATCCAACCGGATACCCAGCCACGACAGACGCTCGCACACCTGCTCACGCAGGACGGCGTCGTTCTCGCCAATGCCGCCGCTGAATGCCAGCACATCAAGACCGCCCAAGCACGCCACCAATGCGCCCGTTTCACGAACCACACGATGGGTAAATTGGGCAATGGCACGCTGTGCGTTGTCACTGCCATCAGCGCGCAATGTGCGCATATCGGCAGAAATACCCGAAACTCCTAGCAAACCACTTTGTTTGTAGAGGAGCTTTTCCATCTGCGCATGCGTCCAGCCTTGCTCCATCAGATACAGCAACACCCCTGCATCCAGCGAACCGCTGCGCGTGCCCATCATGAGTCCGTCCAGGGCTGAAAAGCCCATGGTCGTTGCTACGCTGCTGCTAGCCAGCGCCGCGCACAAGCTGGCACCGTTGCCCAAATGAGCCATGACGACACGGCCTCGGCCTCGAATGGTTTGCGCCTCCAATACCGACATGATGTATTGGTAGGACAGCCCATGAAATCCATAACGGCGCACGCCCTGCGCCTGCAATTCTTTGGGCAGCGCAAAAGCGTAGTCGACCTCGGGCATGCTGGCGTGAAAAGCCGTGTCAAAGCATGCAATCTGCGGCACTTGAGGAAACGCTGACCGAAAACGCCGTATACCTTCCAGATTGTGGGGCTGGTGCAGTGGAGCCAAAGAGTTAAAGCGGGCCAGACGTTCCAGCACGCCCTCATCCACTACCACAGAGGCGGTGAACTCCCCACCGCCGTGAACCACGCGGTGGGCAACCGCTTCGATATCGGGTGCGGCTTGCAGCTTCTCGACCAAAGCACGCACGCCCTCAAGCGCCACCTCAAAAGGAGAGCTATCAGCCGTTACCAGCAAAGGCTGAGAGTGCTTTTTTCCTAGGTAACTCCACCCCATCTCAGGCGCACCGTGAGGCTCGAGGCCCTGGATATTGCCCGATAGCACATGCGATTGCACCTGACCATTTTGCAGGGGATGCAGCGAAAACTTGAGCGAGGAAGAGCCTGCATTAACAGCAAGAATGGCCATGGCGTTTATCCTTATGTTTGCCGCTGATTAACCCTGTTTCCACGCGTTGTCAGCTTGCTGTTTGCGCACGTCATGGGCGGCCAGCACTGCCAACACACAAGAAGCCACGCGGGCTATCGGACCATCAGCGCGGCTGGTCAAGGCAATGGGTACCCGCGCGCCAAGCACCAAACCGGAGCCTGAAGCGCCCGCCAGATATTCCAGCTGTTTGGCCACCATATTGCCGCTTTCCAAGTCGGGCACAGCCAAGATGTCGGCTTGTCCCGCTACTTCCGAAACAATGCCCTTGATACGTACCGCTTCCATCGAGATGGCATTGTCAAATGCCAGAGGGCCATCAAGTAAGCCGCCTTGAATCTGTCCACGATCGGACATCTTGCACAGTGCAGCGGCATCAATCGTGGAGGGGATGCTAGGTGTCACCGTTTCAACGGCGGACAAAATAGCCACCTTGGGCTGCTCGACGCCCATGATCTGGGCAAAGTGGATGGCATTTTGAATGATGTCTACTTTGTCTTGCAAGCTGGGACGGATGTTGATGGCCGCATCGGTAATCAGCAGCGGCTTGGCATACAGCGGTACATCAAAGCGGAAAATATGCGAGAGACGGCGTCCTGTACGCAGCGAAGGCTGGGACAGTACGGCTTTCAGCAGCTCATCCGTATGCAAGCTGCCTTTCATCAAAATCTCGACCTCTTTGCGCGCGGCCATTGCTGCCGCCAATTCAGCAGCTGCGTGGCTGTGCTCCACAGAGATGATTTCTGCACCGTCCAGGCTGATACCGTGGTCTTGCGCGACACGGCGTATGCGGCCTTCTGGCCCAATCAGTACCGGAATAACCAAACCGTAGCGAGCAGAGTCCATCGCTCCGCTGAGTGAGCCTTCATCGCAAGGATGCACCACGGCACAGCGCACAGCTTCCAGGGGCTCAGCACGGGCCAGTAAATCTTTCAGGCGCGCTTCGGGATCAAACAACTGAATTTGTGGCGCATTCACTTTCGGCACACGTACCTTTTGCGTCGGCGGCATCAGCTTAGCTTCACCCTTGAGCACCACTTCACCCTTTTGATTGGTGACCAAGCAGTCCATCTGGACGCGTTTTTTCTCGTCGTCCTTTTCCGCCACCGTAGCCAGCACGGTCAATGTATCGCCAATGCGTACGGGCTTGGTGAACTTCAGCTCTTGGCCGAGATAAATGGTTCCAGGGCCAGGAAATCGGGTGCCGAACAACGCCGAAATCAAGGCAGCGCCCAGCATGCCATGTGCAATCACACCATGAAACATGGACGCATCCGCGTACTCGGCATTCAGATGCGCAGGGTTGATATCGCCAGACACAGCGGCAAAAGCCTGAATATCTTCCAGTGTCAGCGTACGCACTAACCGTGCACTGAGGCCGACACTCAATTCGTCAAAAGTGACGTTTTCCATCCATTCAATATGGGGCGCGTTGGTGTTCATGGTTCGATCTGCGGCACAGGTCGCCGCACAGGTACAAAGATAAAGTGCTTCGGTGAATCTTATGAATGGCCGCTCAGCGCTCGCCTTAATCCACAGCGTGTACACCGCCGTCTACATAGATGGTCTGGCCCGTCATGCCTGCAGCTGCACCCGAGCACAGGAAGATGCTCAGTTGCGCAATTTCTTCCAGTGTTACCAGACGCTGTAAGGGGGCCTTCGCTTTGGCAGTCGCCATCAGCGCATCAAAATCTGCAATACCCGATGAAGCACGGGTCAAGATGGGCCCCGGAGACACGGCATGTACGCGGATATTTTTGCCGCCAAGCTCCATCGCCATGTAGCGCACCAAAGATTCAAGCGCAGCTTTGACAGGCCCCATCAAGCCGTAGTTCGGCACAGCTTCGCCCGAACCCAGATAACTCATGGAAATCATGCTGCCGCCATCGGTCATGTGCGGCGCGCACAACTTGGCCAGCTCTGCAAAAGAGTGACAGGACACGCTCATGGCGCGCGCGAACCCTTCACGTGAACTATCCACCACATCCCCATGCAAGTCTTCCAGCGGCGCCCAAGCAATTGAGTGAATGACAAAGTCGAGCTTGCCCATTTTTTGCACCGCTTGCTGCACCAGTGCTTCCAATGCACCCTCGTCTTCTACATTGCAATTGACAAGCTCTGCGCCAATGGAACTGGTGAGCGGCTCTACCCATTTGCGTGCTTTTTCATTGAGGCATGTCACCATGACCTCAGCGCCTTGGGCGCATGCCAGTTCAGTACAACCCCAGGCGATAGAGCGATCATTGGCCAAGCCCAGAATCAAGCCTTTTTTACCAGCCAAACTAAATGCAGAATGTGCGTTGTTCATAACAGTTCAATCGTGAATAGGCAGGCGCTACACCGCATAGCACCTTAGCCAAAATAAGAATTTCAAAGCGAGCAAGGTGCTTCGCTACAAAGCCAGCCCGCCAAAATATGTCTAGTCGGCGTAACGCACCATGACGTATTCACCGGGGGCATCACACACCACATGCTCAGCCTTGATGGGTTTGGCTTTGGTCGCATTGCCGGAGCGCGCCTTGACCCAAGCGTTCATGGCCTCCCACCAAGAACCTTGCACCACGGCAGTTTGTGCCGCCCATTCATCGGGATCCATCCAGCCTTGGCCATCTTCCACACTTGCGATTTGGTAGCTGCGACGCGGGCGGCCGGGTTCTGACACGATGCCGGCGTTATGGCCACCCGCAGCCAATACAAAGGTGACATGGGTATCAGTTTGCAGATGAATTTTGTAAACCGATTTCCAAGGCGAGACGTGATCGCGTGTGGTGCCGACCACCATCATGGGTGCCTTGATATCCATGAGTGCTACCGTAGCCCCGGCAAAACGGTATTGGCCTGAGGCCAAGGTATTGTTCAGGAACATCGATGTCAGATACTCCGAATGCATGCGGGCAGGCAACCGGGTCTGGTCGGCATTCCAGCTCATCAGATCGAAGCTGGCATCGTCCTCTCCCATCAGGTAGCGGCGCGTGTTGCGCGACCAGATCAAGTCCTTAGAGGCCATGAACTGGAACGATCCCCCCATTTGCTTGCCGGACAGATAACCCTTGTCATTCATGCTCTGGCGCAGATTGACCAACTGATCTTCATCAATGAAAACGCCCAGTTCTCCTGGCTCTGAGAAGTCAGTTTGTGCAGCCAGCAAGATGACCGATGCCAGCTCGGGCATGTCGGCAGGAATCAGTGTCTTTTCCTTGGCGCTGCGCTCGCCTTGCTTGCGAGCCAGACGACCTAGCGTCGCCGCCGCAATCGCGAGAAAAGTGCCCCCCAAGCAGTAGCCCATTGTGTGAATACTGGGTGCTCCGGTGCGGGACTTCACGGCTGCCATGGCCTCCAGTACGCCCGTACTCAGATAGTCCTGCATCTTCAAGTCGCGATCCGAAGCATCCGGGTTACGCCAGGAGATGATGAAGACGGTGTGCCCTTGGCCGACCAAATACTTCACCATGGAGTTCTGTGGGGACAGATCCAGGATGTAGTACTTCATGATGCAAGACGGCACGATCAGCACGGGCTCAGGGTGAACTTTGTCGGTGCTTGGCGCGTACTGAATCAACTCGATTAAAGCGTTGCGAAAAACAACCTTGCCCGGGGTGCAAGCCACATCTTTGCCTACGGCGTATTCCAAAGGCTCCAGCTCTTGCGCACTGGTGTCGGTTTTGGCTTTGCGCGCAGCCTGGGCGTCTTGGGTAAACAATTGAAAGCCTTGGCGCAGACTTTCTCCCCCCGTTTCTTTGGCTTTGGCCAGTACCTCTGGATTGGTGGCTGCCCAGTTCGAAGGCGCCAACGCATCCATCCACTGTCGCGCAAAAAAATCGATCACATGCCGGTGGTGGCGGGTCATTCCTTCCACTTGCGCAGCTTCCCTCCACCAGGCATCTGTTGCCTTGAATTGCTCTTTTATCGCGCTATAGGGCCACTGCGTCCATGCGGGATCTTTGAAGCGCGCATCTTTTTCACCACTAGGTTGCAGGCTGGCTTGTGCCGCCTGTTGAGACAGCTGCAAAGCGCGCTGTGCCAGCGTCATTTGCTTGCCTGGCGCTGTGGCTAGATGCATCGCCCAGTCTGCAGTGGCCAGACTCAAAGCGACGGGCGACAGGCCCATGGTGGCGCTATTGAGATAAGCACGTACCCGGTCATCCAACGCACTTACGGCTTCTGCCTGTGCATCAGGAATATATGCAAAAGACGCCTTTTTATCCATGGTCAACCACCTAACAAGAAGAACTGCAACTTTGAGCAACTGCATTCATTCTCAGTAAAAGCGCGCTAACTCACAAACTCAAAGTCACGCTCCTTGACCAATATCAACTCACGCACATCTGCACATACCTTCCTGACTACAGCCTTTGATCGGACTTTCCCTGCAAGCCTGGCTGTATCCAAAAGCATTCACTTACTCACACATTTCCAAGGCATGCAAAACCATGTGTGCCGCTTTTTCCGCCACCATCACCGTCGGCGCACTGGTGTTGCCACTGATGATGCTCGGGAAGATGGATGCATCCACAACCCGCAGTCCGTGCATGCCATGCACACGCAAGCTGGCATCTACGACATCCATCGCTCCGCTGCCCATTCGACACGTCCCCACTGGGTGGTAGATGCTGTCTGCGGCTTGACGCACCCATCCTTCAATTTGGTGGGCCGTTTGCGCGGCCGCACTTGCGTCCAATTCGCGTGCGCCATGCTGCAGCAATGCGGGCTGTGCCAGGATCTGACGTGTGGTCTGCACACCACGCACCATACGCAACACGTCAACCTCTGCGCTCATAAAGTTGGGATCGATCAGGGGGCTAGTCAGTGGATCGGCACTGGCAAGGCGCACCGTACCCCGGCTTTCGGGGCGCAAGGCACAGACATGGCATGAAAACCCATGTCCCCATACGGTTTGCCGACCATGGTCAATCAGCTTGGCCACCACAAAATGCAGCTGAATATCCGGAACCTGCTCCTCAGGACTGCTGCGCAAAAAAGCCCCGGCTTCGGCAAAATTACTGGTCAAAATGCCTGCTCGTTTTTGCTGCCATTCCCACATGCCACGCGCCATATTGACCAGGCCTGACGCCGACAGCCCAAATGACTGCGTCAACTTAGGCGCATCACAGACGATGGTGGCATCCAGATGGTCATGCAGGTGCGCGCCCACGCCCGGCAAGTCCAGCAACGGCTGGATGCCCATGGTTCGCAGATGTTCCGCCGGGCCAATGCCTGACAGCATCAGCAACTGCGGCGACAACAAAGCACCTGCGCTTAGCAACACTTCCCGGCGCGCATGAACCACATGGCGTGTGCCAGCGCGCAGGTATTCGACACCCGTCGCACGCAAGCCCTCGGGTGTGACTTCTGTGAGGATGCGCAGCACCTGAGCGCCGGTATGCACATGCAAATTAGGGCGAGATAAATGCGGCGTTAGATACGCCTTCGCTGCGCTGTAACGCTCACCACCTTTTTGCGTCACTTGGTACAGGCCCATGCCTTCTTGGCTGTGCCCATTGAAGTCTTCGTTGCGCGCAAATCCTGCCTGCACGCCAGCTTCAATGAAATCCAGGCTCAAAGGATTGGGCTGCTGCAGATCGGCCACATTCAAGGGGCCACCTTGCGCATGAAAGGCATCTGCTCCGCGCTCGTTGTGTTCTGCTTTCAGGAACCACGGTTTCACGTCTTCCCAAGACCATCCCGCATTGCCTTGGGCGGCCCACGCATCGTAGTCTTGGGCTTGTCCCCGCAGATAGATCATGGCGTTGACAGAGCTGCAGCCGCCCAGCACTTTTCCACGAGGCTGATAGCTGGTGCGCTGGTGTAACCCCGCTTGGGGCACGCTGGAGAGCCCCCAGTTGAACTGGGCAGACCTGGCCAGACCAGCCAAGCCTGCCGGGCACTGCATCAACACACTGCGGTCCGTACCACCGGCCTCCAGCACGCAGACTTCATGCGCCTCGCTCTCGCTCAGCCGGCCAGCTAGCACACAACCGGCCGAGCCAGCACCTATCACCACGTAGTCAACACTTTGTTCCATGCAGCATGCGCTCCTGTTCAGTCACTCTCACTGATCCAGCTGCTGACATTAGCGGCATTGCTATAGAAACTCGATACCATCTTCCCCGTAGTTTCATTCATGCAATTCATTTAGTAAGTCGAGGGAGATCACGCTATGAGCATTCAAACCGTAGGTATCGTTGGTGCGGGCACCATGGGCAATGGCATTGCACAAGCCTGCGCCGTGTCTGGTATTGATGTGGTGATGGTGGATATTTCAGAAGCTGCGGTGCAAAAGGGCTTGGCTACGGTGTCTGGCAGCTTGGACCGTTTGATTAAAAAAGAAAAAATCACAGCGGCTGACAAAGATGCTGCACTGGCACGCATCAAGACTTCGACCCATTACGAAGCCTTGAAGGGTTCGCAATTGGTGATCGAGGCCGCCACCGAAAACTACGACTTGAAGGTCAAAATTCTCCAGCAACTCGATGCGCTGCTGGCACCTGAAGTGTTGATTGCCACCAACACCTCGTCGATCTCCATCACCAAGCTGGGCGCAGTCACCCAGCGGGCCGACAAGTTCATCGGCATGCACTTCTTCAACCCCGTTCCGATGATGAAGCTGGTGGAAATCATTCGCGGCCTGCAAACCAGCGACGCCACGCACGATGCGGTCAAGGCCATGTCGGAAAAGCTGGGCAAGTCCCCCATCACCGTCAAGAATGCGCCTGGTTTTGTGGTCAACCGCATTTTGGTGCCCATGATCAACGAAGCCTTCCAAGTGCTGTCCGAAGGTACTGCTTCCCCTGAAGACATTGACGAAGGCATGAAACTGGGTTGCAACCACCCCATTGGCCCTCTGGCACTGGCAGACATGATTGGTCTGGACGTGTGTCTGGCCGTGATGGAGGTGTACCTGGAAGAGTTTGGCGACAGCAAGTACCGCCCTGCATACCTGCTGCGTGAAATGGTGGCCGCTGGCCGCCTGGGCCGCAAGACGGGCCAAGGCGTGTACCGCTACTAATAGCCGCTTGCCGACAGTACAGCGCCATGCATCCAATGCTTGGCGCTTTTTTATAGGCGCTGCATGTTGGCCTACGGCGGTTGTAAAGCCAGGAGACTACATTGTTCGGTTGTCATACGGCGCATTTCGCGCCTTACTTAAGGAGCAAACGATGGCCCAACTCGAAAAAGTGCTTTATACCGCCCATGTACACACCACAGGCGGGCGTGACGGCGCATCGCGCAGCGATGATGGCAAGCTGGATGTCCAGCAGTCCGCACCCGGCGGCAGCGGTACTAACCCTGAACAGTTGTTTGCCGCAGGCTATTCCGCGTGTTTTATTGGTGCCATGAAAGCCGTGGCGGCGCGCCAAAAAGTGACGCTGCCCAGCGATGTAGCCATTGATGCAGAAGTCGATCTGGGCCCCACCGGCCAAGCCTATGGCATTGCCGTGCGCCTGAAGGTGCATCTGCCCGGCATGGACAAAGCGCAAGCCCAGCAGCTGGTGGATACGGCACACCAAGTCTGCCCTTACTCTAACGCTACGCGCGGCAATATCGACGTTCAGATCACCCTCGCCTAAAGCCGGCTTGGCAGCGCTCAGGGGTGCAGCAGCGCCCCTGGCTGTGGCACATAACACTGGCTGCGCAGATCCCAACAGCCTTCTAGCGCCAGGGGGCCTGCAATGTCATGGGTGCGATAGCGGGCCAGCCAGAGCTGCTGAACAGTTTCCACCATCGGCGCCTGCCCGTGTACCGCCGACTGCAAGGTGCGCACCATGTCCGCCATCGGCACGGCCTGCGCGTAGTGCCCCAGCGTGACATGCGGCACATACCGCCAGTCCGGTGCGGGCATGTGTGGCGTTAACGCTTGGTGCACCGCCTGCAAACTGCCCGCATCGCTGGCGGCCAGATAAGGCACGGTCGAAAAACTATCGCTGCCCTGCACCCGTATCTCCCAAGGCGCTAATTGCAGACTGTGCAAGCACGCAATATCTGCGCGCAATTGCGCCCGACCAAACTCTGCCGCTGAGTGGGTTTGCGCACCGCACATGAGCCCCCTGTAAGCCAGCGAAATATGCGGCTGGCGCGCATAGCGTGGCAGCAGCCAGGGTTGCAAAGCAGAACGCGCCTGTTCAACCCGCGCTTGCCATTGCGGCGCACCCAGCCACACTAGCCAGACGGCACACCACGGGCAGCCACGGTGCCAGTCGACAAAATCTCGGTCTTCGCAAGGCTGGGTCAACAGGGAAGTGGCAGCGTTCATAGGCGCTCAGTGTGCCATTGCGCCATTCCCACGTAGATATAAAAATAAGAGCATCCTGCCGTTTATTTTGTTTAACTTCAACATTAAAACTATCTGAACTCTTTTAATTACAAGGGCAAGCAGCTCTTATTTTTGAAAAACACAACCTGCTACTTTCGGGAAAGCACCAGTACGTATTGCAAGCCAGCCGCCAGCTTCAAGCGAGATGATGACCCGCATGAAACTGGCTCTGCTTTCTGATCTCCACGCCAACTTGCAAGCGCTGCAGGCCTGCATTGACCATGCCCGCAGCCAGGGCGCAACACAACTGGCCTTTTTGGGCGACATGGTGGGCTACGGCGGCAGCCCTGCGGCAGTGCTGGATCTCGTCATGCATGAAGTGCAGCAAGGTGCCTGGGCGATTCGCGGCAACCACGATGACATGGCACTGGCCCCTGCAGCGCATGTGCAGCACGTGGGCGAACAAGGCGCGCAATGGACGCACCACCAGCTGCAGCCGCACCACAAAGCTTTTTTGGAGCAGCTGCCGCTGGTGCAAGTCCAGGGCCGGGTGCTGCTGGTCCATGCCAGCGCCCACCATCCTGAGCGCTGGCCTTATGTCGACAACAGCATCGCCGCCGAGCGCAGCATGGCCGCTGCCAGCGAGCTGGATGCCAGCGTGCGCTATGTATTCAGCGGCCATGTACACCACCAGGCGCTGTACTACCTCACGCCCACGGCCAAGCTGATGCGCTTTGTCCCCCAACTGGGCGTACCAGTGCCGGTGCCGGGCCACCGCCAATGGCTGGCCATCGTCGGCTCTTGTGGTCAACCGCGCGATGGCGACACCCGCGCCATGTACGCGCTGTATGACCAAAACGCATCCAGCATCACATTTCACCGCGTGGCTTACGACCACAACGCTGCAGCCTTGGCTGTGCGCGCCTCAGACATGCCGGAATACTTTGCGCAACGGCTGGAGCAAGGCTTATGAAGAAACTGGAACCAGGCAGCGAAATCGACGGTTTTTTGGTCAACGCCTGCATCCACGCCGGCGGCATGGCGCACATCTATTCTGTGAGCTATGCGCAACCACAGCGCCCCTTGTGCGCGCCCGGCTTTCCGATGGTGATGAAAATCCCGCGCATGACCGCAGGCGACGGGGCCGAGAACATCGTCAGCTTTGAGATGGAGCTGCAAATCCTGCCCCTGCTGCACGGCCCGCACGTGCCGCGCTTTGTCGCCGCGGGCGATCTGCTGCGCCTGCCCTATCTGGTCATGGAACACATGCCTGGTCATACCCTGCAGCACTGGCTGGACCAAAGCAGCCGCCCGGAGGTTGCCACCATCGCCAAGCTCGGCGCTGCCATGGCCCAGGCCGTGCACAGCCTGCACCAGCAAAACTGCTGTCACCTTGATTTGAAGCCAGGCAATGTGCTTATCCAGGAAGACGGCAACGCGGTGCTGCTGGACTTTGGGCTGTCCTGCCACGCCCACTATCCGGACTTGCTGGCCGAAGAGTTGCGCAAAGCCGTAGGCTCGCCCGCGTGGATTGCGCCCGAGCAAATCGTCGGGATACGCGGCGATCTGCGCAGCGATATTTTTGCCATCGGCGTCATGCTGTATGAGTTGACCACGGGAGCGTTGCCCTTTGGCACGCCCGCCACCGATGCTGGCATGCGCCAGCGTATGTGGATGGCCCCTACCCCGCCTCGGGCCTTGCGACCTGACACGCCCGACTGGTTGCAAGAAATTATTTTGCGCTGCCTGGAGCCTGAAGCAGCCAACCGTTACGCTACCGCAGCCGAGCTGGCTTTCGATTTGAGCAATCCAGAACAAGTTCCCGTCACACGCCGGGGCCAGCGCCTGCAGGGGCAGCCATTTTGGGGGAAGGTGCGCCGCTGGTTCAAAGCAGCAGGCCTTGAGTACCGCCCCAGCCCGGTGCCCACAGAGCAGATCAGCGAAGTGCCCATTCTGATGGTGGCGGTGCCCCATAAGGATGTGAGCGATGCCACCCTCTACAGCCTGCGCCAAGCGGTTTCTCGCTCACTGTCCACCCGCCCCGGTGCCCGGCTGGCCGTGGTAACGGTGCTCTCTTCGTCCTCCAGTAGCAGCACCGACAGCAGCCGCAGCGAAACGCAGTTGCACCGCAACCACCTCGCCCGCCTCAAACAGTGGGCGCAAGGGCTGGACATGTCCGGCCACGGTGTGAGCTACCACGTACTGGAGTCCGGCGACGTTGCCCAAGCGTTGGTGCGCTACGCTGAGGGCAATAACGTTGGCCTCATCATCTTGGGTGCAGCCACCCACGGCCTGCAGATGCAGCGTTGGATTGCTACGGTTCCCATGCGTGTTGCCCGTGACGCGCCCTGCACGGTCATTCTGGTCAAACAGCAATTGCCTTTTGAAGCCTTGAGTCAATTGCATCACGACCATCAACAACTCACAGAAGCTGGTTCTTAAAGGGCCGTCTTTAATTACAAAGCCTCATCGCTTCAGTCACTCCGTAAGGGCGTTAAGATCACAATCTGTTACACCGTTGTTAATGCTTACTCATTGCGCAGCAAAAGTGCTTGATCACTTACACAGTGATAAAGCCATTTATGTGCGAAGTTTGCATTCATTTGCATTGGTCATACAGACCCCGTGAATTTCCTTGTTACAAAGGGCGCTATGCGCATTGCTGTTCTTGACGACGATCCAATCTTCCTGCATTTGGTAGAAGCAACGATTCACCAGATGGGGCATGCAACCATCTTGTTTGAAACCGGTGAAGAGCTGCTGCGCGCCATGCGCCGCGAAAGCTTTGACCTGTTGATCGTGGACTGGCAATTGCCAGGCCTCAGCGGCATTGAAGTTGTTCAAGCCCTGCGCGAAGCCGGTGGCAGCAAATTGCCCATCTTGTTTGCCAGCCAGCGCCATGAAGAGCAAGACATCGTGGCGGCTTTCAGGGCCGGGGCCGATGACTTCATGGTCAAGCCCCTGCGTGTGCAGGAACTGATGGCACGCGTGACCGCCTTGATGCGCCGCGCCTATCCTGATGTCAGCACCATGCGTCTGGATTTTGAGCCCTACCGGCTCGATCCTGTGGCCCGTACGGTGTACCTGAACGAGCAGGCGATTGAACTCAAGCACCGGGAATATGAGCTGGCGGAATTCTTGTTTCAGAACTGTGGTCGTTTGCTGTCCCGCAACCATCTGGGCGAGGCCGTGTGGGGCAGCATTACGCACACCCCCTCCCGCACCCTGGATACCCACGCCTCCCGCCTGCGCACCAAGCTCCAGTTGGGGCAGTACCACGGCCACGGACAGATCTATCAGTTGACAGCGATCTACGGGCTTGGCTATCGCATGGAAATCTTGCCCGCGCCTGAAGCCTCTGTGGCGAGCTGATCTGTACATCCCATGAAGCACCACCCGTTTTGCACCACCCAGTCTGCGTCTGGGGTTCATTACGGCACGGCGTTCTGACGCGGGTACTGCTGCCTAGACCATGACCTTGCCCTATCTGAACCTCACCGCCAAAATTGTTTTGTTGGTGGCCTTGATGGGTACCACTGCGGCCTTGATCGCGGGTTATGCCATTTGGTACATGCAGCGCAGTGAAGCCCAATACCTGGGACTACTGCAAACACAAGGCCAAGCAGCCTTTCAAGTGGGCAAGGTACGCCAACATATTAGCGATACCTCTGCGATCATGTATTCGGTGTTAACGGCTTACACCGAAGAGCAGCAACTGCAGGCTCCCGCCCGTCTGAATGCGCTCCAGCAGAAATTTGAAGAAGATTTACAGCAGGTATATCCCCTGCTGCCGGGGCGCGAATTTGAGCTTGATATTGTGCATATGCAAGCGCGACAGGTTTTTTATGCAGGACACCGCGCCATTGCCGTAACCTTAAGCTGGCGCGAAGGCCGAGCACTGCGAATTTTGGAGCAAGCCTTTTGGCCTGCCTTGCAAAAGCTCCAGGCAGACTTAGCCAGTACAAGCGCTGCGGCCCAAGATAATTTTTCCCAAGCTTCACAGCGTATTGCCCGAGACACCCACGGCACCATGCTGGCCACCGCCATCTTGGGGGGGCTCAGCTTACTAGTGATTACAGCCCTGACCGCATGGATTGCGCTGCGCCATGTCTCTTTGCCGATTGGCCGCTTGACGCAGAGCATGCAGCGCCTGAGCGAGCAGCAATATGGAGCGCCCATCAGCGAACAGGAGCGCCACGATGAGCTGGGCACCATGGCACGCACGCTGCAAAGCTTCAGCGCTGCCATGCTCAAAGCCAAAGCAATGGAAAAAGAGTGGGCCCAGCACGAACGCAACCAGTTGCTGGTTGACCAGTTGCGCGATCTGACCAGTGCCTTGCCCGGGGCCGTATTTCAAATGTGCTGGCGTTTTGGTCAGCCACTGCAGTTACGTTTTGCTAGCCAGCAATGGGCCCAGTTGATGGGGATGGAGCCTGGCCAGGACACCAGCACCAGCATGGCTGCCCGCACCCTGCGTACCCATGCTGCGGAGGCGACGGCCATCAGTTACACCCACTTCAACCACGGCGCTCAGCATCTGGAGCCCTTGGACTTTGATGTCTCTATTACGATGCTCGACGGCGTAACACGATGGATCAAAACACGCGCCAATCCCCATTTAGAGGCGGACGGCAGCGTCACTTTCAATGGTGTCTGGCTGGATGTCAGCAAAGAAGTCATGCAAGCGCGCGCCTTGGAAAAAGCCAAGCGCCAAGCAGAACAGGTCGCTCAAGAAAAATCAACGCTACAGGCGAGCATCAGCCATGAAATCCGTACCCCGCTGAACGCAATTTTGGGCTTAACGCAGTTGCTGCTGAAAACAGATTTGCCCTGTGCACAGCGTGAGCAATTACAAAGCGTACTGCGCGCTAGCCAGCACTTGCGCGGCATCGTAAATGAAGTGCTGGATTTTTCCAAAATCGATGCCGGGCAGCTGCAATTAGAGAGTACGGATTTCAGCCTGAGTGATGTGCTGCAAGACGTACTGAGCATGTGCCGTGAAGAAGCCAGTGCCAAAAACTTGGCGCTGGAATACTCGATTGCCAGCAACGTACCTGATGGTTTGCGCGGTGACTCACACCGCCTTGCGCAAATTTTGCTGAACTACGTCAACAACGCAATCAAGTTCACCATGACTGGCAGCATCAAAGTTGCCATCCGTTTAGATACCGCCAGCACCCTGCACCGCATCGTGCTGCACGCCAGCGTTCAAGATACCGGACTGGGTATTCCTGCTGATCGCTTGCCCACATTGTTTACCGCTTTTCAGCAGGCCGACAACTCTATCACCCGTCGTTTTGGTGGAACTGGTTTGGGGCTTACCATTTCACGGGCGCTGGCCCAGTTGATGGGCGGCACAGCAGGCGCTGAAAGCCAGCTAGGCCAGGGCAGTACGTTTTGGTTTACGGCCGTTCTAGAGCCTGCACGCACACCCGTAGCAAGTACCGGACATGCAACGTACACGTCTCACCCGGCGCCTTTCCAAGGGCAAGGAATGCATGTTTTGGTTGTCGATGACCACCCCCTGAACCGTACCGTGGCACAAGGCATGCTGCATGCCGCAGGTTTTATGACCGATGCGGCAGAGGACGGGCACCAAGCACTGGAAAGGCTCCAGCACCACGGCCCGAACTACTATGCCTGTGTGTTCATGGACATTCAGATGCCGCACCTAGATGGTCTCAGCGCCACACGTGAACTGCGCCGTCTGCCGGGCTTTGAGACGCTGCCAATCATTGCGATGACGGCCCATACAGGCGTGCAAGACATGCTGCGCTGCCAGGAGGCGGGCATGAATAGCCACCTAGCCAAACCCCTGCTGGAAAGCGCACTCCATGCAACGTTGCACCAGTGTCTGCAAGCAGCTGCAAAAGGCAGTGGGTGGCCAATAGCCCAAACCCCAGTAAACACCGTAACTGACCCACAAGCAGAACTACCAGTAGTTTTTGATGCCGCACTTTTGGACGAGCTGGCCGAGCTTTTTGATGCGCAGAAACTTGACCAACTGATCACGCAGTTTGCAAGCGACACCCTGGAGCGCGCCCACTCCTTGATCCAATTCGGTGAGCAGCACGATTGGCAAGCGCTGCGCCGCGAGGCGCACAAGCTCACAGGTACGGCGGCTACTTTTGGACTGTTGCGATTGGGTCATTTGAGCACTGCGCTATCCTCCAGCTTAAAAGCGGCAGATGCTGCCAGCACCTTGGCACTGACCCACGCTATTGCCGCTTGCGCGGAAGATGGGGTGGCGCAGTTACGCACCTATTGCACGACCAGATCTGTACAGGCTTAAAGACACTCACCATGGCCTTTGCCAACCTTCCCTCGCCCCATCCCCATTTATTGAGCCACACACCGACTCAGAAAGTGTTGGTGATTGACGATGTGGACATGAACGCAACGCTCATTGCCAGCGTTATCCGTTCTTTGTGCGAGGTGCAAATTGCCCACTCCGGGGAAGAAGGTCTGCGGCTGGCGCTGCAGTACAACCCGGACTTGATTTTGTTAGACGTCATGATGCCCAGCATGGATGGGTTTGAAGTCTTTCAGCAGCTCAAGAAAGACTCGCGCACCGCCCATATTTCCGTGATTTTTTTAACGGCGCTGTCGGACCCAAGCTCTGAGGAACTGGGCCTTAATTTGGGCGCAGCGGACTTTATTGCCAAGCCTTTTCGCACCCCGGTCTTGCTCGCCCGGGTGCGCAATCATTTGGAACTGGCACGCCAGCGCCGCATGCTGGAGCGCATGTCCCATATTGATGGATTGACTGGCATTGCCAACCGGCGCTATTTCAACGTGGCATTGCCACGCGAATTTAGCCGCATGCAACGGCACAACTTGCCCTTGGCATTGCTCATGATTGATGTGGACGATTTCAAGGCATTTAACGACCACTACGGCCACTTGAAGGGCGACGAATGCTTGCAGACGGTGGCACAGACCATCGCCGAGAGTCTGCACCGCGCCGCAGATATGGTGGCCCGGTATGGCGGTGAAGAATTTGTCTGTCTGTTGCCCGAGACCGACTGGGAGGGTGCCATCAAAGTCGCACAAGATATTCAGCACCGCATCACCCGACTCCAGCTGCAAAACGACAAAGCCCAGGCGGCTGACATTCTGACTGTCAGCATCGGCGTTGCCGCCGCACGCGCTAGCGAAATCCATAGCTGCCAAGATTTACTGGCTATGGCCGACGAGCGCCTTTATCGTGCAAAAAATTCTGGCCGCAACCGGATTGTGGCCACCAATGCGGGTTAAAGCACGCTCAGCCAACGCTGCTTAACAGCGGCCTTGTATGCGGCATTCGCTCACCAGATTGCCCTGCGCATCACGCCATTGCAAAGGTGCTGGTGCTGCAGAAGGCACCTGGCTTGAAGGCGCAGCCGCCCTGGCAGTGGCAGGCGCTGACTGCGGATCGTGCAGTACGCTGGAAGTGCCTACGCCTGCGCCCACACGGGCACCACCACCTACAGGCACCGAAGTGCCCACACCGGTGTGCCCTGTCACCTGACCACGCTGATTGACCCCGACACCCACCCCGACCGGACCCAAGCCCGTACCCACTCCGGCAGACACCCCACCGGAGCCCACTCCCACCCCAATATTGAATGGCCCCACAGGAATTCCCACGCCCACATGCGGTGCACAGGCAGGCAGCATGGCCAGCACTGCGCACGCGGTAAGGATACGCACGGGCATGCAGCATTTTTTCATCCCACCATTGTGCGTGCACCGGCATTGCTTTGCCATGTTCAGGCTGTGACAGCTGGTAAACACCCCGCCCATCAAGGCTTGCCGTGCAAACCAGGCCACTGGCTTGCAGGACAATCGCTTGAGCCCTTTTCCTCTTTGACCCAACTCTAGGCACCACCATGGAATCTGCAGTCCAACGCCTTGAACGCACACTGGCGGCCATTCACGCAGCCGGTGAGCAAGGCGCCCGCACCTTCACCCAGCGCTACCCTGACTCCGCGTTAGAGGCCGCCCAGGCTGCGGATGCACGTGCCGCACGTGGGCTGTCATTGGGCCCGCTCGACGGCCGCATCGTGACGATCAAGGATTTGTTCGATGTGGCCGAGCAAGTGACGACCGCCGGCTCCCAGCTGCTGCAATCGCAAGCACGGGCCACCGACGATGCCGCCGTGGTGCAACGCGTGCGCGCTGCAGGCGGCGTGGTGCTTGGCAAAACCAATATGACGGAGTTTGCCTTCTCCGGCATCGGCATCAATCCGCATTACGGCACTCCGGGCAATGCGCACGATGCAGAGCGTATTCCGGGCGGCTCTTCCAGCGGCGCAGGTGTGGCCGTGGCGCGTGGCTGGTGTGATATGGCAATTGGCTCAGACACCGGTGGCTCCGTGCGTATTCCTGCTGCGCTGAACGGTGTGGTGGGCTTCAAACCCAGCCAGCAGCGCGTGTCGCGCGACGGTGCCTTCCCACTGTCGTTCACGCTGGACTGCGTAGGCCCGCTGGCGCGCAGCGTACAAGTTTGTGCAGATGCCGATGCCATCTTCAGCGGTACCGCCGCTGCGCCCCTGCCCGCATGCAAATTGCAGCAGTTGCGCATTGCCGTACCGCGCGGCCTGCTGTTTACCGAAACCGAAGACGTGGTGCTGCAAGCTGTCGAAAAAGCGCTGGCTCAACTGCGCACTGCAGGCGCCAGCGTGCAGGATGTAGCCTGGGATGACCTGCTCATCCAACCATTTTCATTGCAAGAAAAAGGCACGCTGGTTGCGGCCGAGGCCGCGCACATTCACCGCGAGCATCTGCAATCCCACGCCGACCAGTTCGACCCCTTGGTGCACGCCCGCATTCACCGTGGCATGCAAATGGATGCCGCCACCTATGTCGGCATCCAGCAGGCGCGCAACGCCTTGCTGCCCCAGCTTGATGCACGCATGGCGGAGTGGGATGTGTTGCTGCTGCCCACAGTGGCATTCACCGCGCCGCGCATCGATGCTTTGGCCAACGAAGCCGCTTTCACGCAAGCCAACAGCCTGATTTTGCGCAACACCTCGGTGTTCAATTTCTATGACTTGCCCGCCCTGTCGCTGCCACTACCGCGCGCTGCGGGTGAGCTGCCAATTGGCTTGATGGTGGTAGGCAGCCGCCATGCAGACCGGCCATTGCTGGCCATGGGCGCCGCCATAGAAACCATCTTGAACGCAGCCAATGAATCTTAAAAGATAGCTATACGCCGTTGATATTCCTTGATTTCATCCATAAAACACCTTGAAATCAAGCATTGACAATGGTAATGCGCTTCTCTTTTGATAAGACCCTGGGCGGGGCCCACAAAAAAACCCACTGGATCGCACCAGTGGGTTTTGCTTTTCACAACCTGCGCAGTGCTTACACCAGCAGGGCATTCACGCGCTTGACGTAAGCGGCGGCATCTTCCAGCGCGCCACCTTCGGCCAGCATGGCTTGGTCAAACAGGATGTGCGCTAGATCGTGGAAGTGCACGCTGCCGTCCAGCTTCTTGACCAGCGCGTGCTCGGGGTTCACTTCCAGCACCGGCTTGGTGCTGGGCATGTCTTGACCCGCTTGCTTGAGCATGCGGGCCAGCTGGGCACTCATGCCGTCGTCGGTCACCACCAGGCAGGCGGGCGAGTCGACCAGGCGCGTGGTCACGCGCACGTCTTCGGCCTTGTCTTTCAGCGCCTCTTTGAGCTTGGCCAGCAAAGGCTTGAAGGCTTCTGCGGCTTCTTCTGCCGCCTTCTTTTCGTCTTCGTCTTGCAGCTTGCCCAAGTCCACCGCGCCCTTGGCTACGGACTGCAGCGGCGTGCTGTCAAAGTGCGTCAGGTAGTTCAGCGCCCACTCGTCCACGCGGTCGGTCATCAAGAGCACTTCAATGCCCTTTTTCTTGAACACTTCCAGCTGCGGGCTGCTCTTGGCGGCGGTCAGGGTTTCGGCGGTGATGTAGTAGATGGCCTCCTGGCCTTCCTTCATGCGCGCCTTGTAGTCGGCCAGCGACACGCTGACGGTGTCCGACGTGGTGGACGCAAAGCGCAGCAGCTTGGCAATGCGCTCCTTGTTGCCCATGTCTTCGCCCAGACCTTCTTTGAGCACCGCGCCAAACTCGGCGTAGAACTGACTGAACTTGCCTTCCTTGGCCTTGTCGTCGGCGTCCACCACGTCGGTCACGCCGTCGGCATCGGCTTCGTGCTTGTCGTGGCGCGCCAGGTCTTCCAGCATGCCCAGAATGCGCTTGACGGAGCCATCGCGGATCAGCTTCACATCGCGCGACTCCTGCAGCAGTTCGCGGCTGACGTTCAGCGGCAGGTCGGCCGAGTCAATCACGCCCTTCACAAAGCGCAGATAGCCGGGCAGCAGCGCTTCGGCGTCATCCATGATGAACACGCGCTTCACATACAGCTTCACGCCCGCCTTCTTTTCGCGCTGGTACAGGTCAAAAGGTGCCTTACCGGGGATGTACAGCAGCTGCGTGTACTCGGAGTTGCCTTCCACGCGGTTGTGGCTCCAGGCCAGCGGGTTTTCGTAGTCGTTGCTGATGGCTTTGTAGAAGTCCTGGTACTGCTCCTCGGTCACATCCTTCTTGGGGCGTGTCCACAGCGCGCTGGCCTTGTTGATGGCTTCCCACTCACCCGTCTTGACCATGGCGCCGGGCTGGTCGTTCTCGCCGTCTTTCCACTCTTCCTTTTCCATCAGGATGGGCAGGCTGATGTGGTCGGAATACTTGCTGATGACCTGCTTGAGCTTCCAGGCATTCAGGAACTCTTCACCCTCTTCACGCAGGTGCAGCGTGATGCTGGTGCCACGCTCGGCGCGCTCGATTTGCTCGACCTCAAACTCACCCGTGCCGCCGCTGACCCAGCGCACGCCTTCAGATGCGGGCGCACCGGCACGGCGGGTTTCCACGGTGATCTTGTCGGCCACGATGTAACCGGAATAAAAGCCCACACCAAACTGGCCGATCAGCTGGGCATCGCTCTTTTGGTCGCCGCTGAGCTTGTCCATGAAGGCCTTGGTGCCGCTCTTGGCAATCGTGCCAAGGTTGTCAATGGCTTCTTGCTCGCTCATGCCAATGCCGGTGTCGGCAATGGTGAGGGTCTTGGCTGCAGCGTCAAACGATACACGCACTTCCAGGTTCGGCTGGTCGCCGTACAGGCTGGCGTCGTTCAATGCTTCAAAGCGCAGCTTGTCGCAGGCATCCGAGGCATTGGAGACCAGCTCACGCAAGAAAATTTCGGGGTTGGAATACAGCGAATGGGTGACCAAGTGCAGCAGTTGCGCCACTTCGGCTTGAAAGGAATGGGTTTGTTTGCTCATCTATGTGCTTCTTCTTAAACGGACAAAGTCGCCTCGCGAGGCTTGCACGCCATATGTGGGCAACCCATCCCGCTTCAAGAGCTGAACTCGATCTATTGGCCAAAATTTTCTAACGGTAAATATTTGCATCTAAACAACAGCGATTAAATAACACAAATGAGGATGATTCTTATTTGATAAGATTTTAATGTTATTCAATATTTCAACTCATAACATCATGAATCACTCTGCTTTGCAAAAGCCTAAAAGCTTGCGCCGCTCCAGTCCGCTGATGGTCAGCCTTTCTGCTGCCACCTTGTTGCCACTTAGCGTCATGGCACAGAACGCTGTGGAGCCGACCGCTGCGACCATGCCCATCGTTACAGTGCAAGAACAAGCGATTGATCCGAACCCCAACGCAGAAGTTGGCGTTCCTTACAAGGCGAAAACCTCTGCCGATACCCGCCACACCCGCCCCTTGGCGGAAACCCCCCAAACCATTTCCGTGGTCACGAAGTCGGCCATCGATGACTCCGGCATGACGGACCTCAAGCAGATTCTGGCCGCCCAGCCAGGCATCACGCTGGGCACCGGTGAAAACGGTAATGCATTCGGTGACCGCTACATCATTCGCGGCCAAGAAGCACGCTCTGACGTGTTCGTGGATGGCCTGCGTGACCCCGGCATGACCGTGCGTGAAAGCTTTGCCCTTGAGCAGGTAGAAATCACCAAAGGCCCGAATTCAAGCTTTGCTGGCCGCGGCTCAGCAGGTGGTGCTGTCAACGCAGTGACCAAACAAGCAACGCTGGACTACGACTTCACCCGCCTGTCTGGCAGTGTGGGAACGGATGAGCATCGCCGCCTGACTGCAGACATGAACAAAGCGTTCTCTGACAAGTTCGCTCTGCGTGCCAACGCCCTGTACGGCCAGGAAGATGTGCCCGGTCGCAGCCCTTCCGAGCGCCACCGCAACGGTCTTGCACTGTCCGGATTGTGGGAAGTCAGCAATGATTTGTCCGTCACCGTGGATTACTACGGTCTGCGTGCCAAGGACAAGCGCCCTGACCTAGGCAGCTACTTGCAAGGCACAGTACCGAACCGCACACCTGCCAAGGGCGTTCCGGTTTATGCCCAAGCCAATGACTTCGTCAAATCGGATGTAGATACGCTGACAGCGCGCATTGCATACCGCTTTGCCCCTGATCTGAAGCTGACCAGCTTGACCCGTTATGGCACTTCGGACAACGGATACGCCACAACCGGCGCGAGCAGCCGTACGGCTTACAACCCCGATGGCAGCACCTACACAACAGGCGCTTTGGACACAGGTCACGTGGGCTGGCAAGAAGTGGAGTACTTCGCGCACCAGAGCAATTTGCGCTGGGATAAAGAGCTGGGTGGCCTCAAGCACGAATTCATCTTGGGCTTCGAATACACCGACCACCAAGTGAAGTCGGGCAGCTACGATCGCACCAATAGCGGCGCATACAACTGCCGCACCGCTGCCACCGGGGCCAACAATGCATGGTGCTTGAGCGACGCCGTCGGCAATACCGTAGCGAACTTGGGCAATTTGGCTGGCCGCAATTACGCCAAAACGCCATGGAACCGTGACTGGCAAGTCAAAACCACAGCACTGTCGATCATGGACACTGTGGATCTGAACTCCCAATGGACGGTCTTCGGCGGTCTGCGTGCTGATCATTACAAGCTGTCCATGCTGACCCGCAATGCCAGCACAGGTGTCACATCCGGCGACTATGGCTTTAGCGATACCTTGGTCAATGGTCACCTGGGCCTGAGCTACAAGCTCAACCCAATGGGCATGTTCTATGCCAGCTACGGCACCGCACAGGACATCAATGGCGGTGAGCCAGATGCAGGCACTAGCAGTGGCTATGGTGGACTGGTGATCTACAACGGGGATGCAGCCAACGGCAAGCCTGAAACATCGCAAAACTTCGAAATTGGTACCAAGTGGAATGTGCTGGATGACAAGCTGCTGCTGACCGCTGCTGCATTCCGCACCAACAAGAAGGATGTGATGGAGGGGGCGGACTATGGCAGCGTAGGCACCTTCAACACCGGCAAAAACCGCGTTCATGGCTTGGAGTTCGGCGTTGCGGGCAAGCTGACACCCAATTTTGAAATGCAGGCAGGTGCCGCATTCATGAAGTCCAAAGTGCTGGAATCCGCAACTGCAGCCAACGTGGGGCGTCCACTGAGCAACTTTGCAGATCGCTCTTTCACTGTCCAAGGGAAATACTATCTGACACGCAACTTCTCGGTAGGCGCGCTGGCTCGCTATGAAAGCGAACGCTGCGGTGGTCAACCCGACACAGGTGCTGGCTTCAATGCCCAAGGCTTGTGCTCTCAGCCAGTACCTTCCTTCATGGTCTATGACCTGATGGCTAGCTATCGCATCAACAAGAAGGCAGACCTGCGCTTCCACGTATTGAACGCCACCAACAAGGACTACTACACGGCGGTGTACCGCTCGGGCTCGTTCCTGTACAAGGGCGACGAGCGGGCGGTTCGCATCACGCTAAACCTGGATCTCTAACGTTTAACGCTTAGGACGCGATGCCACACAGCAAGAGCTATCTTCTGTGTGGCCTTGTTGTAATGCCATGCTCATAACTATCGATCAGCTCCTAGACAAATCGGAAGTTCAGACTTTCCGCGATCAACTGGCGCAGTGTGAATGGGAAGGTGGTGCACGCAGTGCAGGCACTTTGGCGCAAACCGTCAAACGCAATCAACAACTCAACGATGCACACCCCACTGCTCAGGCACTGGGCAACATCATTTTGCGCAAACTCGCGCAACATCCGCTGTTTGTTTCTGCGGCACTGCCTCGAAGAATTTACCCCCCAAAGTTCAACCGCTACAGCGACGGTGGCACTTATGGCGCCCACGTGGATAGCGCTCTGATGTTTCTCCCTCATAGCAACGAACAAATTCGCACGGATGTTTCCGCGACTTTGTTCCTGTGTGAGCCAGAAGAGTACACAGGTGGGGAACTGGAGATTGAAGGCCACTTTGGCGTCCAGACCGTCAAGCTGGCTGCAGGGGATATGGTGCTCTACCCATCCTCCAGTCTGCATCGCGTCACACCCGTGACCACAGGGGCTCGTGTCGCCTCTTTCTTTTGGATTGAAAGCCATGTCTCAGACGACAGCGAACGCACATTGCTATTCGACCTGGACCAGTCCATCCAGAACATCACGGCCGAATTAGGCCATCAGAACGCATCCGTACTGAGCCTGACTTCGGTCTACCATAACCTGCTGCGCCGCTGGATCTAGCGCCAAGCCCCACCTTATAAAAATCATGATCACAATCCCTAGCTTTTTGCGTATTGCTGCTGCAGCTTTGCTCAGTATTTCTGCACTCCATACGTTCGCGCAAGAAAGTGTGCAGTGTCCAGAGCACCCAAAATCTGAGTGGCGCACAGAAGCAGAGCTGCAAGCCAAACTGGTAAATGATGGCTGGAAAGTTCGCCGTGTAGAAGAAAGCTGCACGTGCCTCAAAGCCTATGGCACCAACCCTGCAGGCAAACGCATTGCAGCCTATTTCGATCCCAAAACCTTGGAGCTTATAGAAGAAGAGTAAGAGCATCCGCCTCCCCTTTTTGACGCATTGCAGTGGCAGCGTTGTCATCGCAATGTATGGATTCATTCACGTTATTTTTCTGATGCACAGTGCGCCCTCTGCTTCCTCTCTGAACACTTTGGGGCATCCGCCAAGAGAAGTCTTGCGGCATATCCCTTCTGATATCACCAGTGCCGCAGACTATGAATGCCACGCCATTCACCATGTAGAAGCAGGCGCGTGGAAGCACATTCAAGGCGGCACCAATCAGAACTTGACATTGGCCCATAACAGAGCAACGTTTGATCGCCTGCGTTTGCTGCCGAAGCCCATTGCCGATGTGCGCCACGCACATACAAGCCTTCAGCTTCTGGGGCACCCACTCAGCAACCCCATCTTGCTGGCCCCAGTGGCCTATCAGCGCCTGGTACACCCCGAAGGGGAGCTTGCCACCATGCGTGCGGCCATGGCGCTGCAAACCGGCATGGTGGTGAGCACGCTCTCCAGCCACACGCTGGAAGACATTGCCCAGGCTGGCCAGGCCGCAGCGGCCGAAATGGGACACGGCGCACCGCGCTGGTTTCAGCTGTACCTGCAGCCAGAACGTGCCCACAGCCTGCAGTTGCTGCGCCGCGCCGAGGCGGCAGGCTACACCGCCATCGTCTGGACGGTCGACGCCTCCATCAAACGCTCGGGCTTTCCGTTGCCCTATGGTGTGGATGCCGCCAATCTGCGCGGCATGCCCGCCACGCAGCACACCAGCCCACTGCAGGGCCCGATCCTGTTTGGCACCCCACTGATGCAGCAAACCCCCACCTGGGACGATCTGCAATGGCTGCGCGCCCACACGCAGTTACCTTTGATTGTGAAAGGCGTGCTTTCTCCAGCCATAGCGCGCCAGGCGGTGGCGCTGGGCGCCAATGCGCTGGTGGTCTCCAACCACGGCGGCCGCGTGCTCGACGGCGTGGTCAGCCCCCTGGAAGTGCTGCCTGCCATTGCGCAGGCCGTCGGGCCGACCATCCCGCTGCTGCTGGACAGCGGTGTGCGCTACGGCACCGATGTGGTCAAAGCCCTGGCTCTCGGTGCCAGCGCCGTGCTGATTGGCCGCCCGCAAATGCATGCTTTGGCCACGGCGGGATTGCTGGGCGTGGCGCACATGCTGCATTTGCTGCGTGCCGAGTTCGAATTGGCGATGGCCCATTTAGGCTGCGCCACCGTCACAGATATCACGCCCGATGTGCTGTGGCAGCGCCCACAGGCGTAGCCACGGCATCACTGCTCGCGTGTATCCAGAAGCTGAGATACATCTCACGTTCAACCCTGCGCGCTCTACCGGCGTCGCAGTGTTCGGCCCGGCGATTGCCACAGGCCAGTTGTGGCTGTTCTGGGTGGCACCGATTGTGGGCGCGCTGCTGGGCGCTGTGATCTACAAGTGCTGGCTGACCCAGCGCGGCAACGATTAAAGCCTGCACACAGATGCAAAAAAGGGAGCTGATTGCCAGCTCCCTTTCTCGTTTTCAGCATTAAAACATGCTGAATGTGTTTAAACACCACGGCAAGCCGCTATTTTTTACCACTTCTTCTTGGGCGCTTCGTCGCCTTCCTCAGGACGAATCACTTTGATTGGCGCGGGCTTGCCCTTCAGATCAGCCGGCGCACGGTAGGTGCGAATGCCACTGTAGTTGCGGCGAATTTCACCTTCGTTGTTGGCGTAGTCTGGACGCTCTTCGCGCACCGCATTCGGACGTGAGCGATCGCCACCAGCGCTGCGATCCTTGTTAAAACGCGGGCGGTCTCCGCCTTCAGGGCGCGGGCCGCGAGGGCCACGATCACCACCGCCGAAGCTACGCTCTT
>JADMKK010000004.1:0-85874 GCA_015478895.1 Comamonas sp. | reverse complement strand
CACCACCGCCGAAGCTACGCTCTTCACGCGGGCCACGGTCGCTGTTGAAACGTGGGCGATCACCGCCGCCAAAGCCACCTTCAGGGCGCGGGCCGCGAGGGCCACGATCACCGCCGCCAAAGCCGCCTTCGCGGCGGGGGACGCGATCGCCACCAGCTCCACCACCCTCACGGCGCGGACCACGGTCATTGCGGGGGCTCGAGGATGGACCACCGCGAGGGCGATCTTCCGCTCCATGAGGGGCGCGTTCTTCGCGGGCTGCTGGTTTAGCGGATACGCCCAGTTTGGAGCGTGAGGCGCCTTCCGAAGAGGAGCCTTGAGAATGAGAGGGGTCTTGGGCAGACATGTTGGCGCTTGGAGTTAGTCCTATATTGTCCCGCCGCTTGTACAGCCTTGCTCCTTACTCGCCTATGCCCTGTATTTCAAGCCGATTTAGGCCGTCTGTGTGGGCTGACGCCGGGCAGAAATGAAGTGCCCTTCGCGCAACTCATGCAAATCCATGACCCGCAGCCCTCCGTACTCCACTTGAATAGCGCCATGCGCCTCCAGAGTTGCCAGCGCCTCGTTAACCCGCTGCCGGGATAGCCCCACCAGGTAAGCCAGCTCCTGCTGCGTGATCCGCAATACGCTGCCTACCGCCGGATACAAAACCGGGTTGAACAAGGCAGACAAGCTGCGCGCCACGCGCACATCGGGGTTGCTCATGCGGTCAATCTCTCGAGCAGCAATGAACTGGCCCAGCCGTTCGTTGAGCTGATTCATGATGAAGCGGTTAAAGCCCAGCGAGTGGTCAAGCAACCACTGAAAGGTCTCCAGCGGCACGCCTGCGATCACACTTTTGCGCAACGCTTGAATGTTGTAGCGGTATGTTTCGCGCTTGATGCACGTGCCTTCACCAAACCACCCCCCAGGCGGTACGCCCGTAAAAGTCATGCTTGAGCCATCGGCATGGTCGGCACTCATCTTGAGCAGGCCATCAATCAAGCCGAACCAATAGCTCGCTGGCTTGCCAATGGCGGAGACGTACTCTCCCGCACACGCTTCCGTCACCAAGATGGCCGCCACGGCGCGTTCACGCTCATGCGGCTGCAAAAGATGAATCCAAGGAATGGCTTCAATTTCTTCGGGGGTTGCGTTGCGGCGACGTTGATAGAGGGACGTGGAAGAACTCATGCAGTGAGCATGCGCGTAGACCCTGAGCCTATGACATTGGGGTTTGCCACGACAAGCGGAACTCGCCCTATCCTTTGAACCTGATTTAGATCAAACCTCAACAAACATACGCAAAATGCTGACAAAAGACGCGTACTAACCCGACTAGGTGTTTCCCGAGAATGTCGGCGCAAAGACAAGAAAACGTCAAAGCCCTCCCTACTATTCATTCAGTTCCATGAGCACGAGTGCCTGAGCAACGTGTTCTTCGGTTGGTTCGAAGTTTGAATCTGTGAGGATCTGCAATGGCGACAACATTTCCGCATCTGCTGCTTGAGCACGCTGCCGAAAGGCCCGATGCAGCTGCACTGCGCGAGAAAGAGTACGGAATCTGGCAAACATGGACATGGCGCGATGTCGCGGTGGATGTCCGCCAAATGGCCTGCGGTTTGGCAGCTTTGGGTTTGGCCAAAGGACAAAATTTAGCGTTCATCAGTGACAACCGTCCCAGCTTGTACATGGGCTTTGTGGCAGTACAGAGTTTGGGTGCCGTACCCATTCCGCTCTACCAGGATGCGGTGGCCCAAGAAATGGTTTTTGTCATGCAAGACGCAGACGTAAAGTTTGCTTTTGCAGAAAACCAAGAACAGGTCGACAAGCTGCTGGAAGTGCGCGAATCAGCCCCGTCCATTGAACACATCATTTACGACGACCCACGTGGCTTGCGTAAATATGACCAGCCGGGTCTGATTAGTACTGAGGAACTCAAGAAGCTGGGTCAAAGCTGGGATCTCAGCAACCCCGGGGTCTGGGATGCAATGGTTCAGTCCGTCAAGCCAGAAGATGTGTCCGTCATCCTGTACACCTCGGGCACCACGGGTAAGCCGAAAGGCGTCTGCCAAACGCATGCCAGCTTTGTGGGTTCCGCACGGGGCGCTGTGGAAGTGGACAAGCTGAACCCTTCAGACAATGTGATCTCCTACCTGCCTCCGGCTTGGGTGGGTGACCACCTGTTTTCACTGGCGCAATGGATGGTGGCGGGCTTCACCATCAACTGCCCGGAATCGGCGAGCACCGTCAATATCGATCTGCGCGAAATTGGTCCTACGTATTACTTTGCTCCACCGCGCGTATTTGAAGGCATGCTGACTTCGGTATCGATCCGCATGGAAGATGCCGCCAAGGGCAAACAATGGTTGTATGAAAAGTGCATGACGCTGGCCAAGCGTGTGGGGGCTGACATTCTGGATGGCAAACCTGTCAGCACGATGGATCGACTGAAATACAAACTGGGCGATTTGATGATTTACGGCCCTCTGCGTAACGTTATGGGTCTGTCCCGTATTCGGGTCGCGTATACGGCTGGCGCGGCCATCGGGCCGGATCTGTTCAAGTTCTTCCGCTCGATTGGCATCAACCTCAAGCAGCTGTATGGCCAGACCGAAACCTGCGCTTATGTCTGTATTCAGAAGAACGGCCAAGTCAAACTCAATACCGTGGGCCAAGCCGCGCCGGGCATTGAACTGAAAATTGATGACAACGGCGAAGTGCTGGTCAAGGGCGTTTCGGTACTCAAGGAGTACTACAAGCGCCCGGACGCCACGGCAGAAGTCATTGACGCCCAGGGCTACTTTCACACCGGCGATGCGGGCGTACTGGATGCAGATGGGCACCTGCGCATCATTGATCGTGCCAAAGATGTCGGTAAGACCAACACCGGCGCGATGTTTGCACCGAATTACATCGAAAACAAGCTCAAGTTCTTCCCGCAGATCAAGGAGGCCGTGTGCTTTGGCAATCAGCGTGACCAAGTCTGCGCCTTTATCAATATTGATTACGAAGCGGTCGCCAACTGGGCCGAACGCCAAGGCATTGCTTATGGAGGCTACGTGGATCTGGCCTCCAAACAGTCGGTGCTGGAACTGATTGCCGAATGTATTGGCCAAGTCAATGCAGATCTGGCTACCGAAGTCGGTATGGCTGACACCCAAATTGCGCGTTTCTTGGTGCTGCACAAGGAACTGGATCCTGATGACGATGAGCTGACGCGTACCCGCAAAGTGCGCCGCAACTTCATTGCGGACAAATACGGCGTCCTCATTGATGCGCTGTACAGCCGCAAGCAAGAGCAGTTCATTGAGACACAGGTGAAGTTTGAGGACGGCCGCACCGGCAGCGTCAGCGCCACGCTCAAGATCCTTGAAGCCAAGACGTACCCAGCCTCTCGCGCTGTGGCCTGATTCCAGAATGAGAGACGCACTGCAATGACAGATAAGAAGATTGGCGATGTCATTTTGGACATCCACAACCTCAGCCTGCGCTTTGGTGGCGTTAAGGCGCTGACTGACATTTCATTCAATGTCCGTGAGCATGAAATCCGCTCCATCATCGGCCCCAACGGGGCAGGCAAAAGCTCCATGCTGAATTGCATCAATGGGGTGTATACGCCGTCTGAAGGCTCCATCACATTTCGCGGCAAAAAATTCGACCACATGAACAGTCGGCAGGTGGCTGAAATGGGTGTGGCGCGTACCTTCCAGAACCTGGCATTGTTCAAGGGCATGAGCGTGATCGACAACATCATGACCGGCCGCAACCTCCAGATCAAAAGCAATATCCTGATGCAGGCCCTACGCATTGGCCCCGCCGAAAAAGAAGAGATGGCGCACCGCGAATTTGTCGAGCACATCATCGACTTTCTGGAAATTCAAGCCTTTCGCAAGACCCCCGTAGGTCAGCTTCCTTACGGTTTGCAAAAGCGTGTGGATTTGGGCCGTGCCTTGGCGATGGAGCCGCAAGTACTACTCCTGGACGAACCCATGGCCGGCATGAACGTGGAAGAAAAGCAGGACATGTGCCGCTTCATCTTGGACGTGAACGACGAATTCGGCACCACCATCGTTTTGATTGAACACGACATGGGCGTAGTGATGGACATCTCGGACCGCGTGGTGGTTCTGGACTACGGCAAAAAGATTGGTGATGGCGCACCCGATGAAGTGCGCAACAACGAAGACGTGATTCGGGCCTATTTGGGCACCAGCCACTGACCGCACGCACCAAGAAAACGGGAGTCAAGCAATGGCATTTTTTCTCGAAACTCTGATTGGCGGCCTCATGGCCGGCATGCTCTACGCGCTGGTTGCGCTGGGCTTTGTACTGATCTTCAAAGCCTCCGGCGTTTTTAACTTTGCGCAAGGCGCCATGGTGCTGTTTGCCGCACTGGCAATGTCACGTTTTGCGGAATGGATACCGCAATGGACAGGCATTGAAAGCAAAATTTTCGCCAATGTTGCGGCGTTCGTGATCGCCGCCATCATCATGTTCATTTGTGCATGGGTCATTGAGCGCTTGGTGCTGCGCCATCTTGTGAACCAAGAAGGCGCCACCCTGCTGATGGCCACGCTGGGCATTACCTACTTCATGGAAGGTGTCGGCCAGACGCTGTTTGGCAGTGATATTTACAAGATCGACATCGGTATGCCCAAAGATCCCGTTTTCTTGATGGAATCCCTGTTTGATGGCGGTGTGATGGTCAACCAAGAAGATGTAATTGCAGCCCTGATTGCGGCAACATTAGTCATTGCGTTGTCGATTTTCTTCCAAAAGACCGGCACGGGTCGTGCGCTGCGTGCAGTAGCTGATGACCACCAAGCCGCACAGTCGATTGGCATTCCGCTCAATCGCATTTGGGTCATTGTTTGGTGCGTAGCAGGTCTGGTGGCGTTGGTCGCCGGGATGATCTGGGGCTCCAAACTGGGCGTGCAATTCACGCTTACCACCGTGGCCCTGCGCGCTTTGCCTGTGGTCATTTTGGGTGGTTTGACCTCGGTACCCGGCGCCATCATCGGCGGACTAATCATTGGTGTCGGCGAGAAGTTGTCGGAGGTGTATCTCGGCCCTTACGTGGGCGGCGGCATCGAAATCTGGTTTGCCTATGTGCTGGCTCTGGTGTTCTTGCTGTTCAGGCCTCAAGGACTGTTTGGCGAGAAGATTATCGACCGTGTCTGACCGGTTGCATCCAGCAGAACAATAAGGAGACACACATGTTCTATCGTGAAAACGGCCAGTTCAAAACGAGCTACCGCGCCGATCAGCAAATCTTCACCATTCGCCAAGACAAAATCGCTATCTTGCTACTCATCGCAGCGGCGTTCTTGATCGTCCCGATGTTTGCAACGGACTACTTTTACCGCGCTATTTTGATTCCGCTGGTCATCATGTCGTTGGCGGCGCTGGGCGTAAATATCTTGGTGGGTTTCTGCGGCCAGATCTCTTTGGGTTCCGGCGCATTTATGGCGGTCGGTGCTTATGGCGCCTTCAACTTCATGGCACGTCTGCCAGAGCTTCCGCTGATTCCTGCATTGATCTTGGGCGGTCTGTGTGCCACAGCTTTTGGAATTTTGTTTGGTCTGCCCAGCTTGCGCGTCAAAGGCTTGTATCTGGCCGTAGCAACGCTGGCCGCTCAGTTCTTCAGCGACTGGATGTTCTTGCGCATTAAATGGCTGACCAACTACTCTCCCTCGGGTTCCGTATCGGTTAATAACCTGCAAGTGTTGGGCATTCCGATTGATTCGGCCACCTCCAAATACATCTTTTGCTTAGCCGTATTAGTGGTGATTGCCGTACTGGCCAAAAATCTGGTGCGCGGCGCGATTGGCAGAGAGTGGATGGCCATTCGCGATATGGACGTTGCAGCTTCGGTGATCGGCATTCGCCCGATGTACGCCAAGCTCAGTGCTTTTGCGGTCAGCTCTTTCATTATCGGTGTTGCAGGCGCCTTGTGGGCCTTCGTTCACCTAGGTGCTTGGGAACCTGCAGCGTTCTCAGTAGACATTTCTTTCAAACTGCTTTTCATGGTGATCATCGGCGGTCTCGGCTCCATCATGGGTAGCTTTTTCGGTGCTGCTTTCATCGTGGTTCTACCCATTTTCCTGAACCTAATGCTGCCTGCTGTTGCTGGTGTTTTCGGCATGCAAATTTCTACCGCAGCAGTCTCCCATGCAGAGTTCATCATCTTCGGTGGCCTGATCGTCTGGTTCTTGATTGTCGAGCCCCATGGCTTGGCCAAGCTGTGGTCCATCGGCAAGCAAAAAATGCGTGTTTGGCCTTTCCCACACTAATCCCTCTGTGTTCCCCATGCGCTTCTTGGCGCAAGTTTTCGCGTGTAACTACTAGACCATACCAGGAGACAAACCATGAAAATTTCACGTCTAGCCACCGCTGCAGCATTGGCCGTTGGAGGCCTTTCTGCAATGACCGGCAGCGCATGGGCGCAGGCCAACGAGCAATTCATTCCTCTGCTTTCTTACCGTACAGGTGCTTATGCACCTAACGGTATTCCATGGGCCAACGGCAAGCAGGATTACCTCAAGCTCATCAACGAGCGTGATGGTGGTATCAATGGCGTCAAGATCACCTACGAAGAGTGCGAAACTGGCTATGCCACCGACCGCGGCGTAGAGTGCTACGAACGTCTCAAAAGCAAACCCAACGTAGCTGCTTTTGATCCGCAAGCGACAGGTATTACCTTTGCTCTGACGGAAAAAGCACCCGTCGACAAGATTCCACTGATCACACTCGGCTACGGTCTGTCGATTGCCAAAGACGGTAACGCATTTCCTTGGAACTTCCCTTTTATGGGCAGTTACTGGACCGGTGCTGACATCCTGATCCAGCACTTGGGTCAAAAAGTAGGCGGAATGGACAAGCTCAAGGGCAAAAAAATTGCACTGGTGTACCACGACAGTCCATTCGGCAAAGAACCGATCCCTGTCCTCCAGGAACGCGCAAAAATGCACGGCTTCGAGTTGCAACTGCTGCCTGTTACCGCACCCGGTGTAGAGCAAAAAGCCGCTTGGCTACAACTGCGCCAAAGCCGCCCAGATTTCGCACTGCTATGGGGCTGGGGCGTAATGAATTCCACGGCCTTAAAAGAAGCACAAGCCACAGGCTTTCCGCGTGACAAGCTTTACGGCGTATGGTGGGCGGGTGCTGAACCCGATGTCCGTGACGTGGGCGAAGGCGCCAAGGGCTACCAAGCATTGGCTTTGAATGGCTTTGGTCCCACCACGACCATCGCCAAGGAAGTACTGAAGCATGTACACGACAAGAAAGCGGGCACCGGTGATCGCACTGAAGTGGGGTCTGTGCTGTACACACGCGGCATGATCATTTCCATGCTGACCGTCGAAGCCATCCGCACAGCACAAGAAAAGTTCGGCAAAGGCAAGCCAATGACTGGCGAGCAAGTGCGCTGGGGCTATGAAAACCTGAATTTGACAGACGCCCGTCTGAAGGAACTGGGCTTCGAAGAGATCATGCGTCCGCTGAAGACCAGTTGCGACGACCACATGGGTTCGACCTGGGCACGCATTCACACCTGGGACGGTAAGAACTGGAACATGGGCAGTGAGTGGTACAAGTCAGACGACAAGGTCATCGAGCCTCTGATCAAAGAGCATGGTGATAAGTACCTGACAGACAAAAAACACACACGCCGCGCTGTAGCAGACTGCAAATAAGCAGTAGGCACACTACCGCCGCATAGCATGCGTTGCGGTAGTGATCCGGCACTGCACATGCTCCCCGAGTTTCGCAGTGCCCAACCGACAGTCCTGCCGACACCTGAGTAATACAGGACTGTCGATTGGTTGAAAGACTTGAAAAATGGAACCCAAAAATATTGTCCTGAGCGTCAACGGTATTGAGGTGATCTACAACCATGTCATCTTGGTGCTCAAAGGCGTCTCCCTGCAGGTGCCCGAAAGAGGCATTGTGGCCTTGCTAGGCGGAAATGGTGCAGGCAAGACCACCACGCTGAGAGCGATTTCCAATTTGCTCCAGGGCGAGCGTGGCGAAGTCACCAAAGGCAGCATTGAGTTGCGCGGCGAGCAGATTCAAAACCTCTCACCCGCCGATCTGGTCAAGCGCGGTGTGGTGCAAGTCATGGAAGGGCGCCATTGCTTTGCCCACCTGACGATCGAAGAAAACTTGATGACGGGCAGCTATACGCGCACCGACAAGGGCGAGATTGCGGCCAACTTGGAGAAGGTTTACAACTACTTCCCGCGCCTTAAAACGCGCCGCACCTCGCAAGCTGCTTATACCTCTGGCGGCGAGCAGCAAATGTGCGCCATTGGCCGCGCGCTCATGAGCAACCCCAATCTCGTTTTGCTTGACGAACCCTCGATGGGTCTTGCCCCTCAGATTGTCGAAGAGGTGTTCAACATCGTCAAAGACTTGAACACCAAGGAAAACGTTACCTTCTTGCTGGCCGAGCAAAACACCAACATGGCGCTGAAGTACTCAGACTACGGCTACATCATGGAAAGCGGCCGCATTGTGATGGATGGCCCCGCCTCTGAGCTGGCCACTAACGAAGATGTGAAAGAGTTTTACCTCGGCGTTGGAGGCAATGAACGCAAGAGCTTTCGCGACGTGAAAAGCTATAAGCGGCGCAAGCGCTGGCTGGCCTAAAAAATCTACCCACCACCCAGCTTTCACAAAGAGGTTTCAAGCCTGCCTCTTGCGACATTTGATATTTAGGAATTCTCCATGCATGAGCATTACGACGAACTGGAATTGCGCGCCCCTGATGTTCGTGAAACTGCGCTCATGGCCGCTTTGCCTGCCCAGGTTAAACACGCACAGCATGCCTCTGCTGCTTTTGCAGACATCTTGAAAGGCGTAGATGCTTTTGCAGTCAACTGCAGAGCGAGCTTGGCCAAGCTGCCTGTAACGCGCAAATACGAACTGCTTGAACGCCAGCGAGCCCATCGTCAAGCCAATCCCTTCGGAGGCTTTAGCACCCAAGGTTTTGGGCAGGGCATGCCACGTGTTTTTGCCAGTCCGGGGCCTATCTATGAGCCAGAAGGCACACACCCAGACTACTGGCGCATGGCGCGCGCCATTTATGCAGCAGGTTTTCGTTCAGGGGAACTGATTCACAACTGCTTTAGCTATCATTTTGTTCCGGCAGGTTCCATGATGGAAACCGGTGCGCATGCAGTAGGGTGCACGGTGTTCCCCGGCGGAACGGGCCAAACCGAGCAGCAGGTACAAGCAATGGCAGAGCTCCTACCAGCAGGCTATATCGGCACGCCGAGTTTTCTGAAGTTGATCCTCGAAAAGGCCGAAGCGCTCAATACCCCCCTTCCTAGTGTGCGCAAGGCACTGGTCAGCGGCGAAGCTTTCCCACCGTCATTGCGTGATTGGCTGCAAGCGCGCGGTGTCAGCGGCTACCAATGCTATGCCACGGCAGATTTGGGCCTGATTGCTTACGAAACATCAGCACGGGAAGGCTTGGTGCTGGATGAAAGGGTGATCGTCGAAATCGTACGTCCCGGTACTGGTGACCCTGTGCCTGAAGGCGAAGTGGGTGAACTGGTAGTCACCACCTTCAATTCAGACTATCCATTGATTCGTTTTGGCACGGGTGACTTATCTGCCGTCCTACCAGGTCAATGCCCGACAGGCCGGACGAATATTCGAATCAAAGGCTGGATGGGGCGTGCAGACCAGACCACCAAAGTGCGCGGAATGTTTGTCCATCCAGGACAGATATCGGAAGTCGCCAAACGCTTTCCACAGGTGGGTAAAGCGCGCTTGATCGTCAGTGGCGAGATGGCCAGTGACCACATGGCATTGCTGGTGGAAAGCAATGAAACCGCAGAAGGACTGGCACTGCAAATTGGTGAGGCCGTGCGCGAAATCACCAAATTGCGCGCCGAAATTCAACTGGTTTCCCCTGGCAGTCTGCCCAATGACGGCAAAGTGATCGAAGACATCCGAAGCTACGCTTGAGACTTTTTCGCCTTAAAAAATCCCGGATGCTGAAAATCCAATTTCAGCATCCGGGATTTCTGTTTGCGCTTTCGCTGGTTGCTTTAAGCAGTCTTGACATCGAAAGAAGATGAATTCTGTAAGCCCAACAAAAATTAAGAGGGAAACACCAAAAACACCAAGGAATAGGATCATTTATCAAAAAATAACATGAATAAATTTCACATTGAAAAATTTCAGAATTTGAGGAATGACAACTTCGTACTGTTTTTAAAATTTTGTGCGGCAATTCGAGGGTATTCGCTAGTCAGCATCGAATGATCGATTCCTAGGATGGTCGATTCAATATGAGCACAGGAAAAAAGCACATGTCTTACACATTCCGCATCGCAGCCGTCGCACTGGCAGCCGCCGCTGTCTCGCTGGGCGCCAACGCCCAAAGCTTCCCGGCAGCCGGCAAGAACATCACCATCGTCGTTCCTTTTGCTGCAGGTGGTCCCACTGATCGCGTAGCCCGCGATTTGGCGGAGGCCATGCGCAAGCCTCTGGGAGGGGCAACAGTGGTGATTGAGAACTTGGGCGGCGCAGGTAGCTCTATTGGTACTGCCAAGGTAGCCCGCGCTACGCCCGATGGTTACACTTTGCTTCTGAACCACATTGGCATGTCCACCATGCCTACGCTGTATCGCAACCTGTCGTTTGACGTGCTCAACGACTTTGAGTACTTGGGCATCGTCAATGATGTCCCCATGACTGTGATTGGCCGCCCTAATCTGCCAGCCAACACTTTTGCCGAACTGCGTGCCTTGATTAACAAGGACAAAGAAAAGATCAACCTGGGGCACTCGGGACTGGGTTCTGCCGGCCACCTGTGTGGCTTGATGTTTCAAAGCGCGCTGAACGTGCAGATGACTCCCGTGCCTTACAAGGGTGCCGCGCCAGCGATTACTGATTTGATGGGGGGTAGCATTGATTTGATGTGTGACCAGACCACCAATACGTCTTCGCAAATTGAAGCCAAGAAAGTCAAGGCTTACGGCGTCACCACGCTGCAACGCCTGAACGCCCCCGCGCTGAAGGATTTGGAGACTTTGGATGCCTCCGGCCTCAAAGGCTTTAACGTGACGGTATGGCACGGCCTGTACGCACCCAAGGGCACTCCTGCGGACGTACTGGCAACGCTGAACAAGGCGCTGAAGGAAGGCGTGAAAGACGCTGACTTCATCAAGAAGCAAGAGGGCCTGGGCGCTGTGATCGTGGCCGACAACCGTGTCGAGCCGGCAGAGCACAAAAAGTTTGTCGCCAAGGAAATCGAAACCTGGGGCAAGGTCATCAAGGCCAACGGCCAGTTTGCTGACTAATTGCGCCGTCCATGCCGGTGTGTTGCACTACGCAGCACATTGAATAAGGCAAAAAAACTGCCCGTAAGCACAACGCTTACGGGCAGTTTTTATTTGGCAATTGGCTGCTGCGCGTTTACAGCTTCCAAGTGACGGGTTTGCCTTCCTGCGCACTGCGGCGCAGCATGTCGGCCAGCGGGGCTACGCGCTGGCGCAGCGTAACGCTGCCCAGCTCCGCAGATGTCACGGCGGCGTGGGCGCTTTCTGCATCGTCTGCCGACTGTGCTTCTTGCTCAATTTCTCGCCGGCGGGCTTCGTCCTCGACAATTGCCTGCTCCAGCGCTTGGAGGGCGTGGGGTATCTGCTCTAGCGTAATGATGCCGGGAGCGCCGGGCGTCTTTTCCAGAATTTCCAGAATCTTTTTGGCAGCTGCCTCAAGCATGATCAGATCAGCAGTGGCGCGGGATTGGAAGGTATAGGCCATGGTGTTTATCCTTTGAGCTGTGTCTCATCACATTGGAAAAATAGCCCGATGGTGCACGGCACTGGGTCTGCGCAGCCATGGAGCCTGTACACCCTCAGTTTGCACTCACTGTAAGCCGAGTTACTGCTCCAGTGATGCATCGACCGCGTCAGACCAAGCCTACTTTGACTGCGCGGCCAGCAGATGTTGGTAAGACTTTAAAGTGCTCGGTTCGACGTTTTTCAGCACTTGCTCGTAAGAAGTCTTTTGCCGGGCTAACAGGCGCATGGAAGCGATGGTGCGCGTCTTGCAAAACCAGTGGCAGGTGTGTTGCAGCAACAGAAGTTCTGCCGTCATGGTGAAGGCCAGATGCTTTCTCGCTTCCAGGTCCAGATCGTCCGGCGCACAGGCCGCACGCACAGCTTTGGCATGCAGTTTGAGCGCCTCGCGCATATCAAAGGTGTGCGAGGGAATCAGTCGATCAAAGTACGGCAGCGCCAAGGGCAACGTGCTTACGCGCGTGTCCTGTGCATTTTCCTGAGAAAAAGTTTTAGCCAGCCGTTCCAGCTGATCGGCCAGGGTCTTTTCGTTGTTGCCCAAGATGGCCCAGACCTGCTGCTGACGCTCCGGATCTTTTTCATCCAAGGCGCGCATATAGCCTTCAATCAAGCCCCCCATCAGCTTTTCCACCTGCGTAGGAGCCAAGTGCGCGCCCAGCAAGCGCACGCGGCGGCGGTGCTCCATGCCTTGCAACACGTAGATACCAATCGAGCCCACAATAATCCAAGTCAAAAAATCCATAGTGCAGCGCAGCTTCCGTGCAATAACCAAACCCCAAGTGTATTCAGCGCCAGCGCTCGCGGGCGCCTGCTGGACTTTTATCATCACCGCTGTTTTTGCACCACCAAAGGTTTGCCAACGTGTCGAATATTCTGATTGAGCGCAATCATGCGCTGGGCTTGCCCGCAGCGCGCCAACATGCCCAAGCCTGGGCAGACAAGGCCACGGCCAAATTTGGCGTGGAATGCCGCTATGAAAGCGGCGAAGCCGAAGACTTGCTGCACTTCAGCGGCAACGGCATGGACGGCCAGTTGCAGGTGACTGCCGAGCGCCTGAGCCTGCGCGCAGAGCTGGGTTTTCTGGCCGCCATGTTTCAGGAAAAGATTGAGGCCAAGCTGAACGAGCAGTTCGATGAAATGGTGAGCGCTACATAAAAAGTGAGCTGCTTGCCTTTGTATTTACTAGTTTTCAGCACTAAAAGACTCTGAAAACCTTTAAGCACCATGGCAAGCAGCTACGCTTTTATTAAGCCATCCTGCAAAAAAAGAGCGCCCCCACCAGTGGTCGCTCTTTTTTTTTCAGTACTCAGCGCGTGCTTGGCTCAGCGCAGGGAGTTGATCAGGTCGATGTACTGTTGCTTGGCTTCATCCTGGGAAGAGTCCTTGAGCTTTTCCCAGGCATCCCACTTGGCGCGACCCACCATGTCGGTGAAGCTGGGCTTTTTAGCCTCGTTGTCACCTTCCGTGGCTTGCTTGTACAGCGCGTAAATCTTGAGCAGCGTGGCGTTGTCAGGGCGCTCGCTCAACGAGGTGGAATTTTTGACGGCTTCTTCAAAAGTGGCGTTCAGATCGGACATGCTCAGTCTCCTTATGGTTGGTATGGCGGCAGTGTAGCCAAAAAACCCTTAAAAAGCACGATCGTTCCAAAGCAAAGCTGTCGAAGTTCTTAGCTTGATGCACATCAATGCCGCGCAGGCATCCGCATAATGACAAGGACTTCGCTGTGCCTTTTCGCTTTGCCTTTTGTGTGCCCCATGACTGACACCCTTACTGCCACCATCCTCGGCGCCTGCCCCCACGACTGCCCTGATACCTGCTCGCTGGTCACCACCGTGGTCGATGGCGTGGCCACCCGCGTGCAAGGCAATGCCGACCACCCTCTGACCGGTGGCGTGCTGTGCGCCAAGGTCAGCAAGTACGTCGAACGCACCTACCACCCGGAGCGCGTGCTGACGCCGCTCAAGCGCACAGGCCCCAAAGGCAGCGGCCAGTTCACGCCCGTGGGCTGGGAGGAAGCGCTGAGCGACATTGCCCAGCGCCTGCACACCATTGCACAGCGCAACCCCGAGGCCATCTTGCCCTACAGCTACGCAGGCACGATGGGGTTGGTTCAGGGCGAGAGCATGGACCGGCGCTTTTTCCACCAACTGGGAGCCAGCTTGCTGGACCGCACCATCTGCGCCAGCGCGGGCGGCGAGGCGCTGCTGCACACCTACGGCGGCAAGCTGGGCATGCATGTGCAGTTTTTTGCAGAGAGCAAGCTCATCCTGATTTGGGGCAGCAACTCCATTGGCAGCAACCTGCACTTTTGGCGCATTGCGCAGGAGGCCAAGCGCAACGGCGCCAAGCTGGTGTGCATTGACCCACGCAAGTCGGAGACGGCCGATAAATGCCATGAACACCTGCAACTGCTGCCGGGTACCGATGCGGCCCTGGCTTTGGCGCTGATGCACGAATTGATCCGCAACGATTGGCTGGACCACGACTACATCGCCCAACACACGCTGGGTTGGGAGACACTCAGGGCGCGCGCGTTGGAATGGCCGCCCGAGCGGGCAGCGCAGGTGTGCGGTTTGCCCGTGGAACAAATCACCCAGCTGGCGCGCGAATACGGCACCACACAGCCTGCCGCCATTCGCTTGAATTACGGCGTGCAACGCAACCGAGGCGGCGGCAATGCGGTGCGGGCTGTGGCGTGCCTGCCTGCGCTCACCGGCGCATGGCGCCACCGTGCGGGCGGATTGTTGCTGTCCGCCTCGCACCACTCCCCCGCCAACCGTGCGCGGCTGCAGATGCCGCAACTGCTGGGCGCACGCCGCCCGCGCACCATCAATATGAGCACGATTGGCGATGCGCTGCACGACACCGCCGCGCCTGTTCAAGCGCTGGTGGTCTACAACAGCAATCCCGTGGCCGTCGCACCCGAATCGGCCAAAGTGGCCGCAGGCTTTGCGCGCGAAGATCTGTTTACCGTGGTGATCGAGCATTTCATGACCGACACCGCCGACCACGCGGACTATGTGCTGCCCGCCACCACACAGCTGGAGCACTGGGACATCCACACCACCTACGGCCACACCGATGTGCTGCTCAACCAGCCCGCGATTGCGCCTGTCGGCCAAGCCAAAAGCAACGCGCAGATTTTTCGCGAACTGGCTACGCACATGGCGCGCTATGACAGCGCCTTTGCTGGTGCGCATTTCCAGGATGGCGATGAAGCCCTGTGCCGCCAGGCCATGGAAGGCAGTGCGGTCAACTTTGAGGCGCTGCTTGCGCATGGTTTTGCCAACCAGGCTTTGCCCGATGCACCGTTTGCCCACGGCGGCTTTGCGACCCCTTCGGGCAAGTGCGAGTTTCACAGCACGGCACTCGAAAAAATCGGCGTGAACCCGCTGCCGGACTACCTGCCCAACTACGAGCCGCCCAGTGCCGCACACCCGCTGGCCATGATCTCGCCGCCGGCGCGCAACTTCATGAACTCCACATTTGTGAACGTTAAAACCCTGCGCCACATTGAAGGTCGGCCTGCGCTGGAAATTCACCCCGACGATGCCGCCACACGCGGTATTGCCGATGGTGAGGTGGTGCGCGTATTCAATGACCGGGGCGAGCATATCTGCCACGCAGCAGTCAATGGCCGCGCACGCCAGGGCGTGGTGGTGGGCCTGGGCATTTGGTGGCGCAAAGACGGTGCCAATGGCACCAATGTGAACGAACTGACGCACCAGCGTTTGACGGACATCGGGCGCGCTCCCACGTTTTATGACTGCGCCGTGCAAGTAGCCAGACACGCTTAAATCGCGCCATGGCGCTGCTTAAACAAAACCGAACAAGGCATTGCTTCCCTCCCTATGCCTGTTTGTGATGAACGCCCGTTTTGGTCAGCGTCTACGCCCTATGGCACCGAATTTCTAGCGCCGTACATATAGCCGCGCTGGAAGGGGTAGCCCGATTGCGCACCACGAATGGGGCCACGCTGGACATTGCCATCACGGCGCACACACAGCACCTGGTGCAGCGCCATCCAGCCTTCTTCAAAGCCCATCGCGCAACCCGCCAGATAGAGGCGATAGGCCTTGATAACGCGCTGCGCCTTTTCCAGATTCCATTGCTTGGCGAGCACGGCATGCGCTTCATCCAGCCGTGCTTCCAAATTGTCTGACCACGCCCACAGCGTGCGCGCGTAGTGGGGGCGCAGGTTCTCGGCATCCACCATCTCCAGACTGGCCTGTGCCATGTCCTGGAGCACCGTGCTGATGTGCACCAGCTCGCCACCGGGAAAGATGTATTTTTCAATAAAGTCCCCCATGCCCGCACCCAGTTGCGCGTTGGTGGTGCCACCCGCTGTGATGCCGTGAATCAAGGCCATGCCACCGGGTTGCAGCAGTTGGTACATCGTCTGGAAGTATTGCGGCAAGTTGGCGCGCCCCACGTGCTCAAACATGCCGACCGAAGCGAGTTTGTCAAACGGCTCATCCGTCACTTCTCGGTAGTCGCACAGCGCCACTTCCACTTGAGTTTGCAGACCTTCGCGTGCAATCAGCTCGGTCACATAGCTGTGCTGGTTGCGCGACAGGGTGATGCCCTTGGCCTTCACGCCATAGTGCCTGGCAGCCCATGTAATCAGGCCACCCCAGCCGCAGCCCACATCCAGCATGCGCTCCCCGGGCTGCAGACTCAGCTTGCGGCAGATGTGGTCCAGCTTGGCTTCCTGTGCCTGCACCAGTGTCATGGTCGGATCGCGGTAGTAAGCGCAGGAGTACACACGCAGTGGATCTAGCCACAGCGCAAAAAAGTCGTCAGACAGGTCGTAATGAAAATGAATTTGCTCGGCATCGCGCTCCAGCGTGTGCAGGGCCAGCGAGCGGGCCCGGTGCAACGTCTTGGACCACCAATGGCTGTCCTGTTCGGACGTTGCCGTGGGGTCTGCCTGGAGCAGACCACGACCGACAGCAATCACGTCGTGCATATTGCCTTCCAGCTCCATCCAGCCTTCAACCACGGCGCTTGCCAGATCACCCACTCGGCCCTGGAGCAATGCCAGATACGCTGCTGGCGAACGCATGATCATGCGAACATCTGCAGGCTCTGTACCCAACCGCTTGCCATCCGGCAATTGCAGCACCGTCTTGACCGGCAGTGCTGCCAAGCGGTTTTCCAGATCGTTGAGCAAATTGTTCATGGAGCGACCTTCTTCCTAAGAAGCTTCATTAATGACTCGATTGCCGTGCCAACCTGTGTATGACAAGTGCTCGAAAGCGTGTCAGCACAAACTTACAGCCAGCACCGCCACGGTTGCTGTACACCTCGAAATTTCCGCACGCAGGCGGTGCTGGTGCAAAGCCCGCGTATCCACTTCCCCTCTACTGGAACCTCCACCATGATGCAAGCCATTCAACTGACCGCCCCCGGTGGCCTCGACAACCTGCACGCCACGGCCTTGCCCGATGCTGCGGCACCTCAAGCCGGTGAAGTGCAAGTGCGCGTGCACGCCAGCTCCCTGAACTACCACGACCTGCTGGTCGTCACCGGCCCCAACGCGGCCGCCGATGGTCGTATTCCCATGGCCGACGGTGCGGGTGTCGTCACCGCCGTGGGCGCAGATGTGACGGACTTTGCGGTGGGCGATGCCGTGGTTTCCTGCTTTTTCCCGCAGTGGCAATCGGGTCGATATGTACCCAGCAATTTCACCCTCGTACCGGGCGATGGCTGCGATGGTTTTGCGCGTGAAATGGTCACCTTGCCAGCCACCGCGTTCACCCATGCCCCCAAAGGCTACAGCCACGAAGAAGCGGCCACGCTGACCACCGCAGGCCTGACGGCCTGGCGCGCACTGGTCGTGGATGGGCGGCTGCAAGCGGGCGATACGGTGCTGGTGCTGGGCACCGGTGGCGTCTCCATCTTTGCGCTGCAAATGGCCAAGAGCATGGGCGCCCGCGTCATCGCTACCACCTCCAGCGCTGCCAAGGCCGAGCGCTTGAAGGCACTCGGCGCTGACGTGGTCATCAACTACGCCGAAATTCCAGAGTGGGGCAACGCTGTGCTGGCCGCCACAGGCGGGCGCGGTGCCGACATCGTGGTGGAAGTGGGCGGCCCCGGCACCTTGCCCCAATCCATCCGCGCCTGCGCCGTGGGCGGGCACATTGCGCTCATTGGAGTGCTGACTGGCTTTGTCGGCAATGTGCCCACCGCCGAGATGATGAGCAAGCAGCAAACCTTGAAGGGCTTGATTGTCGGCAGCCGCGAGCAGCAGCAAGACATGGTGCGTGCGCTGGAGCAGTTTGGCTGGAAGCCGGTGATCGACCGCAGCTACCCCTTGGCGCAGATGGCAGACGCTTTTCGCCACCAGCAAAGTGGCCAGCACTTCGGCAAGATTTGCCTGAGCTATTGAGCTTTGATAGCAGCTTGCCCTCGTCTTTGCTGGATTTCCTAAACAAAACAATCGCAAAGTATTGAAGAACAAGGGCCAGCTGCTCTCATTGCTGAAAAGCCATTGGCTGACCTGGGCCAGCAGGCCCAAGCTTTATGCTTGGCACCGATTGGAGGAGATGTCATGGCCATGCTGCACACCGCCGTCGTTGCGGTTCGAGATCGCGCCCGTTTGCAAGAAATCGTCGGGACTTTGCTGCGCTTCGGCTTGTCGGATGTGGTGCAAAGTCTGGGCCTGTCAGGCTGGGCACAATGGCGCACGACCAAGCAAACGCGCGCTGCCAATCGGCGCGCAGACCACCCGATTGCCCAGATCAGCCGCCCCCAGCGCGTGCGCATGGCGATTGAGTCGCTGGGGCCCACCTTCGTCAAACTGGGGCAGATTCTGGCCACGCGCTCCGACCTGCTGCCCAGAGAGTGGACGCAAGCGCTGGAGCAGCTGCACAACCAGGCTACACCCCTGCCGTGGGAGCTGATGCAGCCGCACATTGAGGCGCAGCTGGGCATGCCGATTGCCCAGGCCTTTACGCGTTTTGACGCCATACCGCTGGCTGCCGCTTCCATCGCGCAGGTCTACCGCGCGCAGCTGCGACGGCCCGATGGTTCGCTGCGCGAAGTGGTGGTCAAAGTACAGCGCCCCGACATTCGCGCGGGGCTGGAGGCCGATGTCCGCTTGCTCAAGCACGTGGCGGCCATGGCCGAGGAGCGCTTTCCGCAACTGGAGCGCTACCGCCCGCTGGATGTGGCCCGGCAAGTCAGCGATGCTTTGCAGGAAGAGCTGGACTTCACCATCGAAGGCCGCAACAACGAGTTGATGGCCGATGCTTTTGCGCAGCAGCCCGAGATCGCCATCCCGCGCATTGAATGGGCCTTGAGCACCCCTGAATTGCTGGTGCAAGACTGGCTCGATGGCGTGCCCGCCAACATGGCCACCAGTGATCCGCGCCTGAACGGCCCCCTGCTGGCGCGCCGTGGTGCGCAGGCGTTTTTGCACATGATGCTGCGCGACGGACTGTTCCACGCCGATCCCCACCCGGGCAATGTGTTTGCCATGCAAGGCAACCGCGTTGGCTTCCTGGACTTTGGGCTGGTCGGCCACCTTTCACCGCACCGGCGCGATCAGTTTCTGATGCTGCTGCGCGCCATAGTGGAGGGCGATGCCGACGGCTTGGTCATGGTGATGCTGGAGTGGAGCGGCGATACGCGCGTAGCCATCGCGCTCATGGAATCGGCCGTAGAGCGCTACGTGGCCCGGCGCGACAACGGGCCCCTCAAGCTCGGTGACTCCATCACCGAGTTCATGAACTTGGCGCGCGAGGCGCAAATTGCCATGCCCGCCGACATGGCACTGCTGTTCAAAGCCCTGGTCACGGCCGACCGGGTGCTGCTGCAGCTCGACCCCGACTTTGACGTCATCACCACCGCGCAGCCCCTGGTACAAGAGCAAATGCGCGCACGCTTTTCACCGCGTCGCGTGCTGCGTGAAAAACGTGCAGCCATGCTGCAGATGTATGAGATGACGGCCGACGCACCGAAAACGCTGCGCCTGCTGATGTACCGCCTCAAACAGGGCCGCGTGGGGGTCGACATGCATGTGCCCCAGCTCTATCGCATCTCTGGCGCACTGGAGCGTGCGGCCACACGCCTGTCTTTGGCAGTGGTGGCCGGCGCTTTTATTCTGGGTATTGGCCCCACTTTGCTGGCCTGGGATATCCGCGTGCTGGGCATTCCCGTGTTTCACGTGCTGGGTGGCCTGGGGGCGGTGACGAGCCTGGCCGTGCTGGTACTCACCATGCGCAGGCAAAGGGCCCTGGATTAGGTCATTCAATTAATAAATATAGCTATATGCCCTTGCCAGGCAAGGGCTAGAGCCCTATTTCATTAAAAATTTTTATTCAAATTTATTGCGCACTACCTTCTCCTTGCGGAGACACCATCGTTTGATCCAGCGCCCCGAAAATGCTTTGCCCGTCCTTGCCTTTCATCTCACTGCGCACGCTGTCGCCAAACTGTAAGTAGGGGGTGCTGGGCGCGTCGTTTTGCAAGACTTCCATGGCACGCTTTTCAGCCATGCTGTGACAGCCCCGGGGCCACTCCATGCGTTTGTCTTTGCCGCGGCCTGTCGGCGTGCCCGCGTTGCTGACGGCGCCGCTGCCCACCACACAGCCCGCAGCCAGCGAGCGCGTTTTGCACAGGTGGGCAATGAGTTGCCCCATCGAAAAATCCATGCCCTCCCCCGCTTCACACAGGCCTACTTTGCGGCCATTGCAGCTGGTGTGCAGCGGCAAGTGCAGACGGCCGGCCTTCCAGGCGTCGCCCAGTTCATCGACCGTCACGGCCACCGGGCTAAATGCTGTGGCCGGGTAACTTTGCACATGGCTGGCAGGGTCGGGCAAGTTGCGCAATGCAATGGTGTGGCTGAGCATGAGCAGCCGAACGCTGTGCTGCGCCTGCTCGGCCGAGCTGCCCATTGGCACATCGCCAGTGATGGCGGCCCAGCCTGCCACAAAGTCCATCCCCATGGCCGCGCTGGGCACGACGACTTCGTCACATGCCCCCGCAAAACTGTCGCCCGCGCCTTGGCGCAACATGGGTTCGGTGCGGCTGGCTTCGGCCTGTGGCTGGGTCAGTGCGAGATGGGACAGATACGCCTGCCCTTGTGCCCACTGAAAAGCGCGCGGCAGCGGAGCCATGCACTGCATGGGATCGAACGCAAACGCGTGCGCAGCGCGCCCTGTGTTGAGCAGGTGGTACAAGTCCTGCAACTGCGGGGCCAGAAAGCCCCAGTCGTCCAATACTTGCTGCAGGCGCGAGGCAATGCCCGTTGCGTAGTGCGCCAGGCGCAAATCGCGTGAGACCACGATCAACTGGCCGTCGCGCGAACCGTCTTTGTAAGTAGCAAGTTTCATGAGCAATGCAATGTGGGCCCTAAGGCCATACAGCAGCGCCGTCACAGCGCTACTGCCAGAATGGGAAATTCCGAAGTGCGTCAGCTATCGCCGCGCACGGTGTGTGCCACAAATTCTACGGTTCGCCTATGACACTGCGCTCCAAAACTGGCCTTGCCCTGTCTCGCACTTGGTCCACCTGCCTTCTGATTGCTGCAGCTGGCTTCGGCCTTGCCTCGGCTGGACTTGTCCACGCACAGCCCAAGGCAGCCCCCATTCAGGTGACGAGCGCCCAGCAAAAAGCCATTGCCGCCAACACCCTCACCTGGCGCGCCCCGGGTGCTGCGCGTTTGCAGTTTGACGTACAGGGCAAGATCAAAAGCTTCCCCTACAAAACCAAGGCGCAACTTGACTGGTTGCCCAGCGGCAACCGCTATGAAGCCTCGCAAGAGCTGCAGGTGCCACTGGTGGGCGTGCGCCGCCAGTCCAGCACGGGAAGCATCGGCCCGCAGGGTTTGCTGCCGGAGATTTTCATGGATCGTGGCCGCAAGGAATACAGCACCACGTTCGACGCCAGCGCAGGCAGCATTCGTTTTAGCCGCGGCAGTGAACCTGCCACCTGGGTCAGCGGCACGCAAGACCGCATGAGTGTGTTCTTTCAAGTGGCCGGCATGATCGCTGCAGCGCCCCATCGCTACCCTCCAGGGACACAAATCATGGTGCAGGCTGCCAGCAGCAATCGGGTGGCTCCCTGGACTTTTACGGTACGGGGCACAGAGACACTGCAGTTGCCTGCAGGCAAGCTGTCTGCCCTCAAACTGGAGCACCAGTCAGAAAGCGGTCTGGAAGATGGCTTGCAGGCCGCCTTGTGGCTGGCTCCCAGCTTGCAATACCTGCCCGTGCGTATCCGCATGCTGGAAGACGGGGGCCGTGATGAGCTGGACCTGAAGCTCAAGTCCCACAGCAAACCTTAGCCCCTGCTGACGGATTGGCCGTCCCAGGCTCTTTCTTCCATGGAATACTGAATTACAGGGTGTGCAGCTTCGCGCACCTTGCAAATTGACTGCTGCAGCCCCATCTGTATGCGTTGAGGAGGCCACCATGCAAATGCTTTATGACTCTGAGTCCTTCGTGGTGCTCCATATCCAAGCGAACTTGGGACTGCCATCGGACATCACCTTGGCAGATGGCGAAACCACCGCCCCCGCACTGCCACGCCACGGCTTTGAAATTGTGGACAAACGCACCGGCAAAGAGGTGTACCTGGACGGATCCTGGGCGGAGCTTTTTCAGCAGCACATTCATGCCTGGCAGCAGGAATCTCCTAGCGAAGAAGAAGTGGAAGCAACGCTGGAGTCCTATGCCCAGTTGGCCCAGAACCCCGTGCTGATTCACTGATCTGGAGAACACGCTAGAGCTGCCGTAGCGCGCCTTAGCGGTTTTCCTGCATACACGTCTTACGGGTGCGATGGCGAGGAGGCCTGCAAGCGCAATTGGTCGGCTTGCAACAGCGCGGCAAATTCATTGGCTGGCACAGGCTTGCTGCAAAAATAGCCTTGGTAGAAATTACAGCCGTGCTGGCGCAAAAACTCCAACTGCGCAGCGGTTTCTACCCCTTCGGCCAGCACTTCCAGGCCCATACTCTGCCCCATGGCGATTACCGCACGGCTAATCGCCATGTCGTCGGCGCTTTGTGGAATGTCGCGGATAAAGCCCTGGTCGATTTTGAGCACGTCAATCGGAAAGCGCTTGAGGTGCGCCAGCGACGAGTAACCCGTTCCGAAATCATCAATCGCCAAACGCAGCCCCATGGCTTTGAGCTTGCGCAGCACGATCAGCGCCTCATCGGGGCGCTCGGCCAAAGCGCTTTCAGTGATTTCCACTTCCAGACGGCGCGCCGGCAGGCCCGAGGTTGCTAATGCCTTTTTGGTGCATTCGACAATGTCTGTCAGCAAGAACTGGTGCAGCGAAATATTCACGGCCATCGAGATCTCCGGCAAGCCTTGGCCCGACCATTGCTGTGCCTGCTGGCAAGCTTCGTGCAGCACCCATTCACCCAAAGGGCCAATCAGGCCCGTGCTCTCTGCCACAGGAATAAAACGCGCTGGTGAAATCATGCCTTCGACAGGGTCAAACCAGCGCATCAATGCTTCGCAGCCCACGATGTTGCCGGTGGCAATGTCAATTTGCGGCTGGTAGTACAAGCGCAAGTGCTCTTGCGCAAAGGCATGCCGCAGGCGCGCCTCCAGCGCAATACGTTCGCGCGCTGCCAGCGTCATGTCCTCATTAAAGAAACACCAGAGGTTGCTCGCCCCGCGCCCCTGCTTGGCGCCATACACGGCAGCGTGCGCCCCTTGTACCAGGTTGGAGGCATTGCTGGCATGCAGCGGATAGCAGCAAATGCCGGCACTGACGCTGACCACCACCGCAAACCCGTCGGGCGATTTCCAGGGCTGGGCCGCCGCATGAATCAGGCGCTCCGCAATGTCGGAGGCATCTTCTGTCTTGGCCAGATTGCGCGCCAGCACCACGATTTCATCGCCTGCCATGCGGCCAATGACATCGCCGGGCCGCAGGGCCAACTGCACCTGCCGGGCAATGTGCTTGAGCACTTCATCGCCCACCGCATGACCATAGCTGTCATTGACGTCTTTGAAGCGGTCCAGATTGAGCAGAATGACCGCCATCTGCTCGTTGCGCACAGGCGCCAGCTCAACCTGGCGCGTGAGCTCCTGCACAAACCATGTGCGGTTAGACAGGCCGGTCAGCATATCGCGGTGCGCCATGAATTGCAGTTGCTCTTCGCGGCGCTTTTCCTCTGCAATATCTGTGAACATGCACACATAGTGCGTCGCTTTGCCAGTGCTGTCCTGCACTGCACTCAGCGACATGCGTTCAGGGAAAATTTCGCCGTTTTTGCGCTTGTTCCAGATCTCTCCACGCCAGCTTCCTGTGCGGTGGATGGTGCTCCACATCGCGTCATAAAACGCTTTGTCATGGTGGCCGGACTTGAAGACCGAAGGGTTCTGGCCCAGCAACTCTTCTTGCCCATAACCCAGCATGCGCGAAAAGGCTGCATTGGTCGACAAAATGCTGCCATGCGCATCGGTCACCACAATGCCTTCGGTGGTGTTGTCCACCACGGTGGCGGCCAGACGCATGCGATCATCTTCGCGCCGCTGCTGGGTTTTATCTGTAAGGATGCCGGAAAACCGCACGGGCACGCCTTCGCGATTCAAATGGCGCATGCCGCGCGCTTCAAACCAGCGGTATTCGCCGTCAAAACACATGATGCGGGCAGTCACCACATAAGCTTGTCCGGTACGCAGCGAAGTGCGGGACGCTTCGGCCACCATTTCTCGATCATCCGGATGAATGCGGGCCTTCAAGCGAAAATCGCGCGCGAAGTCCTCGCCTGCATAGCGCAACAGGCTGGCGATGCCCTGCGAGAACGTGTAGTGCTTGTCTTCAATGTTCCAGTCCCACATGCCACTGCCACTGCCGTCCAGCGCCAGACGCAATTGCTGCTCGCTCTCTGCCAAATCCTTGCGCGCCAGTTCACGGCGTTGCTCGGCCAGCAGCATGCGGTACATCAGCCAGGCGGCATAGCAGCCCGAGCCCAGCACAAATACGTAGTCCTGCCAGCGCTGGAGCAGCACGTAGATGCCGTGGTCTTGCACAAGGTAGGGCAGCACGACATCGCCGGCACCAAACCAGAGCAATCCGACGCACAAATAAAGCACCAGCGCACGCCACGGTGCCAGGTGCGGGACAGAGCCCCCGTCGTTTTGCATGTATTCCCTCAATCCCATTGAGACCCTGGCCATGCGCGACAATTGCGCCGCTATGACCCAAGCCTATATCCTTACTCTATCTTGCCCAGACCGCCGTGGCCTGGTGCATGCCGTCTCTGGTTTCTTGCTGGAGCAAGGCGCCAATATCGAAGAAGCCTCCCAGTTCAATGACAGCGCCACTGGCCTGTTTTTTATGCGTGTGCAGTTTCAGTGTGAAAACACTGAAATTAACACTTTGAAACAGGCCTGCGCTGTTTTAGGCGACACCTATGACATGAAATGGCGCCTGCACTCCAACGCAGAGCGCATGAAGACGGTCCTCATGGTCAGCCGCCAAGGCCACTGCCTGAACGATTTATTGTTCCGCTGGAAATCTGGTCAGCTGCCCATCGACATCAAGGCCATCATCAGCAACCACCGTGATTTCTACCAACTCGCGGCCAGCCACAACATTCCCTTCCACCACATTCCGGTCACTGCCGCAACCAAAGCACAGGCCGAAGCGAAACAATTGGAGATTATCGAGGCGGAAGGGGCCGAACTCGTGGTGCTGGCGCGCTATATGCAAGTGCTGTCCAATGATTTGTGTCAAAAACTGGCGGGACGCGCCATCAACATTCACCACAGCTTCCTGCCCAGCTTCAAAGGTGCCAAGCCTTACTACCAGGCGCATGATCGCGGTGTGAAGCTGATTGGAGCCACCGCGCACTACGTGACCGCCGATCTGGATGAAGGCCCGATCATTGAACAAGACGTGGCCCGCGCTGACCACACCGACACCGTGGAAGACCTGACCACCCGCGGTCAGGACACGGAAAGCCAGGTTCTGGCACGCGCTGTGAAGTGGCACAGCGAACGTCGCGTGATCCCGAATGGTCACAAGACGGTTGTGTTCCGCTAAGCACCCCTCAAAAAACAAAGCACCTGGCCCTCGTGTTGTATTGCTTTCACTATGTTTTGATAGTAAAAGCTATATAACACTAGGGCTTATTGCTTTTAAATCTGTAGCACCACACTGAGCCATGTCCACTCCACGCAACAACGGCCAGCGCCCCACCCGTTTTTTTGACAGCCGCTCGGCCCGGCGCATACCGCCGATTCAATGCCTGCTGACCTTTGAAGCACTGGCGCGCCTGCGCAGCGTGACGCTCACGGCCGAGGAGCTCAGCGTGACGCCCAGCGCCGTCAGCCACCGTGTGCGCCAGCTGGAGCAAGTTTTGGGCACCCAGCTGTTTGGCCGCACCGATTTCTCCCTCACCACCGACGGCCAGAATTACCTGCAGCAAGTGCGTGACGGCCTGGGTGCGCTGCAGTGCTTTCCCAACCACCCCGTTGCCACTGGCCGCGTGCGCCTGAAAATTGCTGTTACGCCCACGTTTGCGCGCTGCATGCTGATCCCGCGCCTGGCACAGTTCACCGAGGCCCACCCCGAGATTGATCTGACGCTGCAAGTGGCGATTCCGCTGCTGGACGTGGTGGCTGAAGACGCTGATTTGATGGTGCGCTACGGCGCGGGCCACTACGCCGATGTCGAGCACCGCGAGATTGCCCGCGATGTGTACACGCCCGTGGTTTCACCCGCCTTTTTGCGCCTGCACGGCCCCATCGAAAAACCCGAAGACCTGCAAGAGCTGCCACTGCTGCGCAGCCCGCTGGAGTCGTGGCGCCCGTGGTTCCAGGCCGCAGGGCTGGACTGGGCGGAGCCCACCGAAGGCTCGCAGTTCAACGATGTGGGTCTGTTGTGCGATGCCGCCGCTGCCGGCTTGGGCGTGGCCCCGGTGCGCCTGAAGCTGGGCGCACCGTGGCTGGACAATGGCACGCTGGTGCGCCTGTTTGACTTGGAGGTGCCCAGCCCGAACGCGCACTACCTGTGCTGGCGCACCGGCACCATGGACCGCTGGGAGTGCCAGGCGTTTGCTGAATGGCTGGCCAAGACGATTTAAGCCAAATCAGCTTCTAGCCCTTATTGCACAAGGGCGTGCAGCTATCTTTATAGATATCTTCCTCTCCCAAACGCGGCACTTTCACGCAGGCTTGCCAAAAAAATCACAGCGTTGCGCCAAGGCTTGCCCTACAGTCATTGGCTATGACGACTGCCAGCCTTTCTGAACGCGCTACCCGCCAAGCCGAGGTGGTGCAAGCCCTGTCCCAGCATGTGCCCGCACACGCCCTGCTGTGGCACAGCGAAGACACCACGCCCTATGAGTGCGACGGCCTGACCGCCTATCGCCAGCGCCCGCTGGTGGTGTGCTTGCCTGAAACTTATGAACAGGTGCAAGCCGTGCTCAAGGCCTGCCACATCCACAAAGTGCCGGTGGTGGCGCGTGGTGCGGGCACCGGTTTGTCGGGCGGCGCCATGCCGCATGCGATGGGGGTGACGCTGTCGCTGGCCAAGTTCAACCAGATCCTCAACGTTGATGCCTACAGCCGCACGGCCGTGGTGCAGTGCGGCGTGCGCAACCTCGCCATCAGCGATGCGGCTGCGCCCTACGGCCTGTACTACGCGCCCGACCCCAGCAGCCAGATTGCCTGCACCATTGGCGGCAATGTGGCCGAGAACTCCGGCGGCGTGCACTGCCTGAAATACGGGCTGACGGTGCACAACATCCTCAAGGTCAAAGGCTTCAGCATCGAAGGCGAACCGATGGAATTTGGTTCCGATGCGCTGGACGCGCCCGGCTACGATCTGCTGGCCGCGTTGATTGGCAGCGAAGGCATGCTGGCCGTCACCACGGAAGTGACCGTCAAACTCATCCCCAAACCCCAGCTGGCACGCTGCATCATGGCCAGCTTTGACGACGTGCGCAAAGCGGGCGATGCTGTGGCCGCCGTGATTGCTGCGGGCATCATTCCTGCCGGACTGGAGATGATGGACAAGCCCATGACCGCCGCCGTCGAAGACTTTGTGAAGGCGGGCTACGACCTGACCGCAGAAGCCATTCTTTTGTGCGAATCTGACGGCACACCCGAAGAAGTGGAAGAAGAAATTGGCCGCATGAGCGAAGTGCTGCGCGCAGCCGGTGCCACAGCCATCACCGTGAGCAACAGTGAAGAAGAGCGCATGCGCTTTTGGAGTGGCCGCAAGAACGCCTTCCCGGCATCGGGCCGTATCAGCCCCGACTACATGTGCATGGATTCGACCATTCCGCGCAAACGTCTGGCGGACATCCTGCTGGCGATTCAGGAAATGGAAAAGAAATACCAGCTGCGCTGCGCCAACGTGTTCCATGCGGGCGACGGCAACTTGCACCCGCTGATTCTGTTTGATGCCAATGACCCGGACGAGCTGCACCGCTGCGAACTGTTCGGTGCCGACATTCTGGAAACCAGCGTGGCCATGGGCGGCACGGTGACGGGCGAACACGGCGTGGGCGTGGAAAAGCTCAACAGCATGTGTACCCAGTTCACCACCGAAGAAAACCTGCAGATGTTTGCGCTCAAAGCGGCGTTCGATCCGGCGGGCCTGCTCAACCCCGGCAAGGTCATTCCCACACTCAACCGCTGCGCCGAGTACGGCAAGATGCTGGTGCGGGGCGGCCAGATCAGCCACCCGGATTTGCCACGCTTTTAGCGCCTGCAAACAGCGGCGTTGGGCACAGTGAAAAGCATTTTTCATGGTGCTCACCCTGTAGCCACATCGGCCATTAGCGATTACGTTGGCGGCTTCTCTCAAGGAGCAAGCCATGGCCAGTGCAGGGGGCGATTGGAAAGACATGTACTACGCCGCAGAGCGCGGTGATCTTCACTGCGTGCTGTATCACCTCAGTGAAGGGGTGGATGTGGACTACCAGCACCCCGAGGCCATGGTGTCGGCGCTGGTGATCAGTTGCATGCAGGGCCACACCGAGGTGGCCCGCGCACTGCTTGCACATGGGGCCGATCCCAACCTGCCTGCAGAACTGGGCCAGCTTACGCCCTTGCAAGCGGCCCGGCAGCACGGGGATGTGGCGCTGCAAAGCCTTTTGCAAGATTTCGGCGCACAAGAACAGCCCTCCCCACACCGACGCTTTTGGGAACGCTGGCTATCGGTCTAACACTGCCTTGACAAGACTTGCAGCACACGTGCTTTCACGCATCGCGCCACAATGCCGGTTTCACACACTGCCTTGTCGCACCATGACTGAACTGAGCTTTGAAGAACTCCTGCAATCAGGCAACGCCTTGGTCACCGAGGCCCAGCAGGTCGCCCCCTCCGATTTCCAGCGCGCCCGTGCGCTGTGGCAAGAGGCCGGCAAGCACTTCTACCGCGCGCACACTGCAGAACCGGATCATTGCGAAGCCGCTTTCCGCCTGGCCCAGGCATGGATGGCCGAGGCCTATGCCCTGCAAAAGGAAGACTCCCCCAACGCGCTGGTCATGTGGAGCAACGCTGCCGCCCAGTGTGAACGTGCGTTTGACCTGGCCCCCGAAAACGGCCGCATCGCCATGACCGCCGCCAGTTGCCACCACTTTGCGGGAGAGCACGATGCCAGCAAGGCATGGAAGCAGATCGGCGAGCATTTGCTCAAAGATGCAACCGAGGCTGCCGAAGGCGACCGCAACTGAAAATCTGCCGCCTCCCCCGCGTTGATTGCCGCTTTAAGGGCGGCGCAGTGTAGCCGTACCCATCTCAGGCATGACCGTAATGCCCCACGCTTGCTGCTGCAGCGCGGCATGGAGCAACGGCACCGCAGGCAAGCTTGGAGACGCCACAGGGTTCACAGGGTGCACCAGGCTTTGCATCATCATGAGCTGCAGGCTCTGCAGCAGCAGCGCCGGGTTGTCATGGAAAGGGGGCAACTGCATCAATGCCGCAAAGGTTTGCGGCCCCTGGTGCAAAGCGCCCAATAAAGGACTGCACAGTGCTTCAGGGCCCTGCACATTGCCCATGGGCGTGGTGAAGTCAATCGCCCCGCTCTTTGGCGCGTTGGGCAGCAGTTGAAACCCCATCTTTTGAATGTCTTGCAGTTGCTCCTGCACCGAGCAAACTTGCGGCGCACGCTGGAACAGATCCATACGCTGGTGGCTGTTGCGGGCCATGTCCTTGAGCGTCTCGGCCACAGCGGCAATTTTGGTCTGCGCCACCACGTTTTGCAGACGGCCAGGAATGGACAGCGATACATCCAGGTTGTTGAAGACATCGGCACTGCACACGTACTGCAAGCCGGTGCTGCCCACTTGGCGGTGCACATCTACGCCATGCTGGGGCTGCCAGTGGTCCGTCAAAAACTCGTGGGCCAGGTGCGTAGCATCTTTGCGCTGCAGCTGCTCCAGATGCCGCAGCACGTTGGGTTGATCGGCAAACATGCCCCGCTGCGCCAGTTGCTGCAACAGCTTGAGGCCCATCTGCACCTGCTGCGACGAAGACCCCGGCACATGGGGTGCAAACACATTCAAAAAATGCTGCAGGGTTTGCAAATCGGTCGAGCCGGGGTGGCACATGTAATGCAGATAGAAAACGCCACCCACTTTGAGTGATTGCCTCACCACCTCCAGCATGGCCTGCTGGTGCCCGGGCGCAATCCATGACCACACGCCATGGGTGTTGATGAAGTCAAACGCCTGCGGCTGGCTGGCTGCAAACTGCGCAAAATCAGCCTGCACAAATTCCAGGTTGTGAAGGCCAGCGGCTTGCGCCAATGTGCGCGCAATCTCCAGGTGCTGGGGGTTGAAATCGACACCGATAAACTGCGCCGCAGGGTGGCATGCCGCGGCCACCAGCAGGTTGACGCCCACGCCACAGCCCAGCTCACACAGCCTGAAATGGCCTGCCAGGTCTGGCGCTTGAAAGCCTTCAAAGCGCAAGAGATGGCTGATCCAGACCGGCTGCATTTCTTTGTAAAAAAACGCCGGGAAAGTGATATCGGTGGTGTAGCCGTCAACTCTGCTCAAAACATCCGCCCCATGCGCTCAGCGCCATCAGAATTGGAAGCTGGCCGAAACGCTGTAGCGGCGACCATCCAGGACATAGGCAAAACCATCTTCCGGTGTGACCTTCTTGTCCAGCAAGTTGTACACGCCAAAACGCAGTTTCACGTCCTTGCGAGGCTGGAACATCACGCCCGCATCCAAGAAGCTGTAGCCCGGGTACTTCACGCCATTGGTGGCAGAGCCACTGGCGGCCACGGCGCGCCCCGACGTCTTGCCCCGGTAGTTCCATTGCGTCCACACGTTGGTTTTGGCGGTGGCCTGCCAGTCCAGCGAGGCGTTGAACATGTGCTCAGGAATATCGTTGAGCGGGCTGCCTTTGTACTGGCCCGAGGTTTGCTCCGACTCGGCATAGGTGTAGCTGTGGCGGTAAGTCAGGCGCTGATTGACTTTCCAGTCCAGCGTCCACTCCAGGCCTTGCAGTTGGGCCGAGTCCACGTTGTGGTACGTGGTGTAGCCAAATTGGTGCGCGGGCAAGTCCAGACCGTAGATGGAGCAAGCGACGTTTTCTGCACAAACGCGGCCACTGCGCACCAGCTTGTCTTTGAATTTGCTCTGGTACACCGTCAAGCTACCGGACAAGCCATTGGCAGAGTTACCGTAGTTCAGACCAATTTCAAAGTTCTTGGTGGTTTCAGGCTTCAGATCCGGGCTGCCGATGATCACGCCGCCCATGGAAGTGCTGCCAAAGTCCGGCACAGCGCGGCGCAGCTCGGGGGATTTATAACCCGTCGTGTATCCGCCCTTCAATGCCAACGTGGGGCTGATGTCGTACACCGCATAGACCTTGGGGCTGAACTTGCCGCCGTACTGGTCATTGTGGTCATAACGGCCACTGAGCAGCAGCGCCAAATCGTCGGTGATCTGCCAGTTGTCTTCAGCAAACACGGCCGCTGACTTGCGCGCCATCGTGACCATGTCCGTGTTCAGGCGAAAGCCTGGAATGTTGATGCCGTTGGTGGCACCGTCATCGAGCTTTTCGTCGGTGTAGTTCAAGCCGGAGGTCACGGTGTGATCACCCAGGAAGAAAGAAGCCTGGCTATTGGCGGTCAGCGTGCTAAAGCCAATGCCGCTGCCCGTGGTTGCGTTGACACGGCTGGGATTGGAGGACGTGTCGTAGTTGACATAGCTCTCCCACAGCATGTCTGTGTAGCGGCCTTCGTGCGTGGCAAAGAAGTTATTGCGCAAAGACTGGTTGTAGCTGGCATCGTCACCAATGGCCAAGCTCTTGCCGGGGTTGTGCGTGCGCTCTTGCTCGGTGCGTCCGCCACCCAGCGTGAAGGTGTTGCGGGCATCCAGTTTCAAGCTGGCCTTGGCCGCAAAGTTGCGGCGTTTGAACGCTGGGTCTGCGGCGGCACTGTCGTCGCCGCCGACGAAATCCGCTTCGTCCTGGTGGCGCAAGCCACCATTCAATTGCAGCGACAGCTTGTCGTTGACCAATGGAATGTTCAGCGCGAAATTCGTGTTCATGCCGTCGTTGGTCACATCATTGCCAGACTTGATGTACTCGGTACTCACACTGCCACTAAATTTGTTGACCACCTTCTTGGTAATCACGTTCACCACGCCGCCAATCGCATCCGAGCCATACAGCGACGAGGCGGGGCCGCGAATCACTTCAATGCGCTCAATGGCCTCCAGTGGTGGCAGGAAGTTCACCGAATTGCCCGCGTTGGAGCCATTCAATCCAAATGCCTGGTTGTCCTGCATCGGACGGCCATCAATCAGGAACTTGGTGTACTCCGCACTCATGCCGCGAATCATCACGGACTGCTCCACACCACCGCCCTGAATGTGTACGCCAGGCACGTTCTTGAGCACATCGGTCACATCCGTGTACGACTTCTTGGCGATTTCTTCGGCCGTAATCACGGAAATCGACGCGGGCGCGTCCTTCACGCTTTGCTCGTAGCCGCCCGCTGTCACAGTCACCACATCAAGCTGCGTACCCTGCTGCTGGGCCAACGCCGACAAGCTGGTTGCCGCCGCCGCTGCGATCAGCGTGCGAGCAAAGGGAAATCGGTGAGACGTAGACATACGTGTCCTTCTGAACTGTGAGATGAGATTAATAAGAGAGCGGCATGCCCAAGCAACCAAACACTTTCAAGGTGTTTAGTTGCTCAAGTGCTTATAGATAGGCGGCAAGCTGCTTCATTTAATGAAGCTCAAGCAGGCCCTCGGGCGATCAGCGCTGTGTAGCGGTGTAGGCTTGTTTGAGCTGTGCGATGTTGTTCAACATCGCAGTCGGGCCAGTGCTGCCCATCAGGTACCAGCCTTTGGGGTCCAAAAACACCACCTGCCCTTTTTGGCCTGCCGTGGTGGCCTGGATCTGGGGCTTATCAAACACCTTTTGCGAAGGGATGATCTCGCCGCCGCCCGCCGCCGAGCCCGTACCGGTGTTGCGGTCAATCACATAAATCCAGGCGGGATTGAGTTTGGCTACGTCATCGAAGGTGTAGGCCGTGCCGCGTGCAGGAACGTCTTTCGCCGTGATGGCCGATTGCGCACCCAGCACGTCGAACAAGAAGCCAAATCGCGAGCCCGGCGCGTTGGGCATGATGCGTTCGTTCACCGCCATCAGCAGCAAACCGGGCTCGGCCTTGCTGGAGAGCTGGCGCAGCTGCGCCACTTCGCTGCGAATCTTGCTGGCCAGCGCCTGGCTTTGCGCCTGCTTGCCAAACACCTGGCCCAGCTGCGTCAAATTACGCTGCATGTCATCGAGCATGTGACTGCTGTTGACGCTGAAGTCCACAGTGGGCGCAATCTTGCTCAGCACGTCGTACTTCGCGGCAGAACGGCCGGCCACAATGATCAGATCGGGGCGAATCTGGCTCAGGGCGTCGTAATCGGGCTCAAACAAGCTGCCCGCCACCTTGTATTTGGCATCGCTGTAGCCCGCCATGTACTGCGGGAACTGCGCCCTGGGCAAGCCGCCGGTCACCGGAATTCCCAAAGCCTGCATGGCATCCAGCGATGCCAAGTCATACACCACCACACGCTGGGGCGCCCGCGGAACCTGTGTCGTGCCTTTGGCATGGGTCACTGTGACCTGCTGGGCCATGTTCGGCTGCGCCGCCCAGACCGTACCGCACACAGCAGCCATGCCGGCCAACAAAGTCCATCGACGTTGGGAAAAGAAACTCATGAAAAACCTTTTTATCGGGTATGAACCCATGCAGAGCGATGCATTCGACGATCCTTGCATGACCAGACATGCCGTAGAAAATTCGGCAAGCAACTCATTCAATGCAAACAAGAACCAATCTCATTATTATTATTCAATTTAAAAAGGAAACACACTTTTCCACACAAAATCCCGGGGGAAAGCACGTTTCTGTTGCTGCGCGCACGGGCAGCCTGGTAATTGGCCACACGCACCCAAGGCTGCTCTGCTGGGCGGGGCTGTCTGCGTCAGCCCTCAGCGCGAGAAGGCAAGCTCCAGCATGAAGAGCAGCAAACCCACGGCCCCGCCCACCAGCGTGCCGTTGATGCGAATGAACTGCAGATCTTTGCCAATGTGCTGCTCCACCAAATCTGACAGCTCCTGCGCATCCCAACGCTGCACCGTGTCTTGAATGTGTCTGGCAATGAACTGCGACACCTCCGGCGCCAGACCTTGTGCCCAGCGCTCCAGTCGCTCATTCATGGAGTGCCGCAGTGCTGGATCATGCGCCAGCGCATTGCCTAGCCACGCGCCCATACCGGCGAGCTTGTGGCCCACCCAGGAATGGGGGTTCTCCAGATCTGCCTGCAGCTTGCTGCGCATGCGTGCCCACAGGTCGTGCAGATAGCGCGCCAAGTTCTCGTCATGCAGCAGATAGCGGCGCAGTTGCTCGCCTTTTTGGGCATAGCTGGGATCGGTGCGCAAACGCTCGATCAGATCGCGCACCGAGGCATCAAACGCCTCGCGCAAGCGATGCTGCGGGTTATGCGCAATGTCATCGAGCACGCTGTCCACAGCTTCTGCAATCACTTGCGCCCCTTTGTCACCCAACCAATCGCTGGGCAGCACTTTCTCTTTCAGAGGGTGTTCACGTTTGAGCCATTGCACAATGGTTTCCGCCATGACCAGGCGGGTCTGCGATTGCTGCAACGCTTTGGAGATGCTTGCCAGTACATCATCCAGAACCGCCTGGTGGCGGCCATTGTGGGTCAGCGCAGCCAGCCCCGCCGCCATGGACTGCGTCATATCGATCTTGCCCAGCACACCCCGCAGGGTGCGCGTCAGCAGACGCTCCACCTGCTTGTCTTGCACCATCTCTACAGCACCTGCCACCAGTCTGGCCAGCTGCATGCCCAGCAACTGGGCATTGCCGGGTGCAGACAGCCACTGCACCATCCACTGCGCAGGATCGTTGCGGCGCATCAGCGCAATCAACGAGGGCGCATCCAGAAATTTGTCGCGCACAAACGCGGCCAAGTTTTCGCCGATTCGGTCTTTGTTGCGCGCAATGATCGCTGTGTGGCGCCCCACAATGGGCAAAGGAATCCGCCGGAACAGCGCAGTAACCGCAAACCAGTCAGCCAACGCACCCACCATGGCGGCTTCAGACATAGCCGTCATGCAACGCACCAGCAAAGTCGGTGCGAAAAAGTGCGTGCCGATAAACACCGCTGACACCAGCAACAGCAAACCTGTGGCCTGCCTTTTGGCTCGGCGCACCTCTGTTCCTGCCGCCCATTGTGGTTGCATAAGCCTCTACTCCTTGTCTGATACAGCCCCAATTGCTCCGTGCATAAAGCCTCAGGGCTGTAGCCATTCCCAGACCTTAACGCGCTGAGGGAGTTGGTCCGCTTCGCATGCACGCAGGCTGCAAGTAGGAACGTAGCTTGGATGCTGGGACTAGCGTGGGTTTATCCCAACACTGCGCAAAAAACGTGACCATATTGAGAATTATTAGCATTCAACATTCATAATTCACGCACTCCAAGTCCACATAAAAAAACATAACAAGGACTGCATCCAGGCAAGTGATCGCCCGCTTGCTCCCATCCAATTTCTTATTTTCCAGCCAGCAACTGCTGGCAGACATTGCCATGCCAAAAATTGCTTCATCCCTCTTGCTTCGTCCCACCTTACTGGCGCTGGCTGCTGCTGCCTGCGCATCAGCGGTCGCCCAGGAGCGCACCCAGACCTTGTCTGAAGTGGTGGTTTCTGCGTCTGGCTTTGAGCAGGAGCTCAAGCAAGCACCGGCATCGATTTCGGTGGTGAGTCGCGAAGAGCTGGAGAAAAAGAGCTTTCGCGACTTGGCCGAAGCGCTGCAGAACGTGGAAGGCATTGATGTGCGCGGTGGCACGGGCAAGACCGGTGGCCTGAACATCAGCATGCGCGGCATGCCCAGCGAATACACGCTGATTCTGGTCGATGGCCGGCGCACCACCCCTGCTGGCGAGACCGCGCCCAACGGCTTCAGCGAAGCCCAAACCTCGCTGATCCCGCCACTGTCGGCGATTGAGCGCATCGAAGTCATCCGTGGTCCCATGTCCACGCTGTACGGCTCGGACGCCATGGGCGGTGTGATCAATATCATCACCCGCAAGGTGTCCAAGGTCTGGGGCGGCAGCGTGCAGCTGGAAGGCTCCCTGCCCGAGCACAGCGAACAAGGTGCAGCCCAGAAGGGCAGCTTCTACCTGAGCGGCCCCATCCAGGCCGACACACTGGGCTTGACCGTGCGCGGCAGCATGTACAACCGCGATGCCTCCAGCATTGCCCCACCCACCGGGATTGCCGCCAGCCAGCTCAAAGGCTTGGCACCACCCAAGAGCAAGCAGCAAAGCCTGGGTGCACGCCTGACGCTGACCCCCTCCAAGGGCCACGAGCTGTGGCTGGATGCGGACACCGCCAAGACCACTTACGACAACCGCAACTGTGACCTGGGCACGCTGGATTTTGTGAACTGCACGACGGGTGCAGGCACCACCACCGCTTCGGGCTACGCTGATGAAATGCAGTTCAACCGCGATCAGGTAGCGCTGGGCTACAAGGGAAAACTGGACATTGGCCTGCTGGAAACCAGCATCACGCACTCGGAAAATGCCACCAAAGGCCGCACCCTGCCCACGGAGGCCTTCACCAACCGCAACGATCCACGCATTGGCCAGGCACGCTTGCTGGAATCCACCAGCACCACGTATGACGCCAAGCTGGTCTCGCCACTGGGCGAGCGCAATCTGCTGAGCCTGGGCACCCAGTACGCCAATACCAAGGCCGTGGATGGCGTGCCCAGCCTGCGCGGCGGCAGCGCCTTCAAGCAAACCACCTGGGCGCTGTTTGCCGAAAATGAATGGTCGATTACCGACAGCCTGACTGCTACTGGTGGCCTGCGCTATGACGATCACAACAAGTTCGGCGGCCACTGGAGCCCTCGCGCCTATCTGGTGTGGAATACCACCGACATGCTGACCCTCAAGGGCGGTATCAGCCGGGGCTTTCGTGCGCCCAAGGTCAACCAGATCATGGACGGCGTGATCGGTCTGGTTGGCCAAGGCACCACCATCACCCTGGGCAACCCCGATCTCAAGCCCGAAGTCAGCACCAGCACCGAATTGGGCATGCTGTTCGACAACCTGCAGGGCTGGACCAACAGCGCCACCTTGTTCCACAACGACGTCAAAGACAAGATTGTGGGCAGCATCCGCTGCGACAGCGCTGATCGCATCACCGGCTGTGCGGGCTACCCCAATACGGCAACCTTCAGCATGAACCGCGACACAGGCAAAACCTGGGGCCTGGAGCTGGGCACCAAGTACGTGCTCTCGCCGCAGTGGTCCATGGGTGCCAACTACACATGGACCGACAGCGAGTTGATCGAGCAAGGCGTGGTCGTCGGCAAGCTCAGCGACACCGCCAAACATGTCGCCAGCGCCACGCTGAACTGGACGCCCAACAGCCAGTGGTCCACCTGGCTGCAAGCTGAGTACCGAGGCAAGAGCCGCCGCTTTGACAACGCCCCAGGCCAAATGACCGCTACGGAAGCAGCCGAATACGCGGCCATGGGTGACCTCAAAGGCTATGCCCTGCTGCATCTGGGCGCCAGCTACAAGCTCAGCCAGAACGTGACACTCAGCGGCACCATTCACAACCTGCTGGACAAAGACTTTCACCAGTACACCAGCGTGAACGGCACCTGGTACAGCAATTACTTCAAGGGTGGCCGCAGCGTCAAGGGCACGGCCTCGGACGGCCGCACCTTGTGGCTGAAGGCCAACATGCAGTTCTAAGCCACGAAGCTGGCGCGGTGGACACACAGCGCCAGCAGACTCAAAAAAAGGAGCTAGTTGCCCTGAAAGAAGCTTGCTTTGCAATGCAATACATTGCCAAAACAAGCTTTTACGGGGGCTTCTAGCTCCTTTTTTTAAGACGTTCCGCGGTTTACTTCACCTGCAGCAGCTCCACCTCAAAGTTCAGGGTGGCATTGGGCGGAATGGCGCTACCCGCGCCACGGCTGCCGTAGGCAATGCTGGCCGGGCAAGTCAGCTTGGCCTTGCCGCCCACCTTCATTTTCTGCACACCTTCGGTCCAGCAAGGAATCACCCGGTTGAGCGGAAAGTCAATAGGCTGACCGCGCGCAATGGAGCTGTCGAACTCCTTGCCACTCTCCGGGAACCAGCCGCGGTAGTGCACGCGCACGGTGTCAGTGGCTTTGGGCTGCGCGCCCGAGCCTTCGGTGATGACTTCGTAGACCAGGCCGCTGGCCGTGGTTTCCGGCGCGGCGTGTGCGGTGCCCAAGGCCATCAGGCCGGCAGAAGCCAGTACAAGCAATTGCTTCATGAATCGGTTCTTTCAGTCTGGAAAAGACGACATCATGCCTTGGCCGGTGCAACCCCGATGGCATCCAAGGCAGTGCCCAGATGTCCCACGGTGCGCGCGACGTTGTGCCATTTTTCCAGCCCAAACAGACCAATGCGGAAGGTCTGAAAATCTGCGCCTTCATCGCACTGCAAAGGCACGCCCGAGGCCGTCTGCAAGCCCACTTCCATGAACTTCTTGCCGCTCTGGATGCCGGCATCCGTGGTGTAGCTCACCACCACGCCGGGAGCCTTGAAACCCTCAGCCGCTACGCTCGGAAAGCCGCGCGACTCCAGCAGCGCACGCACTTGCTGGCCCAATTCGATCTGCTCTTCACGCACCTTGGCAAAGCCATAGGCGCGCGTCTCGATCATCACATCACGCAGGCGCACCAGCGCATCGGTCGGCATGGTGGTGTGGTAGGCGTGCTGGCCTTTTTCGTAGCCTTCGGCAATCTGCATCCACTTTTTCAAGTCGCACGAAAAGCTCGAACTTTGCGTGCCATCGATGGCCTGGCGTGCACGCTCGGACAGCATCACCATGGCACAGCACGGCGAGCTGCTCCAGCCTTTTTGGGGCGCAGAAATCAGCACATCCACACCGGTTTTGACCATGTCCACCCACATCGCGCCAGAAGCTACGCAGTCCAGCACCACCAAAGCGCCTACTTCGTGGGCCGCATCGCTGATGGTGCGGATGTAGTCATCGGGCAGCAAGATGCCGCTGGCGGTTTCCACGTGCGGCGCAAACACCACTTTGGGTTTTTCAGCGCGGATGGTGGCGGCCACATCTGCGGCCGCGCACGGCGCCCACGGGTCTTGGCTGCCCGCACCCTGCTTGCGCGCCTTGCAGACGATGGCGCCGCCGCCCAAGCCGAAGTTGCCGGCCTCAAAAATCTGTGTCCAGCGGTAGCTGAACCAGCCATTGCGCACGATCAGCACCTTCTCGCCATTGGCAAACTGGCGCGCTACCGCTTCCATGCCAAACGTGCCGCTGCCGGGCACCAGCACTGCGGTGCGGGCGTTATAGACCTCTTTGAGCGTGCCCAAGATGTCTTGCACCACGCCGGTAAAGCGCTTGGACATGTGGTTAAGGGCGCGGTCGGTGTAGACCACCGAAAACTCTAACAGTCCATCGGGATCAATATCAGGCAAAAGTCCGGGCATGGTTTCTCCATTTTCTAGGCGGCACAGTGTCGCCTTATTGCTATGGAAAATAGCTTAGCACGCTGCGTTTTTTGTGGAAGCACTGCGCACAAATTTTGTATACACATTTGCAGTCACCCCGCGCGCACTTGTGCCACGTCAAGCGCCCATGTCCGCGCTGGAAACTTTAGCGCCGTAGTCACGTGCACCAAATACACCACTGCCCACCCGCACCATGGTGCTGCCAGCTGCAATCGCTGCCGACATATCTGCCGTCATGCCTAGACTGATAGTGTCAAAGTGCGCGAGCCCCTCTATGCCGGCGCTGCGGATTTGCTCAAACACAGCGACGACTTTGCGGTGTACGGCCAGCGTCTGCGCTTCGGTAGGCTGCGCATCCGGGATGCTCATCACACCGCGCAACGTCAGCCGGGGCATCTGCGCAATCGCGCGGGCCAGCGCCACCGCTTCTTGCGCGTTGCAGCCGGATTTGGTCTCGCCACCATCCACATTCACCTGAATGCATACCTGCAAAGGTGGCAAATTGGCCGGGCGCTGGTCATGGAGGCGCTGGGCAATTTTTTCGCGGTCCACCGTGTGCGCCCAGTCAAAATGCTGCGCGACCAGCTTGGTCTTGTTACTCTGGATGGGGCCAATGCAGTGCCACGTCAGGGCGGGCACATCCGGCATCACCTGTATGGCCGCGATTTTTTCTACGGCTTCCTGGATATAGTTTTCGCCAAAGGCGCGTTGCCCGGCCAGCGCGGCCTCACGCACGGCTTGGGCTGGAAAGGTTTTGGAAACAGCGAGCAAGTCAACCGATGCAGGCGGCCTGTTGGCCTTTTGACATGCATCGTGAATCTGCGCTTGAACGCGGTGAATCTGGCTGGCAATGGTTGTCATAATCATTCGAAGCGTACCAAACCAAAATAACTGCAATTGACCTATGGCACATAAAGTTGTGCGCTCAGGTTGTATTCCAACACAGGGAGAACTGCCGTGGACATCACCACCTTGCTGGCTTTTAGTGTGAAAAACAAGGCATCGGACTTGCACCTGTCGGCGGGGCTGCCTCCCATGATTCGTGTCCACGGTGATGTGCGCCGCATCAATGTGGAGCCACTGGACCACAAAGATGTCCACACCATGGTCTACGACATCATGACCGACGGCCAGCGCAAGGCTTATGAAGAGAAGCTGGAGGTGGACTTCTCCTTCGAGATTGCAGGGCTGGCGCGTTTTCGGGTGAATGCTTTCAACCAATACCGCGGCGCAGCAGCGGTGTTCCGGACGATTCCCAGCAAAATTCTCACGCTTGAAGAACTGGACGCGCCCAAAATCTTTGCCAATTTAGCGCGGAAGCCACGTGGCCTGATACTGGTGACAGGCCCCACTGGGTCTGGCAAATCGACCACGCTGGCAGCAATGGTGGACCATCTCAACACCGTGCAACACGGCCATATTCTGACTGTAGAAGATCCCATCGAATTCATCCACGAATCCAAAAAATGCCTGGTCAACCAGCGCGAAGTTGGGCCCATGACGCATTCCTTCTCTTCCGCCCTGCGCTCGGCGCTGCGGGAAGATCCGGACTGCATCATGGTGGGTGAAATGCGTGACCTGGAAACCATTCGCCTGGCCATGACGGCCGCAGAGACCGGGCATCTGGTGTTTGGCACGCTGCACACTTCCAGCGCTGCCAAAACCATTGACCGGGTGATCGATGTATTCCCTTCGGAAGAAAAAGAGATGGTGCGCACCATGTTGTCCGAATCGCTGCAGGCCGTGATCTCGCAAACACTGTGCAAAACCAGAGATGGCAATGGCCGCGTGGCGGCGCACGAAATCATGATGGGCACCAGCGCGATTCGCAACTTGATTCGCGAGGCGAAGGTGGCGCAGATGTACTCCGCCATCCAGACGGGCTCCAGCGTCGGCATGCAGACGCTGGATCAGAACCTGACGGACTTGGTGCGCCGCAATGTCATCAGTGCTGCAGAGGCACGCAGCAAGGCCAAGATGCCTGAAAACTTTCCCGGTTAAACGGCTGCAATTGAAAGCACAACAATGGAACGCGACCAGGCCAGTAAATTTATCAACGACTTGCTCAAGCTCATGGTGGCACGCAAGGGCAGTGACTTGTTCATTACGGCAGAGTTTCCGCCAGCGATCAAGGTCGATGGCAAGGTCACTCGCATTACAGAGCAGCCCTTGGTGGCCGCCCACACGCTGACGCTGGCACGCTCCATCATGAGCGACAAGCAGGTGGCGGAATTTGAACGCACCAAGGAGTGCAATTTCGCCATCTCGCCCGCTGGCGTTGGGCGCTTTCGGGTCAACGCCTTTATTCAGCAAGGCAACGTGGGCATGGTGCTGCGGACGATTCCCGCCACCATTCCGTCCATTGATGCGCTGGGTCTTCCGCAAGTGCTCAAAGAAGTTGCCATGACCAAGCGCGGGCTGTGCATTTTTGTGGGTGCGACAGGTTCGGGCAAGTCCACGTCTCTGGCAGCCATGGTGGACTGGCGCAATGAGCATTCGCAAGGCCATATCATCACCATCGAAGACCCGATTGAGTTTGTGCATCCGCACAAGAACTGCATCGTCACCCAACGTGAAGTGGGACTGGATACCGACACTTGGGAGGCAGCCCTGAAGAACACGCTGCGCCAGGCCCCTGATGTCATTTTGATGGGCGAAATCCGGGACCGCGAAACCATGGAGCACGCTGTGGTGTTTTCCGAAACGGGCCACCTGTGCATGGCCACTTTGCACGCCAACAGCGCCAATCAGGCGCTGGATCGCATCGTGAACTTCTTCCCTGAAGAGCGGCGCGAGCAATTACTGATGGACTTGTCCCTTAATCTGCGCGGCATGATTTCGCAACGCCTGCTGCCCAAAGAAGACGGCAAGGGCCGCGTGGCGGCACTGGAGGTGATGCTCAATACGCCGCTGATCTCTGACCTGATTGCCAAGGGCGATGTCGTGGAGATCAAAGAGATCATGAAGAAAAGCCGCGAGCTGGGCATGCAGACTTTTGACCAGTCACTGTTCGAGCTGTATGAGAGCGGCCAGGTCCTCTACGAAGATGCGCTGCGCAACGCGGACTCCGTCAACGACTTGCGCCTGCAAATCAAGCTGCACAGCAAACGGGCGAAAAACTCCGACTTGGCAGCCGGTACGGAGCATTTCCGCATTCTGTAGTTGCCAGCAACTCCACAAAAAAGCCCAGCATCGCTGGGCTTGGTGCTTTCTGCTGAGAACGCCGCGGGATTACATCGCCGATTTGTCTTCCACCACCGGGGCCGGTTGCTGCGTACGGTAGTTGGCCAGATCTTCTTCGCTGACCGTTTCATACACACGCACGACCTTGCGCACATCGTTCACGCCCCGGGCGATTTCTGCAGAACGCTTGGCTTCACGGGGTGTGACCAAGCCCATCAGATAAACCACATTCATCTCTGAGACCACCTTGATGGTGTTGGCCTGCAGATCCTTGGCATCAATAAGGCTGGCTTTGACTTTGCTGGTGATGAACGTGTCTTTGGTGCGTTGGGTGATGGACGAAATAAAGGGCACCACTTGCACCTCATTGATGACGCTGCGCACATTCTCCACACTGGCCACCGCACGCTCCACCGCAGCTTTTTGCTCTGCGCTACGCACTTCGCCGGTCACCAGGGCCAGCCGGTTGAAACTGGTCACGCTGGCGCGGCCATCATTGCCCAGCAATTCACGCAATTTGGCGCCCGCACTTTGCTCGATGCGCTCATCTTCCAGGTACATGCCTGAAGTGCGGCGGTCAGATGCCACCAATGCCGTCGTCATCGCACCACCGCCAATGACCAAAGGCACGCAGCCCGCCAAGCTGCCCACCAGCATAGAAGCCGCTACGACCTTTAAACCCGCACGCTGCCATCCCTGTTTCATCACAACTCCTGTTCGCCTAGCAATTGGTTATCGACGCCGTCGCACAAACAATGCAGCACCAGTTCATGCGTTTCACGCACTCGCGCTGCGCGCTCATGGGGCACACAAATCAGCACATCCGTCTCACGCACGCGCCCCGCCAGCGCTGCGCCGGTGCTGCCCGTCAGGACAATCACCATCATGTCCCGCTCGTGGGCCGCTTCCACGGCTTCCACCATGCAAGCGTCACTGCCCGTGACAGATAGCACCACCAGCACATCGCCAGCCTGTCCCAAGGCGCGCACTTGGCGCGCCACGTACTGCGCAGACAGCAAGGAAGAGCTGCCTGCTGGCGCCAGGAAACCACTGTCAGACGACAGTGCCAGCGCAGCCAGCTCAGGCCTTTCGCGTTCAAAACCGCTCACGCACAGTGCAGCGAACATCTGGGCCTGGCAGGCGGAAACCCCGGCACCACAAGCCAATATTTTTCCGCCGCCCGTGACACAGGCCAAGATGGCCTGCACGGCTGCAGCAATGGGCACACTCAAAGACTGTGCGGACTGGTATTTCAAGTCAGCGCTGTCAATGAAGTTTTGTTGAATTCGTTGTTCAAGCATGGGATGTGGATGATAACTGCGCGCCTCTCACAATTTTGTAGCGATCAGGTAACACCAGTCTAAGCGTCAGGGGTTGCAAGGAAGTGTCTATTGTCCCGCGTCCTGCCGCTTTACCCAGCGTCAAAGGCCGCAGGCAACCAGTGCAGCTGCGCGCCCTGCATCAGCACCACATCAAACCGGCAAGGCTCCTGCCAACCCTGCCCATGTAGCCACTGCCGCGCAGCAAACACAATGCGCTGGCGTTTGGCGTGGCCAATGCTGGCGCCCGCGCCGCCAAAGTCACTGTGACTGCGGCTGCGCACCTCCACAAACACCACAGTGCCATCGCTTTCTTGCAGGATTAAATCGATCTCCCCACCGCCACGTCCCGGCGTTCGATAATTGCGGCCAAGCAAACGCAGGCCCCGGGCCTGCAAATAGGCCAGCGCTTGGTCTTCTGCGGCCTGTCCACGCGCCTTGGTGGAGCCCGCAGCAGTTTCAGGTTTTGGCTTTTTTCCAAGGAAAAACATTGAGTGCCTCTTTCGCTTCGGCATTGACAGCAGCGCGTGATGCGGCTGCCTCGCAAAATTATCCACAGGGTGTCCTGTATGTGGTGGCTACGCCCATCGGTAATCTGGCCGACATCTCGCTGCGCAGCCTGCATGTGCTGCAAATGGTGGATGCAATCGCCTGCGAAGACACACGCCACACGCAAGGCATGCTGCGCTCGTACGGCATGGAGCGCTCCGGCAGCCAGCTGCTGGCCGTACACCAGCACAACGAGGCCGAAGCGGCCGCTGGCATCATCGCCCGGCTGCAGCAAGGCCAGCGCATCGCTTATGTGAGTGACGCTGGCACCCCCGGCGTCAGCGACCCCGGCGCGCGCCTGTGTGCCGCCTTGGCCGCGCACGGCCTGCGCAGCATGCCGCTGCCCGGTGCCAGTTCCATCACCAGCGCCCTGTGCGTGGCCGGTTGCGTGCCACCGGGCCAAGGTGATGGTGGTTTTGTGTTTGCCGGTTTTTTGCCCACCAAAAATGCAGAGCGCCAGACTGCGGTGCAAAAACTGGCCGACGAACCGCGCTGCATCGTGCTGCTGGAGGCCCCGCACCGCATCCAGGAAATGGCCAAGGCCCTGGCCGTGCTGGGCGAGCGCAAAGTGACCCTGGCGCGCGAGATCACCAAGCAGTTTGAGCAAATCACCACGCATGCCGCACAAGATGTGGCGGTCTGGCTGGACGCGGAATCCACCCGCAGCAAGGGCGAGTTTGTGGTGGTGCTGCACCCGGTGGAAGTGCAGCAGGAAAGCAGTGAGGCCGAACGCGTACTGCGTTTGTTGTTGGCAGAGTTGCCGACCAAGACAGCGGTGAAGCTGACCGCCGAAATCACCGGTGGGAATCGCAATACGCTGTATGAGCGGGCCTTGGAAATTAAGCGAGAAAGCGACCAGGAATAGTTTTTGAGCTTGCCGCGCGGCCTCTGCCCTCAAAGCCCAAGCCAGCGTCAATCAAAAAAAGGCTCTAGCCCTTATGGGACAAGGGCTGGTAGCTACATATTTAGGCGTATGCCAAACCCGACGCCACACCCCCAAACAAATCCCCTGCCACTTGCGGCGTGGTCGGGAACGCCACTTTCAGCGCATCGCGCAGGGTTTGCAGCGCAGACGAGCCACCGGTCAAATACAGCGCGGTGATCTGCTCCTTGCGCAGGCCTGCCATCGTCACGCATTCCTCAGCGCAGGTCACCACCTCCGCCAGCAACGCCTGCAAATGCTGCTCCAGCCCTTGGGGCGAAATTTGCGCTGCCAGACCGCTTTCGACCCAGCCCAAATCCATCAGCGCCGTAGCGGCAGTGCTGGAGGCACCGATCTTGGCTTGCTCCACCGCATCGGCCAAGCGGTGGCCGGCCTGCTCTTCCAGCACCCGCATCAGGCGGGCATGCAGGTTGCGGTCGCTAAAGTCGTTGCGCAGCGCCGCCACCTCGCGCATGGACTTGGCGGTATACAGCCACTGGATCAGGTGCCAGGTAGACAGGTCATAGAACGTACGGCTAGGCACTTCGCGGCCACTGGGGCCGATGTGGCCCAGGCCCAGCAAGGGCTGCACTTCAGCCACGTTGAGCTTGTAGTCAAAGTCCGTGCCGCCAATATGCACGCCCGTGGTGGCCAGAATGTCTTGCGTGCGATCCAGCTTGCCCGCGTACTGCGGCCCCAAGCGCACTACGGTGAAGTCCGACGTACCGCCGCCAATGTCCACCACCAAAATGCACGACGCTTGGGTCAACCGCTGCTCATAGTCCAGCGCGGCCGCAATGGGTTCGAGCTGGAAAGCCACTTCCTTGAAACCTGCCGTGTGCGCCGCCGCTTCCAGCGCCGATTGCGCCAGCGCATCGCGCTCAGGGTTGCCATCCACAAAGTGGACGGGCCGGCCCAGCACTACGCGCTCAGGCATGCCACCCATATGCTGTTGCGCCTGCTGTGCCAAGTGTTTAAGGAACATGGCAATCACATCCTGGTAACTCACCAGCTTGCCGTGTACAGCGGTTTTGTCTTGCAGCAAACTGCTCCCCAGCAAGCTTTTGAGCGAGCGCATCAGGCGGCCCTCTTCACCGGCCAGATATTGCTTCATCGCATCGCGGCCATAGTGCGTGGTGCCGTCTTCGTAGTTGAAAAACAGCGCCGTAGGCATGGCGCCTGCACAGCCTTCCAGGGGCAGCAATTGTGCGGTTTGGCCTTGCGTGCGCCACGACATGGCGGAGTTGGAAGTGCCGAAGTCAATGCCCAGGGTGGTGTTCGAGAGAATCTGCATGCGCGAAAAAATTCAGATGCGCGGCCCAGCTTTCTCAAAAAGTGAAGCTGCTTGCCCTAGCCAATCCTTGCTTTGCGTGCCAAAACATATTGAAAACAAGGATAGACAAGGGCAACCAGCTCTCATTTTAAAAAGCGGACGCCGAAGTTCAAGGGGCGCCATTGTGGCAGCAAGCCGATAGCCTTGCAGACACCGCCCCAGCCGCGCCGGTCTGCCGCAAGGTCAACGCAATTGCCCACGCTTGGGAGCAACTTGGGGACAATGCGTACCAGCCCGCAGCGCCATCTACAGCAGGCCTGCCGATCTGGAAAAGCAGCAGTTTTTGCGGGCAACAAAAAACCCTGTTGAGTTGCTTCAACAGGGTTTTTGATTTGGTTGCGAGGGCCGGATTTGAACCAACGACCTTTGGGTTATGAGCCCAACGAGCTACCAGACTGCTCCACCTCGCGATATTTTCAAATTATAGCAGAGAAATTACTCTGCTGCAGCTTCAGGAGCTACTTCAACCAGTTCTACGTAAGCCATGGGGGCATTGTCGCCAACGCGGAAGCCCATCTTCAGGATACGTGTGTAGCCGCCAGGACGCTGTGCGTTGCGGGGGCCCAGCACGTTGAACAGCTTGGTGACGCTGTCGCGGTCACGCAGACGGTCAAACGCCAAACGGCGGTTGGCCACAGTGTCAACCTTGGCCAGAGTGATCATAGGCTCGATCACGCGGCGCAGTTCCTTAGCCTTAGGAACGGTGGTTTTGATCGCTTCGTGTTCGATCAAGGAATTCATCATGTTCTGCAGCATCGCCTTGCGGTGCGAAGAAGTACGATTGAGTTTACGGAGTCCGTTGCCGTGGCGCATGGTGCTTTCCTTTTAGGTAGTTTGGTCGAGTGGCCGTAATCAGGTACCGCTCGGTGCACGTATGTGAAAAATAACTGGCTCTTCACCCTTGCAGATAAAGAGCCAGCGATTATAGCTTGAAGCTGCGAATTAACGCTTTTCCAGGCCTGCTGGTGGCCAGTTCTCGAGCTTCATGCCCAGAGTCAGACCACGGGAAGCCAAGACTTCCTTGATTTCGTTGAGCGACTTGCGACCCAAGTTAGGAGTCTTCAAGAGCTCGTTCTCGGTGCGCTGAATCAGATCACCGATGTAGTAAATGTTTTCTGCCTTCAAGCAGTTTGCGGAACGTACGGTCAATTCCAGTTCGTCCACAGGACGCAGCAAGATAGGATCGAACGTCTGAGCCGTGGTACGGCTGCCGCCAGCTTGCAGGATGCCGCCTTCGCCGAACTCGCCGTCCAGCTGAGCAAACACAGCCAGCTGCTCGACCAAGATCTTGGCCGATGCGCGCACTGCATCTTCAGAGTTAATAGCGCCATTGGTTTCGATTTCGACAACCAGCTTGTCCAGATCGGTACGCTGCTCTACACGGGCAGATTCCACGGTGTAGCTCACGCGACGAACTGGAGAGAACGATGCGTCCAACACGATACGGCCGATCGACTTGGTCGACTCATCGCCATAGCGACGCACGTTACCGGGCACATAGCCACGGCCCTTTTCCACCTTGATCTGCATGTCCAGCTTGCCGCCTTGCGACAGGTTGGCAATCACGTGGTCAGGATTGATGATCTCAACGTCATGGGGAGTCTGGATGTCACGGGCAGTGACCACGCCTTCGCCGTCTTTGCGCAGGCTCAGGGTGACTTCGTCACGATTGTGCAACTTGAACACGACGCCCTTGAGGTTCAAGAGGATGCTAACCACATCTTCTTGCACGCCATCAATGGACGAATACTCGTGCAGAACGCCAGCAATGGTGACTTCCGTCGCTGCATAACCCACCATGGACGACAGCAGCACGCGGCGCAGGGCATTGCCCAGCGTATGGCCATAGCCACGCTCGAACGGCTCCAAAGTCACCTTGGCACGGTTGTGGCCAAGCTGCTCAACATTGATCGTCTTGGGTTTCAGCAAATTTGTTTGCATGCAGACTTCCTCTCAATACCCCCGGCTCGTTACACCGGTAAGGCTGGTGAAGCACCTAAACCGCGATGCCTCGCGGTTTAGGGACGGGGTTGGTTAATAAATTAACCGGAACAACTATTAACGCGAGTACAACTCGACGATCAACGATTCGTTGACGTCAGCTGCGAACTGGTCGCGGTCAGGCACTTGCTTGAAAGTACCTTCGGCCTTGTCCAAGCTCACTTCAACCCAAGCAGGGAAGCCAACTTGCTGAGCCAATTGCATAGCTTCAACAATACGGGCTTGCTTCTTGGATTTTTCGCGCACAGCAACTACGTCACCAGCCTTAACCAAGTACGAAGCAATGTTCACAGATTGACCGTTCACAGTGATCGCCTTGTGGGATACCAACTGACGTGCTTCAGCGCGTGTAGAGCCAAAGCCCATACGGTAGACCACGTTGTCCAGACGAGTTTCCAGCAGAGCCAGCAAGTTCGCGCCGGTGTTGCCCTTCTTCTGGTCAGCAGCTTCGAAGTAACGGCGGAATTGCTTTTCCAGCACGCCGTACATGCGCTTGACCTTCTGCTTTTCACGCAGTTGCAGACCGTAGTCAGACGTACGCTGACCCGATGTGCGGCCGTGTTGGCCAGGCTTGGTTTCGAACTTGGACTTGTCCGCGATCGAGCGACGTGCGCTCTTCAGAAACAGGTCGGTGCCTTCACGGCGGGAGAGTTTGGCCTTGGGGCCGAGATAGCGTGCCACTTGAGCTTCCTTTATGTCATCTACCGTGTATTCACACGGGAGCCACCCGGGGTGTCATACGACAGCCCGGGTGGCGGTGGGCTTACAAAAATTAAATACGACGACGCTTTTGAGGGCGGCAGCCGTTGTGAGGAACCGGTGTCACGTCCGCGATGGAAGTGATACGGATACCCAATGCACCCAAGGCGCGAACCGAAGATTCACGGCCAGGGCCGGGTCCCTTGATTTCGACGTCCAGGTTCTTGATACCTTGTTCGATCGCAGCACGACCAGCCACTTCCGAAGCAACCTGAGCTGCAAAAGGAGTCGACTTGCGCGAACCCTTGAAGCCTTGGCCACCCGACGAAGCCCACGACAAAGCATTGCCTTGACGGTCGGTGATGGTGATGATCGTGTTGTTGAACGAAGCGTGCACGTGCGCAATACCGTCAGAAATGTTCTTGCGAACTTTCTTACGAACACGTGCTGCAGCGTTGTTTTGTGCCTTTGCCATAGTGATCTCTCAATCCCTTATTTCTTCAGACCCGCAGCGCCCTTGCGCGGACCCTTGCGAGTGCGGGCATTGGTACGTGTACGTTGACCGCGCATAGGCAGACCACGACGATGACGGAAACCACGGTAGCAACCGATGTCCATCAAACGCTTGATGTTCATCGTGGTTTCACGACGCAGGTCACCTTCCAGAGTCAGGGAAGCCAGTTGGTCACGGATCTTTTCCAGATCCGCGTCGGTCAATTCCTTGATCTTCTTAGCGTAGTCAATGCCACAAGCTTCGCAAATTTTGCGAGCGGTCGTACGACCAATACCGTAAATGGCGGTCAGGCCGATTTCAGCATGCTTATGGGGCGGGATGTTAATACCAGCAATACGTGCCATATTAGTCCTCTAATACTTTAAATCAGCCCTGGCGCTGCTTATGGCGCTGGTCTGTGCAGATCACGCGAACCACGCCTTTACGGCGGATGATCTTGCAGTTGCGGCAGATTTTCTTGACCGAAGCCGAAACTCTCATTTCATTCTCCTAAAACTTTGCATCCGTTTTACTCTTTCGACCTGGACACTGCCTGTGACCGTGAAAGAGCTTAGAGCACTCATACTTGCCTGTTATGGGATTTCCTTCCAGAGGTTTTCTGGAAGGAACGGCCTTCATATCTCAGTGACCTGATGCCTTGAAGTTGGCCTTCTTAAGAAGGGACTCATACTGTTGCGACATCATGTAGTTCTGCACCTGCGCCATAAAGTCCATGGTGACCACCACAATAATGAGTAGTGACGTACCACCGAAGTAGAACGGAACGTTGTACTTCAAGATCATGAACTCAGGCAGCAAACAGACAAACGTAATGTAGATGGCACCAGCTAGTGTCAAGCGCACCAGAATTTTGTCAATGTAGCGGGCCGTCTGATCTCCGGGACGAATTCCGGGAATGAAAGCACCACTTTTCTTCAAATTATCAGCAGTCTCGCGACTATTAAACACGAGCGCCGTATAGAAGAAGCAAAAGAAAATAATTGCGGCAGCGTAGAGCATCACATAAATCGGTTGACCAGGGGTCAACGTCGCTGCAATGTCCTTTAACCAGCGCATAGATTCTCCAGCACTGAACCAATTCACCACGGTTGCTGGTAACAAGATGATCGAAGAAGCAAAGATGGGAGGAATCACGCCTGCCATATTCAACTTCAAAGGCAAGTGCGAAGACTGCCCCCCGTACACCTTGTTACCGACTTGGCGGCGTGCGTAATTCACCAAGATCTTGCGTTGACCTCTTTCGACAAACACGACGAAATACGTCACTGCTGCCACAACGAGGACAATGAAGATCGCGGCCAGGATGCTCATGGCACCGGTGCGAACCAGCTCCAGCAAACCACCAATTGAGCTGGGCAAGCCTGCGGCAATACCAGCAAAAATCAGGATGGAAATACCGTTGCCCAAACCACGTTCTGTGATTTGCTCACCGAGCCACATCAGGAATAAAGTACCTGCTGTCAGGCTGACTACCGCAGTGATGCGGAAGCCCATGCCTGGATCAAGCACCAGTCCTGGAGAGCTTTCCAAAGCCACAGCAATACCCAACGACTGGAAAAGAGCCAGGCCCAAAGTGCCATAGCGAGTGAACTGGGTAATCTTGCGACGACCCGCTTCACCTTCTTTTTTCAGTTGTTCAAATGTAGGGACGACGTACGTCATCAGCTGCATGATGATCGATGCCGAAATATACGGCATGATTCCCAATGCAAACACTGTGAAACGCTCCAGCGCTCCACCCGAGAACATATTGAACAGGTTGAGAATGCCCTGCTGACCAGTAAACAGCTGCTGCAGCTGCGCTGGATCGATGCCCGGAACGGGGATATGCGCCCCGATACGGTATACGACCAGTGCAAGCAACAGAAAAACCAGACGGCGACGCAAGTCACCAAACTTGCCGGTTTTTGCAATTTGAGCTGCGCTAGTAGCCACGGATGTCTCTTTCAGAACTTAATCAGGCGATGCTGCCACCGGCAGCTTCGATGGCAGCCTTGGCACCGGCTGTAGCGACAATGCCGCTCAGCTTGATAGCCTTGGTCAACTCACCGCTCTTGATAACCTTTACCACCAGGGCGTTAGAGGCTACCAGATCCGCTTGCTTCAGTGCTGCGATATCAACTTCGGCCAGACCCAACTGCTCGAGAGCAGCCAAGGTGACTTCAGCATTGAACTTCAAAGTCAAAGACTTGAAGCCACGCTTTGGCAGGCGACGTTGCAAAGGCATTTGACCACCTTCGAAGCCTACCTTGTGGTAGCCACCCGAACGCGATTTTTGACCCTTGTGACCACGACCGGCAGTCTTACCCAGACCGGAGCCGATGCCACGGCCAACGCGACGCTTAGCGTGCTTGGCGCCTTCTGCAGGCTTGATGCTATTGAGTTCCATCATCAATCCTTTACAGAACCTTCACCAAGTAGGCGATCTTGTTGATCATGCCGCGAACTTCAGGAGTGTCCTTGAGTTCGCTGACGCTGTTCAGCTTGCGCAGACCCAGGCCACGAACAGTCGCGCGGTGCGACTCTTTCGTGCTGATGGGGCTACGAACCAGCTGAATCTTGACAGTTTGTTGTGTTGTCATGTGCTGGACTCCGATCAGGCGGTGAAGATGTCTTCAACCGACTTGCCGCGCTTTGCTGCCACTTCCGAAGGAGTCGTGGAGTTCTTCAAAGCGTCGAGTGTGGCGCGAACCATGTTGTAAGGATTCGAAGAACCGTGGCTTTTGGCCACGATGTCAGTGATACCAACAACTTCGAAAACAGCGCGCATTGGGCCACCAGCAATAATGCCAGTACCCTTGGGAGCTGGATGGAGTTCCACACGAGCTGCACCATGATGACCCAACACAGAGTGGTGGATGGAGCCGCTCTTGAGCGAAACCTTCATCATGTTGCGGCGGGACTCTTCCATGCCCTTTTGCACGGCTGCAGGCACTTCTTTCGACTTGCCCTTACCCATGCCAATACGGCCATCACCGTCGCCAACCACGGTCAGTGCAGCGAAGCCGAGGATACGACCGCCCTTTACCACCTTGGTGACGCGGTTTACCGCGATCATTTTTTCGCGCAGACCATCATCATTCGCCTGGTCTTGCACTTTGGGGGAAAATTTTGCCATTTTTGTCCGCTCCGCTTAGAACTGCAGGCCCGCTTCGCGAGCGGCCTCTGCCAAAGCCTTCACACGGCCGTGGTATGCAAAACCGGCGCGGTCGAAAGCCACTTTCTCAACGCCGGCAGCCTTAGCACGCTCGGCAATCAACTTGCCGATTTGTGTGGCGGCAGCCACGTTGCCACCCTTGCCAGCGGCGCCCAGTTGTGCGCGCACAGGAGCTTCGGCAGTCGAAGCTGTGGCCAACACCTTGGTGCCGTCTTCGGAGAAGACGCTGGCGTAGATGTGGAGGTTCGTGCGGTTCACGCTCAAACGCGCCACGCCTTGCTGTGCAATGCGGATGCGAGTTTGGCGTGCACGACGCAGACGCTGCTCTTTCTTGGTCAACATATTGCAGCTCCTTACTTCTTCTTGGTCTCTTTGATCACGACCTTCTCACCCACATAGCGGATGCCCTTGCCCTTGTAAGGCTCAGGAGGACGAACGGCGCGGATCTCAGCAGCCAGCTGACCCACCACTTGGCGGTCAGCACCCTTAATCACGATTTCAGTCGGAGTAGGGGTAGTGATGGTGATGCCTTGAGGGGCTTCGAAGTTAACGGGGTGCGAGAAGCCCACAGCCAGGTTCAGCTTGGAACCTTGCACAGAGGCCTTGTAACCCACGCCGATCAGGCTCAGCTTCTTTTCGAAGCCTTCGGTTACACCCTTGACCATGTTGTTAACCAACTGGCGGAAAGTACCGGCCAGTGCGTCAGCATCACGGGAATCGTTAACAGGGGCAAACGACAGCTTGCCTTCGTTATTGCTGATGGACACCAAAGCATTCAGAGCTTGGGACAGTTCACCGCCCTTGCCCTTAACCTTGATGGAGTCAGCAGTCATCGACACATCCACGCCAGCGGGGATGGTCACATTTGCTTTAGCTACGCGAGACATTTCAGTATTTCTCCTTAATGTCTGTTAAGCCACATAGCAGAGCACTTCACCACCGACACCGGTAGCACGTGCTTTGCGATCTGTCATCACACCCTTAGGAGTGGTAACAATGGCCACACCCAAGCCATTTTGGACTTGAGGAATAGCGTCACGGCCCTTGTACACGCGCAGGCCAGGACGGCTTACACGTTCAATACGCTCGATCACGGGGGAGCCAGCGTAGTACTTCAGGGTAATAACGAGTTCGGACTTGCCGTCTTCGGTCTTGACTTCAAAACCGTCAACATAGCCCTCGTCCTTCAGCACTTGTGCAATGGCAACCTTCACTTTAGAGGAAGGAACCGACACTGTGGCTTTAGAAACCATTTGGGCGTTGCGAATACGGGTCAGCAAGTCGGCGATAGGATCACTCATGCTCATCTTGTATCTCTCCTACTTGCTTACCAGCTGGCCTTGGTGACACCAGGGATGTCACCAGCGAAGGCCAGTTCACGGATCTTGGCGCGACCCAGACCGAATTGACGGAATGTGCCACGTGGACGACCAGTGATCTCGCAACGAGCACGTTGACGAGTGGGGTTAGCGTTACGGGGCAGCTTTTGCAGACCCATGCGGGCTGCATCACGCTCTTCGTCGGAACGCTTAGCGTCACCGGCGATGGCCTTCAATTCAGCGTACTTGGCAGCAAACTTAGCGGCCAGTTTTTCGCGCTTCAGTTCGCGCTCGATCAAAGCTTTTTTAGCCATGCGCTACCTCAGTTCTTGAAGGGGAATTTGAACGCTGCGAGCAGTGCCTTGCACTCTTCGTCGTTCTTAGCCGAAGTCGTGATGCTGATATTCAGACCACGCAGAGCATCCACTTTGTCGTATTCGATTTCAGGGAAGATGATCTGTTCTTTCACGCCAACGTTGTAGTTGCCGCGACCGTCGAACGAACGACCCGAGATACCGCGGAAATCGCGAACACGGGGCAGAGCCACGGTTACGAAACGGTCCAGGAATTCGTACATTTGAACGCCACGCAGGGTCACCATGCAGCCAATTGCTTGACCTTCACGGATCTTGAAACCAGCGATAGCCTTCTTGGCCTTGGTCACCACGGGCTTTTGACCAGCAATTTTGGTCAGATCAGCCACAGCGTTGTCCATCACCTTCTTGTCGGCCACGGCTTCGCTCACACCCATATTCAGAGTGATCTTGGTCAGACGGGGCACTTCCATAGCGGAGGTGTAACCGAACTTTTCTTTCAGTTCAGCCGCGATTTTTTCGCGATAGAGTTTTTGCAGTCGTGCCATGTGTTACTCCTTAGGCAGTCTGGATTTCAGCGCCATTGGACTTGAACACGCGAACACGTGCGCCGTCGGCGTTCACCTTGATGCCCACGCGATCGGCCTTGCCTGTCGCTGCATTGAAGATAGCCACGTTGGACTGGTGGATAGGCATAACCTTGTCCACGATACCGCCGGTGGTGCCCTTCATGGGGTTTGGCTTGACGTGCTTCTTTACCAGGTTCACGCCATCGATCACCAGGTAAGAATCGTCCTTGCGCGAGGCAACTACGCCACGCTTGCCTGCGTCACGGCCGGTCAGCACGATGACTTCGTCGCCCTTGCGAATCTTGTTCATAGCGCTTCCTTTAGAGAACTTCAGGTGCCAAGGACACGATCTTCATGAACTTTTCATTACGAAGTTCACGAGTCACGGGGCCAAAAATACGAGTGCCGATAGGCTCCAGCTTGGCGTTCAGCAGAACGGCAGCGTTGCCATCGAACTTCACCAAAGAACCGTCGCCACGGCGGATGCCCTTGGCTGTACGAACTACCACTGCACTGTAAACCTCGCCTTTTTTGACGCGGCCACGGGGAGCGGCTTCTTTGATGCTCACTTTGATGATGTCGCCAACGCTAGCGTAGCGGCGATGAGAACCGCCCAGCACTTTAATGCACTGGACAGACTTCGCGCCCGTGTTATCGGCAACCTCTAAACGAGATTCTGTTTGGATCATTTCAATATTCCCAACTTGCTCCAGCAGATCCGGACAGCCCCAGAGAACTTCTCAAGGGCCAAACAAAGCAGCCAGTCAGTCTTGGGCCCGTCGTCCACCGCCCGGACCATTCCGGAGGGCTTCCCGCTGGGCAGAAAGTTTCACGCTTTTACACGTGAGCAGAAGATTATCGCAAGAAACTCCTTGCGCGTCAACTGTTTAGCGAGCGAAAACCACCACATGCGTAGGGAATGAAAAGCGAGCAACTTTAATCATCCAAAAGCATAGCTGCATGCCCAGCCATGGCCTTATTTTCAAACAGGTTTAATCGCCAAAACCAATAAAACAGAAGGCCAGCAGCTTCTTTTTTTGAAGTTGCCGGCCTTTTCAGGTGACCCAGTGAAGGGCCGCCAGTTATTTGGTGAGCAGATACTGCTGTGCCAGCGCCAGGAACTCTGTCAGCTTGACGTCTGCGCCTGGCAGCTCTTGCTGCAGGATTTGCGCCACGCGGGGCGCAATGCTGGCCGCCAGGCGCGCATCCAGGAACAGCAGGCGGCTGCGGCGCGCCAGCACGTCTTCGACGGTGCGCGCATATTCATAGCGCACGGCAAAGCGGACCATGGCTTCGCTCAAACCCTCGGCCAGCATCTGGGTGGCGCCGGGCAAACTGTGGACAGCGGCCGCTTCAGTGCCATAGATATGCTCACCTTGGGCAGCATTCATTCGATGCTTGATGTCTTCGGGCTTGGGCGCTCCGACCAACGGCATGTGCACGGTGACGCCACCAGCGCGGGCGGGCAAGAGCTTTTCATCGAAGCATTCTTTCAGCACGTCCTCCGCCATGGCACGGTAGGTGGTCCATTTGCCACCCGTTACGGTCACCAAGCCCGACTTACTGGTCATCACCGTATGCTCCCGGCTGATTTTCTTGGTGTTTGCGCCGTCATCGTCTTGGGGCTTGACCAAGGGACGCATGCCCACCCAGATGCTGCGCACATCCGCGCGCGTGGGGCGGCGGCACAGGTAGTTGCCCGCCTCTTTCAGGATGAAGGCAATTTCGTGCTCAAAGGCCTGGGGCTCACGGGCCAGGTCTTGGCGTGGCGTATCCGTCGTTCCGAGGATGACCTTGCCCAGCCATGGCACGGCAAACAGCACACGGCCGTCAGCCGTCTTGGGCACCAGCAACGCATGGTCAGAGGGCAGGAACTCACGATCCACCACCACGTGCACACCTTGGCTGGGTGCAACCATGGGCTTGACGGGCTTGCCCAGCAGTTCCGCATCTTGCTGGCGGAACAGATCGACCCACGGCCCGGTAGCGTTCACGACACATTGGGCATGCACTTCGTAACGCACACCTGTTTCTGCGTCTTCACACACCACGCCCGTGACTTTGCCATCGGTATGCAGCAATTCTTTGGCAGGACAGTAGTTCACCAGCAATGCACCCTTGGCTGCGGCAGTGCGCGCCAGCGCCAGTGCCAGTCGGGCATCGTCAAACTGGCCATCCCAGTACTTCACGCCGCCTTTGAGCGACTCGGTGCGCACAGTGGGCAGCAGACGCAAAGTTTTGTCTTTACTCAGAAATTCTGTACGGCCCAGACCCTGCTTGCCAGCCAGCGCGTCATACATCTTCAGGCCTGCGCCATAGAACGGCGTATCCAGCAATTTGTACGAAGGCATCACAAAGGCCAGCGGCTGGGCCAGATGCGGAGCGTTATTGAGTAGCGTGGTGCGCTCATGCAGCGCCTCGCGCACCAGCGCCACATTGCCCTGTGCCAAATAACGCACACCGCCGTGCACCAGCTTGGTAGCGCGCGACGAGGTGCCTTTGGCAAAGTCGTGCGACTCCAGCAAACACACTTTGAAACCACGCGCCGTTGCATCCAACGCAGTGCCCAAACCGGTTGCGCCTCCGCCGATAATCAGCAGATCGTAAGTTTCAGGCTGAGACAGTCGGGCCAGTAATTCGGCACGGTCAGTGGTCAAAGGCGTAGAGGCAATCGTCATGGCGCTTCAGGACTCGGGCAAGTTTCTGAGAGTAGTAAAAACAGGGCACAGCAGCACGTTAATGCGCGCCGGTGCCATACGCCCTATTCAACAACAGAGCGCTAGATAGTATTGTCATGTTTTTCTTTCGTTTGTGATTGATTTTTTTCGATTTCCATCGTTTAGCCTTCGGTTTTACGATATTTGACTTATCTACCTTGCGTGGCACCCCCGTGAATAGCAATAACAACCCCCGCCAGCTGAAGTTGCTGGAAGAAGTGCGCAACCTGCAATCGGCCACTGTGGAGCAATTGGCAGACAGTCTGGGCGTGACGCTGCAGACCGTACGCCGCGATGTGCAGAAGCTGGCCGCCTCCGGCTTGCTGGTGCGATTTCATGGCGGGGTGCGGGTGCCCAGCGCCACCGTGGAAAACCTGGCCCATACCCGCCGCGAAACGCTCAATGCCGAAGGCAAGGCGCGCATTGCCAAGGCGGTGGCGCAAGCCGTGCCCAATGGTTGCTCGTTGATTTTGAATATTGGCACGACCACCGAAGCGATTGCCAAAGAGCTGCTGCACCACCGGGGCCTGCGCGTCATTACCAACAACCTGAACGTGGCCGCCATCCTAAGCAGCAATGCCGAGTGCGAAGTCATCGTCGCAGGCGGCGTGGTGCGCACCCGTGACCGCGGCATCATTGGCGAGGCGGCTGTGGACTTCATGCGCCAGTTCAAGGTGGACATTGCCTTGATCGGTATCTCTGCCATTGAGGAAGACGGCACGCTGCGCGACTACGACCTGCGCGAAGTGAAGGTGGCACAAACCATCATTCATCAGTCGCGCGAGGTGTGGCTGGCAGCCGATCACAGCAAATTCCACCGTCAGGCGATGGTAGAGCTTGCCACCTTGCACCAGATTGACCGCCTGTTTACCGATGCCCCACCGCCTGCGCCATTTGCCCAGCTGCTCAATGATGCAGAAGTGCAGTGCGTGATCGCGCAATAAGTTCGCCCACGGACATGGCAGCGGCCATACGGCGCTTTTTTCTGCCTTACTCTAGTCAACTATGACGACCTACCTGCTCGCCTTGGACCAAGGCACCTCCAGCTCACGCTCTATCGTTTTCAACACGCAAGGCCAGATCGTGGCTTCGGCCCAGCAGGAGCTGCCGCAAATTTACCCTCGGCCGGGCTGGGTGGAGCACGACCCGCGCGAAATCTGGCGCACCCAGTTAAGGACGGCCAAAGAGGCGCTGGCCAAAGCGGGCTTGACAGCCAGCGACATTCGCTCTGTCGGCATTACCAACCAGCGCGAAACCACCATCGTCTGGAACCGCAAGACTGGCGCGCCGATTCACCACGCCATCGTCTGGCAAGACCGCCGCGCCGAGCCCACTTGCGTGCAACTGCGCGACGCGGGCCACAGCGACACCATCTTGCAAAAGACGGGCCTGCGCATCGACGCCTATTTCTCGGGCACCAAGCTCCAATGGCTACTGGACAATGTGGCCGGCGCACGCGCGGCCGCCGAGCGCGGCGAGTTGGCGTTTGGCACGGTGGACAGCTGGTTGATCTGGCAGCTCACAGGCGGCAAGCGGCACGTGACCGATGTGTCCAATGCCAGCCGCACCATGCTGTTTAACGTGCACACCAACCAGTGGGATGCCAACTTGCTGGCGCTGCTGGACATTCCCGCCAGCCTGATGCCCGAGGTGCTGCCTTCGGCAGCAGATTTCGGCAACACGGCAGACGATGTGCTGGGCGGCGCTATCAGCATTGGCGGCGTGGCCGGCGACCAGCAAAGTGCGCTGTTCGGCCAGGCCTGCTTTAAAGCCGGCATGGCCAAGAATACCTACGGCACGGGCTGCTTCATGCTGATGCACACGGGGGGCAAATTCCAGACGTCGGCCAATGGCCTGCTGACCACCGCTGCAGCACAGACCAGCACCACGCCGCAGTTTGCCTTGGAAGGCAGTGTGTTTGTCGGCGGCGCCGTGGTGCAGTGGCTGCGCGACGGCCTGCAAGCCATTGAGCACAGCGGCCAGGTGCAGCAACTGGCAGAAAGCGTGCCCGATTCCGGCGGCGTGATGCTGGTGCCTGCGTTTACGGGCCTGGGCGCGCCGTATTGGGAGCCCGATGCACGTGGGTCGATTACCGGCCTGACGCGCGGCACGACGCTGGCGCATATCGCGCGTGCAGCGCTGGAATCGATTGCCTACCAAAGCGCTGCCCTGCTGCTGGCCATGAGCCGTGATGCGGTGGCCAACGGCGGCGCAGCGGTGAGCGAGTTGCGTGTGGACGGTGGCGCCTGCGTCAACAATTTGCTGATGCAGTTTCAAGCTGACTTGCTGGGCATTCCGGTGGTGCGACCTGCCTGCGTAGAGACCACGGCGCTGGGCGCGGCCTACTTGGCCGGTTTGTCATCAGGCGTGTACCAAAGCACCGATGAGCTGTCCACACTGTGGAAAGCCGAACGCCACTTTGTGCCCACGATGGAAAAATCCCGTGCCGATGAGTTGATGGCGCGCTGGGAGCGCGCCGTGCGCCAGACCACTGCTGCCTGATAAGGATTCACCAAAAAGAGAGCATCTTGCCCCGGTGAAACCTAGCTTTCGAATAGTTTCCCTCTCGAATGCAAAGCTTTATAAGGGCTACTAGCTCTCATTTTTTCACTCTGAAAGCATTGCTATGAGCCAGATACCTTCTACCCGCATTGCCTTCATCGGCGGCGGCAATATGGCAAGCGCCATCATCGGCGGGCTGATTGGCAACGGTTTGCCTGCTGCACACATCACCGTGGTTGAACCCTTTGAAGCTGCGCGCCAGGCGCTGCAGGCCAAGTTTGGCATCACCGCCCTGCCCGCTGCTACCGATGCGCTGACTGCTGCTGACCTGGTGGTCTGGGCCGTCAAGCCCCAGACGTTCAAAGACGCCGCTGCTGCAGCTGTGGCCTTTACCACCCAAGCGCTGCATTTGAGCGTGGCCGCGGGCATTACCACCGACAGCATCAGCCAGTGGCTGGGCACGGGTCGCATCGTGCGCGCCATGCCCAATACCCCGGCGCTGGTCGGTAAAGGCATGACCGGCCTGTTTGCCCGTGCTGAAGTCAATGCCGAAGGCCAAGCCCTGATAGAGCGCGTCATTGGCACCACCGGCCAGTTGGTCTGGGTGGATGCCGAAGACAAACTCGACGCCGTGACGGCCCTGTCAGGCTCTGGCCCGGCCTATGTGTTTTTGTTCCTCGAAGCCATGACCCAGGCGGGTGTGGGCATGGGTCTGACCACCGAGCAGTCGTACCAGCTGGCAATTGCCACCTTCCAGGGCGCGTCCGAATTGGCCGCGCGTTCGGACGAACCCGCAGCCGTATTGCGTGAGCGCGTGACCAGCAAGGGCGGCACTACGTATGCCGCCATCACGCACATGCAGCAGACCGAGTTGCCCCAGCACTTCATTGCGGCGCTGCGCAAGGCCGAAACCCGCGCCAAGGAGCTGGCGGCGGAGTTCGGCAAGTAAGCCACTGCCAGCGCCCATGAAAAAATCCCCGCCAGCGTCACCGCTGCGGGGATTTTTTATGGCGTGATCTATCAACGCAAGGCAAAGCCCAGCGCGATGCCTGCAAACATCGTCATGCCGATGTAATGGCTCTTGCTAAACGCGGTAAAGCAACCCTCGCGAGCCCGGTCTTTGATTAATACAAAGTGCCAGATCACTTGCGCCACCGCCGCCGCCATGCCCAGCCAGAACGGCCAGCCCAGGTCGTACGGCATCACCGCGCAGACCGTGAGCACCAGGCACAGGGCAAAAAAGCCCATGATGCCGGCCACATCCAGACGCCCCAGCGTGATGGCCGAGGTCTTCATGCCGATCTTCAGATCGTCATCGCGATCCACCATGGCGTATTCGGTGTCATACGCCAGCACCAAGAACATGTTGGCCAGCCACAGGCTCCATGCGGTGGTGCTGACCTCGCCCGTTACCGCTGCAAAAGCAATCAAGATGCCAAAGTTGAATGCAATACCCAAAAAGGCTTGCGGCATGGCGAAAAAGCGTTTGGTGAACGGATAAAGGATGGTGAACAACACGGCGGGCACCGACCAGGCCACCGCCTCCCAGCGTGTGGTGAGCACCAGCGCAAAAGCTGCCAGTGTCAGCACCAAGCCCACCAAGGCGGCTTCTTTGACACTGACTTGCCCGCTGGTGATGGGGCGCTGTGTCGTGCGTTTGACGTGCTTGTCAAAATCACGGTCGGCAATGTCATTGATGGTGCAGCCAGCGCTGCGCATCAGCACGGTGCCCACCACAAATACCAGCAACAAGTGCCAGCCTGGAAAGCCTTCCGCCGCGATCCACAGCGCAGCCAAAGTTGGCCACACCAGCACCAGCCAGCCCGCAGGGCGGTTCCAGCGGATCAAGTCCAGATACAGAGAAAGCTTGGAGCGCTTGGCGGCAGTGGCAGCACTGCTGGGGGTCGAGGTGGTCATGGGTAAATTGTCTGGCACAAAGCGCAACGCCCGCACACAGCGGGCGTTATCAGGAAATCAGCGCGGCTTAGTCTTCGAGCAGTGAGCGCAGCATCCAGGCATTTTGCTCATGCACTGTCAGGCGCTGGGTCAGCAAATCGGCAGTGGGTTCGTCGCTGGCCTTGTCCGCCAGGGGGAACAGCTCGCGTGCCGTGCGGGCCACGGCTTCGTTGCCTTCCACCAAGATGCGGATCATCTCTGCTGCCTTGGGCGGCTTGGCAGGCACATCCGGCAGGCTGGTCAGCTTGCCAAACTGGGCGTAAGAGCCTGGCGCGAAGTGGCCCAGCGAGCGAATGCGCTCTGCCACAGGATCGACGGCATTCCAAAGTTCGGTGTACTGGCCCATGAACATGGTGTGCAGCGTGTTGAACATGGGGCCCGTCACGTTCCAGTGAAAGTTGTGCGTGGTCAGGTACAGCGTGTAGGTATCGGCCAGCAGGCGCGACAAACCGGCAGAAATGTCAGCGCGGTCTTGCGCACTGATACCGATCTTGATGGGCATTCCAGACGTGGGCGCTGCCGCCATTTTTTTGCCGAGTTTGGTTTCTTTAGCCATCACGATTCTCCTCAATCGCGGCACATACGAGCGGTATATGCCTGTTAGAAATACTGAATACTGTAGAGCTACTGTAGCGCACACCAAAGACGCACCCGCGGTATCGCCATGACATATGGCAATCGCCGCGATTGTTTTAGGTCAGCAGGTTCACACCGGGCAACTCACACGCGTAGACCGCGTTACGCAACGCGGCAATTGCCTCATAGCGCGTAAAGCTGCGGCGCCATACCAGCACCACGCGGCGGCTGGGGGCGGGCAAGCCCTCCTCTTCCGCCACGGGCAAGTAGCGAATATGGGGGTCGTCAGACTGGCGGCGGCGCAAGGTATCCAGCGCTTCCTTGGGCACCGACAACCGGGGCACCAAGGTCACGCCCATTCCTGCAGCCACCATGTGTTTGATGGTTTCCAGCGAGGAGCCTTCGAAAGTGCGGCGAATGCCCTCGGCATTGCTGGCGTAGCGCGCAAATTCGGGGCACACTTCCAGCACATGGTCACGGAAGCAGTGGCCTGCTCCCAGCAGCAACATGGTTTCGTTCTTCAGCTCGCTGGTAGTGACCTGTTCTTGCTGCGCCAATGGGTGCGTATTGGGCACCGCCGCCATGAAGGGCTCCTCATACAAAGGAGCCATGGCCAGTCCGGTCTCAGGAAATGGCTCCGCGACGATGGCGCAGTCAATCTCTCCGGTGCGCAGCATTTCCAGCAGCTTGGCGGTAAAGTTTTCTTGCAGCATCAACGGCATTTGCGGCGTATTTTTGATCGAGTTGCGCACCAGCTCCGGCAGCAAATACGGGCCAATGGTGTAGATCACACCCAATGTGAGTACGCCCGACAAGGGGTCTTTGCCGCGCTTGGCAATTTCCTTGATTTCAGCAGCCTGCTCCAGCACGCTTTGCGCCTGACGAACAATATCTTCTCCCAGCGCAGTGACAGAGACATCACCTGCGCTGCGTTCGAAAATTTTGACATCCAGCTCTTCTTCCAGCTTCTTGATAGCCACCGAAAGCGTAGGCTGTGACACGTAGCATGCTTCAGCAGCTCGGCCAAAATGCTTCTCGCGCGCAACCGCGACGATGTATTTCAGTTCTGTGAGTGTCATGGAATTTAAAATGCTTTTCGATGCCTGTCGAAATTCGATAGCCTATCGTGCATTGATGTAATTAAATGTATAGCACAGCAAGGCTGACATCCTGCGCAAAGCAAGTGCTTGAATGCATATCCGCATTTATCCTACGCTTTGAGAAACTCTGACTTCACGCCCAGCCAGCGCTGAATGTGCAGGTCTGCCAAATGCGGGTGCTGTTGCAGCAAAACAGGCGCAAGCTCACGGGCCCACTCCAATAAGGCAATGTCCTTGTCGATATCAGCGAAACGCAGCATGGCGTCGCCAGATTGCCTGGCCCCGAGAAACTCGCCAGGCCCACGAATCTCCAGATCACGGCGGGCAATTTCAAAGCCATCATTGGTCTCGGCCATCGCTCGCAATCGCTCTTTGCCAGTGTCTGACAACCTGCCGTTGTCATTGACCGCATACAGCAACACGCAGGCCGAAGCAGCCGCCCCCCGCCCTACGCGCCCGCGCAACTGGTGCAACTGGCTCAGGCCAAAACGCTCTGCATGCTCAATCACCATCAGCGAAGCGTTTGGCACATCAACCCCCACTTCAATCACCGTGGTGGACACCAGTACGCCCATGATGCCGGCGGTAAACAGCTCCATCACGGCTTTTTTCTCCGCTTGCGGCATGCGTGAGTGCAGCAGCCCCACGGTGACGCCGGGCAGTGCCTCGCTCAAATCCATGTGCGTGGCCGTGGCATTGGACAAGTCCAGCGCCTCGCTTTCTTCAATCAACGGGCACACCCAGTACACCTGCCGCCCAGCAGCCACTTGCGCCCCAATGCGCGCGATGACTTCGTCCTTGCGGCTGTCAGAGATGACTTTGGTGACGATGGGCGTGCGTCCGGGGGGTAACTCGTCGATCACCGATACATCCAGATCAGCGTAGTAGCTCATCGCCAGCGTACGCGGAATGGGCGTGGCGCTCATCATCAGCAAATGCGGCTCCAGCCCTTGGTGCGCCAGTTTCTGACGCAGCGCCAAGCGCTGGGCCACACCAAAACGGTGCTGCTCATCAATGACGGCCAGCGCCAGATTTTTGAACCGCACCTGGTCTTGGATCACGGCATGCGTGCCAACCACCAAAGCAGCCTCTCCACTGGCCACCAACTCCAGCATGGCCGCACGCTCTTTTTTCTTTTGCGCACCCGACAACCAAGCGACTTTTTTGCCCAAGGGCGCAAACAAGGGCTCTAGCCATCCCACCAGTTTGGCAAAGTGCTGCTCCGCCAAAATTTCGGTGGGTGCCATCAGCGCACATTGCCAGCCTGCGGCAATGCAGACCATGGCAGACATCGCGGCAACCACGGTTTTGCCAGACCCTACATCGCCCTGCAGCAGGCGGTGCATGGGCAACGGCTTGGCCATGTCCTGCGCAATCTCGTGGCACACGCGCTGTTGCGCGCCCGTCAAACCGAACGGCAGTTGCTGCAAAAATTGCTCCACCAGGGTCTGCTCGCCATCGCCCGCCTGCGGCACTTGCAAGCTGGGCGCTTTGAGCGCTGCGCGCTCTTGCTTGGAGCGGTATTGCGACAGCTGCTGCGCCAGCAGCTCTTCGGCTTTCAAGCGCTGCCAGGCAGGGTGGGAATGGTCTTCCAAGGTGGCCATGGCAACCTCGGGCGTCGGATTGTGCAGAAATGAGAGCGCATCGCCAAGGCCCATCAAGGGCTGCAGGCCATTTTCACCCCAATAGCTCATCACTGGTGGTGGTGTGCCTGCGGGCAGGGTTTCGGGCAGGTGCACACGCCGCAAGGCGCTGGCAATGGCACGGCGCAGATACGGTTGCGGCAATCCTGCCGCTGTGGGGTACACCGGCGTCAGCGCTTGTGGCAGCTCACCGCCTGCGACTTTGAAGGCTGGGTGCATCATCTGCCGCCCCCAAAACCCGCCTTTGACCTCACCGCGAATGCGCAGCACCGTGCCCACGGCCATGGTTTTTTGCTGCGACGGATAGAAGCTGAAAAAGGTCAGCACGCAGGTGCCCGTGCCATCATCGACCGTCACTTTGAGCATGCGCCGTGGGCGCAATTGCACTTCACACTGGGTCACGGTGGCTTCGATCTGCGCCACTTCCCCATCGCGCGCATTGCGCAGCAGGGTGATGCGTGTCTCGTCCTCATACCGCAGTGGCAGGTGCAACACCAAATCAATATCACGCACCAACCCCATTTTGTGCAGGGCCTGCTGGGGCGCGCTAGGCGCAGTTTTTTTGGCAGGTGATGCGGGTGCAGAAGGCATGGAGACGTCGAAAGCGAATGGTCAAAGCTGTCGAGCAGACTACCATGCAAGAAGTGTCCGCCTCGATACAAGCACGCCATAACCGCTGTGGCGCGCCGTCATCCATGCCTTGCCTTCTATTGGCAACCAGTGCCTTCAGCGCTCGCCAGCACCAACGTTCAGTGAGTCGCAGGCTGATTTCACCGCACAGTTACGCCCTGCTGTCTTTGCGGCATAAAGTGCCTCATCGGCCCAGCGCACCAAGTCGCGCGCACTCCATGGTGTGGCCGCCGGCACCTTGCTCGCAGCACCCGCACTGATGGTGATGTAAGAAGCGACCGGAGATGCTTCATGCAACAGCCGCAGACCGCGCACGCTTTGCACCATGCGCTGCGCTACGTCGTGCGCGCCATCCGCGTCGGTATCGGTGAGTATGACGACCAGCTCCTCTCCGCCATAGCGTGCTACCAGATCGGTCTCGCGCAAGGCACTGTTTTTGATCGCGTCAGCCACGGTCTGCAAGCACACATCGCCTTGCAGGTGCCCATACCGGTCGTTGTAGCGTTTGAAGCAATCCACATCAATCATCACCAACCCCAAAGGACTGCCGCAGCGCCGCGCCATGGCCCACGCATGCTCCAGGCGCTCATTGAAATAGGCGCGATTGGCAATACCCAGCAAACCATCGGTGCGTGAATAAGCTTGGAGCTTGGCATTGGCCGCTTGCAGCTCCCGCGTGCGCGAGGCCACGCGATCTTCCAGCGTTTGATTGGCAAGCGCCAGTTGGGCATTCTGGGAGGAGAGCGCGGTGTACAACTTGCCAATCATTTTCAGCAGCGCCTGGGTGCCGTTGTCATGGGCTGAACGCTCTTTGTCGTAAGCAGCTTCAGGGGTCAATCCGGCGCGAATCGATTTAATTTGCCGCGCCATCGACTGATCAATTCCCAAGATGTGCAAGCCCAGCCAAGAGGTCAAAAAGCCCACCAAGGTGGTGGCTGGGTCGGTCATCGTGGTGCGCTGCGACCAAAGCACAATCACCTGCTCCACAAATTGCTTGTGCATGCTTTTATGGCTTTGCACATGCCGATCATCTATCTGATGGTGCGCCATCAATTCCTCTTCTTCCTGGAAATGATGGTTGGTATACGCCAGCAAACGCGCATAGGTGTCTGCCAGAACGACTTCACGATCACTGCGCTTGGAGAACAGGCCCTGACTCAGTTCATTGAATAAATTCACCAAGTCATGGTGCTGCTCGTCCACCGCATCCAGCTCAGTGACAAAGTGGTCATCCCAGACAAACGAGGTATCCATGGTTGCGCCCTTCCTTGTACACACGGGGGGTCGAGTGTAAGAAGTACGTGCTCCAGCTCTATGACGTTCATCAAGGCTTACCGACTGCTGATATAGGGCTTACCCTGAATCAGCAGGGACATTCACCCCACCCTTGTCAATCCATGCGTAGAGATTTGCGAAAATCTGCCACTTCATTTCTAGCCTTGGAACGGGCTTGTTCAGCCCTCAAGAATACGCATGCCTCTCAGCCCCCGCGCTCATACCCTCAGCGATTTCGACTTTGTGCTTCCTGAGCACCTGATTGCCCAACACCCTGCTGCCGAACGCAGCGCCTCACGCCTGCTGGATGCCCGCGCGCCAGAGTTGGTGGATCGCATCTTCAAAGAACTTCCTGATTTGCTGCATGAGGGCGACCTCTTGGTGTTCAACGACACCAAGGTCATCAAAGCCCGCGTATTTGGTGAAAAAGCCAGCGGCGGCAAGCTGGAACTGCTGATTGAGCGCGTGCTGCAGGGCAACGAAGTGGTCGCGCACATGAAGGTCAGCAAAAAGCCACTGCCCGGCGCGCGCGTGCATCTGTGCGGCGGTGTCAAGCGCGGCGGCTTTGATGCGGTGCTGCTGGGCCGCTGGCCCGATGAAAGCGGCCCGCTGTTTCGCTTTGCGCTGCAAGGCGACAACGGTGAAACGCCTTGGGAGCTGATGGAGCAGTTTGGGCATCTACCACTGCCGCCCTACATCGAGCGTAACCAGAACGCCGAATTTGACCCTGACGAGCAAGAAGACGCTGAGCGCTACCAGACTGTGTTTGCCAGCCACCCCGGTGCCGTGGCCGCACCCACTGCTGCGCTGCACTTTGATGAGAAAGTATTGGCAGCACTGAAGGAAAAAGGCGTCGAGACTGCGGCCGTCACGCTGCACGTCGGCGCTGGCACATTCCAGCCCGTCAAGACCGAGAACCTGTCGGAGCACCAGATGCACACCGAGTGGTACAACGTGCCGCTGGAAACACTGGCAGCCCTTGAGCGCTGCCGCCAACGCAGGGGTCGCATCATCGCCGTGGGCACCACCAGCGTACGCACCCTAGAGTCATGGGCGCGCACGGGGCAGATTTCAGGCGACACCAACATTTTCATCACGCCCGGTTTTGAGTTCCGCGTGGTCGATGCGCTCATCACCAACTTTCACCTGCCCAAGAGCACTTTAATGATGCTGGTGAGCGCCCTCGCCGGCTACAAGCACATCATGGAGGTGTACCAGCACGCGATTGCCAATGAGTACCGTTTCTTCAGCTACGGCGACTCCATGCTGCTGGAGCGCAAACGCTAGAGATGGATGGCCTGGCGTGCGCCCACACAAGCTTGCCCACAGGGCGTCACAACCAAGTAGTCAATAACCGTGCTGCTGCCGAAATGCTTTGGCCTGCCCAAAGTGCCCATTGCCGATAAATGGCACGGGGGGACGCAGCGCGGACAGTGGTGAGGGGTGATTGCTCATCAGCACCAAGTGCCCACGGTCATGCGGGATCAGCACGCTTTTGGATTGGGCATGGGCGCCCCAGAGCATAAAGACGGTGGGGCGGCCTTGCTGTGCCACGTGCTCAATGATGGCGTCGGTCAGCACTTCCCAGCCGCGTTTGCTGTGGCTGGCAGCTTGGCCTTCTTCGACGGTCAAGCAGGTATTGAGCAGCAGCACGCCGTTTTGCGCCCATTTGACCAGTGAACCGCCGGGGCTGGGCACGGGCGGAAAGGGCGTGCCCAAATCGCGCTGCATTTCTTTAAAGATATTGAGCAGTGACGGCGGCAGACGCACGCCGGGTGCGACGGAAAACGCCAGCCCTTCGGCCTGACCGCGGCCATGGTAGGGGTCTTGCCCCAGGATCACCACACGCACATCTTCGGGCGCAGTGAGTTCCAGCGCCCGCAGCGGTTGCGGCGGGAAAATCACCGCGCCATCGTCCAGGCGTTGTTGCAGATAAGCCAGCAACTGCTGGCCTTTGGGTGCGGTGAAAAACTGCTCGACGATGGGCTGCCAGCCCGGCGCTACCGGCCAGTGCGCGGGGTCGGCGCTCATCAATTGCGTAGCTGGCTGCCCTGATGTTGCTTGCATTTCAGATGACTTTCATACTAAAAACGTGCATTTACAAAGGCTTGTAACTCTTTAAACCATAGCATGATCTGGCACTTTAATGCATGCGCACCAGCTTGGCGGTGAGCTTTTTCACCAGTGGCGTGACCACAAACAGCACCGGAAACGCCACCATCCAGCCCGATGCCCAATTGCCCATCCACGCCAAAAACAGGTGCTCCGTCCAGCCCACCGCCCGCAGCGTTGCCACCAGGGACACCACGCACGACATGCACAAAGACATGAGCAAGGGCATGACCACCAGCAGGTATTTAGGGGGCAACTTGGGGATGCGGGCAACGATGTAAGGAGAGGCTTCTGGCATGCAATATCGGAGAGGAAAGGGCCTGAAAAACGTGGCTGGGTTTAGGCAAACAGTTTGGCCAGCGCTTCACCGGGTTCCGGCGCGCGCATGAAGGTCTCACCCACCAGGAAGGCGTTGATGCCGGCATCGCGCAGTTTTTTCACGTCATCCTGGGTCTGGATGCCCGATTCCGTGACCAGCAGGCGGTCTGCGGGCACTTGTTTTTGCAGATCCAGCGTGGTTTGAACGTTGACTTCAAACGTACGCAGATTGCGGTTGTTGATGCCCACCAGCTTCGTCTTGAGCTTCAAGGCACGCTCCAGCTCGACGCCATCGTGCACCTCGACCAGCACGGCCATGTCCAGGCTGCGGGCGATCTGCTCCATCTCGGCCATCATGCTGTCTTCCAGGCAGGCAGCAATCAGCAGCACGCAGTCCGCGCCCATCACGCGCGACTCGTAGATCTGGTAAGGATCGACCATGAAGTCCTTGCGCAGCACTGGCAGCAGCGTGCTAGCGCGGGCCTGCTTCAAAAAGTCCGGCTGGCCCTGGAAGAACTGGCGGTCGGTCAGCACCGACAGGCAAGCCGCGCTGATCTTGCCGTTGCCCACCATGTAGCTTTGGGCGATGTCCACGGGGTCAAAATCTGCACGGATTACGCCTTGGCTGGGGCTGGCTTTTTTCACTTCAGCAATCACGCCAGCATGGCCTTTGGCGATTTTGGCGCGAATGGCACCTTCAAAATCACGCGTGGAGACGCGGCTTTCCGCATCGCGGCGCACCTCGGCCAATGGGATGGCTTGCTGGGCTGCGGCTACTTCTTGGACTTTGACGTCGCAGATTTTTTTCAGGATATCGGACATGGTGTTCTTTCTAGGCAGTGGCTGCACACGCGGTGCAGCAATGGGAGCTATTGTCGGCGCTGCGCAGATCAGCTTGCCTGCTTGCCGCTGTAAGCCACCAGTTCATGCAGTTTTTTCAACGCTGCGCCGCTGTTAATCGCAGCCTGTGCACGCTGCAAGCCATCCGCAATCGAAGACGCCACATTGGCCGCGTACAGCGCCGCGCCTGCGTTCAGGCAGACGATGTCGCGCGCCGGGCCTGACTCGCCCTGCAGCACGCCCATCAGCATGGCCTTGGATTCCTCGGGCGTTTCCACCTTCAGGCCGCGTGTGCCCGCCATGCGCAGGCCAAAGTCTTCGGGGTGGATTTCGTACTCGCGCACCACGCCGTCTTTGAGCTCACCCACCAGCGTGCCCGCGCCCAGACTGATTTCATCGAGGCCGTCGCGGCCATAGACCACCAGCGCGTGCTCGGCGCCCAGACGCTGCAGTGCGCGCACCTGGATGCCGACCAGGTCTTCGTGGAACACACCCATCAAAATATTGGGCGCACCGGCCGGGTTGGTCAGCGGGCCCAGGATGTTAAAGATGGTGCGCACGCCCAGCTCTTTGCGCACCGGCGCCACGTTCTTCATGGCCGGGTGATGGTTGGGGGCGAACATAAAGCCAATGCCTACATCGCGGATGCAATCGGCGATTTGTGAGGGTTGCAAGTTGATGTTCACGCCCAGCGCTTCCATCGCGTCGGCGCTGCCCGATTTGCTGCTGACGCTGCGCCCGCCGTGCTTGCTGACCTTGCCGCCCGCCGCCGCAATCACAAACGTGGCGCAAGTCGAGATATTGAAGGTATTGGCACCATCGCCGCCAGTGCCGACGATGTCCACCAGATGGGCTTTGTCGTGCACATGCACCTGGTTGGAAAACTCGCGCATCACCTCGGCGGCGGCGGAGATTTCGCCAATGGTTTCCTTCTTCACACGAAGGCCGGTGAGGATGGCCGCCATCATCACGGGCGATAGCTCACCGCGCATGATCTGGCGCATCAGGTCCAGCATTTCATCGTGAAAGATTTCGCGGTGTTCAATGGTGCGCTGCAGCGCTTCCTGGGCGGTAAAAGTGCTCATGGGGTCTATTCCTTTGCTATCGCAATCAAAGCTGCTTGCCCTGTCATTTGCTTGCTTTCAGATAGTTATTGCTTTGAAAACAAGGTATGACAAGGGCAGGCTGCTCTTAAAAACAAAAACCGCAGGGCATAAGACCATGCGGCTGCGGGCTTATTTCTGCTCCAGAAAGTTCTTGAGCATGGCGTGGCCATGCTCGGTCAAGATGCTTTCGGGGTGGAACTGCACCCCCTCCACCGCCAGCGTTTTGTGGCGCACGCCCTGAATTTCGCCATCTTCGCTGGTGGCGGTGATGGCCAGGCAATCCGGCAGCGTGTTCTTGTCGATCACCAGCGAGTGGTAGCGGTTCACCGTGAACTGCTGCGGCAAGTCGGCAAACACGCCCTTTTGATCGGTGCTAATCACGCTGGTTTTGCCATGCATTTGCTGGCCTGCGCGGACGATGTCGCCACCAAACGCTGCGCCAATACTCTGGTGGCCTAGACACACGCCCAGCACCGGCAATTTGCCCGCGAAATGTTCAATCGCAGGCACCGAAATGCCGGCTTCTTTCGGGGAGCTGGGGCCAGGCGAAATAACGATGCGCTCGATGCCTTTTTCGGCCACCAAAGCGATGACGGCATCCAGCGTGATTTCGTCGTTGCGCACCACAGTCACCTCCGCCCCCAACTCGCCAAAGTACTGGACGATGTTGTAGGTAAAGCTGTCGTAGTTGTCGATCATCAAGAGCTTCATACCTGTGTTCCTTGACGCTCCTGAGGCTGCAAACCCTCAGCGCGCATGCGCGCCAGCTCTTGGTGCTCATAGTCGATGTAGCACTCCATCATGGCGCGGTACAGGCGCTCCATCAGGTCGGGGTTGCCGCCCTGCGCTTCGGCCATAGGACGCACGCGATCGATGATGGTTTGAATGCGCGCTTCATCGCGCACCAGGTTTTCGTTGTTCTTGACCTTAGCAGCCTGCGTCATATAGCCGCTGCGCTCCACCAGCAAAGGCACCAGGATGTCGTCCAGCGCATTCACACCGGCGCGCACTTCTTGCATGCTCTGGCAGTCTTTGACTTTCTCAATCGCTCGCATCATTCCAACCCTTCTTCCACCAGTTCTGCCGCGCGCAACAAGGCACGGGCTTTGTGTTCAGTTTCTCTCCATTCCATCTCAGGAATCGAGTCGGCCACCACCCCCGCAGCGGCCTGCACATACAGGTGACCATCTTTGATGACACCGGTGCGAATGGCAATCGCCATGTCCATGTGGCCCGCAAAACTCAGATAACCCACGGCGCCGCCGTAGATGCCGCGCTTGGTGGGTTCGAGCTGGTCAATCAGCTCCATCGCATGCACCTTGGGTGCGCCCGACAGCGTACCCGCCGGGAAGGTGGCTTTGAGCACATCCATGCTGGTCATGCCGTCTTGCAAAATGCCTTCCACGTTGCTGACGATGTGCATGACGTGGCTGTAACGCTCCACCACAAAGGCTTCCGTCACTTTGACGCTGCCAGTTTTGGCGATGCGGCCAATGTCGTTGCGCGCCAGATCGATCAGCATCACGTGCTCGGCGCGCTCTTTGGGGTCGGCCATCAGCTCCAGCTCGGTGGCCTTGTCTTTCTCGGGCGTAGAACCACGTGGCCGTGTGCCCGCCAGGGGGCGGATGGTGATCTGCTCACCCGCTTCGGTTTTTTCCTGGCGCACCAGAATTTCGGGGCTGGAGCCCACCACCTGGAAGTCGCCAAAGTTGTAGAAATACATGTACGGCGAAGGGTTCAGCGAACGCAATGCGCGGTACAGGCTCAAGGGTGATTCGGTGTAGCGTTTTTGAATGCGCTGGCCCACTTGCACTTGCATGAATTCGCCCGCCGCAATCAGCTCTTTGGCGTGCTCCACGGCCTGGATGTAATCCTGCTTGGCAAAACTGCGCTCGGCCGGATGGCTGTCACCGCCCTTGATTTGCGGCACGCTGACCGAGTAGCGCAGCTGCTCTTTGAGCTGGCGCATGCGCTTTTTGCCCTTGCTGTAGGCCTCGGCTTCCGAGGGATTCACATAGACGATGAAATACAGCTTGCCCGAGAGGTTGTCGATGACCGCCACCTCTTCGCACAGCAGCAGCATGATGTCGGGCGTGCCCAGCGTATCGACGGGGCAGGAATGTTCGAGCTTTTTCTCGACATAGCGCACCGCGTCGTAGCCAAAGTACCCCGCCAAACCGCCGCAAAAACGCGGCAGGCCGGGCACCAGCGCCACCTTGAAGCGCTGCTGGTAGGCCTCCATAAAGTCCAGCGGATTGCCGGCGTGCGTTTCTACCACCGCGCCATCGGTCACCACCTCGGTTTTGGCTGCTGCGCCAAAACCGCTGGCACGCAAGCACGTACGCGCAGGCAGGCCAATAAAACTGTAGCGGCCAAAACGCTCGCCCCCCACCACCGATTCCAGCAAGAAGCTGTGCTTGCCATCGCCCTGGGCATGCGCAAGTTTCAGATACAGCGAGAGCGGGGTTTCGAGGTCGGCAAACGCCTCGGTCACCAAAGGAATGCGGTTGTAGCCTTGGCTGGCCAGGCTTTTGAATTCAAGTTCTGTGATCACAGAGCAGGGTTCCCAATCGGGGCAACGCACTGCACGCAATAGGGCAAGGGCAGGCGTTGCGATTCACTCAAACGTCCGCTGCGGTGGCGGACATGGGTGCGCTCAACCAGTGAGCGCTTTACACGGTCATGGATGCTGGCTTACGCCAGGGCCAGGCTCCCCGGTCGGAGCAACCTGTGATGAACACGTAGTGAATGAACATAGCGGATGAGTGTAGCGCATCCTTCCCCGGCCATAAATGAGGCCTTGACACACAAAATGTGACGGCTCGCTTCTCCGCACCCGGATGGCACGGCCTCCGCAATTGCGCGGAGTTCGTTGCCCGGCGTTGCACCCAAATAGCAAGACTGGGGCTCAACTTCAACTTCCTGTTTCTATATCAACGTTTTTGGTCGCAGAAATACGCCAACCACTCCCTTCCCCTCTGTTCTTTCTGAGTAGAAGTCCATACAACTGTCGGGCAGACAGAAAGTATTCGGAGACATCATGCAATTGCTTCAACGCATCAGCGTCACTCGGAGGCTGGGCGCACTGGTATTTTTTGCCACCCTCGCCATTCTGACGATGACTTTAGGGCTCAGTATTTCCGAAAGGTCGATGCTGATTCAAGAACGCCAAAGCGGAGTGCGCCAGACCGTTGAAATCGCGCATGGACTTTTGACACAGTTTCACGCTCAGGCTGAGCAGGGTCAGATGACCCAGACAGAGGCCCAGACACGGGCGCTACAAGCAATTGGCAAGCTGCGCTACAGCGGCACTGAGTATTTCTGGATCAATGACATGCACCCTCGCATGATCATGCACCCGGTGCGCCCTCAACTCGATGGGCAAGATCTGAACGAACACAAAGACCCAACCGGACGCCGGCTTTTCGTGGACTTTGTCAACATCATCAAAAAATATGGTGCGGGCTACCACCGCTATCTCTGGCCCAAACCGGGCAGCGATGACCCCGTGGAAAAAGTCTCCTACATCATGGGGTTTGATGCCTGGGGCTGGGTCATTGGATCAGGGGTGTATATCGATACGGTCAATGCCGCATTCGCAACCCGGTTGCAATGGGCCGCCGCAGGCTGCGGGGTGATCGTGCTGCTCTTGCTGGGCGTGGGATGGCTGCTTTCCACCAGCATCTTGAAGCAGCTGGGCGCAGAGCCGGGTGAGCTTTTGGCACTCACGCACCGTATGGCGCAAGGTGACCTGAGCGCCAGCGCGGGCTCTAAGGGTCAGGCCAGCAGCGTCACTTACGGGCTGGAAAGTATGCGCGCCAACGTAGCGGGCATTGTTCAAGGGGTCCGCAGCAGTGCGGAGCGCGTTGCCATGGCCAGCGAAGAAATCAACCAAGGCAATCAGGACCTTGCTCACCGCACTGAAGAGCAAGCCAGTGCCCTGGAGCAAACGGCCGCCTCCATGGATGAGTTGGGCAACACGGTGCGCCAAAACGCTGACAGTGCACGCCAAGCCAACCAACTGGCGTTGAATGCCAGCCAAGTGGCGCAGCAAGGCGGCCAGGTTGTGCAAGAGGTCGTCAGCACCATGCGTGGCATCAATGATGCGAGCCAGCGCATCTCAGACATCATTGGCGTGATTGACAGCATTGCCTTCCAAACCAATATCTTGGCATTGAATGCTGCTGTTGAAGCAGCCAGAGCCGGTGAACAAGGGCGCGGCTTTGCAGTGGTCGCCAGCGAAGTGCGCAACCTTGCGCAACGCAGCGCCGAGGCGGCGAAAGAAATCAAAGTTTTGATCTCCACCAGTGTGGATCGAGTAGGTCAAGGCTCAGCCTTGGTTGACCGGGCCGGCGCCACCATGGCCGAAGTGGTCGCTGCCATCCGCCAAGTCAACGACATCGTGGGAGAAATCAGTGCTGCCAGTGCCGAGCAAAGCACGGGCGTGGCCCAAGTCGCACAGGCTATTGCACAGATGGACCAGAACACCCAGCAGAACTCTGCACTGGTCGAGCAGAGTGCGTCGGCCGCTTCGAGCCTGCAACTGCAAGCCGAGCAGCTGGTTGAGGCTGTGTCAGTCTTCAAACTCGCGCATTACGAGTCGGCATCGTCGGCACGGCCTGCGGTGACTACATCAAAGGCAACCTCCCAGCCAGCCACCAAAGCGCTGGCCTAGCCAGAAAACGCGTACGAAAACTTTAAATCCTCAAGCCTTGTGGGAGCCAAGGCTGGAGGATTGGTAATAAAAACGGCCACTTATTTCAAAGCCAACTGCACCAAGCTGTCCACCACCCCATCGGCATCCACAGCCTGCACTGGTTGGCCGTGGTTGTAGCCATAGCTCACCAGCACCACGGGGCAGCCCGCTGCGCGGGCGGCTTGGGCATCGTTGCTGGAGTCGCCGAGCATTAAGGTGCGGGCAGGTGCGGTGCCCAAGGCCTCGCAAGTTTTGAGCAACGGCATGGGATCGGGTTTTTTACGAGGAAAAGAATCGCCGCCAAAAACCTGCTCAAACAAGCCATCCAGCCCTTTGGCTTGCAGCAAAGGAAGGGTGAATGCCAAAGGTTTATTCGTCACGCAGGCCAAACGCAAACCGGCATTTTTGAGGGTGTGCAGGCCCTCTAGCACCCCGGCGTAGACCGATGAATATTGCCCATTGATGACGATGTAATGGTGCTCATAGCGCGCCAGCGCTTGGGGGAACAGCGCTTGCACGGCATCGCTCAAATCTTGCTCTGGATGACCCCCGTGCTGGAGCACATGGGCCAGCACACTGCGCAGCAAGTGTTCCGTGCCTTTGCCCACCATGTGCTGCACGTCCTCAGCGCCCAGGTTGGGCAACTGCAGATCCGCCAGCATGCGGGTGATGGCCTGCACAAAATCGCCGATGGTGTCCACCATGGTGCCATCTAGATCGACGATGGCTGCATCCAATTCCAGCGTTCTGCGCGCTGTGCCCAGGGTCAAAATCACGGACATTCAATCACCTACTTTTATAGCTATAAGCCGTTGCTACACAAGGGCTTGAGGCATAAAATACTCAAAAATAAAAAAGGCCTGCTATGGCAGGCCCAGTTGCTGGGGCGCTATTCAAGCGGCCAGATTGGCACGCATTTGATCGATCACGGCCTTGTAGTCGGGTTTGCCAAAAATGGCGCTGCCTGCCACAAAAGTATCTGCGCCAGCATTGGCGACTGCGCGGATGTTGGTTTCCTTAATGCCACCATCGACTTCCAATCGAATGTCTTTACCGCATGCATCAATGCGCTTGCGCACAGCTTCAATCTTGCGCAGGGTGCTATCAATAAAGCTTTGACCGCCGAAACCGGGGTTCACGCTCATCAACAAGATCAGATCCAGGTCTTCAATCACCCAGTCCAGCACATCCAAAGGCATGGCAGGGTTGAACGTCAAGCCGGCTTTCGCGCCGTGCGACTTGATGTTCTGGATGCTGCGGTGCACGTGGTTGCTGGCGTCCGGATGAAAGCTGATGTAGTCAGCGCCGGCCTTGGCAAAAGCGGTGGCCAGTTCATCGACCGGCTGCACCATCAAGTGCACGTCGATGGGTACCGGCTTGCCATCGGGGGTGGCTGCATGCGGCTTCAAAGCCTGGCAAATCATGGGGCCGAATGTCAAATTCGGCACGTAATGATTGTCCATGACATCAAAGTGGATCCAGTCTGCGCCAGAGGCAATCACCGTGCGCACTTCGTCGCCCAGACGGGCAAAGTCGGCAGAGAGAATAGAGGGGGCAATGCGGTACGTGGGGTTCATGGTGGGCAATTGTCGCAGTTACTATTGCGCTATGCCTATGTACGAGTTTCAAGTGGAAGCACATGCCCAATACGAGCCGGAGCAATCCCGGCTGCAGGAGGGCGTGTACCGATTCAGTTACACCATCACCGTGACCAACACCGGTCAAGCCGCCGCGCAGTTGATCGCACGGCATTGGCTGATTACCGATGCGCAAGGCGACCAGCAAGAGGTGCATGGCCTGGGCGTGATTGGCCGGCAGCCACTGTTGCAGCCGGGCGAGCGTTTTGTGTATGACAGCGCCTGTGAACTGCGCACCCCTGCAGGGACGATGCAGGGCCGCTACCTGTGTGTCAGTGAGCATGGGGAAACATTTGAATGCGACATACCGCCCTTTGCACTGGATATCGAGGCTACGCACAAAGCCCACATTCCATCGCCCCTGACTGCTTCACGAACACTGCACTGAATGCGCCGTACTGCCACTGATTTGCCCCGCCTGCTGGCGGAACTAGACCCCCGTGCCGACTTGGCGGAGCGCCACCTTTGGCTCATTCATGTACTGGAGTGGATCCGCGCAGCCCAACCTTCGGTGGAAGTGGCAATCGGGCGCGCCGAGTCGTTGATTACGACGGTAGAAGGTGATCCGCAATTACAGCAACGCTTGCAGGCGTGGTGGCTGGCATTCATTGACACCGTGGACATCACCACGCTGCTGGCCGACTTTGGCTTTGCCCCGCGCACCGCCATGATCACCGAGGTATCCGAGCGCATTCGCGGCAAGCTGCTGCCTGGCACCCCGGAGACGATCGATGCCTCCGAGCTGTTTTCGATTGCCATGCCAACGGAGTTTGGTGCGCGCTGGCTCACTGCCATGCCCGAAGCCTTGTTGCAACGGCTGTCTGCCTTGCTCAATCCGCAAGAGAGCCAGGGCACCAGCTTTTGGCAGCACGCGCTGCTCAATGCCATTACGTACTGCGCGGGCCAGATTCTCTCCAACGGGTTCTCGCCAGAGTTGCGCCTGCGTATGAGTGAGGAAGCACGCGATGCACGGCCTTTTCACGACCTGATTCGCGATGTGGAAAGCCTGCGCATTGAAGTGCTGCACGGCCTGCGCACCCCTGACCGGCTGCTGGAAGCCGAACGCCGCCTGCGTGAGCGTCTTGATGCCTGCCGCGCCGCTATTGGCACGGTCTACAACCGCTTTGGCGAGGGCGGCATCTCCGTGGGCCTGGTGTTTCGGGTACGCCAATTGCGCACCCGCATCGTGCGCATTCGGCAACTGCTCGATTGCTTGACCAGTTCGCGGCCGGAACAAGACGCTGTGCGCCTGCTGGCAGGCTTTGTCAGCGTGGGCCGTGAGCGGCGCAGCCTGCGCTCGCTGTTCTCCACCAACTCCTCGCTGCTGGCAGCAAAAGTTACGGAACGCAGCGCAGAGACGGGCGAGCACTACATCACGCGCAACAGCTCGGAATACATGCAGATGCTGCGCCGCGCTGCGGGTGGTGGCTTGCTGATGTCAGTCACCACCATGCTCAAGTTCGGGCTGGCAGCGCTGGCATTTTCGGCGTTTTGGGGTGGCTTCTGGGCGGGGGTGAACTACGCCATCAGCTTTGTGCTGATCCAGCTGCTGCACTTCACCGTGGCCACCAAGCAGCCCGCCATGACGGCACCGGCCATGGCCTCCAAGCTCAAGAACATCAATGAGCCCGGAGCAATTGAAAACTTTGTGGACGAGGTGGCCAACCTCACCCGAACCCAAGTGGCCGCTATCTTGGGCAATGTGCTGGTGGTGTTTCCTGCCGCCCTGGGGCTGGCCATGCTGTTCCAGTACGCTTTTGGCGCTCCGCCGCTGGACGAAGCGCACGCCACACAAGTGCTCACCTCCCTGAGCTTGCTGGGGCCTTCGCTGCTATTTGCCGCTTTCACCGGCGTGCTGCTGTTTATCAGCAGCCTGATAGCAGGCTGGGCAGAAAACTGGTTTGTGCTGAACCGCCTGGATTCAGCCATGCGCTACAACCCGACCATCACCCGCGCCTTGGGCAACCACCGGGCCAAGCGCTGGAGCCACTTCTGGCGCAACCATATCTCGGGCTTTGCCGCCAATATTTCTTTGGGTTTGATGCTGGGGCTGGCTCCCGCTGTTGCAGGGTTTTTTGGGTTGGGTCTGGAAGTGCGCCATGTCACACTCTCCTCCGGCCAACTGGGCGTTGCCGGGGCCACTTTCGGTCTTGACATCATTCACAGCAGCGCTTTCTGGTGGGCCGTGGCCATGCTGCCGTTCAACGGTGCCATCAATGTTATGGTGAGCTTTTACTTGGCGTTTCGCATGGCGCTGCGCGCCCAAAACGTCACTGGCGTAGAGCGTTCACGCATCTACGCCGCCATTCGCCACCGCTTGCGCAGCAATCCGCTGAGTTTCTTCAAGCCTTGACGGTTTTGTCCTCTTGATCGCATGCGCTGGCATTCGTAGATTATTGCGAGCGCATCAACATTTAGGAGCTCTGAGCAAGGATGAAGGCATGAACGAAATCTCCCTCCACATTTCCCAGTTTTGGGAACAATGGCTCAAACCCTCCGCAGGATTTGACACGTTGCAGTGGTCGCTGCTACTGGCTCTCGCTTCCCTGGTGGGCTACCTTTTTCAGCGCCACCTGCAAATGCCAAAGATAGTGGGCTATGCGCTGATCGGCACCCTGGCCGGATTTTTTGGCTTTGGCGGTGCCATGTGGCCCCTGCAAGGGCCTGCGTTGTTCCTGCTGGAGTTGGGAGTCTCGGTGGTGTTGTTTGAGTGCGGTGCACGTATTACGCTGCGCTGGTTCCGCCACAATCCGATGGTGCTGGTGCAAAGTTTGGCTGAAGCAGCGCTCACCTATCTGGCGGTGTTTTACGTGCTGCGCTGGTGCGGGATTGAAGCCATCATTGCCACGCCGCTGGCGTTGATCGCCATGGCCGCCTCCCCCGTGGTTCTGGCCCGCGTGATTAACGACACCCGCGCGGTGGGCCCAGTCACCGACCGCGCCATGGTGCTGGCCACGCTCTCTACGCTGTATGCCCTGACCCTGGGCAGTGCCAAAGCCGAAATCTTTGCAAGGCCCGCTGCCTCGCTATGGCAAGACATTACGCCCGTGCTGGTGGTGCTGGGGGTGTCTGTATTGGTGGGCGCCTTGCTGTGCTTTGCCATGCGCCTGGCACTACAGGTGATGAGCCCCAGCAGTGAAAACACGTCCATTTTGATGCTGGCCTTGATTGCTGCAGCCACTGTAGTGGCTGCGCACCTGGGTGGCTCTGCCCCCTTGGCTGCGCTGCTGGGGGGCATTTTGCTCAAGCAGTTGCACCAGCGACCTTGGGCCTGGCCGCGCCAGCTGGGAACGGCGTCTTCGCTGCTCACCATGCTGATGTTTGTAATGGTTTCAACCGTGGCAGCACAAGCGCCCTGGAGTGGTGCGGTTGCGGTGGCCGTGCTGGCACTGGTGGTGGCGCGCTTGATTGCCAAAGCAGTGGGTGTGGGCCTGGGCAATATGGGCTCAGGTGCCAGTTGGCAGCAGGCGGTGTGGGTGGCCTGTGCCATGGCCCCCATGTCGGCAGTGGCGCTATTGATTACTTCGCAATTTGCGCAAGCCTCGCCCGAGTTGGGCCAATCCATTGCAGGCATTGCTTTACCCGCCATTTTGTTGCTGGAACTGGCAGGTGCCGCACTGGCCACCGTGGCCTTGCGCCGCGCGCGCGAAAGCGCACCGACCAAAGTGGCCCCGGCCAGCAACCTCAAAACCGGAGCGTGAACATGCCCTTGGAAGCTTTCCAAAAGTCTGAGCCCCTGACCTTGGGTGTCGAGCTGGAGCTGCAACTGGTCAACACCCACGACTACGACCTGGCCCCCTACGCCACCGACATGCTGCGTTTGATGAGCAAACACCAGCTGCCCGGCAGCGTGGTGCCGGAGATGACGAGCAGCATGATCGAAATCTCCACCGGCATTTGCCACAGCGCCGCCGAGGTGTTGAGCCAGCTGACCCCGACACGCGACGCTTTGGTGAAAAGCGCCGACAAGCTCAATATCGCCGTGGTGGGCGGTGGCACCCACCCATTTCAGCAGTGGCACCAGCAGCGCATTTACGACAAGGCACGCTTTCATGAGCTGTCTTCGCTGTATGGCTACCTGAGCAAGCAATTCACCATCTTTGGCCAGCACGTCCACATTGGCTGCCCGGATGCGGACGCGGCCCTGCTGATGCTGCACCGCATGAGCCGCTACATTCCGCATTTCATTGCGCTGTCGGCCTCCAGCCCTTACGTGCAGGGGCAGGACACGGCGTTTGACTCGGCGCGGCTCAATTCGGTGTTTGCCTTCCCCCTGTCTGGGCGCGCGCCCTGCGTGCTGACCTGGGCCGAGTTTGAGCGCTATTTTGAAAAAATGACCGCCACCGGCGTGGTCAAGAGCATGAAGGATTTCTACTGGGACATTCGCCCCAAGCCAGAATTTGGCACGATTGAAATCCGTGTGTTCGACACCCCCCTGACCATTGAACGCGCCGCCGCGCTGGCAGGCTACGTGCAGGCGCTGGCTGCGTGGTTTCTGGACACCCAGCCCTTCACACCGCAGGAAGACGATTACCTGGTCTACACCTACAACCGCTTTCAGGCCTGCCGCTTTGGTTTGGATGCGGTGTATGTCGAGCCCGGCAGCGGCGCGCACATGCCGTTGGCGGAGCATATTTTGCAAACCATCGACCAAATTGCCGAACACGCCGCACGGCATGGCGCAGCACCAGCGCTGCAAATGCTGCGCAATGATGTCGTTGCCAGTCACAATGATGCTCGTTGGCTGCGCGAGCGCCAGTCGCGTGAACAATTATTGGGCGAGGTAACACGCCAGGCCTCCCGACGCTTTCGCGGGGAGGCGGTGTAGCCACAGCAAAAATCGTAGCTATTAGCCCTTGCAATGCAACGATTTGGTAAGCATTTGGCATTCAAATGCTTAAAACACAAGGGCTAACAGCTATCTTTTGTATATGGGTGAATTCGAACTAATCCGCCGCTTCTTCCAGCGCCCCACCCGCCGCAGTGCCTTGGGCATTGGTGACGACTGCGCGCTGCTCGCCCCCACGCCAGGCATGCAGATGGCCATCTCGACCGACATGCTGGTAGAAGGCAAGCATTTCTTTGCCGACGTGCACCCACAATTGCTGGGCCACAAAGCACTGGCGGTGAACCTGAGTGATCTGGCAGCCTGCGGTGCCAAGCCGCTGGCTTTCACTCTGGCTTTGTCCCTGCCCCGCGCCGATGCTGCCTGGTGCCAGGCTTTTGCTGAGGGCCTGTTTGCCCTGGCCGATGCGCACGACTGCGAACTCATCGGCGGTGACACCACCCAAGGGCCGCTGAACATCTGCATCACCGTGTTTGGCGAAGTGCCCACTGATGCAGCGTTGCTGCGCAAAGGTGCCAAGGTGGGCGATGACATCTGGGTCAGCGGCTCGCTGGGCGATGCCCGTCTGGCGCTGGATGCCTTGCTGCGCCAGCACGCGCTGCCGCCCGCCGTATTGGCACAAGCACGCCAGCGATTGGAGCAGCCCACACCCCGCGTGGCCCTGGGCATGGCGCTTCGCGGCGTTGCCAGCAGCGCCCTGGATGTGAGCGACGGCCTGCTGGGCGATCTGGGCCACATCCTGGAAGCCAGCGGCGTGGGCGCCCGCATTGACGCCAATATCACCCGCAGCCTGCTGCGTGCACGCAAGCACCCCTTGATGGCTGCGCTGGCCATGAGCCGTATTGATGCGTGTACATTGGCTGGCGGCGATGACTACGAGCTGTGCTTTACCGCTGCGTCTGCCGCGCAAGCCGAAGTTCTGCACGCTGCCCAGCAAGCGCAGACCCCGGTCACGTGCATTGGCCGCATTGAAGCCGAGCCCGGCGTGCGCATCATGACACCCAATGGGCAACAACTTCCGCTGCGCTTTGCGTCGTTCGACCACTTTGCTTAAACCTCCAGCCTCAAGGCGTGCTCTGCCTGCCCGCACCGCCCTTCTAAAATCTCGCCATGGAAACCATCACCGACGTGGAGCCCAAGCGCTTCACTGCCTCCAGCAGCAATGGCGCAGGCGCTTCACCCCAAGCCGCACGCCCTGCCCCTGTCCGCCCTACGCTGCGCTTCATGCTGCAACACCCTGCGCACATGATCGCCCTGGGCTTTGGCTCAGGCCTGGGCCGCATGGCACCGGGCACAGTCGGCACGCTGTGGGGCTGGCTGGCATTTCTGGTGCTGCAAATGTGGTTGTCGCCCGCCTCCATCGGCTGGCTGATTGCCGCCAGCATTCCACTTGGCTGGTGGGCCTGTACCGTGACTGCCCGCAATATGCACGTGGCCGATCCGGGGCACATCGTCTGGGATGAAATTGTCGCCATCTGGATCGTGCTGTGGCTGGCCATGCCCATGGGGTTTTGGGGGCAGCTTGTGGCGTTTGGTCTGTTCCGATTTTTTGATGCAGCCAAACCCAATCCCGTCAAATGGGCCGATCAGCTGTGCAAGGGTTTCGGGCCACGCGGCGGCTGGGGCATCATGCTGGACGATCTGGTGGCAGCGTTTTGCACGCTGCTGGTGATTGCGCTGTGGCGCCATCTGCTGGGCTGAGCATGCATACGGCCCGCGATCTTCAAGACACACTGGAACAGCTCGCCCAAGCCCTGCAGCAACGCGGCTGGATGATGGCAACCGCAGAAAGCTGCACCGGCGGAATGATTGCCGCCGCCTGCACCGATTTGCCCGGCTCCAGCACATGGTTTGACCGTGGCTTTGTGACGTATTCCAACGCCGCCAAAACTGAGATGCTGGGCGTTCCGGCACAGTTGATTGAGCAGCACGGCGCCGTCAGCGAAGCCGTCGTGCGCGCCATGGCCGAAGGCGCGGTGGCGCAATCGCATGCGTGTGTGAGTGTGGCTGTCAGCGGCATCGCCGGCCCCGGCGGAGGCAGTGCGGAAAAGCCAGTGGGCACGGTGTGGCTGGCTTGGCACACGCCAGGATACACATGGACGCACGGCCTGCAGCTGCCAGGTCAGCGCACAGACATTCGCCAGGCTACGGTGCATTACGCGCTGAAGCAGTTGCTAGAGTCACTGCGAACTAGCACCTAGGGTGTGTTCACGTTAATAGTTGACTACGTATGCAGGCGCTGACAATCC
>JADMKK010000003.1 GCA_015478895.1 Comamonas sp. | reverse complement strand
CCCGTGTGAAAGTAGGTCATCGCTAGGCTCTTACAGCTGCAACACCCCCTGACCTGTAATAAGGCAGGGGGTTTTGTTTTTTAAGGCTATGACAAATAAAGTAATAGCTGCTGGCCTTTAAGTAGAGTCAGTTTCAAAGTAAAAACATTGGAAGAATAAGCGTTATCGCTGGCGAGACGCTCTGTTTTTTGAAGCCGCTGGCTGCGGCAGAGGTGACGTATGCAGTTGCAAGACATTCTTTATTCGCAAGGTTTTGGTATTCGCCGTGTGTGCTCTGGGCTGGTGCAGCAAGGCTGGGTGGAGGTCTATGAGGACGGTGCGGCAGAGCCTGTGCAGGTCAAAGATTCCACAGCCGAATATGAACCCGAGGGTTTGCGTTTTCGGGTGCAGGGTATGGAGTGGGAGTACCACGAAAAAGGCTATGCACTGCTGTATAAGCCTGCGGGAACAGAGTGCTCGCAAAAGCCTTCGGCACACCCCAGCATTTATTCTTTGTTGCCCCTGCCTTTACGCCAGCGTCCCAACAAAGGTGCCGTGCAAGGCTTGCAGGCAGTTGGACGTCTCGATCAGGATACGACGGGGTTTTTGTTGCTGAGCGATGACGGGCAATTTATCCACCGCATGAGTTCGCCCAAAAAACACGTTGCGAAAGTGTACCGCGTGACCGCCAAACATCCTGTGACCCAAGCCATGGTGGACAAATTGTTGGCCGGCGTCGTGCTGGATGACGACCCCAAGCCGGTCAACGCGGCGGCTTGCGAGATGGTGTCGGAGCATGTTTTGGATTTGACGCTGACTGAAGGCAAGTACCACCAAGTTAAGCGCATGTTGGCTGCCGTGGGTAACCGTGTGGAAGGTCTGCACCGCTGGAAGATCGGCAGCATGGCATTGCCAGACGATATGAAGCCTGGAGAATGGCGTTGGCTGAGTGCGCAGGATTTAGAGAAACTGCGTTAAGCGTCATTTGTTCGAAATCATAAAAAAGCCAAGCCTTTGTCCAAGGCTTGGCTTTTTTATGGGCCGCATGCTTCTTTTATGCGCCGAGGAAACTTCAAATAGGCTCGAGGGTTTTGTGCATCTCCAACAGCACGCCATGGCGCAAAGCGCCTTGGGCGATGCGCATATGTTCGAGGTGCAGTACCTCAAATACGGCGCACATGATGCTCAGGCCGCCTCCAATCACGGGGCGTAACTCTTCGCGCAGGCCTTGCAAATTAATGCGGTCGCTGTGGCCTGCTTCGATCATTTTGTTTTTGAGCTGGAGCAGCCCGGTGCGTGAAATGCACCCTGCTGCCGCATGTCCCGTTTGGTGCAGCACTTTGCTGATAGCCCCTGCTGTGCCTGAAGAGCCATAGACAGCATTCCAGGGCTGGCGGTGAATGCAGCTCAACTGGGTTTGAAAGATAGTGCGGGCAGCATTTTGTGCCGGCTCAAAGTTGCTGGTTTGTAAACTGCCATCGGCAAAAAAGCGCTGGGCCCACGCGACGCTGCCTAAGGGGCAGGACACGGCGGTCTGTAAATGCCAGTCCTGGCCAAGACACACTTCGGTGGAGCGGCCTCCGATATCTACGATAAGGCGGCGTTCACCGTTGGGGGGGAGCAGGCCCGAGACGCCTTGATAAATCAGACGTGCTTCTTGCTCGCCGCTGATGAGTTCAACTTCACAGTGCAATATGGCACTGGCTTGCCGTAAAAAATCGTCGCGATTGTGCGCTTCACGCAGGGTCTGGGTGGCCACGATGCGGCGGTGCTGGACGGGTACATTTTCGATCAGAGCTGCATAACGACGCAGGCAGTCCAGACCACGCTCCATAGCTTGCGCTTGCAAAAAACCTTGCTCATCCAGTGCGCCGCCCAAACGAATAGTTTCTTTACGCTGTAATTCGACCTGCAGCTTTCCCTGAATGAGGCGGCCGACCAAGAGCAAGATGCTGTTGGAGCCGATGTCGATGCTGGCGAGCAGGGGAGCTTTCATGGCAGAGTTTCAAGTAGGCAGCTGGGCAGATTACCATTAGAGAACGCCTAAAAATCCGTCGTAGCTGCTTTCCTTGGCGGCGGTGTACATAGAACTGTCACGGTGTTGTCACGCAGCATGCGGATACTGGTGAGGGCCTGATCATGTCGCGTAGTTCATAAGTTTTCATGCATTCAAAGATCGATTTTTTATCCGCAGATCCAGCATTTATTCATACGCGCTCTGGCTTTCAAGAGCGTGTGAGTGCGCTTGTGGCACCCATGGTCGAGGATGGACAGCGTGAACGCGTCGAGGTAGAAAAATCCGCCTTGGTCTTGCTGCGCCGGGATCACTGCATTCTGGAATTTAACGAACGTGTCATGGATTGGGCGCGCAGGGCTGATGTGCCTTTGCTCGAGCGGCTGCGTTATCTGTGCATTGTTTCTTCGAATTTGGACGAGTTTTTTGAGGTGCGGGCAGCGCCCCATATCTCTGCCATCAAGGCGATGGATCAAGGCACTTACACCGCAGCAGAAGGCATGGAGCTGCTGCAAAAAGCACAGAGTCTGGTGGCGCGCAAATACGCGCTCTATAACGAATGCTTGTTGCCAGCATTTCGTGAAGCGGGAATTCGCATCGTGCCGCATGCAGAACGTTCTGCGGCGCAGCGCCAATGGGTGCAGCGCTACTTTCGGCGTGCCTTAAAACCGTTGCTGGTGCCTGTGGCGCTAGACCCGGCACATCCTTTCCCGCAAGTGGCCAATAAGTCGCTGAATATGGTGGTGCGGCTGAGAGGCGGAGATGCCTTTGGCCGCGCCAATGAGGTAGCGATTGTCAAGCTGGCGCGAACTTTGCCACGGCTGGTGCGTTTGCCGGCCAGCATTGCGGGCAAGCTGCGCCAGTTTGTGAGCCTGTCGAGCATGGTGCGGGCGCATATTTCCGAGCTGTTCGATGGCCGCGAAGTGGTGGAGGCGGTGCAGTTTCGGGTGACTCGCAATACCGAGTTGCTGATGGAAGAAGACGAAGTCGATGATCTGCGCACCGCGCTGCGCGAAGAACTGGCGTACCGCCAGTTTGGCCAGGCGGTGCGGCTGGAAGTGTCCAGCGATTGCTCGGAATTCTTGGCGCAAAGTTTGCTGCAGGAGTTTGATTTACCGGCGCAGGCGCTGTTTCGCGTGGCGGGCCCGGTGAATTTGGTGCGTTTGAATGAGCTGATTGATCTGGTCGACGATCCTGCCTTGGTGTTCGCACCTTTCCAGGCATCCTGGCCGCGCCAATTGGATCCGCGCCGTACTGTGATGGCACAAATGCGCAAGCAAGACGTGCTGATTCACCAGCCTTTTGAGCAGTTTGATGCGGTGCTGGAGCTGCTGCGGGAGGCCGTGCATGACCCTGCCGTGGTGGCCATCAAGCAAACCATTTACCGTACGGGCGCCAAGTCTGAGCTGGTGGAGTTGCTCAGCAAAGCGGTGCGTTTGGGCAAAGAGGTCATGGCGGTGGTGGAGTTGAAAGCCCGCTTTGATGAGCAAGCCAATATCAACTGGGCCGATGCACTGGAAGCGATTGGCGCGCAGGTGGTGTATGGCGTGGTGGGGCTGAAGACGCACGCCAAGATGCTGCTGGTGACGCGCCGTGAAGGGCATGTATTGCGCCTGTATGGACACCTTTCTACCGGGAACTACCACCCGAAAACGGCGCGGTTGTATACCGATATCAGCTATTTGACGTGCGATAAGACGTTAACAGCAGATATGGATGCGGTGTTTCGCCATCTGGCCAGTCCGAATGTGCGGCCTAAGTTGCAGCAGTTGGTGATGGCACCTTTCACGCTGCAAGACACCATGCGCGCCCATTTACAGGCATGCCAGCAGGCAGCACAGCAAGGGCAGTATGCGCGGGTGGTCATCAAAACCAATGCGTTGACGGATGAATTACTGATCGCCGCGCTGGTGGAGGCGGGGCAAGCTGGCGTGCAGATTGACTTGATTGTGCGCGGTGCCTGCATGTTGCCACCACAGGTGCAGGGCTATACGGACAACATCCGTGTGCGTTCGATCATTGGGCGCTTTCTGGAGCATTCGCGTGTGTTCTATTTTGCGTGGGGCGATGCACACGAGCATCTGTACCTGTCCAGTGCGGACTGGATGCGGCGCAACATGGTGCGCCGCGTGGAGCTGGCGTGGCCGGTGCTCCATCCCGCGTTGCGCCAGCGTGTGATCGATGAATGTCTGGTGGCCTATTTGCACGATGACCGCGAAGCGTGGTCGCAACAGCCCGATGGCAGTTACCAAGCGGCTGCGCGCCCGCAAGACGGGCATGGAGCGCAGCACGCTTTGATGGCTTTGTATGGCACGGCAGTTTAGCTGTGCCAACCTGGGTAGATGCTGTGAGTTTGTATAAAAAGAGAGCTACATGCCGTTGGTTTTGTTGGGTATCAAGCACTATAGGTGCTGAAATCAAGCATTCACAACGGCCTGTAGCTCTCTTTTTTAAAGTAATTCCAGTTGCAGCTGCCAGTCGGTTTTGGCAATGGCTTCGGCTTCCTCTTGCAGCAGCTGTGTGCTGAGCGGGAAGCGTTGGCTCCAGCCGGGCGCGGTGGTCAACCGTAGCTGTTGACCCTTGCGGCGCAATTGCAGGCCTTGCAGATCCGGTGCGCGGCGGCTGTTGCACAGCACAGAGGACAGGCGCAGGCACAGCAGTTGCAAAGCATCGTCCGGGTTTTGCATGAAGGCTTCCATCTTCTTGAGCTTGCCGCGATGCCCCAACACCAGCTGGCTCAGGTGCAGGAGCTCTTCAGCCAAAAATCCCCGGGCGTTGCAATGCTCCAGAATGTAGGCGCTGTGGCGGTGGTAGTTGCTGTGCGAGATGCGGCAGCCTACTTCGTGCAGCACGCTGGCCCATTCCAGGCTGCTTGGGGCCTGCGCGGCTTGCGGGTGTAGCTGCAGCCACAGGTGCTGGGTGGTGTGCGCGACATGTTCTGCGTGCAGGCCGTGTACGGCAAAGCGCTGCATGAGGGCTTGCACGCTGGCGGCGCGAATGTCGCCTGCGTACTCTTCATCGACCAAGCCAAACAACACGCCCATGCGCAATGCACCTTGGGCAATCTCCATGCGCTCTAGCCCCAGCATCTCAAAGGCGGCGCGCAGCACGCTCAGGCCGCCAGCAACGACGGGTCTGCGGTCTTCCTTCAAACCATTGAGTTTGATGCGATCGATGTGCTGGGCGCGCAGCAACTGCTGGTAAAGCCAGTCCAGCCCCTCACGGGTGATAACGCCATTACCTTGGCCATTGGCGGCCAGTGTTTCGCCCACAGCGTTGGCCGTGCCAGCGGATGCATAGGCCGCGTCCCAGCTGCCCAGGCGAAATGTGTCGAGCGCGGCATCAAGCACGGCGCGTGCGGCAATTTCAGCGGTATGAAATGCCTCGGCAGTCAGCGCCCCGTTGGGGAAATAACGCGCCGTCCAGGCTACGCTGCCAATGCGGTAGGAGGCAACGGCCTGCGCTACGGTGCCGCAGCCCAATACCAATTCTGTGGAACGCCCGCCAATGTCCATGACCAGGCGCCTTTCATTGACGACCGGCAATTGACTGACGACGCCTCTGTAAATCAGTGCGGCTTCTTCTTCACCGCTGATGACTTCGATGGGAAAGCCCAGCAGCTCGCTGCCACGGTCGATAAATTCGTCACGGTTGCGTGCTTCGCGCAGCGTCTGGGTGGCCACTGCACGCACATGCTGGGAATCAAAGCCACGCAGGCGCTCGCCAAAGCGGGCCAGACAGGCCCAGCCGCGCTCCATCGATTCTTGGGTGAGATTGCGGTCGGCATCCAGTCCATTGCCTTGGCGCACGACTTCTTTGAGGTATTCCACACGGTGGAACTGACGGTGTTCGTGGCTGCCGATTTCAAGGCGGAAACTGTTGGAGCCGAGGTCTACAGCAGCAAGGGCTATCGCATGATTCATGGGACTAATGAGGGGTCTGCGCAAAGGAATGCAGCTTAGCAGCCAACAGGTCTGCCTTGGTGGTTGCAACGTTTTGCTGTTTTCAGGCAGGGCACCCTAATGACTGTTTTTGACAGCGGTGTGACAGAGCGGCGTCCTGGGCCTAACGTGGTGTTTGTGCTGATAAATATGGTTATTGCGTATGTCACAACGGTGTCACATACGATTTTTACATTCACGTCATCGAGTTGACTTTCAAACCTGTTCCTTGCTATCTAAAAAGGTGCTTTTCATGAAACTGTCCATGGTGCGTGTGTTGGTAACTGGTGCTTTGATTTCCAGCGGTATGCTGAACGTAGCAATGGCGCAAGACGCGACCGGCGCTGGTGCAAGTTTCCCTGCGCCTTTGTATTCGAAGTGGGCGGCTGATTACAACAAGGCCACGGGCGTCAAGATCAATTACCAATCGGTAGGCTCCAGCGCAGGTCTAAAGCAGATTGAAGCCAAGACGGTCGACTTTGGCGCTTCGGACGAACCCTTGAAAGATGAAGACTTGCAAGCCAAGGGCCTGATGCAATTTCCGACGGTGATTGGCGGCATCGTGCCCGTGGTGAATATCAAAGGCATTGAACCCGGCCAGTTAAAGCTCAACGGCCAGCTGCTCGGCGATATCTATCTGGGCAAGATCAGTAAGTGGAATGACGCCGCCATTGCAGCATTGAACCCCGGCGTGAATTTGCCCGATGCCAAGATTTCCCCCGTGCGCCGCGCGGATGGCTCGGGCACCACGTTCGGTTTCACCAACTACCTGAGCAAGGTCAATGCCGAATGGAAAGAGAAAGTGGGCGAAGGCAAGGCGGTGAACTGGCCTACCGGCGCGGGTGGTAAGGGTAACGAAGGCGTTGCAGCGTTCGTGGGCCGCCTGGCCAACTCCATTGGTTATGTGGAGTACGCCTACGTCAAGCAAAACAAAATGACTTATGCCGTGCTGCAAAACAGCGAAGGCAACTTTGTCTCGCCCAGCGAAAACTCTTTCAAGGCTGCTGCGGCTGGTGCGGACTGGAGCAAGAGCTTCTACCAAATTCTGACCAACCAGCCAGGCAAGGACGCATGGCCTATCACCAGCGCCACCTTCATCTTGATGCAAAAGACCCAAGACAAGCCCGCGCAAGCCACCACGGCGCTGAAGTTCTTTGACTGGGCCTATCAAAATGGTGATGCCACCGCCAGCGGCCTGGACTATGTCGCCATGCCTGAATCGGTGAAAAAGCAGGTTCAAAAATCTTGGGGTGATATCAAAGACGGCGCTGGTCAGCCAGTTGCTTGGAAGTAAACGGCTGCCCTGAACGGTGCAAGCTGAAGCCTGCTAGGCGCTCACCGCGTCTGGCAGGTCTTGTTTTATGTAAGAGGTGACACACGTGTCCACATCCATGTCTCCAGCCAGTACTGCCGGGTCTGCAGCCCAGCCAGCGCCGGTGCAACGCACGCCATCGCCGCGTCGCGCTTCCTTATTGCCCGCAGGCTGGGCAGATCGCCTGTTTTCCTGGGCCGCCAAAGGCGCGGCTTTGCTGACCTTGGGCCTGTTGATGGCCATCATGGGGTCGCTACTGGTGGGTGCATGGCCTGCCATTGAAGAATATGGACTGGGCTTTTTTGCGCGCACGCAATGGGATCCGGTGCAGGATCAGTATGGCGGTCTGGTCATGATTTACGGCACGCTGATGACTTCGCTGATTGCGCTGGTCATTGCCGTGCCGGTGAGCTTTGGCATTGCACTGTTTTTGACCGAGCTGTCGCCCTCCTGGCTCAAGCGCCCTTTGGGCACTGCCATTGAGTTATTGGCGGCTGTGCCTTCTATTGTTTACGGCATGTGGGGCCTGATGGTGTTTGGCCCGGTGCTGGCTACCTATGTGCAGCAGCCACTGCAAGCGCTGTTTGATGGCGTGCCTTACCTGGGCGCCTTGGTGTCAGGCCCACCTGTCGGGATTGGAATTTTGTCAGCCGGCATTATCTTGGCCATCATGATCATTCCCTTCATCGCCTCCGTGATGCGCGATGTGTTTGAAGTCACTCCGGCCTTGCTCAAAGAATCGGCCTACGGACTGGGTGCCACAACGTGGGAAGTGGTCTGGAAAGTGGTGCTGCCATATACCAAGGCCGGCGTGCTGGGCGGCATCATGCTGGGCTTGGGGCGTGCGCTGGGCGAGACCATGGCGGTGACGTTTGTGATTGGCAATATGAACCAGCTGGACTCTTTGTCCATGTTTGAAGCGGCCAACAGCATTACCTCGGCCTTGGCCAATGAATTTGCGGAAGCGGGTGAGGGCTTGCACCAGGCATCGTTGATTTACCTGGGGCTGGGTCTGTTCTTCATTACTTTCGTAGTGCTCTCGCTGTCCAAGCTGTTGTTGAACCGCTTGCAGAAAAACGAAGGAGCGCGCGCATGAGTTCCACCCGTCAAAAAATGTTGGATGCCGCGCAACTCGACGCGCAACGCCGCGCCCGGTATGCAGCGCGCAAGCGCGTCAACCAGGTGGCTTTGACCCTTTCCCTGAGTGCCATGGCTTTCGGGGTGTTCTGGCTGGTCTGGATTCTGTGGGAAACCATCACGTTGGGCGTGGGCGGCCTGAGCTTTGCGCTGTTCTCGGAGATGACGCCGCCGCCCAATGAAACGGGTGGTTTGGCCAATGCGATCTTTGGCTCTTTCGTCATGGTGATGCTGGCTACCTTCGTCGGCACACCGATTGGCGTGATGGCCGGCGTGTACCTGGCCGAATACGACCAGCGCAGCTGGCTGGCCACGACCACCCGGTTTGTGAACGACATCCTGCTTTCGGCCCCATCCATTGTGATTGGCCTGTTTGTGTATGCCGTGGTGGTGGCCAAGTTCAGGAGCTTTTCCGCATATGCCGGCATTGTGGCGCTGGCTTTGATTGTGATTCCGGTGGTGATTCGCACCACCGAGAACATGCTCACGCTGGTACCGGCGGCCTTGCGCGAAGCCGCTTATGCCCTGGGCACGCCCAAGTGGCGGGTGATCAGCGCCATCACGCTGCGTGCGGCGCGCTCGGGCGTGATTACCGGTGTGTTGCTGGCGGTCGCCCGTATTGCGGGCGAGACAGCACCACTGCTGTTTACGGCGCTGAACAACCAGTTCTGGAACGATGACTTGTCCAAACCCATGGCCAGCTTGCCCGTAACTATCTTTAAGTTCGCCATGAGTCCCTATGAAAACTGGCAACAGTTGGCGTGGGCTGGTGTGTTCCTGATCACGATGGCCGTCTTGGGCCTCAATATCTTGGCCCGCGTATTGACGCGCCAAAAGTAAAACTGCAAGGATTTGATAATGCCAATTGCAAACGCTACTGCAACTGACACGGTGGGTGCTATCTCGGGTGCGGCCAAATTGTCGGTGCGCGATTTGAATTTTTACTACGGCAAGTTCCACGCGCTCAAGAACATCAACCTTGATATTCCTGAAAAAAAGGTGACCGCTTTTATCGGCCCCTCAGGCTGTGGAAAATCCACGCTGCTGCGCACTTTCAACCGCATGTATGAGCTGTATCCGGAGCAGCGCGCGCAGGGCCAGATTTTGCTGGACGGTGAGAATTTACTCACCAGCAAGCAAGACGTGGCGCTGATTCGCGCCAAGGTCGGGATGGTTTTTCAAAAGCCCACGCCGTTTCCCATGTCCATCTACGACAACATTGCTTTTGGCGTGAAGCTGTTTGAGCGCCTGAACGCGGTGGATATGGATGAGCGTGTGGAGTGGGCCTTGCGCAAGGCGGCCTTGTGGAGCGAGGTGAAAGACAAGCTGCACCAAAGCGGCGCGAGTTTGTCCGGCGGCCAGCAGCAGCGTTTGTGCATTGCGCGCGGCATTGCCATCAAGCCTCAGGTGCTGCTGCTGGACGAGCCCTGTTCAGCCCTCGACCCTATCTCGACCGCCAAGGTGGAAGAGCTGATTGCCGAACTCAAGAATGACTACACCGTGGTCATCGTTACGCACAACATGCAGCAGGCGGCGCGTTGCAGCGACTACACCGCCTACATGTATCTGGGTGACTTGATGGAGTTTGGTGAGACTGAGCAAATGTTCTTCAAACCCCAGCGCCGCGAGACGGAAGACTACATCACCGGCCGTTTCGGCTAAGCATAAGGAGGGCCCCATGCAAGATAAGCATTTGTCGAGCCAGTTCGACAGCGAACTTAACCGTATCTCCAGCCGTGTGATGGAACTGGGGGGCTTGGTGGAGCGCCAGATCACGCAAGCTATCTTTGCGCTGACGCAATTCAACCTGGAAGCGGTCGATCAGGTGGCAGCCATTGAAGATCAGGTGAATGCCATGGAGGTGGAAATTGACTATGAGCTGTCTTCCATCATTGGCCGCCGCCAGCCCACGGCGCGTGACTTGCGCATGCTGATGGCCTTTTCCAAGGCCACGGCCAATTTGGAGCGCATGGGCGATGAGGCCCACAAGATGGCACGCATGGTGCGCGCCATTATTGAAAGCGGCGCAGCGCGTACGCTACCTTCCAGCGAATTACGGGTGGCGGCCGAGATGGCTTCCGCACTGCTGCGCAAGGCGCTGGATGCGCTGGCCCGGCTGGACACCAAAACAGCGCTGGCCATCTTGAAAGAAGATGATCTGATTGATGCGGAGTTTGATGGATTTGTCCGCAAGCTCATCACCTACATGATGGAAGACCCGCGCACCATTTCAGCCAGTCTGGACCTGCTGTTTCTGGCCAAAGCGATTGAGCGCATTGGCGATCACTCCAAGAACGTCGCCGAGCTGATCATTTACTTGGTCGAAGGTAAAGACATTCGTCACCAGTCGATGGAAGTCATCGAATCCACTGTGCGCTAACCCATTGGTTGTTCCATGAAGAAGTTGCCCCAAGTACTGATTGTTGAAGACGAGCCCGCCATTGCGGAACTGATTGCCGTCAATTTGCGGCACAACGGTTTCGCCCCTGTGTGGGCCGAAGATGGGATTAGCGCGCAGCGCGAAATGGATGCCGCCTTACCCGACTTGATCTTGCTGGACTGGATGCTGCCCGGAGGCTCCAGTGGCTTGAATCTGGCGCGCAAATGGCGCGCCGATGCGCGCAGCAAGCACGTACCCATCTTGATGCTGACGGCCCGTGGTGATGAGCCCGACAAGATCGCAGGGCTGGATGCCGGCGCGGACGACTACATCACCAAGCCGTTTTCTACGCAGGAGTTGCTGGCGCGCATTCGCGCCGTGCTGCGTCGCCGTTCCCCCGAGCAGGTTGGCGCGCAAGTGCAAGTGGGTGATTTGCGGCTAGACCCGGCCACCTACCGTGTGAGCTTTGGTGAGGAGCAGCTCAAGCTGGGGCCGACCGAGTTCAAACTGCTCAGCCACCTGATGCACAACCCGGAGCGTGTACACAGCCGCTCGCAACTGCTCGACAAGGTATGGGGCGACCACGTCTTCATTGAAGAGCGCACGGTAGATGTGCACATCAAGCGTTTGCGCGAAGCTTTAGGGGGGGGTGCCAGCATGGTGGAAACAGTGCGGGGCGCGGGCTATCGCCTGACCGTAGGCGCAGCATGATGGCATGGCGCTGGCTGGCACTGCTAGGTTGCCAAGCGTTACTGGCCGTTCTTGGCTGGTGGCTGGCGAAAGCTTGGGGCGCGTGTGCCGGGGCGGTGCTCGCAAGCTGGCTGTGGATGCTGTGGGATGCTTTGCAACTGCGCAGCCTGCGCCAGTGGATGGCTTCGGGTGAGCTGGGGGCAGCATCTGGCTTGAGTGGCACCTGGGCCATGCTGGCCACTTATATCCGCCGTGCTATGCGCACCCGTGAGCAAGCGGTGCTGTCGGCCGAGCGGCGTGTGCAAGACATTTTGACGGCTCTGCAGGCCAGCCCCAATGGTCTGGTATTGATGGATGCACAGGGCCGCATCGAGTGGTGCAACCAGATGGCAGAGCGCCAGTTTGGCTTTGATGCACAGCGTGATATTGAGCAATCGATTGGCAACCTGCTGCGCGATCCAGCGTTTACCCGCTACTGGGCAGTGCGCGATTTCTCTGAGCCTGTATTGATGCAGGGGCGGGAGAGTTCGGCCTCACGGCCCGTCATGCTGTCGGTGCATATCTACCCCTATGGCGATGGCCGCCACCTGCTGCTGGCGCGGGATATTACGCAGCTGGAACAGGCGGATGCCATGCGGCGCGACTTTGTGGCTAACGTGTCGCATGAGATTCGCACGCCTTTGACTGTCCTGGTCGGTTTTGTCGAAACGCTGCAAACACTGCCGTTATCGCTGGAAGAGCAAAAGCACTATCTGTCGCTGATGGCGCAGCAGTCCAGCCGCATGCAAAACCTGGTGCAGGATTTGCTGACTTTGTCGCACCTGGAAGGCAGCCCTTTGCCCGGCTACAGTGAATGGGTGCCGGTGTCCCAAATGCTGCGCCATTGCGAGGTAGAGGCACAAGCGCTGTCCAAGCTCTTGACCAAAAATGCAGGTGCGCCGCATGCCATTAGCTTGCCTGCTGCGGATGCGCCGGGTATGGATTTGGAGATTGCGGGCGTGCAGGCCGAGTTGATTAGCGCGTTCTCCAACCTCATCAGCAATGCGCTGCGCTACACGCCTGCCGGGGGCAGTGTGCAGGTGCGCTGGCAAGTGCTGAACAATGGCGGGGCACGCTTTTCGGTGCAGGATTCTGGCTCCGGCATTGATGCGGCGCACATCGGGCGTTTGACTGAGCGCTTCTACCGCATTGACCGCAGCCGCTCGCGCGATACCGGCGGTACAGGGTTAGGGCTTGCGATTGTGAAACATGCCTTGCAGCGCCACGGCGCCAAGCTGGAGATTGAGAGCCAGCTTGGCGCAGGGGCCACTTTCAGCGCGGTGTTTCCACCCCAGCGCTTGCGTAACGCGCAAGGCCGTAAGGCGCTGGAACCGAGTCTGTCGCTGTGATGGCGACAAGCACCTAAAAAATCGGGCAGCGAAAGCTGCCCTTTTTTACGCGTGGGCTTTCAGTGTTTTGCGCAGCAGCCAAATAAAAATAATAGCTACAAGCCCTAGGGCACAGCCACTTCCAACCCAAAATGGTGTTGGAGTCATTGCCCAGAGCGGGCTAACAGCTCCACTTTTGTAAGCAAGCCAATAACCGCCGCCCAAACCACAGCCCCACAGCAAGCCGCAATACACCACCAGCGGCAGCACGGTCACGCGCCAGCAGCGCAGCAGGAAAATGCACACGCATTGCACGCTGTCAGACAATTGATAGAGCGCTACCCACAGCAGCAGTGCGGAGGTCAAGGCGATGACGGTGGTATCTGCGGTGTAGATATGCGGCAGGTAGTGGCGTGTAGTCAGCAAGGCCAGCGACAGCAGCACCCCGCTGGCGGCGGCCATTTTCACGCCCAGCCACACCAGTTGCTGGGCCTGGGCCTCGTCGCCCTTGCCGCGCCACCAGCTGACGCGGGCGCTGACGGCAATCGCCAGCGACAGTGGAACCATGTAACTCACGGCAGCCAAGTTGGCGGCAATTTGGTGGCTGGCAGCAGACAGCGCACCTTGTCGCGCAACAAACAAGGCCACCAGTGTGAAAGAGGTCACCTCCACCAAAATTGAAAGGCCTGCTGGAATGCCCAAGCGCAGAAAATCGCGCAGGCGCTGCCAGTCCGGGGCTTCCATGCGCTGCCAAATCTGCAGCGGCGCATACAAGGATTGGCGGCGCATCAGCACCAGGGCAATGAGCGCAATCGCATAATCCACCAGCAGCGTGGCCCAGGCACAGCCTGCTGCGCCTTGCGCGGGCAGCCCAGCGCCGCCAAAGGTCAGCCAGATCGACAACGGCACCTTCAGTACCAGTGCCCCGACTTGCAACCACGTCACCAGCTGGGGGTGGCCCAGTGCTTGATTGAGCGTGGTGTACAGCCGAAAGAACAGGGCCGAGGGCAGGGCCCAGCCAACAATCATCAAATAGGCGCGGACATCGCCCTGCATCGCAGGAGGCACTTGTGTCCATTCCAGCAGCCAGCCTGGAAAGAGCAGCACCAGCATGCCGAGCGCCGTAGCGCCGGCTGCCAGATACAGCGACTGTCGAAACGATGCGCCAATCGCCGCTTGCTCGCCCCGGCCATGTTGTTCCGACCAGATCGGCAACAAGGCTTGCAACACGCCCATGAGCGAGACATAAACGCTGACAAAAACAGCCGATGCCACCGAGAGCGCAGCCAGTGCCTCCGATGAGTAACGGCCCGCGACGATGGTGTCCGTCACGCCAAAAGCCATGATGGCCAACTGGCCCGTCAACACCGTGCCCGCATGCCGGGCAATGGTCGAAAATTCACGCATAACGCAGCCCTTGATAGCCTTCAGGGGGCGCGGTGCAGTACCAGCAGGTGGTCGTTGCGTTCGGTTGGCCGTGTGACCTGCGCTTCCAGCGTCCAAGGCGCTACCGCGTGGCTATCCATGGCAGACCAGGCTTGCGGAGTGGCAATCAGCCACTGGCAGGAGCCCTGCGCATCAGGCGCAGATACGGCCTTGAGCTGCCAGTCAGTGTGGAACTTGAACGCGAAGACCTGCGCTTGCGTCAAACCCATGAGTTGCACGCAAGGCTTGTCGCTGGCAATGGCTTGCGCCACCCGGGCAATGTGGGGTGCAAAGCTGCGGCCATAGTCCAGCATGGGCAGCCACAGGGTCATCAGCAACAACCAGCCTAGCGCCGTGCCGCCCGCTGGCACTGCCAAGCTTTTCCAGATAGCAGCGCGATGGCGGCGGGTGCGCCAAGCCACCAGGAGGAACCAGGCGATCGTGGCCAAAGCCGCAACCACAAACGGGAAAATATCAAAAGAGGGCACAAAACCCACGGCCAGGCGGGCCACATTGGCCGCGGGCTTGGCGGGCCAGCCGGTTTGTATGGAAATCCACACCACCCAGATCGTGATTGCAGAAATGCTGAAGAAAAACAGCGTGAGCCAATCAATCAATGCACCCAAACTGCGCTTCAAAGTAGGCAAGGCGAAAGCTGCCAAAGCCGCAATGCTGGGCAAAGCCAATATCAGCGCACGGTCCGCATCGAATGTGAACAGGGTGCTAAAGAATGCCAAGGCCCAGATCCATACGGGCCACGCCAAGTGCATGTTGCTGCTAGGGCGTATCAGCTGCTTGCGCCAGCGCCACAAAGTCCACACGGCAAACGGCCAGGTTGGCCAGCTAAACCACATCAGCAAACGGGCAATGCTCTGCCACTGTTTACCTTCTTGCAAGGGGTTAATCAAGCGGTAATCCCACAGTCCCAATACCCACGCAGCCAAGCCTGCGACTGCCATGCTCAACAGCCACCAGGCGGCCCAGCTAAAGCGGTGGGGCAACTGTGGACTGCGCACCCACAGGCACATGGCAACAGCACCTGCGCCGAGCAGCATGGCCATGCTGGGTGCGCCTGCCAGTGTCATGGCGAGCATTCCCACCAGTGCAGCGCTCGCAGCGGCTTTGGGTTTGGCCCACATTGCTGCGGCCGCAAAGAAAATGGAGCAAGTCGCACTTAGCTGTACCAAGGTATGGCTGGTTTCGTGCGACATCTGTGCCAGCCCCAAGCAGGCCAGCAGTGCTAGCAGGCCCCCATCGGCAATGGCTCTGGCATAGTCGTTGGGCGAAGCCTCGCCACCAAAAGCAAAGGCTACAGGCTGGGCACCAGGCATCCGGGCCAAGCTGTAGATGGCCCACCATGTGGATAGCAGCGTTACCGCCAGCAGTGCCATAAAAGGCAGGCGCACCACCATGTCTGCGGAAATACCTGCTGGCATAAGCTGCAGGGCCCAAGCACCAAGCCAATACTGAAACAGACCGGGTGCAGCAGGAGCCACACCGTCTAGCGCGGGGTGCCACCATGAGGTATGGCCCGCTGCCATGGCTTGCATATAGCCAAAAGCGGTCATGTCCACATCGCGCCATGGATCGCGCCCGACGAAACCAGCAAGCACATAAGCGCTGCATAACAGCAGCATGATCCAGCGTGGCAAGCTGCGCACGGCGTTTTGGGCAACGATGGCGGGTGAGGGCGGATTCATGAACGCGACGGTCGGCGCACGAACGCAAAGGTCGTGCAGGGTCAAAACAAATTGGAGACAAGCATGCCACGTCCGTGCAGACGCTGCATCCTCATACAAGCGCAGCAAGGGCTGTGATGCCTATCGGCAAGCACCCATAAAAAAAGGCAGCCCGGTTGCCCTGGCTGCCTTTGGCGGAGAAGTAAAGAAATTACTTCTTGCCGAAGCGGTTGCGGAATTTCTCCACGCGGCCACCCATGTTGTCCACCGACTTTTGTGTGCCAGTGTAGAAAGGGTGCGATTCAGAAGAAGTATCCAGCTTGAACAGAGGATATTCCTTACCTTCGAAAGTTTCTGTTTCCTTGGTAGGAACGCACGAACGTGTCACGAACTTGAAGTCGTTGGACATGTCAGCGAACAGAACTTCGCGGTAATTAGGGTGAATGCCTTCTTTCATGATTTTTCCTTTAGTCAAGTGCGGCAGCCGTGTCGGACCTGAAGCAACCTTTGCCTCAAATGTTCATCCCACATACTTTCCGCAATAAAAGCTCCCCATTATATGTTGGGGGGCTCGCTGGATACGAAATACAGGGGTTATTAGCCGCCGCGACGCATCATGTCGAAAAATTCGACATTGCTCTTGGTCTGCTTCATGTTCTTGATCATGAGCTCCATCGATTCGATCTCATCCATGTTGTACATGAACTGGCGCAAGATGCGGGTTTTCTGCAAAATCTCAGGAGGCAACAGCAGCTCTTCACGGCGCGTACCGCTCTTGGACAGCTCGATGGCTGGGAACACGCGCTTTTCATAGAGGCGGCGGCTGAGGTGGATTTCGCTGTTACCCGTGCCTTTGAACTCTTCAAAGATCACTTCGTCCATGCGAGAGCCGGTATCAACCAGCGCCGTGGCGATGATGGTCAGCGAACCACCTTCTTCCACATTACGCGCTGCGCCAAAGAAGCGTTTGGGGCGCTGCAGGGCGTTGGAGTCCACGCCACCCGACAATACTTTGCCGGATGATGGAACCACGTTGTTGTAAGCGCGGGCCAATCGGGTGATCGAGTCCAGCAAGATCACCACATCTTTTTTCAATTCCACTAAGCGCTTGGCACGCTCAATCACCATTTCAGCCACGTGCACGTGGCGGGTGCCAGGTTCATCAAAGGTTGAGGCAATGATTTCGCCCTTGACGGAGCGCTGCATTTCCGTCACTTCTTCAGGGCGCTCATCGACGAGAAGCACCATCAAGTGCACATCGGGATTGTTGGCTGTGATGGCATGCGCGATGTGCTGCATCATCACGGTTTTGCCGCTCTTGGGCGGGGCCACAATCAATGCACGTTGGCCACGGCCAATGGGCGCAATGATGTCGATGATGCGGCCGGTGATGTTTTCTTCGGACTTGATGTCACGCTCAAGCCGCATCTGCTCCTTGGGGAACAGGGGCGTGAGATTCTCAAACATTACCTTGTGCTTGTTAGACTCGGGTGAATCGCCGTTGACCTTGTCCAGCTTGGTCAGTGCAAAGTAACGCTCACCGTCTTTAGGTGTGCGCACTTCGCCTTCGACCATGTCGCCGGTGTGCAGGTTAAATCGGCGCACCTGGCTGGGCGAGATGTAAATGTCGTCCGTGCTGGCAGTAAAGCTGGTGTCAGGGCTGCGCAGGAAACCAAAGCCGTCCGGCAAAATTTCCAGCACGCCGTCAGCGAACACTTGCTCACCGGCTTTGGCCCGCTTTTTAATAATGGCGAACATCAGCTCTTGCTTGCGCATGCGGCCGGTGTTTTCGATTTCAAGCGCTTCGGCTTGCTTCAACACTTCAGACACGTGCAGTGCCTTGAGTTCATTAAGGTGCATCTGGTGCTACTCCTTGGGCGGAGTTCATTGGAATCTGGGGAGGAGGCGGGTGCCAGAGCGTCGGCTGAAAAGCGCTGTACGTCGATGGCTTGCCGGTGGGATCAGAAACGGCCACCAATGCTTTGGGCCGCGATCAAACTTTATTATGACAGGAAAAAAATCTGCGCTGCATGCTTGTTGTGTTGTTGTTCAGCTTGCAGGGCTTGTAAAGCAGGTTGACGTGGCCTGCTTTACAGGTGTCGCGCAGTGGCACAGGCCGCTGCGCGATGGTTCGATCAGGCTACGTGCTGATCGATAAAGGCCGTCAGTTGAGGCTTGGCCATCGCACCCACCTTGGTGGCAACCAGTTCGCCGTTCTTGAAGATCATCAGCGTTGGGATACCGCGAATGCCGAACTTGGCGGGGATTTCGCGGTTTTCGTCCACGTTCATTTTGGCGATGCTGATCTTGCCTGCATAGGCTTGGGCTACATCGTCCAAAATAGGAGCAATCATCTTGCAGGGGCCGCACCATTCGGCCCAGTAATCCACCAAAACGGTAGCGCCGGGTTGCAGCACATCGGCTTCAAAACTGGCGTCGGTAACATGCTTGATGAGTTCGCTTGCCATGGAGTTATTCCTTGTTATGTGGGGGCGTTACACGCACCAGAAATGTGCGCAAATTGACTTGCACAATTGTGACAGAAACGAATGCCCAGATCCTGATTGGGGCTGGCCCATTACCTATAGCGCTCATAGGTGATGGCAATGGCGGCCAGTCTGGACGCTGCTGAGAAAATCATGTAGAGACCTCTTGGTCTTGCCGCAAGCGGTATGCTGCGCCTCCCTTGGTGTTTGCGCGCCTGTTGCTCTGCTTTTTGAATATTGAATTGAATGCTTATGTCTGCTGTTTCATCCTTGCCTGATGTTGTGTGTGAAGTCGCTATCGTCGGAGCAGGCCCTGCGGGCTTGATGGCGGCCGAAGTTCTGTCGGCGCAAGGCGTGCAGGTGCATGTGTTTGATGGCAAGGCTTCGGTAGGGCGCAAGTTCTTGCTGGCGGGCAAGGGTGGTTTGAACCTCACGCATTCGGAAGCGTTGGAGCGCTTTGTGGAGCGCTATGGCGACGCACAGCCCATGCTGGCACCATTGGTGCAAGAGTTTGGTGCAGACCAGTTGCGTGCGTGGGCTGAAGGCCTGGGGATTGGCACTTTTGTGGGCTCTTCAGGCCGCGTCTTTCCCACGGATATGAAGGCTGCGCCACTGTTGCGTGCTTGGCTGGCGCGTTTGCGTGCGCAAGGGGTGGTGTTTCACATGCGCCATGTGTGGAAGGGCTGGAGTGCGGACAAAGCGCTGCTCATGGCTACCGAAGCAGGGGTGCAGACGGTGCGCGCCAAGGCGACTTTGCTGGCGCTGGGCGGTGGCAGCTGGGCGCGTCTTGGCTCTGATGGTGCGTGGGTGCCGCTGCTGCAGGCGCAAGGTGTACAAGTTGCGGCGCTGCAGTCGAGCAATTGCGGTTTCGATGTCGGGCAGCCCGGTGCGGCCACGGCAGAAACCCAGACGCGCCGTGATTTCTTCAAAGATCTGGTGGGCATGAAAGACCCTGTGCCCCAGGGCTGGAGCCCTGTGTTTGCCGAGCGTTTTGCGGGCGCGCCACTCAAATCAGTGGCCATCCGCTATACCGACAGTTTTGGTAGCCGCTTTGATCGCCGGGGCGAGTTTGTAGCGACCGCAACCGGGGTCGAAGGCAATCTGGTCTACGCCGTTTCCAATTTGCTGCGTGACGAAATTACGCTCAATGGCAGCGCAACGTTCGAGCTGGATTTGCTGCCCGCTTTCTCAGCCGAAAAGGTGCTGCAAGAAGTGCGTCACCCGCGTGGTTCGCGCAGCCTGTCCAGCCATTTGAAAGGGCGCTTGGGCCTGGATGGTGTGAAGGCAGGTTTGCTCTATGAAGTGCTGAGCAAAGAGAGCATGCAAGACCCTGTCAAGGTGGCGCAGGCCATTAAGGCCTTGCCGATTACCGTGGTGGCAGCGCGCCCCATGGATGAGGCTATCAGCACCGCAGGCGGTGTGACGTGGGCGGCCATGGATGAGCAACTCATGTGCAAGGCGCTGCCCGGCGTGTTCTGCGCAGGCGAGATGGTGGATTGGGAAGCCCCTACCGGCGGCTATTTGCTCACTGCCTGCTTTGCCACGGGCGCACGGGCAGCGCGCGGCATTCAGGCATATATTCAGTCTTAAGCCGCTTCATAAAAAGTAGCTGCTAGCCCCGGTAAATTAAGGGTTCCATATGTTTTTATATCGGAAACTTAGGAATATCAACGGCTTGTAGCTACTTTTTTTGTTGCAATATCCAGTCATTCTCTGGTCTGCGGTGTCGAGGACAGCTGCCCGCACAATGCGGGTATGCAATCGACCCGTGATGTTTTAGAGCGCTTTCAAGCGCACATTTATTTTGCTGCCGTGGCCTTGGCGGCCTGTACAGCCTTGCTGCTGCATGGCACGCAAGCTTGGGAGGTGGCGATCACCCCCGCGCTGGCGGTGATGCTGTATGTCACCTTTTTGCAGGTGCCGTTACCGGCCTTGTGCGGCGCATTCACACAACGGCGGTTTTTGGCAGCGTTGCTGGTCACCAACTTTGTCGCCATTCCGCTGCTGGTAGGGGCGCTGAGTTTCGCTTTACCTGCTGATCCCTTGCTGCGTTTTGGCGTGCTGCTGGTGCTACTGGCGCCTTGTATTGACTATGTCGTCACCTTTGCGCACATGGGTAAGGCTGATGCGCGCTTGCTGCTGGCTTCCACCCCAATGCTGCTGCTGGCGCAAATGCTGCTTTTGCCGCTCTATCTGGGCATCATGCTGGGCGCAGAGGCGGCGGCATTGGTGCAAGCTGGGCCGTTTATTGAGGCCTTTGTGTGGCTAATTGCAGTGCCCTTGCTGCTGGCCGTATGCACGCAAGGGTGGGCTGCCCGCTGTGCACTGGGGGCGCGCGTGAATGCGGGCTTGGGTCTGCTGCCTGTGCCTGCTACGGCGCTGGTGCTGTTTGTGGTAATTGCCGCTGTGGTGCCGCAGATGGCTGCTGCGCACGATGCCGCATGGCGTGTCGTGCCCATCTATGCGGCATTTGCCGTACTGGCGCCCGTGTTGGCATGGTGGGTAGCGCAAGCTTTCAAGCTGGAAACGACAGCCGCCCGCGCCGTAGCGTTCAGCGGCAGTACGCGCAATTCCTTGGTGGTGCTGCCGCTGGCCTTGGCGGTGCCGGGCGCCATTCCTGTGCTGCCCGCGGTGATCGTGGCGCAAACGTTGGTGGAACTGCTGAGTGAGCTGATCTATATCAGGTGCATGCCCAAGCTAAATAGCTCATCAAGCCAGGCGGCGAGCGATGCTGCGCAATGACATGAATGTCTGGGTATTGGCAGGGCATGTGCTTCTTGGGCCGAGGGGGCACTGCGAAATTGCTGAACCGATTCTGTAAATCGCAGTGCTAAAAATTTCCATGGAGGTAATGGGGATTTCGCTTGATCGTTGCGCACCGTGAAGGCAATATCAAGGCGCAATCACTTGGGAAAGACTTGCCTATGAATGGAATGCATCAGCATTGGACTTGTAAGACCGATAACCGCTCTAGCTGTGTTCGAGGTGACAGCCCACCCAAAGGCGGCGGGTAACAGTGAAATTTCCCATCCATCAACCTAAAGCCCCTTGCGAGGGGCTTTACTGTTTTTGGCGCAACTTGGCGCATCTGCTCAGAAGCTGCAATTTTTGATGGCGCAGGCCAAAGCTTCGTAAACGTCAACGTACAAATGGCTGAAACAAAATTTATGCGGTGTTGGAAGTTTTCTTTAAGGAAGAGGCCTCTTGAGGATGAAAGAGGTTCCTTAGCGAAGTTGACGAGCCTGATCTCGGCACTGGTTTCACAGTTAGGGCTGCTTGGTTCCCCACCTGACCCGGTTGGCTGCTTCCCCATGCGAGGAGGCCCGTCAGCATCGATTATAGCCACAGTCTGATACGGCTTCACGCGAGCAGGGCCCAGATCACACATGCTCGGGTGGAGGAAAGCACACAACCCGTAGAATCTCGGCCATGTCTTATCTTGTGCTCGCTCGCAAATACCGTCCTCGTAACTTCGCCGAAATGGTGGGGCAGGAGCACGTTGTACAAGCCTTGGGTAATGCGCTCACGCAACAGCGCTTGCACCATGCTTATTTATTCACTGGCACGCGCGGCGTAGGCAAGACGACGGTGTCGCGCATTTTTGCCAAATCGGTCAACTGTACGGGTGCAGATGGTCAAGGTGAAATTACCGCCAGCCCTTGTGGCGTCTGTCCTGCTTGCACTGAAATTGATAGCGGTCGTTTCCCTGACTATATTGAGCTGGATGCGGCGTCCAACCGTGGTGTCGATGAAGTCCAAAGCCTGCTGGAACAAGCGGTGTACAAGCCGGTGCAAGGGCGCTTTAAAGTCTTCATGATTGACGAAGTGCACATGCTGACCAGCACCGCCTTTAACGCCATGTTGAAGACGCTGGAAGAGCCGCCGGAATACCTCAAGTTTGTCTTGGCAACCACTGATCCGCAGAAGGTGCCGGTCACGGTGCTCTCTCGCTGCCTTCAGTTCAATTTGCGACCCATGGCGCCCGAGACGGTGTTCGAGCACTTGACGCAGGTGTTGCAGAAGGAAGCGATCCCTGCAGAGCCGATGGCCCTGAAATTGCTGGCGCGCGGGGCGCGTGGTTCTATGCGCGACGCGTTATCGCTGGCCGATCAGGCGATTGCCTTTGGCTGTGGCCAGTTGCAGGAAGCCTCCGTGCGACAGATGCTGGGAAGTGTGGACCGTAGTTATGTGTTTAGCCTGATTGCAGCACTGGCCCAGGGTGATGGCCGTACCGTGGTGGAAACTGTCAACACGCTGCGCTTTAATGGGATCTCTGCGGCTTCTACGCTGGAAGAAATGACCATGGTGCTGCAGCGCATGGCGGTGTTGCAGACGGTGCCAGATATGGCTGTTGCGGTGGATGGCACCGACCCCGATGCGGTGCAAATGCTGGAATTGGCCCGCACCATGCCAGCCGATGAGACGCAACTGCTCTACAGCATTACTTTGCACGGACGCCAGGAGCTGGGCTTGGCGCCTGATGAATATGCGGCGCTGACCATGGCGCTTTTGCGTTTGCTGGCGTTTAAGCCGCAGGGCGCAGTCAGCCGTACGGCCCCTGTAGCAGCTATGGCAGCATCGGCTGAAAAAAAAACACTGAAACTCGCTGAAGCTGCGTCGATAGCTACTCCTGCGGCAGTTTTGCCAAAGATCGAGCTGCCACAAAACGCTGCTGTAGGGATGCCCGAACAGCTATCTCAGCCACTATCGTCCGCACCTGCACCTGCACCTGCACCTGCACCTGCACCTGCACCTGTCGTTCCAGTGGCGGCGCTGCCTGTGGCCCCTAGCACACAAGATGTTCCTCCGTGGGAGGACATTCCGGTGGATGCGCCATTGGAAACCATATCCAGTGATGAGCCTCCTGTATGGGATGACTTGGAAGGCAATGCCAGCCAGCCTCAGACACTGCCACCTGAAGTGCAAGCACCCGTGCGTGTGGCCTCTACAGTGGCGCTGGAATGCACCCCTTTGGGCGATGTGTGGCATGCCGCCGTGTCGCAGTTGATTGAAGCGGAAGCGGTGACTGCTTTAGTACGTGAACTGGCGCTGCAGTCACAGTTGATTGCGCAGGATGAGCAAGGCTGGACGTTGCGTGTAGAGCGCAACTCTCTCAATCAGGCCGTGGCTCGGGAGCGGTTGGCCAAGGCTTTGGCCGATGCGATGGCGTGTCCTGGTTTGATGGTGGAAAGTGGCAAAGTCACTGATTCCCCTGCATTGCGCAATAAAGCCCATGCGCAGGCGCGCCAAGAGCAGGCCCAAGCCATTGTGCTGAACGATCCGCAAGTGCAGCATTTGGTGCAGACTTTTGGGGCCACTGTTGTGCCGGGTAGCATTCGCCCGTTGTGATATGGGCATGCCAACTCATGGCACTATTGGCCTATCTGATTTTTCAAGTTTCGATTAAAGGAAAGCGACCATGTTCAATAAAGGACAACTGGCTGGGTTGATGAAGCAAGCCCAAGCCATGCAGGACAACCTGAAGAAGGCCCAAGACGAGCTGGGTAATGTGGAAGTGGAAGGTGAGTCGGGCGCAGGTCTGGTGAAGGTGGTGATGACTTGCAAGCACGATGTCAAGCGCATCACCATCGACCCTAGCTTGCTGGCCGAAGACAAGGACATGCTGGAAGACTTGGTCGCTGCCGCCTTTAATGCGGCTGTCCGCAAGGCGGAAGAGACTTCTTCGGAAAAAATGTCCAAGCTAACTGCAGGCATGCCCGGTCTGCCTGGCGGAATGAAGCTCCCGTTCTAATCGCGCGGCAATGGGTTCTGCAAGGGAAAGCAGTTTTGCTTTCCCTTTTTTGTTTTTTGCTGGGGCACTACGTATGTCTGATCTACAACCGCTCGATCCTCTGATTCAAGCCTTGCGACGTTTGCCTGGCGTAGGTGTGAAGTCTGCACAACGCATGGCTTTTCACTTGATGCAGCGTGATCAAGAGGGCGCGCGCGTGCTCTCACGCGCACTGATGCATGCTGTCGACTCGGTGCAGCACTGCAGCCGCTGTAACACCTTCACGCAGGATGCGCTGTGCCCGATTTGCCAAGATGCCGGCCGTGATGCAGCGCGCCTTTGTGTGGTGGAGACTCCTGCAGATCTGGCTGCCATGGAGCGCACGGATGCCTATAACGGCTACTACTTTGTGCTCATGGGGCGCATCTCTCCCATGGATGGCGTGGGTGCAAAAGACATTGGGCTGCCTCAGCTGTTGGAGCGCGCTGCAGATGGCAAAGTGCAGGAAGTAATTTTGGCGACTAGCTTCACGACCGAAGGCGAAGCGACGGCCCACGCCGTCACAGAGCTGATGCAGGGGCGCAATATTCAAGTCACCCGTCTAGCGCGGGGAGTGCCCGTGGGCAGCGAGCTGGAGTATGTGGACTTGGGCACGATTGCTCACGCATTGATCGAACGCAGATAAAAAACGCCCTGCATAAGCAGGGCGCTGGCCGGGAGGGCTGCTGCGCAGTCAACGCTGCTTCTTGGTCGGTGCAGCTTTACGCTTTTGTGCAACTTTGGGCGCAGCGGCTTTTTTGGTAATTGTGGGACGGCTGTTTTTGGTGCCGTTAGAGCGCTGAGGACTCGCGCCGGAGGCTACGACCCTGACCGTTTTGTAAACATCCAAGGACTGCCCGGTGCGCAGTTTGGCGTTGGGCTTGATGTCATTCCAGCGGGCCAGGTTGGCCACACTCACTCCGTGGCGGCTGGCCAGCTTGCCCATGCTGTCGCCGCGCAGCACTTTGACGGGTGTACGGCGTGTGACGCTGGTCACTTCCGGCGCAAAAGCAATTCTTCCATTGTCAGCAATATGGGTGGCCACATCATTTAGATGTTGCGAAGTGCGCGGCACCATCAATGCAGAGCCTGCCTTGATCATCATGCGTGGAGGAATATTGTTGATGCTGCGCAGATCGCTTTCACTCATGCCAATGCGCTGCGCTGCGCTGGCCACCGTCATGGTGTTGGAGGCCACCCATACGGTCCAGCTCGCATATTGCCCGTCGTTGTGGGCTTCGAGATTGCGTTTGAATACCTTCGCGTTGTCCCAGGGCAACAAGATTTGGGTGGTGCCCGCAGCAAAAATGGTGGGGCGACTAAAAGAGGGATTGAGCGCACGAAAATCGCTGGCACGAATGTCTGCCAGGCGGGCTACCAACTCCACATCCATGTCGCGCTTGATATCGACCACCTGAAAGTAAGGGTGGTTGTCAATGGGAGGCAGCTCGATGTTGAATTTTTCGGGGTTGGCAATGATGTTCTTGACAGCCTGCAGCTTGGGCACGTAGTGGCGCGTTTCTGTCGGCATGCTCAACTCGGTGTAGCTGGTGCCTTGGCCCGTACGTTCATTGCGCTTCATGGCGCGGCCAACGCTGCCTTCGCCCCAGTTGTAAGCGGCCAGCGCCAAATGCCAGTCGCCAAACATGCGGTGCAGTTTTTCTAAGTAATCCAGCGCCGCGCGGGTAGACGCCAGCACGTCACGTCGATCGTCGCGGAAGGCATTTTGTGTGAGATCGAAATACGTGCCGGTAGCAGGCATGAATTGCCACATGCCAGCAGCTTTTGCGCTGGAAACCGCTTGTGGGTTGAATGCGCTTTCAATATAGGGCAGCAGCGCTAGTTCCGTGGGCATGTTGCGTTCCTCCAGCTCTGCCACGATGTGATAGAGGTATTTGCTGGAGCGGGTCGTCATGCGCTCAATGTAGTCCGGGCGATTGCCATACCACTGCTCTTGCTCTTGCACCAGTTCGTGTTCGAGATCGGGAATGGCAAAGCCTTTGCGGATGCGGCTCCACAGGTCTTCTGTGTTTTCCAGCGAAACCACGGTGGACGATAGGGGCGCTGCTTTGGTCAGCGGTTTGAGCGGAGCGAGGTCGCTGGGCGTGGTGGTGGGCGACGTGGCACAGCCAGCCAGCCACACCACGCTGCATGCAACAAGAAGATGGCGAAAATTCATCAGAAAACGTTTTTCCATTCGCGCAGCGCGGCAAAGACGCTGGCGGGTTGCTGGGGATCGGTTGCAGGCGCAAAGCTTTGGGCACTGCGCGCCACTTGTGTAACGTGGCAGCGCAGGAAAGGGTTGATCGCCAATTCTCGCGCCAAAGTGGACGGTAAAGTGGGGCGCTGCTGCTGACGCAGCATTTCGCATTGAGCGCGATATTGGAGCAAGGCTGCGTTGTTTGGTTCCACGGCGCAGGCAAACTTCAGATTACTTAAAGTGTATTCATGCGCACAGGCCACTCGGGTGTTGTGCGGCAAGGCCGCCAGACACTGCAGTGAAGTGTGCATTTGCTCGGGCGTGCCTTCAAACAAGCGTCCACAACCCCCGGAAAACAAAGTGTCACCACAAAACAAGACAGGCGCTCCCGCTGCATCGGGGCAGTACCACGCAATGTGGCCGGCAGTGTGACCTGGCACTTCCAGCACTTGCCAGTCCAGCCCCAAAAGCGTCATGCGCACTGTGCCATCTACACGCAGTACAGGCTCTGGTAGTTTTTCATAAACAGGCCCGTAAACGGTGGCTCCCGTAGCTTGGCGTAACTGGTCAACTCCACCGACATGATCGGCGTGGTGGTGTGTCACTAGAATGGCTTGCAGTTGCAAGCCATGGGCTTGCAGCGCCGCTTGAACCGGGGAGGCATCTCCCGGATCTACCACCAAGGCTTGTTTGCCGTCGTGCAGCAGCCATATGTAATTGTCAGAAAACGCAGGCAACGGCAACAGGTTCATGAACGACACAACTGAAGTGGGCCACCCTTGGATGGCAAAAGCTTTTGGCCGCTATCTGCTCGATTGGGAACAGCAGCGGTGTGATGAGGCAGTGGCCGACATTTTCGGCTACCACAGCTTACAACTGGGCTTGCCCATGCTGCAGGCACTGCGCAACAACCGCATGCCTCACCGCTGGCAAGCAGTGCAAGGCAGTGATTGGAACCCCGATCGAGCCGATTGCCAAGCCCCGGGAAGTGTCCAGTTGTATTGCTTGCCCGAGGCACTGCCCTTTGCCGACAACAGCCTGGACCTGCTGGTGATGCCCCATACGCTGGAGTTCTGTCACGATCCGCACGCTGCCTTGCGTGAGGCTGTGCGCGTGCTGGTGCCTGAAGGGCGATTGCTGCTTTTCGCGCTCAATCCCTATAGCCTGTGGGGCCTTCAGCATGGCTTGGAGCGGCGCGATGCCAGCAGTCTGAACGCATGGCGCGGCCTGCCTTATCGGCGTGTGCGTGACTGGATGCAATTGCTGGCGCTGGACGTAGTGGCTGCTGACTTCGGCTGCCATGCCCCGGCAGTTGATACCCCAGCCTGGCTGCAGCGCTGGCGCTGGATGGACAAGTTGGGCAACACCGCGTGGCCGATGCTGGGCGGTGCATACTGCGTGCTTGCTATCAAAAAGGTGCATGGCATGCGGCTTTTGGAGCCGGCTTGGCGCAAGCGCAAAACCTCTGCCGCCACGGCTGCGGCTGCCGCGTGTCAGCAAGCACCACAAAGGAAAAAGATTTGAATCAGGTCGTGATTTATACGGACGGTGCGTGCAAAGGCAACCCCGGCCCTGGCGGTTGGGGCGTTTTATTGCAGGCAGGCACGCATGTCAAAGAGTTGTTTGGCGGGGAGCTGGTGACCACCAACAACCGCATGGAGCTGAATGCGGTGATTGAGGCGCTGCGCGCCCTCAAGCGCCCCTGCGATGTCACGCTGTTTTTGGACAGCGAATATGTGCGCAAAGGCATCACGGAATGGATCCACGGATGGAAAGCCAAGGGCTGGAAAACCGCGGCCAAGCAACCCGTGAAAAATGCCGATCTGTGGCAGCAATTAGATGCCTTGGTGCAAAGCGCAGGGCACCGCATTGAGTGGCGCTGGGTCAAGGGCCATGCCGGCGATCCGGGTAACGAGCGTGCGGATGCGCTGGCCAACCAAGGTGTCGATAAGGTCTTGGGGCGCATTTGAAAATGAGAGCTGCTTGCCGTTGTGGAATAACGACTTTAGGTATGAAACTATCTGAATCCGTTTTGTACCAACGGCAAGTAGCTATCAAAACAGAGCGCTTTGCCAATACTCGGCAGGACTTAGGCCGGGCAGTGATAATTAACTGGTGCCCTGCTGCGCATGTTTTTCACCACGCGCAGCAGCAGAAGCTACGTGTTTTGGCGGGCGATTAAGCCCCATATTTATCCATGACCATCTCTATCTGCATTGCCCAGCTCAATTACGTGGCGGGCGACTTGGGCGGCAACGCACAAAAAATTATTGAAGCTGCAGGCCAGGCCGCATCACAAGGCGCTCAGTTGCTGGTCACGCCAGAGCTGGCCTTGTGTGGGTATGCGGCAGAAGATTTGCTGCTGCGCGAATCATTTCAGGCAGAAAACGATCTTGCTCTGCAGCGCATTGTGCAAGCCAGCCAGGCGTGGCCTGATTTGTCACTCCTGGTTGGGCACACCAGTGCAGTGGCTGGCAGCCGCTTGCGCTACAACAGCGCCAGCTGGGTGTGCGGCGGCCGCGTGCTGGGTACTTACCACAAGCAAGCACTGCCCAACTACGGTGTGTTTGATGAATTGCGCTATTTCACGCCGGGCCAAACCCCGCTGGTGGTGGCGCTGGGTGGTGTGCAGGTCGGCGTTCTCATTTGTGAAGATGCGTGGCAGACAGCGCCCGCTCAGGCTGCCAAGGCGGCAGGCGCGCAAATGCTGCTCGTCCTCAACGCCTCACCCTTCCATCTGAACAAGCAAGCGCAGCGTGAAATCGTACTGGCCCGCTGTGCCCAGCAAACTGGCCTGTCCATGGTGTACGCCCATATGGTGGGCGGGCAGGATGAGCTGGTATTTGACGGCGGCAGCTTCGCCGTCAGTGCCCGCGGCGAAGTGGTCATGCGCGCGCCTGTGTTTGCCCAGAGCCTGGCGGTGGTCGAGGTGGATACTCACACACTGACGCTGTCAGGCACGGTGCAGGAGGTGCCTGACGACAATGCTTGCCTGTGGCAAGCGCTGGTGCTGGCAGTGCGTGACTACATTGGAAAAACTGGCTTTCCTGGCGTATTGCTGGGCTTGTCGGGGGGCATTGATTCCGCGCTGGTGCTTGCAATCGCCGTCGACGCACTGGGCAAAGACAAGGTGCGCACCCTCATGATGCCTTCGCCTTACACCGCTGACATCAGTTGGAAAGATGCGCAGGAGATGGCAGACCGTGTGGGCGTGCGCCACGAGGTGATCGACATTGCCCCGCAGTTTGAAGCTTTCAAAGCGGCACTGGCACCGCAGTTTGCAGGTTTGGCAGAAGATACGACCGAAGAAAATCTGCAAGCGCGCATTCGCGGCACGCTGCTGATGGCCATGTCCAATAAATTGGGCGCTCTGGTACTGACCACAGGCAACAAGAGTGAGCTGGCCACAGGCTACTGCACGTTGTATGGCGATATGGCCGGCGGTTTTGCCGTGATTAAAGATTTGCTCAAGACCCGCGTATTTGAGCTTGCCCACTGGCGCAATGCCAACGATCCTTTTGGTACGGGCTTGGCGCCCATTCCAGAACGTATCATTACCCGCCCGCCCAGTGCGGAGCTCAGGCCCGATCAAAAAGACGAAGACAGTCTGCCGCCATACCCTGTGCTGGACGACATTGTGCGGCGTTACATGGAAAATGATGAGCCCATTGAAGCCATCGTGGCGGCGGGCCATGACCCCGAGAACGTCGAGCGCGTCGCCCGTCTGATTCGCATTAACGAATACAAGCGCCGCCAAGCCCCTGTGGGGCCACGACTGTCACGCCGCAGTTTTGGGAAAGACTGGCGCTGCCCGATTACCAATGGCTTTCGCCGTTGAGGCTTGCCGTCTGAGCCCGCACACAAAAGTTTTACGAAATTCCTTTGGAGCCCCCCATGAAAATGATTACAGCCATCATCAAGCCCTTCAAACTGGAGGAGGTGCGCGAAGCTTTGGCGGAATGCGGCGTCACCGGTTTGACGGTGACTGAAGTCAAAGGTTTTGGCCGTCAAAAAGGTCACACCGAGCTGTACCGTGGCGCTGAGTATGTGGTGGACTTTTTGCCCAAGGTGAAGATTGAAGTGGCGGTTGCATCAGAAGATGCCGACCGCTGTGTGGATGCCATCGTTGCTGCCGCGCGCACGGGCAAGATCGGTGACGGCAAGATTTTCATCACTCCACTGGAAAAAGTAGTGCGCATCCGTACTGGCGATCTGGACAACGAAGCCATTTAATCCAGTCAAGTTAACCGAGACAAGTTGTATTCAAAAAAATAACGATCCATTGGGATCGCTATTTTTTTGCTGGCCGAGGTTTACATGGCTTCGCGCAGTGCCGGGCTTTCAGACGCCGTGCCCGCACCTTGTACCAAGCCTTGCAGCAAGGAAGGGATGTCCTCCCCAGAACGGATTAGATCCATCTGCCATTCACCCATGAAACCGTTACGGACGCTGGAGTGCAGGAAGTCAAGCATTCCGGTGTAGTAGCTGGCGACGTTGAGTAAGCCAATGGGTTTGTCGTGGTAGCCCAGCTGTTGCCAAGTCCACACTTCAAACAACTCTTCAAAAGTCCCGATACCGCCGGGCAGCGCCAGAAAAGCGTTGCTGCGCTGCGCCATCATGGCTTTACGCTCGTGCATATTGGCGACGACGTGCAGCTCATCGCACGCCGTATTAGCCAGTTCTTTATCCACCAGCGCTTGAGGAATCACACCGACCACACGGCCACCGGCCTCTTGTGTAGCTTCGGCCACCATGCCCATCAAGCCGGAGCGACCGCCGCCATAGACCAGTTGGCCTCCATGCTGACCGATCCAATGGCCTACTGCGCGGGCCGCCTCTGCATAAGCGGGCAGCTCGCCAGGGCGCGAGCCACAGTAGACGCAGATAGAAAAGTGGGGCTGGTGGTGGGGCTGGTGAGAACTCATGGAGATAGATTTTTCAAGATGGCTAACCCCGGAGGGGGCCGAAAATAGCGATGAAAGGCAGGTCGTAATCAACCACGGAGCTTTAAACCGATGAAGTGGCGCGGGGGGCCTTTGGGGCATCCACTAAACGTGTTCCAGCCAATATATCGTGCAAAAACTGTCGTTCTGGATGAAAGCGGCTTAGTAATGCCCAAACCGCGGCCCAGCCCAGCGTGAGCACGGCAATTTCGGACATTGGAAGCTTCAAAGGTGCAGTGACCGCCAGCGGCGGCAAAACCCATAACCACGATAGTGCATAACGCGTTAAAGCCCGTACGCGCGTCAAGGGGCGACCCGTTTTATCGACCACAGTGATGTGCCAAGTTTTCATCGCCAGTGTCTGACCCTGGCTCCAAAACCAAACAAAGTAAACGCCTAGCACTAAGAGCCACACCATCTGCATGAGACTGCGAGAAAGTGGATGGCCCGTAAATACCCCGAAGCTGCTCAACAGCAGGCCACCGACAAAGACCACTGCAAAAAGTAGCAGGCCTTCGTAGAGCCAGCATGCCATGCGCCGGCGCAAGCTGGGTGCAGGTAAATAAGACGGAGGCAATGGGAGAGAAGGCTGGGGCATGCGAGATGTAAGTGCAAAGCGCAGTCGAAAAATACAGCTTAAGAGTATTTATTTAGTGAGGGCTCAGCTGCGGCTGGGCATGGTCGTGCAATGGTTGCGTTGCCGTGGGCTCAGCCATCGGAGCAGGTGCCACAGGTAAGGGGGGTAACTCAACCATCGGTGTAGCCTGCGGCATGGCGACAGGCTGACTCGAGACAGAAGAGGGTGCTACGCGTGTCGGCTCAGTGGAAGGCTGCACACCTTGGCCGTGGCTCAGAGGGGGTAAATGCACATGGGGCAAAGCCTTGGGTGTAAATACTTGCCCCGTAGCAATCGCGGGTGAATCGCTGCTGGCAGGAGGTGTTGCGTTGTCGGGAGCAGTTTTGGGTGCCGCCTCGATTTTTTGGGCAGGCATACGCGCTAGACGGCGTTTAGACTTTTTAGCTGCCGCAGCTTTGGTTTTGCGCGCTTGTTCTGCCAAACGCTTTTTTTCTGCTTCACTCAGTGCTTGGTATTCATCCCATTTAGACTGTAAATCCTTTGGAGATAAGCGTTTTGCGCTCTCAAAATTGATGCGAGCTTGGTTGCGTTGCTGCGCACTCAAGCCTGCCCAAGTGTGCATGCGGCTTACTAACTTGGTGCGTTCTACTTCATCCATAGACGGGTAGCGATCAGCCAAAACCAGCCAGCGGCGTTTGGTCAGCGCACCCATGCTGTCCCAGCGTTCATGCAAAGGCATCAAAATTTGCCGCTGCGCGCTGCTAATTTCTCTCCAGCTAGGGCCAGCAGAGCTGAGGCGAAGCTGGGAATGTGCATTGGCAGACAGACCATTGCGGTCTCCATGCTCTGCCACAGCCATGCTGGGTGGCACAGAACTCGGCACCATTGCAACCTGAGAAGCCACCCACAGACCACCACCAGCCAAGCTTATCAACAACAAACCTGCCGCAACATAAGTGGCAACAGGTTTATGAGTGGGGTGGGAGCGTTCTTGGGACAAGGGCATTATTGCCAAGTGTAGCAACTGCTTGCGCTGGCAAAGGCCTGTGAAGCAGTCATAAATAGTTAGGGCGTATCAGTCGCAGAGGTTTGAAGATATTGCAGAAATCCTGCATCGGTATAAGCGGCAGGCGGCAATTCGCTGGTAAGTAACGCAGCGTCCAATTCTGCTACATCGATAGTAGCCCGGCTGTCTTGGTCTGCACTGATAAATGCGAGAGCGCAAGCCAGTCCAAGTATGGGCAGTGCAGTGACTACGCGTCGTACCCACAGCGGCGTATTGTCTTGCGAACCACCAGCCCCCAGCAATGCTGTGCCATCGCTTTGACGGCCTAGCGTCTGCTGCTGCGCTTCTGGATGCAAAGCAAACAGCGGAATCGGGCGTCGGCGTTGCGAGATGGCTTGCTCACGCGAAGCGCGCAGGCGTTCTGTAACCACATAGGGCAACGTAGCCTCACCTGCCGACAGGTGCGCAGTGAGCTTGCGGGCGAATTGTTCGGCTGCAAGGTGGTCTGAATGCGATGTGGTGGTCATAACTCAATTCCTTTGGCTTTGAGCGCTTTGCTCAGCGATTGGACGGCTCGGAAACAGTGCGTTTTGACGCTGCCTTCAGAGCAGCCCATGGCAGTTGCTGTTTCTGCGACATCCATTTCCTCCCAATAACGCAGCAAGAAGGCTTCTCGTTGACGTGCGGGAAGTGCTTGTATCTCTTTTTCAATGCTTTGTAACAATTGCGCACGCTCTGTCAGCGTTTCTGCGCTTTGGGCCGAATCTTGGTTGTCGCTGGTTGCATAAGTTTGCATCCAGTCAAATTCGTCATCTTCGAAGCCGTCGCTATGTACGGTGGTGGGCATCTGCGCAAAAACTGCATTGCGCGTTTTCTGTCGACGAAACCAGTCTAGCGTGGAGTTAGAAAGAATGCGGTGAAACAGCATGGGCAGCTCTTGCGGAGGTTTGTCTCCATAGTGCTGCGCCAATTTGAGCATGCTGTCTTGCACAATGTCCAAGGCGGCCTCCTCGTCGCGAACGTGATAGAGCGAGCGCTTGAAAGCACGTTTCTCCACATCTTTGAGGAAAGTCGATAGTTCTTGTTCGGTGGCCAAGACAGCAGTGCTCGGTAAATCGGAGTCTTACAGGCTAACAGAGCAATACGCCCTGAATAAACCTGTAGCAAAGACGTCCATTATCGCATTGCGTTGGGAAACGGCCCCAAACGCGTTAGCAAAAGTTCATGTTGCAGTGCCATAATGATTGCTTGCAACTGAACAAGGCAAACGGGTCAAGGTCCGGCGTACACCATTTCGCTCATGTCCATTGGCCTCAAGTCCTGAACCTGTCTCACAAGGACATGTGGCAAGGGGCACCCAAGGTTTTTCGTTAGAGAAATTCACAAAGGTTAATCATGGAAATTTCCAAGGCAGAGCACGCCAGTGCAGCCGCTGCTTCCTCGCAAGCAGGCTCCCCAGAACTTATGGGTGCCGAAATCCTCGTCAAGGCGCTGCAGGCTGAAGGTGTCAAACACCTGTGGGGCTATCCTGGTGGCGCAGTTTTGTACATCTACGACGCGTTGTACAAGCAAGACACAATTGAACACGTACTGGTTCGTCATGAACAGGCAGCTGTGCATGCCGCAGATGGCTTTGCCCGTGCGACAGGCGAAGTGGGTGTGGCGCTGGTGACATCCGGCCCCGGCCTGACCAATGCAGTCACCGGTATCGCCACAGCTTATACAGATTCCATCCCATTGGTCGTCATAAGCGGACAGACTTCGGTCGCCGCGATCGGTACCGATGCGTTCCAAGAGTGCGACACCGTGGGCATCACACGCCCCATCGTCAAGCACAACTTCCTGGTGAAAGATGTCCGCGATTTGGCAGTAACGCTCAAGAAGGCGTTTCATGTGGCCCGCACCGGTCGTCCTGGCCCTGTGGTGGTGGACATTCCGAAAGACGTGTCTTTCAAAAAGGCGGTGTACAGCGGCTATCCACAAACTGTGGAAATGCGCTCGTACAACCCGGTGAAAAAGGGGCATTCGGGCCAAATCCGCAAGGCGCTGCAATTGCTGCTGGCTGCCAAGCGCCCCTATATCTATACCGGTGGCGGTGTGCTCTTGGGTAATGCCAGCCAAGAGTTACGCACCTTGGTGGACATGCTGGGCTACCCCGTGACCCATACCTTGATGGGTTTGGGCGCTTACCCTGCCAGCGATAGCAAATATTTAGGCATGCTGGGCATGCACGGCACGATTGAAGCCAACAACGCCATGCAAAACTGCGATGTGTTGCTGGCAGTGGGTGCGCGTTTTGACGATCGTGTGATTGGCAATCCCAAACACTTCATGTCGGCAGAGCGCAAGATCATTCACATTGATATTGATCCGTCGTCGATCTCTAAGCGCGTGAAGGTGGATGTGCCCATTGTGGGGGATGTCAAAGACGTGCTGACCGAGCTGATCGCCATGATCCGTGAAGCCACCAGCCAGCCCGATACCGGAGCCTTGGCCCAGTGGTGGACGCAGATTGAGAGCTGGCGCAGCCGTGACTGTCTGCAGTTTGACCGCAGCAAGACCGATGTAATCAAGCCCCAAGCTGTGGTGGATACCTTGTTCCAGATGACCAAGGGCGAAGACGTCTATGTGACGTCCGACGTGGGTCAGCACCAGATGTGGGCTGCGCAGTATTACCGCTTTGATGAGCCGCGCCGCTGGATCAACTCTGGCGGCCTGGGCACCATGGGCGTGGGCTTGCCATACGCCATGGGCATCAAGCTGGCCAAGCCACAGGCGGAAGTCTTCTGTATTACGGGCGAAGGCTCGATCCAGATGAACATTCAGGAACTGGCGACCTGCCGCCAATACAACACGCCGGTCATCATCTGCGCGTTGAATAACCGCTTCTTGGGCATGGTGCGCCAGTGGCAGCAAATTGAATATTCGGGCCGCTATTCAAGCAGCTATATGGATTCGCTGCCCGATTTTGTGAAGCTGGCAGAGGCCTTTGGCCATGCGGGTATCTTGGTGGAAGACCCTTCCCAGGTCGAAGCCGCTTTGATCGAAGCGCGCCGCATTGCCCGTGAGGAAAACAAGTGCGTGTTCATCGACTTCCGCACTGATCCGACCGAAAACGTGTTCCCGATGGTGCAGGCTGGCAAGGGCATTACAGAAATGCTGTTGGGGCCTGACGACTTATAAATCTCCAAAAAGCAGAGCATTGTGCCGATGCCCTTGCTCACTTTGAGGGTTAAATGAGTGGCAATGCTTTGTTCTACCAAGGCATGTTGCTCTTAATTTTGACGAATCTATTGTTTGCCAAGCCTGTCACTTACCGGTGGCGGGGGAGGGCAGCGAAAAGAGGAATCTGGACATGAAACACATTATTGCGGTGCTGCTCGAAAACGAGCCTGGAGCCTTGTCGCGCGTGGTAGGCCTGTTTTCCGCCCGCGGCTACAACATCGAATCGCTCACTGTGGCGCCGACGGAAGATCCATCGCTGTCGCGCATGACCATCCAAACCACGGGTTCGGATGACGTCATTGAGCAAATCACCAAGCACCTGAACCGCTTGATTGAAGTCGTGAAAGTGGTGGACCTGACCGAAGGGGCCTACACCGAGCGCGAACTCATGATGGTCAAGGTGCGTGCGGTCGGCAAGGAGCGCGAGGAGATGAAGCGCATGGCGGACATCTTCCGTGGCCGCATCATCGACGTGACTGAAAAAAGCTACACGATCGAGCTGACAGGTGACCAAACCAAGAACGACGCCTTCCTGCAAGGGATTGATCGCACTGCGATTCTGGAAACCGTGCGCACTGGTACTTCGGGCATCGGCCGTGGCGAGCGCATCTTACGTGTGTGATGCTGAGCTACAGCTACCACGCACACTGATTTTTTAAATAACGTTTTACATCCCCACCACAAACTGGGAACAACTGGAGCCAAGCATGAAAGTTTTCTACGACAAAGACTGTGACCTGAGCCTGATCAAGGGCAAGACTGTAGCCATCATCGGTTACGGCAGCCAAGGCCACGCACACGCACAAAACCTGAACGAGAGCGGCGTGAAGGTCATCGTTGGTCTGCGCAAGGGCGGCGCTTCGTGGGACAAGGTTGGCAAAGCTGGCCTGACCGTGATGGAAGTCGATGAGGCTGTGAAAGCCGCCGACGTAGTCATGATGCTGTTGCCCGATGAAAACATTCCTGAGGTCTACAACAACAACGTAGCTCCCAATATGAAATCGGGCGCGACGCTGGCGTTTGCCCACGGTTTCAACGTGCATTACAACCAAGTCGTGCCCCGCACTGATGTGGACGTGATCATGGTTGCGCCCAAGGGCCCCGGCCACACGGTGCGCTCGGAATACTTGAAGGGCGGCGGCGTTCCTTCCTTGATCGCGATCTATCAAGACAAGTCTGGCAAGGCGCGCGATATTGCTTTGTCTTATGCCATGGCCAATGGCGGCGGCAAGGGCGGCATCATCGAGACCAACTTCAAGGAAGAAACTGAAACCGACTTGTTCGGCGAACAAGCCGTGTTGTGCGGCGGCGCGGTGGAGCTGGTGAAAATGGGCTTTGAAACCCTGACTGAAGCCGGCTATGCCCCTGAAATGGCGTACTTCGAGTGCTTGCACGAGTTGAAGCTGATTGTTGACCTGATGTACGAAGGCGGCATTGCCAACATGAACTACTCCATCTCCAACAACGCGGAGTATGGCGAGTACGTGACAGGCCCTGAAGTCATCAACGAAGAGTCGCGCAAGGCCATGCGCAATGCGTTGAAGCGTATCCAGAGCGGCGAATACGCCAAGATGTTCATCAGCGAAGGTCGCTTGAACTACCCCTCGATGACTGCACGTCGTCGCCAGAACGCAGAGCATGCCATCGAGCAAGTTGGCGGTCAGCTGCGTTCCATGATGCCTTGGATCTCCAAGAACAAGCTGGTCGACCAGACCCGCAACTAATTGCACTGTAGGTTGCGTCCTGCGACCTTAAGTCTCTAGGCCACTGCATATGCAGTGGCCTTTTTCTTTGATGGTGTACCCAGTGTCAACGCTACACTGGACGATAAAGCAGGGCACGTAAGTAGCCTGCGTAAAATACTATGGTTTTAATAGCTGCCGGCCGCCTTGGCGGGGCAGCGCTCAGGAGGTGCATGACATGCATGACAGCAATTCCGCCCATGATGGCGAAGCCGGGGTAGTGGTTCGCAAGCGCCGAAAAGGCATTTATATCCTGCCCAACCTCTTCACATTGGCTGCGCTTTTTGGGGGTTTCTACGCCATCGTCATGGCCATGAATGGCCGGTATGACCTGGCGGCCTATGGCATTTTTTGTGCCATGGTGCTGGATGCTTTAGATGGCCGCGTGGCCCGCATGACCAATACCTCGAGCGCTTTTGGCGAGCAAATGGACTCGCTGTGTGACATGGTTTCATTTGGTGTAGCGCCCGCCTTGGTGGCCTATGAATGGGCGCTGAAAGGCTTGGGTCGCTGGGGGTGGATTGCAGCCTTTGTGTATTGCTCCTGCGCTGCTTTGCGTTTGGCGCGCTTCAACGTGAATACCGGGGTGGTCGATAAACGCTGGTTCCAAGGTTTGCCCTCGCCGGCTGCCGCGGCTTTGGTAGTTGGTTTTATGTGGGTGGTCAACGACTTTGGCGTGGTGCGCGGCGAAGACGGTTTGCTGACCTGGGTGCAAATGATGTGGGTGATGTTCTTCATGACCTTGTACTCGGGCTTGACGATGGTCACCAACGTGCCTTTCTACAGTTTCAAAGATTTCAACATGAAGCGCAGCGTGCCGTTTGCCGCCATCATCCTCATCGTGCTGGCGATTGCTATCATCAATATTCATACGCCCACAGTGCTATTTGCCGTCTTCGCGCTGTATGGTTTCAGTGGTTACGTGGTGTACGTGGTGCGCAAGGTCAAGGGCCAGCAAACCAGCGTGATCAGCACCTCCAAGGACGAGCCTGAAGAGCGTGGCTTGCACCACTAAGCAAAAACGCGGGCATGCATTTAAATCAATCTGTGCTAGAGTTGCCCGCATGCAAAACCTGTCGCTAGCTCTACTACTAAACATGTCCAACGGGCAGATCAAGTAGCGCGCGCGTACACACACCCTACTTCCAAGGCCCGTAGCTTTCCAGCGACGGGCCTTTTTTGTTGGCGCGCTGGGGAACAGGCCAAATTTTCTTGAATCACGAAAGAGAGCTCCTATGTCAATGTTGCAAAACCCCGCAAGCAAGTACCGTCCCTTTGTTCCTGTTCATCTGACAGACCGTACTTGGCCCGATGCCACCATCTCCAAGCCGCCCGTATGGTGCAGCGTGGACTTGCGTGATGGCAATCAGGCGCTGATTGAGCCCATGGACATCGAGCGCAAGATGCGCATGTTCGAGCAGTTGGTAAAAATCGGGTTCAAGGAAATTGAAGTGGGTTTTCCTTCGGCTTCGCAGATTGAGTTCGACTTCATGCGCAAGCTCATCGAAGAAAACCGCATTCCCGATGACGTGACCGTGCAGGTGTTGACGCAGGCGCGTGAGCCTTTGATTCGCCGCACCTTTGAAGCTTTGGAAGGCGTCCCCCGCGCTATCGTCCATCTGTACAACGCCACCGCGCCTGTAATGCGCCGCGTGGTGCTGAATATGAATGAGGATGAAATCGTGGACTTGGCGCGCAGCAATGCGCAATTGTTCAAAGATATTGCAGCGGAGCACCCAAGCACCGACTGGACCTTTGAATACTCGCCGGAGATGTATTCGGACACCGAGGTGGAGTTTTCCAAGCGCGTGGTTGATGCCGTGACGGAAGTGTGGCAACCCACGCCTGCCAAGAAGTGCATCATTAATTTGCCCACGACGGTGGAGCACTCCAGCCCCAATATCTTTGCCGACATGGTGGAGTGGACGCACCGCAACTTGCAGCGCCGCGATTCCATTGTTTTGTCCGTGCATCCACACAACGACCGGGGCACGGGCACTGCAACGGCCGAGATGGCCTTGCTCGCCGGAGCCGATCGCTTGGAAGGTTGCTTGTTCGGTAATGGCGAACGCACTGGCAATTTGGATGTGGTGAATGTAGCGTTGAACATGTACATCAATGGCGTTCACCCAGGCCTGGATTTTTCCGATATCGATGGCATCCGTGCCACGGTGGAGTACTGCAACCAGTTGCCTGTGCACCCGCGCCACCCCTATGTGGGCGAGCTGGTATACACCTCGTTTTCGGGTTCGCACCAAGACGCGATCAAGAAAGCATTTGGCGCGCGCAATGACGGTGACATTTGGGAGATGCCTTACCTGCCGATTGACCCCAAGGATTTGGGCCGCAGCTACGAGGCGGTGATTCGTGTCAACAGCCAATCGGGCAAAGGCGGCATCTCTTATCTGCTGGAAGCGGAATATGGTCTGCAATTGCCCCGCCGTTTGCAAATCGAGTTCTCGCAGATCGTGCAGCATGAAATGGACAGTTTGGGCACTGAATTCACCGCAGCCGATTTGTGGAAGATCTTCCGCAAGGAATTTGGCATGGATATGGCCCAGGCACCGCACTACCGTTTGGCTGAAGAAGACGGCGTAGTGACGTTGAACGCCAAGCTCAATCTGGAAGGTCAAGAGCTGGTGCTGGAAGGCACGGGCACCGGCCCCATCGATGCTTTCGTGCAAGCCTTGTCGCAATCGCTGGGTCGCCAAGTGCGCGTGATGAATTACTCTGAACATGCGGTGGGCGAGGGTGCCAATGCCCAAGCCGTAGCCTATGTGGAAGTGCGTGTCGATGACAGCCACACCGTCTTCGGCGTGGGCATGGATGCCAACATTGTCTCGGCCTCGATTCGTGCCATCTTGTCTGGTTTGCGCCGCGCACCTTCAAAGCAGGCCGCAGTGATTTAAGGGCCTAGGTCAGCGAAAGGTTCTGGCTAAGGTCAAGACCTTTTGGCTGATATCTGCAGCAAGCCAATCAGCAGCGGGAAGCCGCGGATGCTTCGCTCCGGCTGCTGATAGATACTTGCGCTTCTGCTCTCAAATAAATGTGTTTCAGTGTAAGAAGGACACTACAAACGGTAGGGGCAGGCCTATAATTTATTAAATCTCCAAGTAAAAGTCGCACAACTACCGTAGTTGTGCGACTTTTACTTGGTGGCCTATATTTTCCGTTGTCTGTTGCTGGAGTTCCTGCATGCATTACCGCCGTTCCCCTGCGTTAGGTCGTTTTGCCAAGGTATTGGCTTTTCTGACCTTAAGTTTCTCCTTGGCGGCTCCAGTCGCTTACGCAGCCAAGACGGCACCCACAAAAAAAGCAAATACTGCTTCTAGCGCGAAGGTTAAGAAGCCGGCCAAGTCCACGGCAAAAGCACCTATTGTTCGGAAAAGGGTTGCTTCAGCAGCTTCGCAGCGTGCAGTGGCTAGCAATAAAGCCAAAGCTCCAGCGCGCGTCGCGCGCGCAAGTACTGCACGCCGTACCGTCACCGCCGCTGCTGCAGGGGCCGCTGTGGTGTCGATGGCTCGCCCCTCCTTTGGGCAAATGGCGGGCTTGCACAACGTGACAGACCCTCTGGATTTGAAGTCAAGCGTTGCTTTGGTCATGGATCAAGACACCAAAGAAGTGCTACTCAGTAAAAATGATCATGCGGTGTTGCCGATTGCTTCTATCACCAAGCTCATGACAGGGATGCTGGTGGCAGAAGCCAATTTGCCGATGGACGAGATCCTCACCATCACGCAAGACGATGTTGATACCGAGAAAAACAGCAGCTCACGTTTGCGGGTCGGAACGCAGCTGAGCCGGGGCGAGATGCTGCACCTAGCACTGATGTCCAGTGAAAACCGCGCCGCCCATGCTTTGGGCCGTACTTATCCTGGCGGTTTGCAGCACTTTGTTCAGTTGATGAACCAAAAAGCCAAGCTGCTGGGCATGTCGGAGACCCAGTTTGTGGAGCCTACAGGCCTGTCCAGCCGCAACCAATCGAGCGCTTATGACTTGGCTACGCTGGTAAACGTCGCCCATGCCAACCCGCTGGTGCGCACGCTGTCTATCTCTCCGCATCGCGAAGTGGCCGTGGGCAATCGCATGCTGCAGTTCAACAATACCAACAGTTTGGTCAAGAGCGAACGCTGGGATATTGGTTTGCAAAAGACCGGATATATCTCTGAGGCAGGCCGTTGCTTGGTCATGCAAGCAGAAGTTTCTGGGCGCAAACTCATCATGGTGTTCTTGGATTCTGTGGGCAAATACAGCCGCCAAGGCGATGCCGAGCGCGTGCGCCATTGGGTGGAAACACTCAGCAATGGCACAGGTGTGCTGACTGCCAGTAAATAATTCAGTGTTGAGGCCGGCTACTGTAAAAAAGTGAGCTGCTTGCCTTTGCCGTTCAACAGTTTCAAGTACATAGTTATCTGAATCCCTTTGCTTGAAAGGGCGCACTGCTCTCTTTTTACCAGCACAGCTGGAAAGCTAATAGAGAAGAACTAAGCCGCAAGATTTCGTCTTGCGGCTTTTTTTCGGCTGTACAAATTTCAAGTACCCCAAGCTTGCAGAGCAAGCCGTTTTCCAAATGCAACTTGGCTGAAAGGGCGAATGTTGCGTGGAATAAGACACTTTTTGTTAACAAGCTTGGCGCGCATCAAATTTCCCCCCTTGCTGTCTTGGCGCATTGTGGGCAGCCCACCAGAATTCTGTACTTTGCCGATGCGATATGGCGCAACGGGACCAATACAACGAGAGGAGGGGAAATATGTCTTTGTGGAAAAACGCCGGGCTCACCGCCTTGGCCTGCCTGGCCTTAACGGCTTGTGGGAGTGCACCTATTCCAGTGTCGAGTAACTTTGAATATGCGGTGCAGAAAAAGGTGCGTTCTGCAGGCCACTGGGATTTGCTGGCAAATGATGTCGTGGCACAAACGCTAGACATTTTGAAGAGAACAGGCGTTCCTGTGAATACTTCGGTCTACGTGAAATTGCCGCATCACCCGTCGGCATTTGACCGAGGTTTTCGCGAATTTGTGATGACCAAATTGGTACAAAGTGGCATCACTGTGCTGCACAACGCCAATGACACCGATTTGCAGCTGACCTACGGCACCCAACTGGTCGTGCACAAGAGCGAGCGTCCGCATTTCATTCCCGGCCAATTCACCATGCTTGCGGGTGGTTTGATGGCGGTATATGGCTTGCGTGGTGAGCACCTGGATGCCAAGCTGGCTGCCACGCTAGGTTTGGCTGGCGCTGCAGATTTTGCGAACAGCATCAATTCTGGCGGCCCGACCCATACTGAAGTTATCTTGACCACCTCCGTCTCGCGCGGCAACCAGTATCTGGCCCGCAAGACCGATGTGTACTACCTGGAAGATGTGGATGCGCCATTGTTTTATGGTGTTGGCCCGATTTATCCTGCACAAATCATGAAGGTGGTTGACCAATGAAGCGCCAGATCAATTGGATGCTGCCCTTGGGTGCAGTCCTGGTTTTGTCTGCCTGTGCAACGCAGCCTCAACCGATGCTGCTGGCCGCTCCCAGCTATGAAGCTGCTGCACACAACCCCTTCATTGCCAGCAGCCGGTCTGCGGTGGATGCATTGGTGCAAGGTTTTGATGTTTTGCAACTTGCTCAGGCTCCGGTGCTGGTTGCGACCATCGTGAACATCAACGATTTGGCGCGCTCTGCAGCGCTGGGGCGGACACTCAGCGAGATTTATGCTTCGCAATTGGCGGCCAAAAGCTTCAATGTGAAAGAGTTGAAGCTGCGCGGCAGTGTGTATGTCAAGGAGGGAACGGGTGAGCTGCTGCTGTCACGCGAAATCCGCGATATCGCCCTCCATCACAGCGCTGCCTTGGTGATGGTGGGGACGTATTCACAAGCCACACAGTACACCTATGTCAGCCTTAAGCTGGTACGCGTCAATGATGGCCGCATCATTCGCAGCCACGATTACGCGCTGCCCAATGACCGTGATGTTTTGCGCATGTTGGGTAGCCAGCAATCTGGTTGACTGCGGCATGCTGCTCTTTAAGGCATCCGGAATGCAGCTCTAATGACGGATGTGCCTGAGCAGGGTCTCCCTCCATTTTTTTTATGAAAAAGAGAGCACTAGGCCGTTGCTTTTGCTGAGTTTCAAGTACATAAGTATTGGAAGCTCAATAAAGACGAAGGGATGACGCTCTCTTTTTTATAAATTACTAAAAACTGAGCAACAAAAAAGCCGCGCGATGTTTGCATATCGGGCGGCTTTTTAAATTTTTGTGGCGCGGCGTACTGGAATCGAACCAGTGACCCACAGCTTAGAAGGCTGTTGCTCTATCCAACTGAGCTAACGCCACCACGTTGATTTGCAAGGGTTTCTTGCTTCATTAAGAGTAGCAGAATCTGGTGTATTTGCGGAGCGCTCCGCAAATTCAAAAAGCGCTTCTTAATGACAACTAGTTATTATGCAGCAAAACGGCCTGTCATTTAGTGGCCTGCACCTTGGCGCCACGGCGCAGGTAGTGGCGCTTGGTCGTGCTTACTGATGTGTGGCCCAGCTGGGTGGCTGCTGCTTGCTCGCCGCGTTCTTCGGCTACGTCGTCGGCGGCTTTTGCGCGCAGGTCGTAGAACCAGAAGGCGCGTATTTCTGCGGCCAGTTGCGGGCTGCTTGCAACTTCGGCGGCTTTTGCGCGGGCCTTTTCAAAGTGTCTGCGCAGTGTGATGGACGTGGCGGCGGTGCCTTGGGGGTTGGTCAGCAGGTTGAAGCTGTGCAGTTTTCGCCCGGCTTTGCGCTGGGCCAGTCGATCCAGCAGCGCGGCAAGTTCCCCCTCTATGACAAAGCGCAGCGGGGCGCCGGTCTTGCTTTGCTTGATGACCAGGCAGCCGTCTTGGATGTGGTGCTCGGTCAGCTCCCGCACGTCGCCAGGGCGCTGGCCGGTGAGGTAGGCCAGGTCCATGGCGTCTTTGAGCAAGTCGCTGCCTTGCTCGTACACGGCACGGTACACCGCGTCGGTGATATACACCTCACGCTTACCCAGTGCGTGGCCCTCGATGCCGGTGCAGGGGTTTTCTGCTTCCGTCCAGCCCCATGCGCGGGCGGTGTTGAACATGTGGCTGAAGGTGCGCTTCAAGCGGTTGGCCGTGGTGGGTGTGCTTTTGGCCCATTGCAGCAACTGGTAGATGTGCTTGGGCTTGATTTCATCCAGTGGGGCGGGCGTCGGGTTGCAGAAAAACTCACGCAGCTTTTTGATGTCGCCGCGCTGGGTTTGCTGGGTGGATTTGGCTTTGGCGCTCACCACCTCTGCTTCGTACTTGTCGGCCAGGTCTGCGAATGTCTCCATGGGCGCGGTCAGTGGCATGTTGGACAGCTCCAGCCACTTTTTGACGGCCTCGCGGTAGTCGCTGCCCAGGGGGATTTCTCGGCGCGGCTTGGAGCCTGTGTCGAAGTAGTAGTACACCTTGCCCGACTTTTGAGGGCGGGCGCGAAAGCCAGGCATTGCATTAACCATTGGCGCGTGCTGGCTCCCACTTGGGGCGCACAGCCTCCGTGTTGTGCTGCGTGCCGCCTTCGATCACTGCGCGCGATACGATGGGGCGGCCTGCTGCGTTGACATAGAAAGGGATTTTCATTGTGCGCAGGGCGGCGGCCTGTAGTTCCTCGCGCCGCTTTCCACGCTTGCCGGTGTTGATGCCGGTCAGCTCGCGCACTTCATCGCATGTGAGAAATAAGGGAGTCATAGCTTTAGGCGTTAAAAAGCCCCGACTTAGCGGGGCTGGTTGTCTTGTTGGTCTTGCTGGTCTTTCCAGCGGTCGCGCTTGTCGCCGCGCTGGCGGGCTCGTTTGCTCATTGCGCGTGTCCTTGTGGTGCTTGTCCAAGTAGAAAAAGAGCAGTGCCCTCTAGGCGCTGCGCTGCCGTGACATAGCCATCTTTCTGGGCGATGGTTACGCCAGCAACGCTGCACAGCTTCATTAGGTAGTTGCTGTAGTTTGGATCGCTTGGGGTGGCGCGGCAGGCGGTCAGGTACTCATTCACTGCTTTGATGGCAAGTTGCTCTGCCTCTTGGGGTGTTGCTGGTGTTGTTGTATCCATTGGGCTTTTATTCGTGTTCATGCTGATCGTCCAGTCGTGCTGATGGTTTTGAAGTCGTAGACCCAAACCCAGGGGTTGTCGGCCCAGTCGCCGCCGGTGGATTCCCAGACCTCCTGGAAGCCTCGGCGGTAGCTTGTCAGGTGAGCCGCTGGACTGTTCTTCAACGGCGCGCCCTCAGCTTTGGCGTCCTCTTCGCCGATGTCCTGCAGGCGCTCCACGCGCACACCAGTGATTTCCAGCCAGATGCGCGCTGCCCACTTGGGCATGTGAACACTGGGCGTCCACACCATGTCGGTATTTGTTGAGGCTGCGTACATGCAGTGTTCGGGGTTGCGGAAGCGCTCAGGCACACCTTCAATTTGCCCTTGGCGGCATCCGACCCATGACGTGTAGCACCACGTTCCATCACATGGTGGGTCGGGGCTCCATGTCTCGCGCACATAGATGCGGTCACCGGGCTGGCCGACTGGGCTTTCCCATCGGATGCGCCGTATGTTTTGAGAGTTGATTTGCTCAATGGATCGCGCATAGACCAATCCAGTTTCTGTGGTGATGCCGCGCAGCATCAGCTGGTCAGCGGCTGGTGCGGGTTTTACTAACCGGCGCGTCTGTGTCTTGCGGTCTTCCAGAATGGCGCGCACCAGCGACCCCTTGAACATCAGTCCTGTTTCTTTCATGGATGCTCCGTGGTCAATGCCCGCAGGGCAGGCCTTCGCCCTCGGCGGGCTCTTGGTGGACAGGTGCGCCGCAGCTTGCGCAGCGCTTGGGTGGGGCGGGCTTGTTGGCCTGGACTTGGGCATTTGCGCGCCGCGCGGCCTCAAGGGTCTGGCTGGCGCGCTGCTGGGCAAGTGGTGCGCTCATGGGGCTCCAGAAAAAACAAAACCCGCATCAAGCGGGCCGGTCGTTGTAGTAGCTACCCATGGGTAGCGGCGGTGGTGCTGGGCGCGGGTCGCGCTCCCATGGTTTGCTGAGTTCTTCTG
>JADMKK010000002.1 GCA_015478895.1 Comamonas sp. | reverse complement strand
TTGCCGATGTTGAGCTTGATGATCTTGTGGCCGTCTTCTTCCATCTGTTTGGCCGCGTCCATGATCGGCCCGCGGATGTCATAACAGACGTTAGCTAATTTGGCGGATTTTTGGACGGTCTTCATGGCAGGTGTTCCAGATTGCTCGAAGTGGTGCCAAGACGCGACAGCGCCTCGGTGAAACCTATAATTTGACCACACTTCAGGCGCAGGGCATCCCCGTAAACCAAGGTGCCCATAATCCCTTTCTACAGAGGGACTGCACTTTGCCTGTTTCAGAGTACGCCTCACAAGGAACCTTTATGCAACTCCACTCCGACCACGCTGACGTGCAAATGGTCACAGCCTACGGCCCCGGCTGGATCGCCGTGGACAAAATCGAGCACCAAGGCAACATCGTGATGGCGTCCAGCGGCTTTCTGCGCCCCTGGAACTGCACCAGTTTTGATTCACTGACTGCGGAGCATTTCGCGGCGCTGGCAGAACTCAATGCCGAACTCATCATTTTTGGCTCTGGGGCAAAGCTGCGTTTTGTGCATCCATCGTGGTTGCAGCCCTTGATGGCCAAACGAATTGGCTTCGAGACCATGGACACGCACGCCGCCTGCCGCACCTACAACGTTTTGGCGGCAGAAGGCCGCAATGTAATAGCCGCACTGATCTTAGAGTAGTATCCGCAGGGGGCTCGTCAAATCTTGTGATTCAGGGTAAAATTACAGGTTGCGGTCGGGGGCGTACTTATCCATAAAAGCAATAACACCTTACACCCCTCGACTTTCCAACGACTACACCCGAGAGATCAAAGCGCATGGCGATCGTTGTTAATAAAGCCCTTCCCGAATTCGAAGCCAATGCTACAAGTGGTGTGAAGGTATCCAACACCTCGCACACAGGCCAGATTCTGATTCTGTACTTCTACCCGAAGGACAATACGCCTGGTTGCACCACCGAAGCCATGCAGTTCCGCGATAGGTTCAAAGACTTTGAAAAAACCGGCGCTGTGCTTTTTGGCGTGTCGCGCGACAACATGAATTCGCACAACGAATTCAAGGCCAAGCTGGAACTGCCCTTCGAACTCATCGCTGATACCGAAGAGAAGATGTGCCACATGTTCGGCGTGGTCAAGAACAAGATCATGTACGGCAAGAAGGTCAAGGGCATTGAGCGCTCCACCTTCTTGATCGATACCAACGGCATCCTGGTGCAAGAGTGGCGCGGCCTGAAGGTGCCCGGACACGTGGATGACGTCCTGAAAGCCGTTAAAGACTTGAAGGCTGCAGCCAAGAAGGCCGCCTAAAGCCCTACACGCTTGCCACCGTGCTATCAGCCCGTGGCAGGCCATGCATAATGGGCCGCATGCCTTTGTGCGTTTCTCCCTGCATTGCAAAACCTTTCCCTCCAAAGCCGCTCGGGCCTGTGCCCAGCGGCTTTGTGTTTTTTACAGCCCTGAAAAACAAGGACTGAAACACCATGCCATTGCCTCCAGCCCCCAGCAAACGCGCTGCCCGCGTTGCCAAAGAAGCGTTTGATGTCACGGCAAGTGTGCCCAAACGCACAGCCGCCAAGCAAGCCGTCATCCAGCTAGATGACGAACCCGCCGTCTTAGCCGCTCCCGTTGTCACAACTGCCAACACGGCCAGCGCAACCAAGACGGCAGCCTCCAAACCTGCGCGCAGCAGCAAAAAGACCACCCCGGCAACAGCCACAGCCAGTGCTGCCACCAACGCTGCAGCCCAAAGCTTGGCCCGCCAACGCGCGGCGGCACAAGCCAGCGCTGCCGCAACGGCTGCTCCGGTCAGCAACGCAGCGGCAACTACAAAACCCCTAGTTGCAGCACCAGCACCCGTACCAAATCCGACAGTTACTGCACCCGCTGCCAAGCCGACGCCCCAGGCAGCCAACAAGCATATGGCACCGACGCCAGCACCGGCCGCATCAGTAACCACGCCCCTGCGCAGCACCAAAAAGCGCAGTGCGCAATCGTGCCTGTTTGTGCTGGACACCAATGTGCTGCTGCATGACCCGACCAGCATCTTCCGCTTCCAGGAGCACGATATCTACCTGCCCATGGTGGTGCTGGAAGAGCTCGATGGCCACAAGCGCGGCATGACTGAAGTGGCCCGCAATGGCCGCCAAGTCAGCCGCACACTGGATGCTTTGGTGGATGTGCAAAAAGACGCCGACCTGGCGGCCGGCCTGCAGTTGGACGCCACCGGTCACAAGGGTGCCACGGGCCACTTGTTCTTTCAGACGGTGCCATTGGATAACAAGCTGCCCTCCAGCCTGCCGCAAGGCAAGGCGGACAATCAAATCTTGGGCATAGTGCAAGCCCTGCGCCTGCTCAAACAAGGCCAGCAAGAAGTCGTTCTGGTGTCCAAAGACATCAATATGCGCGTCAAGGCACGCGCCTTGGGTCTGCCTGCGGAGGACTACCGAAACGACAAGACACTCGATGATGGTGACTTGCTCTATACCGGCAGCCTGGCTTTGCCCGCCGACTTCTGGAAAAAAGCCAAGAATGTCGAGAGCTGGCAGGAAACTGGCCGCACCTTCTACCGCTTGAGCGGCGCTGTCACCAGCCAGATGCTGATCAACCAGTACGTCTACTTTGAAGCACCAGGCGAGCCCAGCCTGCACGCGCGCGTGACAGAGATTCGCGATAACACCGTGGTGCTGCAAACCCTGCGCGATTACGGCAGCAGCAAGCACAGCGTCTGGGGTGTGAATGCACGCAACCGCGAGCAAAACTTTGCGCTGAACCTACTGATGGATCCGAATGTGGACTTTGTCTCGCTGACCGGCACTGCCGGCACGGGCAAGACCCTGATGGCCTTGGCTGCAGGCTTGTCGCAAGTGCTGGATGACCGTCGCTACACCGAAATCATCATGACGCGCGCCACCGTCAGCGTCGGTGAGGACATTGGCTTTTTGCCCGGTACTGAAGAAGAAAAGATGGGCCCCTGGATGGGCGCGCTGGACGACAACCTGGAGTTCTTGGCCAAGGGCGACGGCGGCAATCCCGGCGAATGGGGGCGCTCTGCCACCAATGAGCTGATTCGCAGCCGCATCAAAATCAAGAGCATGAACTTCATGCGGGGCCGCACCTTTCTGAACAAGTACGTCATCATCGACGAAGCGCAAAACCTGACGCCCAAACAGATGAAGACCTTGATCACCCGCGCTGGCCCGGGCACCAAGATCATCTGCATGGGCAACCTGGCGCAGATCGATACGCCGTACCTGACCGAAGGCTCCTCGGGCCTGACGTTTGCGGTGGATCGCTTTAAAGGCTGGGCGCATGGCGGCCATATCCAACTGGCACGCGGCGAGCGTTCACGCCTGGCCGACTTTGCCAGCGAGGTGCTGTAAATGGCGATCGGCTGGGTCACCGCCCTCAAACTCGTGCCGTGGGGTGATGTCATTCAGGCAGCGCCCTCCGTACTCAAAGCGGCCAAAGGCCTGATGAAAAAAAGCCCGGAGCAAGAGCTGGAAGAAGCTGCACAGGCCGCTTTTCCTGAGCATTCAGCGCCGGCGGCGCACAACGCCGCTGAACTGGCACTGCAGCAAGTGGCACAACTTGAAGCACGCCTGGCCCACGCTGAAGAAGCCCAGCGCGCCACGGCTTTGGTGCTGGAGAAAATGGCCGAACAGCAAACCCAGATCGTCAAGACCGTGGGCTTTCTACGCACCGGTGCCACTCGTCTGGCGTGGGTTTGCGGTGGGCTGAGTCTGGTGGTGATTGGCTTGCTGATCTATATCGTGCGCCTCTAAAAAAGGAGCACCCTGCCGTTGTATCGGAAGGATCTCAGGTATAAAACTATCTGAAACCTTTTAAACACAACGGCAAGGTGCTCACTTCTTTGCTAGCAAAAAGGGCTTGGTCATGCGACCAAGCCCTTTTTATTGCGCAGCGTTTTTTGCTTTAGTAATCGTCGCCCGCACCCATGGCCAGATTTTCAAAGCGCGTCTGGTTTTTCTGGAAGTACAGCTTGATCGTGCCTGTGGGGCCGTTACGCTGCTTGCCGATGATGACTTCGGCCACGTTCGGCTCTTTGGAGTCTTTGTTGTAGTAGTCGTCGCGGTAGATGAACATGATGATGTCCGCGTCCTGCTCGATAGCGCCCGATTCACGCAAGTCAGACATCATCGGGCGCTTGTCGGTGCGTTGCTCCACCGAGCGATTGAGCTGGGACAGCGCAATCACAGGGCATTGCAACTCTTTGGCCAACATCTTCAGGCCGCGCGAGATTTCACCCAGCTCAGTGGCGCGGTTGTCACCACCGCCGCCGCTGGAGCCACTCATCAGCTGCAAATAGTCGACCACGATCAAGCCCAGCTTGCCGCAGGTGCGCGACAGACGACGCGCATTGGCGCGCAGCTCTGAAGGTGTCAGGCCCGGCGTTTCATCAATGTGCAAAGACACCTGGCTGAGCTTTTCCACGGCCTCGGACAGACGCGTCCATTCCTCATCTTCCAGCTTGCCGGTACGCAAGTGGCCCTGGTTGACCTTGCCAATCGAGCCCACGATACGCACCGCCAGCTGGGCGGCACCCATTTCCATCGAGAAAATGGCGACGGGCAGGCCTTCATTAAGCGCCACGTGCTCGGCAATATTCACCGCGAAAGAGGTTTTACCCATGGAAGGACGCGCCGCCAGCACCACCAAATCCCCAGCTTGCAAGCCGGACGTCATGCGGTCCAGATCGACAAAACCCGTGGGCACGCCCGTCACATCCATCGGGTTATCGGCCATCTCCTGGACACGGTCCAGCAGATCGCCCACCAAAGTTTCCATGCTCTGGAAACCTTGCTTCATGCGCGAGCCTTCTTCGCCAATGGCAAAGATTTTTTGCTCGGCCTCATCCAAGATGCGCTCCACCGGCTTGCCCTGGGGGTTCAGCGCGTTGGTGGCGATTTCATCACTCACGGTCAGCAGCTTGCGCAAAATGCCACGCTCGCGCACGATTTCGGCATAGCGACGAATGTTCGTGGCACTGGGCACATACTGCGCCAACTGGTTCAGATAGAGGATGCCGCCTATTTCCTCAGCCTTGCCCATGCCCTGCAGGTGCTCAAACACCGTGATCACGTCAGCAGGTTTGCTGTCGTTGATCATCTTGCCGATGGCGGCAAAAATCAGCTGGTGCTCATGGCGGTAAAAGTCGCGATCGGTCAACAAATCGCCCACGCGATCCCAGGCGTTGTTGTCCATCAACAAACCGCCCAGCACGCTGGATTCGGACTCCATGGAGTACTGCGGCAAACGCAAGTTCGCAACTTGCTGGTCGTCGGCCACAGGTGTGCCGAAAACATCATCCAACGGAGGCATCACTGAAGACATCTATCTACCCATCTACCCAAAAAAGACAAGCTGGTGATCGTAGCGTGCAGGCCCTACGCCGTCATCCTGAGCACTACGCACTGCTGAAGCGAACAGGGCCAAAAACGCACGCAATGGGCCCTGCAAGCTAAGAAAAAGAAGCACTCAGCCCAGGCACCATAAGGGCTAGAGGCCAATAATCTACATAAAACACAAAAGCCACCCGAAGGTGGCTTTTGTGGAGTCGGAAAAGTTTTCCGCGTCAGTGCTTAGGCTTCGCCCGACACTTCCACAGTCACTTCAACCAGAACATCCGTGTGCAGTGCCACTTCCACGGAGGAAGAAGAAACAGTCTTGATAGGACCGTTAGGCATGCGCACTTGAGCCTTGGCCACTGTAAAGCCTTGGGCCTTCAGAGCTTCAGCGATGTCAGCATTGGTGATGGAACCGAACAAACGGCCATCCACGCCAGCCTTTTGCGACAGCTTCACGGTCGAGCCGTTGAGCTTTTCGCCTTCAGCTTGGGCTTCTGCCAACTTGGCAGCAGCAGCCTTTTCCAGTTCAACGCGCTTGGCTTCGAACTCAGCTTTAGCGGAAGCAGTAGCACGACGTGCTTGACCCGAAGGGATCAAGAAGTTACGTGCATAGCCGTCTTTTACCTTGACGATATCGCCCAGGTTACCCAGGTTCACAACCTTCTCGAGCAGAATAATTTGCATGGTTGTGGCTCCTTAGATCTTGTGCTGGTCGGTGTACGGCAGCATGGCCAGGAAGCGAGCACGCTTGATGGCAGTGTTCAGCTGACGCTGGTAAATGGCGCGCGTACCGGTTAGGCGTGCGGGGATAATTTTGCCGTTTTCGCCGATGAAGTCACGCAAAGTGTCTACATCCTTGTAGTCGATTTCAACGACGTTAGCGACTGTGAAGCGGCAGAAACGCTTGCGCTTGAACAGCAGCGACTGGGTGTTGCGCTTTGGGCGCTTGTCTTTGTTGAATTTCTTGAACGTGGCCATTGCTGGACCTCTTGAAAATTAATTTTGTTGAACATCCTGGATGTGAAGCACCACGGTTTTGCTGTTACGCGGTGTTGCAAGGAAACCTTGGAATTTCCAAGAACTTCCGGGTGCTTGGCGAGCGAGCCGCTCTGCCAACGCACCAAATGCCACCGCTTTCACAGCTGCCGAGACTTTGCGTGAGCTACCTGCTTCTACTTGGGATGATTCGTGCGCGAGGCGCAAATCCAAGGCAGGCAATCCAGCAGGCGTGTATCTCAAGGGTTGAAGCTCTTCGATACAGGCAGTCAGGACAACGTGGTTTTCCACTCCAAGCGAAGTCTAAGAATTAGGCTTCAGCAGCTTGGTTAGACTTGCGGGCTTCTTCGCGCTCGACAGTCTTCATCATGGAAGAAGCTGTAGTGTCAGCCTTCTTCTTTTGAACTGTCAGGTGACGCAGAACAGCGTCGTTGAACTTGAACGCGTGTTCCAGTTCAGCCATCACAGTTTGGTCGGCTTCGATGTTCAAGCAGATGTAATGTGCCTTAGCGAGCTTATTGATCATGTAAGCCAGCTGACGACGGCCCCAATCTTCTTCACGGTGCACAGCACCACCGCCAGCGGTGATCATGCCCTTGTAGCGCTCCAGCATGGCTGGAACTTGCTCGCTTTGATCCGGATGGATCAACAAAATGATTTCGTAATGACGCATGAATACTCCCTTTTGGGTTAGGCCCCCCGCTGCGCCTGTAGCGGTGGAGCAAGGCAAAACAGTAGATTATAGACAGCCGCTTAAGGCTTGTACACTCAGCGCCCGGCAATACCCTTCAACGGGACAGCCCTTGAAAGGGCAAAAGCCACCCCCATTTGAACTAGCAAGGTTCACTCTTTAGAGACGCTATCCACATGTCTGAACAAAATACAAATCAATCCGCCATGCCCTCCGATGCTTCTCCCGAAGAAGTTGAGGCTGCAATGGCCGCCAATGTGGCTGACGAAATGGCCCGCCTGCAAAACGAGCTGAACGAGCTCAAGGCCAAGAACGCCGAAATGGCCGACCAGTACTTGCGCGCCAAGGCCGATACAGAAAACATGCGCCGCCGCGCTGACGAAGAAGTCAGCAAAGCCCGCAAGTTCGGCATTGAAAGCTTTGCAGAAAGCCTTCTGCCCGTGTGCGACAGCCTCGATGCTGCGCTAGCCATCCATAACGCCACCGCAGAGCAGTTGCGTGAAGGGTCTGACGCTACCTTGCGCCAGCTGCATCAGGCGCTGGAACGTAACAAGGTCGTGGTCGTCAACCCAGAGGGGGGCAGTAAGTTTGACCCGCACCACCACCAAGCCATTGCCGCCGTGCCTGCCGAGCAGGAAGCCAACACGATTGTTTCGGTGCTGCAAAAAGGCTACCTGATTGCAGAGCGCGTACTGCGTCCTGCACTGGTGACGGTTTCAGCACCTAAGTAAGCATAAAAAACTTTCACGTTTGGCTTGAAAACCTAGTAAACACCCCTAGTTACAAGCCAATCAACCAAACATTTCAAGATTCGGAGAATTCAAATGGGCAAAATTATTGGTATTGACTTGGGCACGACCAACAGCTGCGTGGCCATCATGGAAGGCAACACCACCCGCGTGATCGAAAACAGCGAAGGCGCACGCACCACGCCGTCGATCATTGCGTACCAAGAAGACGGCGAAATCTTGGTCGGCGCTTCCGCCAAGCGCCAGGCGGTGACCAACCCCCGCAACACCATCTACGCTGCCAAGCGCCTGATCGGTCGCAAGTTCGACGAAAAGGAAGTGCAAAAGGACATCGACCTGATGCCCTTCACCATTGCCAAGGCAGACAACGGTGATGCATGGGTGGAAGTGCGCGGCCAAAAGCTGGCTCCCCCTCAAATCTCCGCAGAAGTGCTGCGCAAGATGAAGAAAACCGCCGAGGACTTCTTGGGTGAAGAAGTGACCGAAGCCGTAATTACCGTGCCCGCGTACTTCAACGACGCTCAGCGCCAGGCCACCAAAGATGCAGGCCGCATCGCGGGCCTGGATGTCAAGCGCATCATCAACGAGCCGACTGCTGCAGCGCTGGCCTTTGGCCTGGACAAGGTAGAAAAGGGCCAAGACCGCAAGATCGCCGTCTATGACTTGGGCGGCGGCACGTTTGACGTGTCCATCATCGAAATCGCCGACGTTGACGGTGAAAAGCAATTTGAAGTGCTGTCCACCAACGGTGACACCTTCCTAGGCGGCGAAGACTTTGACCAACGCATCATTGACTACATCATTGCTGAGTTCAAGAAGGAACAAGGCGTGGATCTGTCCAAGGACGTGCTGGCACTGCAACGCCTGAAGGAAGCCGCAGAAAAGGCCAAGATTGAGCTGTCGAACTCCTCGCAGACTGACATCAACCTGCCCTACATCACTGCCGATGCCTCCGGCCCTAAGCACCTGAGCATCAAGCTGACCCGCTCCAAGCTGGAAGCTTTGGTAGAAGACCTGATCGAGCGCACAATTGCCCCTTGCCGCACCGCCATCAAGGACGCCGGCATCGCTGTGGCTGACATCCAGGACGTGATCTTGGTTGGCGGTATGAGCCGCATGCCCAAGGTGCAAGAAAAGGTCAAGGAATTCTTTGGCAAGGATCCTCGCAAAGACGTGAACCCTGACGAAGCCGTGGCCGTAGGCGCTGCGGTGCAAGGCCAGGTACTGGGCGGTGACCGCACCGACGTGCTGCTGCTGGACGTGACACCGCTGTCGCTGGGTATTGAAACCTTGGGCGGCGTAATGACCAAGATGATCGCCAAGAACACGACCATCCCCACCAAGTTTGCCCAGACTTACTCGACCGCTGAAGACAATCAGCCGGCCGTAACCATCAAGGTGTTCCAGGGCGAGCGTGAAATGGCTTCGGGCAACAAGGCGCTGGGTGAGTTCAACCTGGAAGGCATTCCTGCAGCCCCCCGTGGTGTGCCCCAGATTGAAGTAGCTTTTGACATTGATGCCAACGGCATCTTGAACGTATCCGCCAAAGACAAAGGCACCGGCAAGGAAAACAAGATCACAATCAAGGCCAACTCCGGCCTGTCGGAAGAAGAAATCCAGCAGATGGTCAAAGACGCAGAATTGAACGCTGCTGACGACAAGAAGAAGCTGGAACTGGTGCAGGCCCGCAACCAAGGTGAAGCCGCTGTGCACAGCGTCAAGAAGAGCCTGGCCGAGCACGGTGACAAGCTCGAAGCTGCTGAAAAGGAAGCTATTGAAGCAGCTTCGAAGGACTTGGAAGAAGCCTTGAAGGGTGAAGACAAGGACGCCATCGAAGCCAAGACCACGGCGCTGATGACTGCCAGCCAGAAGTTGGGCGAAAAGGTGTATGCCGAATCGCAGGCTGCTGCTGCGGGCGGTGCTGAAGCAGGTGCAGAGTCTGCACAGGCGCAGTCTAAGCCTGCAGGTTCCAATGACGACGACATCGTCGACGCTGAAGTCAAGGAAGTGAAGAAGTAATTAGGTGCAGCGGCATTCGTGACCGCTTGCCGCCGCGCCGCCCCCTGCAAAGGGGTCTTGCGCGGCGTTCCTGTTTTTTACTGGCACTAAATACCAATGTCCAAACGCGACTTTTACGAAGTCCTCGGCGTCACCAAGACAGCCTCGGACGATGAGATCAAGAAGGCCTATCGCAAGCTGGCGATGAAGTACCACCCTGACCGCAATCAGGGAGACAAGTCCAAAGAAGCTGAAGAGAAATTCAAGGAGGTCAAAGAGGCCTATGAGATGCTCTCGGACAGTCAAAAGCGCGCTGCTTATGATCAATATGGCCATGCTGGCGTCGACCCCAACATGCGCGGCGGTATGGGTGGCGGTGACATGGGTGGCGGCTTTGCCGAAGCCTTTGGCGACATCTTTGGCGACATGTTTGGCGGCCAGCGCGGTGGCCAACGCGGCGGGCGTCAGGTCTACCGCGGTAGCGACCTGAGCTACTCCATGGAAGTTACCTTGGAAGAAGCTGCCAAAGGCAAAGATGCGCAGATTCGCATTCCCAGCTGGGATAACTGTGACACCTGCCACGGCAGCGGTGCCAAGCCCGGCACCAGCCCCAAGACTTGTGGCACCTGCGGCGGCCAAGGCTCCGTGCAGATGCGCCAGGGTTTCTTCAGCGTGCAGCAAACCTGCCCGCACTGCCGCGGCACCGGCAAGATCATTCCTGAGCCCTGCACTACTTGCAGTGGCCAAGGCAAGATCAAACGCCAGAAAACGCTGGAAGTAAAAATCCCTGCTGGTATTGACGACGGCATGCGCATCCGCTCGACTGGCAACGGCGAGCCTGGCACCAATGGCGGCCCTCCCGGGGATCTGTATATCGAAATTCGCGTCAAAGACCATGACATCTTTGAACGCGAAGGTGATGATTTGCACTGCCAAGTGCCTGTGAGCTTCATTACTGCCGCTTTAGGTGGAGAAATTGAAGTCCCCACGCTGCAAGGCAAGGCGGCGATTGATATCCCTGAAGGCACGCAAGCGGGCAAACAGTTCCGTCTGCGCGGCAAGGGTATCAAAGGCGTACGTTCAAGTTACCCCGGTGATTTGTACTGTCACATCGTGGTGGAAACTCCGGTCAAACTCACCGAATACCAGCGCAAGCTACTGCGTGAGTTGGAAGAATCGCTGAAGAAAGGTGGCTCCAAGCACTCGCCCACTGGTGAAGGCTGGACAGACAAACTCAAGCGTTTCTTTAGCTAACGCTTGCTGTCACATTTACCAACCCCGCCCTGGCGGGGTTTTTTTATGCCTGCATGTGGCAAACAGCTGCTCGCTACCAAAGCATGCAAGCAAATTTCACGCTTTCCATATAAAGGTTTCAAACAGACTCTGCACCTTGAAGGTCTTCAAATGAGTATTGATATTTCAGTGATTACTGAAATTTAGTAATTACTTTTAAAAACAATATTTTGTTGGTTTTTTTATTGAGATTTTTACAAATCACGCTGAAATCTCAGCGCCCCGAACCTCATGGCTCTAACTCTTATAAAAGACATAAAAAAACAACACAAGGGTTTACCCTAGAATCACGCCACTTTTCATCACTGGATTACTCATGTCCACTCCTGACACTACTGCGCATAGCCCACTTTGGGTGCGCATCTTCGGTGTGGTGCTTGGCCTCGTTGGCTTGGCATTGCTGATTGGCGGCATTCGCTTGGCATCCTTAGGCGGCTCTTGGTACTACCTGCTGGCCGGTGCGGCCACTTTGGTTTCTGGCGTTTTACTGGTGCGCACCAAGCCTCAAGGCGCTTTGCTGTTCTTGTTCGTTGTCATTGGCACAGCGCTGTGGGCGTTGTTTGAAGTTGGCGCCAATTTCTGGGGCCTCGTACCTCGCTTGGCACCTATGCTGGTGTTGGGCTTGATCGCTGCTATCGCTCTGCGCTGCATGCGCCCTGATGCCAAGAAAATCGCCATCCCAGCCACAGCGGTACAAGCTGTGGTCTTGTTCGCTGGTGCGGCCTCCATTTTCACACCCCACAACACTGTGCAAAACACAGCGAAATTGGGCACACAGGTGGTCAATGAAGTGCCGGTCATTACCGACGCTAACAGCAAAGAAAACCGCTGGACCCAGTTTGGCCGTAATGACGGCGGTGATCGTTTTGGTCCTTTCGACCAGATCACACCCAACAACGTTAACAAGCTGGAAGTGGCTTGGACTTACCGGACCGGTGCTGATGTAGGTGGCCCTAACGAAGACCAGGTAACGCCTATCCACATTGGTGACAGCATTTACCTGTGCACACCTCAAAACAAGGTCATCGCTTTGAACGCTGAAACCGGCGAAGAAAAGTGGACCTTTGACTCCAAGGGCAAGCTTAGTCCCCATTGGAACCGTTGCCGCGGCGTGGGTTACTACGAAGTGCCCGAAGCGCAAAAGTCTGCCAACGGCCAATGCGACACCCGCATCATCACTACCGACAAGGTGGCACGTTTGTGGGCCCTGGACGCCAAGACGGGTGAAGTGTGCGAAAACTTTGGCGATACCGGCAAGGGCTACACCGACCTGAGCCGCGGCCTGGGCGAGAATCTGCCCGACTTCTGGTACATGAACAACTCGCAACCTTTGGTCGCGGGCGACTTCATTGTGCTGGGTGGCTGGGTGTTTGACGGCATCCAGACCGACGAACCTTCGGGCGTGATCCGTGGCTACCACGCCAAAACAGGCAAACTGGCCTGGGCATGGGATCTGGGTAACCCAGACATCGACATGATGCCCAAGGATGGAGAAACCTATTCCAAGGGCACGCCTAACTGGTGGTCGCATGGCGCGTATGACGCCAAGCTGGGTCTGGTCTATATCCCCCTGGGCAATGCCACACCGGATTTCTGGGGTGCACACCGCACACCTGAAATGAACAAGTACGCTACTTCTGTAGTTGCTTTGAATGTAAAGACTGGCAAGGAAGCCTGGCACTTCCAGGCAGTCCACATGGACACTTGGGACTACGACAACGGCGCACCTCCTTTGTTCGTGGACATGCCGGACGGCAAGGGCGGCTCGACACCTTCGGTGATCTTGGCTACCAAGACCCACCAGTTGTTCGTGCTGGACCGCGCGACGGGCAAACCTGTAGTCCCCGTCGAAGAGCGCGCTGTACCTAACTTGCATGTGCAAGAAGGCGACGCACCTGCCGCACCGACACAGCCTTGGTCCACCATGCCCCAGCTGGGCACCATGGACATGAAGGAATCGGACATGTGGGGTGCCACCATGTTTGACCAGATGCTGTGCCGCATCCACTTCAAGCAGTTGAACTACGCAGGCCCCTACACCAAGCTGGAATCGCAAAAGATGACACTGGTGTGGCCCGGCTACTACGGTGGCTTCAACTGGGGTGGCATGACGTATGACCCCCGTACCAACATGCTGATCACCAACGACATCCACATGCCTCAAATCGTGTGGCTGGAACCCGGTGAGACCGCCAAGGAGCGACTGGCCGAGTTCAAGGAAAAAGACGGCGCCAAAGTGGGCTGGAAAAACGCCCAACAAAACGGCGTGCCTTACGCTGCACTGCGCTCCTCGTTCCTGTCCGTACTGGGCCTGCCTTGCCACGCACCTTCGTGGGGCAATATGGTCGCTATCGACCTGAACACCCAGCAAGTGGCATGGCGCACTCCTACCGCTACGGTGGAAGACAGCGAAATGTTCGGCATCCGTACTGGCCTGCCAGTACCTCTGGGCCTGCCGGCACTGGGCGCACCGATCTCCACCGCTGGTGGTCTGGTGTTCCACGCTGGCACCCAAGACTACTACCTGCGTGCTTACGAGTCGGCTACCGGCAAGGAAGTCTGGAAAGAACGTATGCCTGTGGGCGCACAAGCCTCTCCAATCACCTACCTGTCGCCTGAATCGGGCCGCCAGTTTGTGGTGATCTCAGCGGGTGGTGCTCGCCAGACCAAGCACAAGGGTGATTACGTGATCGCCTACGCGCTGCCTAAGAAATAAGGCCAGCCAGCACGGCACAAAGGTGGCCTTCCAGCCACCTTTTTTTCTTATTTGACTGAAGCAAGCTCTTACTTTGGTGAATGAACCAACAGATCCATAAGGCTGCTGTTTGAAAGAGAAGGCAGCCGTGCGCTCGCTATGAGTGCCCTCCCACCAATTCACCCCATTGCGCAAGCTATCTGCAATGGAATGGAACGGGCCATTGGATGTGAACACCACATGCAATGCCCCATTTATCTCCCCGAAAATTTATATGAAGAAAATCATTCTCCCCTTCGCGCTCCTGAGCGCGCTGTCCTTCGCTCAGATCGCCGCTGCGCAATCGAATGTGACCGTCTACGGCTCGATCGACTTGGGCGTAGGCCGTAACATCGGTGACGATCACTACAGCATGATGCAAGGTGCAGCCAGCCGTCTGGGCTTCAAGGGCCAGGAAGATCTGGGCGGTGGTTTGAAGGCTTCTTTCCACTTGCAGCACCGTTACCAAGCCGACACCGGCGCTCCCACCAATGCCACCAAGTTCTGGCACGCTGATTCCTGGGTCGGTCTGGAAGGCTCTTACGGCCAAGTGCGCTTGGGTCGCATGTTCACCCCTTCGTACCAGTACGTGATGCTGCCTGCCGACGTGTTTGAGCACTCCCGCGTGAGCAGCAACATCACGACACAAACAGGTGGCAAATCTGGTGCATCGACCAGCCCCTACCGTTTTGACAATGGCATCAACTACAACATCCAGCGTGGTGGTTTCCGACTGGGCGTAACGTTTGCACCGAACGAAGACGTACCCGGCGCCAAGAATGCTTACAGTGCAGCGGCCAGCTACGCCAGCGGCAAGTTCTATGTGGCCGCAGGTACTGAAAGCCAGAGCAAAGAACATACTTCCTGGAACACCATGACTGCACACTGGGGCGATCAGTCGCTGAAGGTGCGTGGCTTCTACGGCGCTGGCAAGAACATCGACAACCAGAGCATTCGTTCTTATTCGGTCGGCGCATCCGGCAAGGTAGGCATTGGCACGCTCAAGGCATCCTACGCCCGCATGGATAACCGTGATCTGAATACCAAGGTACAGGACAAGTTTGCACTGGGCTATTACTACGCCCTGTCCAAGCGCACCACTGTCTATACAGATATTGCCCATGACCGTGCGTTCACATCCAACCGCAACGGATTTGACGTGGGCATGATGCACTGGTTCTAAAGCTCAGGGCGGGTGATCACATCGCCCGCCCTGTACTGACAGGCAGGCGCTGCAGCCACCAGCACAGAATCCAAAGGGTGGCTATGGCCACCCTTTTTTGCATCTGCTGCGCCAAAGCAGCGATGCATTCATGGGTTCTTCAGGGCCTTCTCCCAGAAAAATGCAAAAGGCCTAGCATTTCGCGCCAGCCTGGCTGTTTTTCAAGCACGTAATTTCAAATAATGCATTCCTTTGCCCCTTCTGCCCAAAGCCGCGCTATTGCGCTCTTCCTCAGCAGCCTGAGCCTGACAGCATTGGCCCAAAACCCAGACGATAGTGCCCCCGTCCTGGAAGCCATTGAAATCCGCTCTGCCACCGGCAGTGCGAGCCTGCAGACCCTGCCCACTTCCGCCACCGTGCTTGACGGCGAGCAAGTGCGTGACCGCCAAATGCAGGTCAACCTGTCCGAAAGCTTGAGTGGCGTGCCCGGCCTGCAGATCAAGAATCGCCAGAACTACGCGCAAGACCTGCAGCTGTCCGTGCGCGGTTATGGCGCACGCTCCACTTTTGGTGTGCGCGGTGTACGTATTTATGTGGATGGCATTCCTGCCACCATGCCGGATGGCCAGGGCTCGCTCTCGCACATCGACATCAGCAGCCTGGAACGTGTGGAAGTGCTGCGCGGCCCTTACTCGGCGCTCTATGGCAACTCGGCCGGCGGCGTGGTCAGCATGTTCACAGAAACGCCGGAAGGCAAGCCTTTCGTAGAAGGCGGCGTGAGCTTGGGCAGCGATGGGCAAAAGCGCTTTGCCGCCAAGGCAGGCGGCCAGACCGCGCAAGGCCTGAGCTACTTGGTCAGCGCCAGCCGCTTCATGACCGATGGCTATCGTGACCACAGTGCGGCCAACCGCAACACTGCCAATGCCAAACTGAGCACCGCAATTGGCGAGGATGCAAGTTTGACCATCACCGCCAACGCCATGAAAACGGATGCCCTAGATCCGCAGGGGCTGACATGGGCCCAGTACCTCGCCAACCCGCAGCGCGCCTCTTACCGCGCCGATACGGGTGAGGCCGTTGCGCAAAAGTTCAACACCCGCAAGTCGCTGGAGCAAACCCAGGTGGGAGCGACCTACGAGCGCAAGCTCAATGGCAGCCACAGCGTAGCGTTGACGGCGTATGCAGGACACCGCTCGATGGAGCAGTACCAGTCCATCCCCCAAGCCACCCAGGCGCCCGCCGGGCATGCAGGTGGCGTGATTGATATGTCGCGCGAATATGCCGGCTTGGATGCGCGCTGGACAGGCACCTTCAGCGATGCACCAGTGCCGGTCACCGTCACGGCAGGATTGGCCTTGGACTATGTGCAGGAAGACCGCCAAGGCTATGAAAACTTTGTCGGCAATACCGTCGGCGTACAAGGCAACTTGCGCCGCGACGAGAAAAATACCATCACCAACACGGACCCCTATGTCCAGGCCTCGTGGCAACTCGCGCCCACTTGGACACTGGACACGGGTTTGCGCTACAGCCGTGTGAAATTCAAGGTGGACGACCGCTACATCAACGGCACCAACCCTGATGATTCGGGCAGCGCCAAGCACAACAAGTTTTTGCCTGTTGTGGCGTTGTCCCATGCCTTGACCGCCAACGACACCGTCTATGGCAGCGTAGGCCGTGGCTTTGAAACCCCGACCTTGGCGGAGATGTCGTACAGCACCACCAGCAGTGGCATGAACACCGGTTTGCAACCCAGCGTGAGCACGCAGTTCGAACTGGGCTATCGCCAACGCCTGACGGGCGATATCAAGGGTATGTGGAGCGCTGCCGTTTTCCACTCCAGCACCAACGATGAGATCGTCAGCGCTGGCAGTGCAGGTGGTCGCACGGTCTACAAAAACGCGGGCAAAACCCGCCGCGTCGGTGCGGAGTTGCAAGCCGACATCAAGTTGTCACGCCAATGGGATGTGCAGGCGGGTTACACCTATCTGGACGCCCAATTTCGGGATGGCGACAACGCGGGCAATATGCTGCCCGGACTTTCCAAGCAAAGCGCTTTTGTGGGTGTGAATTTCCGCCCCACGCCTGAATGGCGCTTCGGCGTGTCGGCCCAGCATGCCAGCAAGGTATTTGTGAACGATGCCAACAAAGCCAATGCAGGCAGCGCCTCTGCACCGTCGTATACGGTGGCTGCAGCCAGCGTGGGTTACACCAAGCACATCGGCAACTGGACGCTGAACACCTTCGCGCGCGTAGACAACTTGTTTGACCGCCAGTACGTAGGCTCCGTCATCGTGGGTGACAGCAACAGCCGCTTCTTTGAAAGCGCACCTGGCCGCAACTGGAGCACCGGCGTGAACGCCCGCTACAACTTCTAAAGTCGCATAAAACGCAGCCATCGTCTGCCGCGCAGACGCAGGCCCACAGTTTTCAGCCGCCAAGGCCTGCAGCTATTTTTTCTATAGCTGCAGGCCTGTTTGTTTGCTCAATTTTCAAGCAATTTGATACTGACATTCAATATTCACCACAGCATATTGCTCTCTTATTGATAGAAATTTGAGAGAAATGCACAAACACCATCGTCATACGCGATGGTTCAATTCGATTTTTGATGCCCAACGTCTTCGCATTGCGCGATGACAAAGACTTATTTAAAGAGGAAAATAACTACAACTTCTCAAAACGAGAAGACTTGAAAAGTGCCCCCCGCCATGAAGAATTCCGAACGCAGTTTTGCGCGCCGTATTGATTTGACCTCTTTGCAATTGTTCGTCGCCGTGTGCGAACTGGGCAGCATTGGCCGCGCTGCCGAGCGCGAATACATCGCCGCCTCTGCCGTGAGCAAGCGCCTGTCTGACCTGGAGGCCGCCGTGGACACTGCCTTGCTCTACCGCCACAGCCGTGGCGTAACGCTCACACCCGCCGGCGAAAGCCTGTTGCACCACGCACGCAACGTGCTGTATGGGCTGGAGCGCATGCAGGGCGAGCTGTCGGAGTACGCCGATGGTGTACGCGGCCATGTGCGGGTGCACGCCAATATTTCGGCCATCGTGCAGTTCTTGCCTGAAGACCTGGGCGCTTTCAGCAAAGAGCACCCCCAAGTCAAGATTGACCTGCAGGAACACCTGTCGGCCGACGTGCTGCAAGCCGTGCAGGAAGGCACGGCCGACATTGGCATCTGCAACATGGGCCAGGCCAATACCAACGGCCTGCAAACGCGCGCTTACCGCACCGACAACCTGGTGCTGGTGGTGCCCCAAGACCATGCACTGGCCAGCCGCGAATCCATTGCGTTTGAGGAAGTGCTGGAGTGGGACATCGTCGGCCTGCACGGCGGCAGCTCCATCAGCCTGGCCATTCGCGGCGCGGCAGCGCGCTCGGGCCGCCCCCTGCATCAGCGCATTCAGGTCACAAGCCTGGATGCCATGTGCCGCATGATCGACAACGGACTGGGCGTGGGCCTGATTCCCGATCGTGCGTTTGAGCTCATGCACGGCGTGGGCAATTTGAAGAGTGTGCCGTTGACAGACAACTGGGCCCAGCGCACATTGAGTCTGGTCGCCCGTGACTTTGACGCCCTGCCAGTGACATCGCGTTTACTGGTGGAGCACCTCGGCAAAGGCTGGGAGTGATTGCCAAGGCGTCTGCCTAAAATTTCAAAAGACAACTTTCCCACCACGAAGAAGAGAACACCATGGGACGCACCCTTTACGACAAGATTTTTGACGAGCACGTCATCCATACCGAGGAAGACGGCACATCGATTCTGTACATTGACCGCCACCTTGTGCATGAGGTGACCAGCCCCCAAGCCTTTGAAGGTCTGCGCGTAGCGGGTCGCAAGCTGTGGCGCATCAACTCCGTGGTGGCCACGGCCGACCACAACACACCAACCAACGGCTGGGAGCTGGGCTACGACGGTATTTCTGACCCCATCAGCAAAGAGCAGATCACGACGCTGAACAGCAATATTGCAGAGTTTGGTGCGGCGGCGTTCTTTCCGTTCATGGACAAGGGCCAGGGCATTGTTCACGTCATGGGCCCTGAGCAAGGTGCCACGCTGCCCGGTATGACCGTGGTGTGTGGCGACAGCCACACCTCCACCCACGGTGCGTTTGGCGCACTGGCGCACGGCATTGGCACCTCCGAAGTCGAGCACGTGATGGCCACGCAAACGCTGCTGGCCAAAAAAGCCAAGAACATGCTGGTGCAAGTCAACGGCAAGGCAGCACCCGGCGTGACCGCCAAAGACATCGTGCTGGCCATCATCGGCAAAATTGGTACGGCTGGCGGTACGGGTTACACCATTGAGTTTGCGGGCCAGGCCATTCGGGATCTGTCGATGGAAGGCCGCATGACGGTGTGCAACATGGCCATTGAAGGCGGCGCGCGCGCCGGTCTGGTGGCCGTGGACGAAAAAACCATTCAATACGTCAAAGGCCGCCCGCTGGCACCCACCGGTGCGCAATGGGATGCCGCCGTGGCGTACTGGAAGACGCTGACGTCGGACACCGACGCCCAGTTTGACGCCGTGGTGGAACTCAGCGCCGCCGACATCGTGCCGCAAATCACCTGGGGCACCTCGCCCGAGATGGTGCTGGGCGTAGATGCCTGCGTGCCTGATCCCGACAAGGAGAAAGACAGCAACAAGCGTGGCGCCATCGAGCGCGCGCTGACCTATATGGCGCTGGAGCCCGGCAAACCTTTGAGCGACATCTTTGTAGACAAGGTGTTCATCGGCTCTTGCACCAACAGCCGCATTGAAGACGTGCGCGAAGCCGCCGCCGTGGTCAAAAAGCTGGGCCAGAAAGTGGCCAAGAACATCAAGCTGGCGATGGTGGTGCCAGGCTCCGGTCTGGTGAAAGAACAAGCCGAGCGCGAAGGGTTGGATGTGATCTTCAAGGCCGCAGGCTTTGAATGGCGTGAACCCGGCTGCTCCATGTGTCTGGCGATGAACGCCGACCGTCTGGAGCCCGGTGAGCGCTGCGCGTCCACCTCGAACCGCAACTTCGAAGGCCGCCAAGGCGCCGGTGGTCGCACCCATTTGGTCAGCCCCGCGATGGCCGCCGCCGCTGCCATCCACGGCCACTTTGTCGACATCCGCAAGTTTGCTTAACCCCTTGTGCCAACGGACCGTGAAAGAATTTGGCAATGAAACCTTCTTTTTCGATTTTGCTGATTGGTCTGGCCTTTACCTTGGCGGCGTGCAACACCGTGCAGGGCATTGGCCAAGACATCCGGCATGCTGGCAGCGCCATTGAACGTGCGGCCCGTTGAAACGCCACTGAATACCGAGACACGCTATGCAGAAATTCACCGTGCACAAGGGCCTTGTTGCCCCGATGGACCGCGAAAACGTTGACACCGACGCCATCATCCCCAAGCAGTTCCTCAAGTCGATCAAAAAGACCGGCTTTGGCGTGAACGCCTTTGATGAGTGGCGCTATCTGGACCAGCCGGGTGAGCCCGGCGTGCCCGAATCGGCCCGCAAGCCCAACCCCGACTTTGTACTGAACCAGCCGCGCTACAAGGGCGCCAGCGTGCTGCTGGCCCGCAAAAACTTTGGCTGCGGCTCCAGCCGCGAGCATGCGCCGTGGGCGCTGGACCAATATGGTTTTCGCGCCATTCTGGCGCCCAGCTTTGCCGACATCTTCTTTAACAATAGCTTCAAAAACGGCCTGCTGCCCATCGTGCTGCCCGAGGCCACGATTGATCTGCTGTTCAACGAAGTGAATGCCTTCCCCGGCTATGAGCTGACCATCGACCTAGAGCGCCAGGTCATCGTGCGCCCGCAGGGCGAAGAAATTGCCTTTGACGTCATTCCTTTTCGCAAGTACTGCCTGCTCAACGGCTTTGACGACATTGGCCTGACCATGCGCCACGCCGACAAGATCAAGGCGTTTGAAACCGAGCGCCTGGCGCAAAAGCCGTGGCTGTCGCGCTCGCTGATCCAGGGCTGAGCGCCGCGAGTTACCAATAAAGGAGCAGCTGGCCCTTGTTATTCATAGAGTTCAGATAGTTTGTTATCTGAAACCCAAATAACACCAGGGCTAGCCGCTAACAAAACAAAGAGTTTGAGGAAGATTATTATGAAAATCGCAGTATTGCCCGGTGACGGTATTGGCCCAGAAATCGTGGCAGAAGCGGTCAAGGTGCTCAACGCGCTGGGCTTGAACTTTGAGATGGAAACCGCGCCCGTGGGCGGCGCTGCTTACGAAGCCTCCGGCCACCCCCTGCCACCCGCCACACTGAAGCTGGCGATGGAGTCCGACGCCGTATTGTTTGGCGCCGTGGGCGACTGGAAGTACGACACGCTGGACCGCCCCCTGCGCCCCGAGCAAGCGATCCTTGGTCTGCGCAAAAACATGGGCCTGTTTGCCAACTTCCGCCCCGCAATTTGCTACAAAGAGCTGGTGGATGCCTCCAGCTTGAAGCCGGAATTGATCTCCGGCCTGGATATCCTCATCATCCGCGAGCTGACGGGCGACATCTACTTTGGCCAGCCACGCGGCCGCCGCACGGCCGACGACGGCCACTTCCCCGGCAGCGAAGAAGCGTTTGACACCATGCGCTACTCCAAGCCCGAGATTGAGCGCATCGCTCACGTGGCCTTCCAGGCCGCGCAAAAGCGCAGCAAGCGCGTGACCAGCGTGGACAAGGCCAACGTGCTGGAAACCTTCCAGTTCTGGAAAGACGTGGTCTCCGAGGTGTCGGCCCAGTACCCTGACGTGGCGCTGGATCACATGTACGTGGACAACGCTGCCATGCAACTGGTCAAAGAACCCAAGCGCTTTGACGTGGTGGTGACGGGCAATATGTTTGGCGACATCTTGAGCGACGAAGCCTCGATGCTCACCGGCTCCATCGGCATGCTGCCTTCGGCATCGCTCAACAGCAAGGGCCAAGGTTTGTATGAACCCAGCCACGGCTCGGCCCCTGACATCGCCGGCAAAGGCATTGCCAACCCGCTGGCCACTATCTTGTCGGCAGCGATGATGCTGCGCTTCTCGCTGAACCAGGAAGCGGCTGCCCAAAAGATCGAAGCCGCCGTGCAAAAAGTGCTGGCCGATGGCCTGCGCACTGCCGACATTTACAGTGTAGGCACGACCAAGGTATCCACCCGCGAAATGGGTGATGCCGTGGTCGCCGCGCTGGCTGCTGTCTGACCTGCAACTCCAAAAGCCGCCTGCAGCCCTGTGCCATGCGGCTTTTTTGGTAACGCTAACGGCGACCAAGCAAAATTCAGGTGCTGGGGCGTGCATTTGCCGCCACAATGCCAGACGTAAACCCCACGGCGGGACGGAGATTAGATTCTCTAAAGCCGCATTAGTTAAGCTACAATCCACCCCCTATGTTTGCCGCCCACACCCTCACCACTTCTCTGAAGACTGCCTTGCTGGCAGGTGTGGCTGTGCGCGCGACAACCACGACGACGATTAAAGGCTGACCCAGCCCGGTTCGTCGCGCGCCCTTTCCCGGCCAGACGAGCCGGGCCGAAAAGCCAGATTGAGCACTTCACATCTGTTTTCGCAATTTCTTCAAGGGCGTTTCAAAAATGAGTAAGCAATTGGTAGGTTTGGTGGGCTGGCGCGGCATGGTCGGCTCCGTTTTGATGGACCGCATGCAAGCCGAAGGTGACTTCGCGCTGATTGAACCCGTGTTCTTCTCCACCTCCAACGCCGGCGGCAAGGCCCCTGCGATGGCTACGGTGCACACCGCACTCAAAGACGCCAACGACATCGCCGAGCTGTCCAAGTGCGACATCATCATCACCTGCCAGGGTGGCGACTACACCAAGGAAGTGTTTCCCAAGATCCGCGCTGCGGGCTGGAACGGCCACTGGATTGACGCTGCATCGTCCTTGCGCATGGAAGACGACGCCGTCATCGTGCTCGACCCCGTCAACGACGATCTGATCAAAAAGAAGCTGGCTGCTGGTGGCAAGAACTGGATTGGTGGCAACTGCACCAACTCCATTTTGCTGATGGGCCTGGGCGGTCTGTTCAAGGCCGGTCTGGTGGAGTGGGTGTCTTCCATGACCTACCAGGCGGCCTCGGGCGGCGGCGCCAACCACATGCGCGAACTGCTCAAGGGCATGGGCGTGGTGCACGCCGCCGTGGCCGACGAGCTGGCCACGCCTGCTTCTGCCATTTTGGACATTGACCGCAAGGTGGCCCAGACCATCCGCACCGATGTACCCACCGAATTCTTCGGCGCACCTTTGGCCGGCGGCCTGATCCCTTGGATCGATGCACAACTGCCCAACGGCCAATCCAAGGAAGAATGGAAGGGCCAGGCCGAAGTCAACAAAATCCTCGGCACCGAAGCCACCATCCCCGTGGATGGCCTGTGCGTGCGCATTGGCGCCATGCGCTGCCACTCCTTGGCTTTGACTTTAAAGCTGAAGAAGGATTTGCCTTTGGAAGAAATCGAAGCACTGATCAAGGGCGGCAACGATTGGGTCAAGTTCGTGGCCAATGACCGTGCAGAAACCGTCAAGGAATTGACACCCGCAGCCACCACCGGCGGCTTGGAAGTAGCCGTGGGCCGCGTGCGCAAGCTGAACATGGGCGGCGAATACCTGTCCGCCTTCGTGATCGGTGACCAGCTGCTGTGGGGCGCAGCCGAACCCCTGCGCCGCATGTTGCGCATTCTGCTGGCGAAGTAATCGCTGACCTATCGGTATGAAAAAGGAAGCTCAGGCTTCCTTTTTTTATGCCCGAGACTGCTACATCGCTCCTGTCTCGGCCTAGCCACAGCCGCACACATTCCAACCCCAGACTGAGTAAATGCGTGCAGCAGACGCAAAAATCTTGGACTCGACCAGGGAGTGTCTGCACCAGAGTACCAAGCAATGGCCAATGCTTCGTCATAATCGGCCCCTGCTGTCCGCACTCGGCCGTTTGCCATTCTGTGGGCTCGCTTGTCACCCCTCAGCAATGCTGCTAAGGTCTTTTGCCAATGACTGCGCCTGCAGCCCAGCGGCGATACTGGACTTGTTGCATTTCACAAAAACATCTGCCGTCACCGAAGCGGCCAACCCTTTGAACCTGACCGCAAACATGCATCGTTGGAAACTTTCAGCCTTGGCCGCAGCGGCCTTTGTCTCTACTGCACTGTCCACCACCGATGCAGCAGCGCTTACGCTGGGCCCCATCAGCATCCAGTCTGCGCTGGGCGAGAACCTGCGCGCAGAAATCGCCATTCCCCAGATTACGCCCGCTGAGCTGGACAGTTTGCTTGCCAGCGTAGCGCCCCCCGACGTGTTTCGCGCGCAGGGCATGGACTACAGCACAGCGGCCGACTCGATCGCCGTGGCACTCCAACGCAACGCCGATGGCACTGCCAAACTACAGTTAACCAGTTCCGCGCCGATCACTACGCCTTTCCTGGACTTGGTGCTGCAAACCAACTGGAACAGTGGCCAAATGGTTCGCAGCTATACCTTGCTGTTGGATCTTCCTGCATCCACACGCCCTGCCCCAGCGCCCATCGCCCCAGCACAAATCACCCCAACGCCGGCACCGGCGCCTGCAATTACAGCAACTGCAGCCATGCCGTCGGCTGCAGTTACCGGGCGCAGTTACTCCTCGAGTGCGGCGCCTAGCACCGTCACTGCGCGCGCCCGCGCCGCCGCTTCTGCAGGCACAGCACCACAACCAGCATCTGCATCCAAAGTCCAAAAAGCGTCTGCGGCGGAAACCCTGACCATCCGTTCCGGCCAAACCGCTGGGCACATTGCGAATGCCCGCCGTGCCTCTGGTGTATCGCTGGATCAAATGCTGGTGGCCATGCTGCGCAGCAATCCCAAAGCGTTTATCAATGGCAACGTCAACCGGATGCGCGCTGGTGCGGTCGTGCAAATGCCCAGCCGCGAACAAGCCTTGGAAATCCCGGCACAAGAAGCGCGCCGCATTGTTGCCGCGCAAAGCCGCGACTTCAACGCCTACCGCCGCAGCTTGGCCTCCAAGGCCCCTGCAGCGGCAGTGCAAGCAGCAAGCCGCAGCTCTGGCGGTCAAGTGCAGGCCCGCGTAGAAGACGCGCGCCCCGCAGCAACCACGCCCGACAAGCTGACCCTGTCCAAGGGTTCGGCGCAAAGCGCTGCAGTGGCTGAGCAACAGCTGGCAGATCAAAAGCAGGCCCAGGATCAAAGTGATCGCCTCAATGAGCTGCAGCGCAATCTGACAGAACTTAATCAACTGGCGCAGAGCTCACCCGCAGAAACCGCACCTGCCGCCACACCGGCTGCTGACGCAGCTGCGCCTGCGCCGTTGCCTGAAACTGCAGAACCACCAGCGTCAGCGGCTCCCAGCATCGAAGTTGCCACATCAGCACCTACGCCTGCAGAAACTGCCGTTCCAGAGAACACGGCCGTGACACCGGCCCCAGCGACAACCACCCCAGAGGACGACGCACCTGCAAAATCGGCAGCAACACAGGCAGCGCCCACCACCGTCGCTGAGCCCTCCTTCATGGAGCGGCTGTCAAAGAACCCACTGATTCCGGCAGGCGGCGCTGCCATCGCCCTGCTTTTGGCCCTTCTGGGTTACGGTGCCTGGAAGAAGCGGCACCCGGACAACGCCGAGCAAGACCCAGTTTTGAGTGACCGCCATTCGCAGCATGACGATTTCTTTGGCGCTGCGGGTGACCAACCAGTGGACGCTGAACCCACAGATGGTGCCTCCACCATGGCCTACGTGCCCGGCCCGCTCAATGAGGACGGTGAGGCCGATCCTGTAGCAGAAGCTGATGTCCACCTGGCTTATGGCCGTGATGTGCAGGCAGAGGAAATTCTGAAAGAAGGCTTGCGCAACAATCCCGAGCGCTTGGCTGTGCACATGAAGCTGGCGGAGATTTACGCCAAGCGCCACGACTTGAAGGCGCTGGAAAGTACTGCTCGCACCGTGCAGGATCTCAGCCCCAGCGATGGCACAGACTGGCAGCGCGTGGTCGCCCTGGGACGCAGCCTCGACCCGACCAATCCCCTCTATGCGGCAGCCAGCGCTGATGACGCAGCCAAACCCCAGACTTCGTTTGCGGATGCCCTAAACAATGCCGCACCTTTCGGCACTGCAGCAGCGGGCATTGCTTCTGCCGCTGCCATTACCGCTGCCATTACGGAGCCCGCGACACAAAAGTTTCCAGACTTAGACCTCAATCTGGATCAGGACCTTCCCGGTGAGCAGGCTTCCACGCACGTAGAGCCTTCGTTCGATTCATCTACGTCCGCTCTATCGCAAGAGCCGCCTGAGGACAACTTAGCCATCGACAACAGCCATGCTGCAGCTACGGATGGCTTGGACTTTGACCTGTCCGGCGTTGACGCACCGCCCATACCTACTGCGCCAGAGAAGACAGCAGAAACGCCTGTCCCGCAGCCTGAGTTGCAAGAAGAATTAGATCAGCAGGGTGATGAAGCGCCGGCTTTCGATGTGGAGACTCCAGCGCCTCCACCCCCTGAATCTGTCACACCGCCACCTGCAGCAGCGCCTACTCCCGCAGCTCCGGAGCCATTCTCTGACCCTGAAATTGGTCTGGACTTTGATCTGGGCTCCCTTGAGACTGGCTCTGGTTCTGCAGGCAGCGCGGCAGCCCCTGAGCAGTCAGGGCAAAATGACGCTGAAAACGCCCTGTCTACCAAGCTTGACTTGGCACAGGAATTCAACGCCATTGGAGACAGCGAAGGCGCGCGCGCCTTGATTGAAGAGGTTCTGGCAGAAGCCACCGGCCCTCACCAAGCCCGCGCCCAAAAAATGCTGTCTGAACTTGATTGAACCCTCGCATTTTTTCTGAAGCGGCAGTGCCGCTTCCCCAGGAGCCGCCATGCGCATAGCCCTCGGGGTCAGCTACAACGGCCAGGCCTACAACGGTTGGCAAAGCCAAACGGACGGTAAAACCGTTCAAGACAAACTCGAAGCGGCCTTGGGCCGCTTTGCTACGCATAAGGTGTCCACCTTGTGTGCAGGTCGCACCGACTCTGGCGTGCACGGCCTCATGCAAGTGGTGCACTTTGATACGCAGCTGCAACGCCCTGAGAGCTCTTGGGTGCGCGGTACGAACACATTTTTGCCATCAGACATTGCCGTGCAGTGGGCGCGTCAAGTTCCGGATGCGTTTCACAGCCGTGCCTGCGCCACTTCGCGTCGCTATGCGTATGTGCTGCTGCAGTCGCCCGTGCGGCCCAGTGTGGAAACTGGCCGCGTAGGCTGGGTGTTCAATGCAATGAACGGTGAGGCCATGCGCCAAGCTGCAGCTTGCTTGATCGGGGAGCACGACTTCTCCTCGTTCCGCGCCTCGGCCTGCCAAGCACTGAGCCCCGTGAAAACACTGCATCGCCTAGACATCACTCGCCGTGCCGTAGCGTCTTCCCTGCACCGTGAGATGGAGTGCTGTTACTGGCGGTTTGAGTTTGAGGGCAGCGCTTTTCTGCACCATATGGTGCGCAATATCATGGGCTGCTTAGTGGCGATTGGGGATGGCTCGCACCCCCCTGAATGGATGGCAGAAGTGCTGGCTGCACGCTCCCGCGATGCCGCAGCACCGACCTTCTCGCCCCATGGTTTGTATTTCATGGGCCCCGTGTACGATCCTCAGTGGAATCTGCCTGACCGCGTACCCGGCTTTGACTGGCTACCTTAAGTGCCAAATTAGCTTTAAACCCTTATGCATCAAGCGCTGACAGCTCCTATTTCTAGAACACGCATCAAAGTGTGCGGCCTCACGCGCGAATGCGATGTGGATGCCGCCGTGGCTGCGGGTGTGGATGCCCTAGGTTTTGTGCTGTATGCACCCAGCCCCCGCGCCGTCAGTCTGGAGCGGGCTTGCGAATTGGCCCGGCGCCTGCCCCCCTTCATCACCCCCGTTTTACTGTTTGTGAACGCGAAGGCTGCTGAAATACGGACTGCGTTGACGGCGCTGCCCCATGCTTTGCTGCAGTTTCACGGAGATGAAACACCCCAGGACTGCGCATTGCCTACGCAAAACGGTCGCCATCGCTTTGTACGGGCGGCACGCATTCCCCTTGGTGACGACGCCCGTGACTTTGACCTCGTAAAATACGCCGATCAATACTCTCAGGCCCAGGCCATTTTGCTAGACGCCCATGTGGACGGCTACGGTGGAGCAGGCAAAGCATTCAATTGGTCACTCCTTCCAACAAGCGTCAACGCTCACCTCGTTTTGTCTGGTGGACTTACGCCTGCAAACGTGACCGATGGCATTCGCCAAGTACGACCCCGCTGCCTGTCTTTGGCAGTTGATGTCAGCTCCGGCGTAGAAGCCACCCGCCCTGACGGTACACCGCTCAAGGGCGTTAAGGATGCTGAAAAGATTCAACGCTTCGCTGCTGCCGTACGCGCCGCCGATGCACAAATTGCACCTTAATCCTGATGTTTGAATATTCCTATCCCGATGCCAACGGCCACTTTGGCTCTTATGGCGGCAGTTTTGCCAGTGAAACACTGACCCACGCGCTGGTCGAGTTGCGCGAGGCCTATGCCAAATACCAGCACGACCCTGAGTTCGTCGCTGAATTCAATTCCGAATTGGCTCACTTTGTAGGCCGCCCTTCACCGGTTTACCACGCGGGTCGCATGTCCAAGGAGATGGGGGGCGCGCAAATTTATTTGAAGCGTGAAGACCTCAACCATACGGGCGCGCACAAGATCAATAACGTGATTGGTCAAGCCATGTTGGCCAAACGCATGGGCAAGCAGCGCATCATTGCCGAGACCGGCGCAGGTCAGCACGGTGTGGCCACAGCCACCATCTGCGCGCGCTATGGTCTGGAATGCGTGGTGTACATGGGCGCGGAAGACGTCAAACGCCAAAGCCCCAATGTCTACCGCATGAAGCTGCTGGGCGCGACGGTGATTCCGGTTGAATCCGGCTCCAAGACGCTCAAAGACGCATTGAACGAAGCCATGCGTGACTGGGTGGCCAATGTCGACAACACTTTCTACATCATCGGCACGGTGGCCGGCCCTGCGCCCTACCCAGCCATGGTGCGCGATTTTCAGAGTGTGATTGGCACGGAGTGCCTGACGCAAATGCCTGAAATCTTCAAGGAATTGAAGATGGCCAATGAACAGCCCGACATCGTCGTGGCCTGTGTAGGCGGTGGATCGAATGCCATGGGCATCTTCTACCCCTATATCCCTTTTGAAAACACCAAGCTGATCGGCGTGGAAGCGGCGGGTGAAGGTCTGGACACGGGCAAGCACTCGGCCTCGCTGCAAAAAGGCAGCTCCGGCGTGCTGCACGGCAACCGCACGTTCATCATGCAAGATGACAACGGTCAGATTCTGGAGACACACTCCATCAGCGCTGGCTTGGATTACCCCGGCGTCGGCCCTGAGCATGCCTGGTTACAAGAGCTGGGCCGTGCGACCTACGTCGGTATTACGGACCAGGAAGCACTGCAAGCCTTTCACTATCTGTGCCGCGCTGAAGGCATCATTCCCGCACTGGAATCAAGCCATGCCATTGCCTATGCAATGAAACTGGCCAAAACCATGCAACCTGAACAATCCATTCTGGTCAGCCTGTCTGGCCGTGGTGATAAGGATATTGGCACTGTGGCCGATCTCTCAGGCGTTGATTTTTACGACCGCCCCTCGATGCGCGGTTTGGCGGTTAAGGGAGGGCCTGCAGCATGAGCCGTATTGCCAACACATTCCAGCAACTGCGCGCAGAAGGCCGCAAGGCACTGATTCCATTTGTGACCGCAGGCTTTCCGTTTGCAGCTATCACACCCTCACTGATGCACGGCATGGTGGAAGCTGGCTCCGACATTATTGAGCTGGGCGTGCCTTTTTCTGACCCTATGGCGGATGGCCCCGTCATTCAGAAGGCCGGCGATCGCGCGATTGCCAATGGTGTCGGCCTCAAGCACGTACTGGGCTATGTGCGCGAGTTCCGCCAGAAGAACCACACGACGCCCGTGGTGCTCATGGGCTACGCCAATCCCATTGAGCGTTATGACCAGGTACACGGCAGTGACGCGTTTGTGAACGACGCAGCCGAAGCCGGCGTCGATGGCATTTTGGTGGTGGACTATCCACCCGAAGAAAGCGAAGCATTCGCTGCCAAGCTACGTGCCAAAGACATGGATCAAATCTTCTTGCTGGCACCCACCAGCACCGATGAACGTATCCAGCAAGTGGCGCGTGCTGCCACAGGCTATGTGTACTACGTCTCGCTCAAGGGCGTGACAGGCTCGAACGCTTTGGATATTGACGCGGTAGCCGCCATGATGCCGCGCATTAAAAAACACGTGTCTATTCCTGTGGGCGTAGGCTTTGGCATTCGCGATGCGCAAACCGCCCACGCAGTCGCCCAAGTCTCGGATGCCGCCATCATTGGCAGCAAGATCATCCAGTTGCTGGAAGATCAGCCCCACGAAAAGATTGTCCCGCTGGCCATCGACTTTTTGCGCGGAGTGCGCAAAGCGATGGACGCATAATGCGCTCCCCGGGCTGCCGCCATCGGCCTGCAGCCCAGATCGCCTTGAAGAGGAAAACCTATGTCCTGGCTCGAAAAACTCCTGCCCGCAAAAATCCAGCAAACCGAAGCCAAGGATCGCATCCAGCAGATCCCTGAAGGCTTGTGGGTCAAGTGCCCCAGTTGCGAAACGGTGCTCTACAAGACCGACTTGGAAGGCAACCAGAATGTATGCCCCACCTGTGGTCACCACCACCGTATTGGCGCGCGTGCGCGTCTGAATCATTTCCTGGACGGCGAAGGCCGCTACGAAATTGGTCAAGAAGTCCTGCCGATTGACCCTTTGAAGTTCCAAGACAGCCGCAAGTACCCCCAGCGCCTCAAAGAAGCGCTGGAGAACACGGGCGAGACCGACGCACTGATCGTGATGGGCGGCACGGTCAAAGGCATCGAAATGGTCGTGGCCTGCTTCGAGTTCGACTTCATGGGCGGCTCGATGGGCTCCGTGGTGGGCGAGCGCTTTGTGCGCGGCGTGGAAACTGCCATTGAGCAAAAAGTACCCTTCCTGTGCTTTACCGCCACCGGCGGTGCGCGCATGCAGGAAGGTTTGCTGAGCCTGATGCAGATGGCAAAAACCAATGCTGCATTGACGCGTTTGGCCAAGAAGGGTTTGCCTTACATCTCGGTACTGACCGACCCCACCATGGGCGGCGTATCAGCCGGTTTTGCCTTTGTCGGTGACATCGTGATGGCCGAGCCTAAAGCCCTGATCGGCTTTGCAGGCCCGCGCGTGATTGAAACCACCGTGCGCGTCAAGCTGCCCGAAGGCTTCCAGCGCTCCGAGTTCCTCAAAGACAAGGGCGCGGTCGACATGATCGTGGACCGCCGCGAGTTGCGCGACACCGTGGCCAGCAGCCTGGCCATGTTGCAGCGCTTGCCGGCAGATGCTGTCGTGCAAGACTAAGCTGCACATGGCAGGGGAAACTTTCAATGCCCCCAACAAAAAGGCTCCAATCTGGAGCCTTTTTTAATACTGCATTGGCCGCATCAGAGAGCAGCAACTCCCGCTAATACGTTGAACTGCACGCTGGCCAGCACCATCAGCAAAATCTGTATCACGATGATGGCGGCCAAGGCAGACAGATCAACCCCGCCAATCAGCGGAATGACTTTGCGCAGCGGCCGCAGCAGCGGCTCGCTGAGGCGGTACAAAATGCTGGCAATCGGCGACTGTGGTTGCACCCACGACAGGATGGCGTAGACGATCAAGATGCCAATCAAGCCCGTCAGCACCATGCGCAGCACGCCAAAAATGGCCAGCACAGGCACCAGCGCTGCCGATCCACGACCGCCAATCAACAGCCACAGCAGCAGATATTGCACCACCATCACCAGCAGCGCGCCGGCCAGGCTGGCCCAGTCGTATTTGCCTTTCGCAGGCAAGAACTTGCGCAGCGGCAGCACCAGCCAGTTCGACAGCGCAAACACCAGTTGCCCCACGGGGTTGTTGAAGGGAATGCGCTGCGCCTGCATGTACATGCGCAGCAAACATGCACCAGCGACCAGGCCACTGATGACCTCCAGCAGAAATTGAAGAATTTGTTGAATCATGGAAGCTCGTTGTGAAAAACAAGAGGTTGCGAAAGAGGGCTTCGAACCATGCACTGGGCCGCGGCATCAGCCGACGCCCTGGTCAGTGCGACTGCGGATCATCATAGCCAGCGTAAAGCGCCATTCTCATGAACAGCTCCATCACCCCGCATTCTCTGCCGCTCTTTCCATTGCACACAGTACTTTTTCCCGGCGGGCACCTGACACTGCGTGTCTTTGAAGTACGGTATCTGAACATGGTGCGCTGCTGTCAGAAGACAGGAGCGCCAGCATTGATCGCTTTCAGATCAGCAATGTACAAAAAATGAAGTTCGGCTTGTGGGTGGCCGATGCCACGCTGCTTACCCCCAATAAAACCGTACCCACTCCAGACGATCTGCGCCACACCACCACGGCGCTGCGGCAGGTAATGCGCAAGGTTCCGCAGCGCCGGCATGGTGCCTTGAACCCAAACTTCTAAAAAAATAGCAGCTTGCCTTGGCAAATAAAAGGCTTCAGCTACAAAAGCTATTGATTTCTTTTAAATACAAGGGCTTATAGCTTCTTTTTCAAGAGCAAAAATGCTGCTGCCCTGCACTTGCCAGCGCGCTTGACTGTGATTGCGCGGCCCCCATGCCAATCAGGCGCAAAAAAACTAAAATCTCTGGTTTTTGGCTTGTCACACCAGCCTTTGCGCTGCGCTCACCCATGTCTGAACCACAAAACACCCCTGCTGCCGAACAAGCAGCTCCGCAAGACGAAAACAAACTGATCGCTGAGCGCCGCGAAAAACTCAAAGCCTTGCGCGAGTCTTCCAAGGCCAGCGGCGGCGTTGCTTTCCCCAACGACTTCAAGCCTGCTGACCGCGCGCTGCCTTTGGTGCAAGCCCACGGCGAAAAAGAAGCGGAAGCACTGGAAGCCGAAGGCGTGAGCGTTTCGGTGGCGGGCCGCATGATGCTCAAGCGCGTCATGGGCAAGGCCAGCTTTGCCACCGTGCAAGACGCCACCGGCCGCATTCAGGCTTATGTGACGCGCGATGCCGTCGGTGAAGAAGTCTACGCAGACTTCAAGAAGTGGGACCTGGGCGACATCATTGGCGTTGAAGGCGTGCTGATGAAGACCAAGACCGGCGAGCTGTCGATCAAGGCCACCAAGATCCGCATGCTTACCAAGAGCCTGCGCCCCATGCCTGACAAGTTCCACGGCATGGCAGACCCTGAGCAGAAGATTCGCCAGCGCTACGTCGACCTGATGATGAACGAAGACGCACGCACACGCTTTGTGGCGCGCAGCAAAGCGGTCGCCGGCATTCGTGACTTCATGGTGCAGCACGGCTTTCTGGAAGTCGAAACGCCCATGCTGCACCCCATCCCCGGTGGTGCGAACGCCAAGCCATTCGTTACGCACCACAACGCGCTCGACCAGGAAATGTACCTGCGCATTGCGCCTGAGCTGTACTTGAAGCGCCTGATCGTTGGCGGCTTTGAACGCGTATTTGAGATCAACCGCAACTTCCGCAATGAAGGTATCTCGGTGCGTCACAACCCCGAGTTCACCATGATGGAGTTCTACGCCACGTACTGGGATTACCAGGACCTGATGAACTACACCGAGCAGCTGATCCGCGACGCCGCCATGAAGGCTGTGGGTACGCTGGAGTGCACTTACGGCGGCAAGCCGGTGGACCTGGCCAAGCCGTTCGAGCGCCTGACCATTCCAGAGGCCATCGTCAAGCACACCGAAGCGGGCGAGAACGTGAACAACCGCGACTGGTTGATCAACGCGCTGAAAAAGCTGGGCATGAACGAAGACAAGGACAAGCTGTCCACCCGCTCGCTGGCCAGCCTGCAAGTCTTCTACTTTGAAGAGCTGGTGGAAGAGAAGCTGTGGAACCCCACCTTCATCATGGAGCACCCCACCGAAATCTCGCCACTGGCCCGCGCCAACGACGAGCGCCCTGAAGTCACTGAACGTTTTGAGCTGTACATCACCGGCCGCGAATTCGGCAACGGTTTCTCCGAGCTGAACGACGCCGAAGACCAGGCTGCACGCTTTAACGCGCAGGTGGAAGCCAAGGACGATGGCGATGATGAAGCCATGTACTTCGACCACGACTTTGTGCGCGCGCTGGAATACGGCATGCCCCCCACAGGCGGCTGCGGTATCGGCATTGACCGCCTGCTGATGCTGTTGACCGACAGCGCCAGCATCCGCGACGTGATCTTGTTCCCTGCATTGCGACGCGAACAAATCTGACGCCAGGTCTGCATAAGACGCAAGGTGTACCCAGCTTTGGCTCTGTACACTTTTTTTATGCGTTTGATTACTTCAGATGGTGGAGATCAATCCACCCCTCACCACCACCTGCATTCCGGATGCGGCCACGGACGAAGAAAGTTTGCTCATGCGTGCAGACCAGGCGCTGTACACCGCTAAAGCCCAAGGAAAAACCGGTTTTTCAGCTTTGCGATGCAGATGGATACCATAGAGCAATTGCGTGCGCGTTAACGGGCCGCTAGGCTGTACCGCGTCGGGGCACCACTGGGTGCCCTTTGCTTTTGAACCTCTGGATAGATGGATTGCTTGTGACTTTGATTGACCGTTTTGCGGGCTTGCGCACCCGCTTGCCCACATGGATGCAGGATTGGCTGGAAGTGACCATTCCTGTGCTGCAAATTTTGCTGATCCTGGTGGTGGCCTGGGTGCTGCACCGCTTGTTCAAGCGCGTAATCAAGCGCGCCAGCGCGCACTATGGTTTTCCGCATGAGTTGCTCATGCCGATCAATTCCGTCGTGCGGTGGTTGATCATTGCTGGCGCAGTGCTTCTTATTCTGGAGCGGCTGGGCGTTTCGGCCAGCGTGCTGTGGTCAGCGTTTACTGGTTTTGCCACGGTGGGTGCCGTCGCCTTCTTTGCCGCGTGGAGTGTGCTGTCCAACCTGTTTTGCGCCTTCCTGATTCTGACCGTGGGGCCCTTTCGCGTGGGCGATCACATTGAACTGCTGGACACCGCAGAAAAACCTGGCGCGCTGGGCCGCGTGGTGGATATCAACCTGCTCTACACCACCCTGGAAGATGTCTCGGTTCCCTTACCCGGCACCCTGATTCAAATCCCCAACTCGCTGATCTTCCAGCGCGTGGTGCGCCGCTGGCGCGCTGGCACGCCTGTGCCCCACGAAAAGCTGCACCCAGAGCCTGAGCCGGGTATCCGGTACGTGACCGCCGCGTCAGAGCCTGCCCCGGCACCGAAAGCGCCCAGCTTTCCTTAAGCCTGCTGCTATCACCCTTGCCAGCAAAAAGCCGCTACCTTTCCCAAGGCAGCGGCTTTTTATTTATAAGGCCTTTTTGGCACTTCCCCCTTATGCAGCAAGGGCATGGTGCTCTATTTTTAATTTGCAAGGTTGACGGGGCACCACCCGACTGGCTGCCAGTTTGGCATTGGCACGCGCAGTGTCTACGTCCGCAGCACGCGCCAGCGCCACGCCCATGCGGCGTGTGACAAAGCTTTCGGGCTTGCCAAACAGGCGCAGATCGGTGCCGGGAATGGCCAGCGCCTCGTCCACGCCATCAAATACCAAACCTTCAGCATCTTGACCACCATAGATCACGGCGCTGGCACCAGGGTTGCGCAGGCTGGCATCCACAGGCAAGCCCAAAATTGCGCGGGCGTGCAACTCAAATTCACTTTGCCACTGCGTGCTGAGCGTGACCAGACCGGTATCGTGCGGGCGCGGCGAGACTTCGCTGAACCACACCTGCTCGCCCTTGACAAACAACTCCACGCCAAACAGGCCCAGGCCGCCCAGATCATCGGTCACAGCCTTGGAGATGGCCCGCGCCTTGTGCTGCGCTGCAGGGTGCATGGGGTGCGGCTGCCAGCTTTCCACATAGTCACCGGCTTGTTGAATGTGGCCGATAGGGTCGCAGAAATGCGTGGCAATCTGGCCGTCTGCACCTTTGGCGCGCACCGTCAGCTGAGTGATTTCGTAGTCAAAGTCGATAAAGCCTTCGACAATCACACGCCCCTTGGCTACGCGGCCACCGGCCATGGCGTAGTCCCAGGACTGGGGCACATCGGCCGCGCGGTCGATCTTGCTCTGGCCTTTGCCGGAGCTGCTCATCACCGGCTTGACCACACAGGGGTAGCCAATCGCAGGCTGGCCATCGCTGCCGTCAATGGCAGCCTGCAATTGTTCCAGCGAATCACAGAAACGGTACGGGCTGGTGGGCAGGCCCAGCGTTTCGGCAGCGAGGCGGCGGATGCCTTCGCGGTCCATCGTCAGGCGCGCGGCGCGTGCGGTGGGAATGACGGTCACCACGCCTGCCGCCTCCAGCGCTTCGAGCATGGGCGTGGCAATCGCTTCAATCTCGGGGACGACCAGGTCTGGCTTTTCCGCTTCAATCAGGGCCTTGAGCTGCGCGGGGTCACTCATGGTGATGGTGCGTGCATGGTGCGCCACCTGCTGGCCGGGGGCGTTCTCGTAGCGGTCTACAGCCATCGTCTCTACACCCAGGCGCTGCAGCGCAATCAAGACTTCCTTGCCCAGTTCACCGCTGCCCAGCAGCATGACCTTGGTGGCGTTGGCAGATAAAGGCGTACCCAGCGTTGTCATTTCGAGTCCCTGTGTTGGGCGTGGCAGCCCGTGGTTGCACAAACTGCGCCGATCATAGGGGCTGCCCGTTGGGGCGAGGCAACGTGTTAATGCGTAGTAGGCACGGTGCTGGCCGGTTGCGCGCCGTCCTTGCGCGGAATGTGGCCTGCGGCAAAGTCCATGTCTTCCGTCCACACCACACCGTCCCAAGCCCATGGGCTGCTGGCGGTTTCCAGACTCAGCACCTGCACGCCAGCCATGTCCTGGATGCGCGCGCGCAGCCAGTCGATCTGGTCATCCCGCACCACCACCAGCAGACCAATACTCCAGTCGCTGTGCGTCACTTGCAGGCGCTGCAGTTGCTCCAGCAGCGGCGCATACCATTTTTCGATGCGCTGGTTGATGCGATCTACCAGGCTCAAGGGATAGCCCGAAGCCGACACTTCCACCACCCACACCTGTTTTTTGGCGGGGCGCAGCGCCACCAGGCTGGGGCACATCCAGCCATCGGCCACTTCATAGCGCGGGGCGATAAAAGTGTCACCGTTGGCGGTGAGCAGCTGCAGCACGGCTTCTTCATGTCGATCCATGGCGTAATCCTTTTTCAATAGCTTCAAGCCCTTATCAACAATGGGCTAGAGGCCTATTTTGCTTATAAAAAAAGGAGCCACACAGGCTCCTTGGTTCACACACTATGGTTTAAAAGGTTTCCCAGTCATCGTCGCTGGAGTTGGCGCTTTTCGCTGCAGGGCTGCTGGCTGGTGCGGGGCGCAACAGCTTGGGTGCCGCCTTGTCAGTAACAGGCTTGCTGGAGTTGGCGGTGCTGCTGGCCACACGGGGCTTGATGGCTGAGCGCACAGGTGCGGCCTTGACGCTGGCCATGCTGGGCTGTGCCTGCAGCGCAGGGGCTGCGGCTGTCGCCATATGGCCCACATTGAACACGGCCACCACCTGCGCCAGGCGCTGAGCTTGCTCGTTCATGGAAGTCGCTGCGGCGCTGGACTCTTCCACCAGCGCTGCGTTTTGCTGCGTCATCTGGTCCAGATTGCTCACGGCCTGATTGACCTGCGCAATGCCGTCGCGCTGCTCGTTGGCAGACGCCGTGATTTCGCCAATCAAATCCGTCACGCGGCGCACGCTGGCCACAATTTCCTGCATGCTTTCTCCGGCCTGCGCCACTTGCTCGGCACCCAGATCGACGTTGCTTACGCTGGTACTGATGAGGGCTTTGATCTCCTTGGCCGCTTCCGCACTGCGGCCAGCCAGGCTGCGCACTTCCCCGGCCACCACGGCAAAACCACGGCCTTGCTCACCGGCACGCGCGGCTTCCACAGCGGCGTTCAGCGCCAAGATGTTGGTCTGGAAGGCAATGCCATCAATCACGCCAATGATGTCGCTGATCTTGCGGCTGGAGGTGTTGATCTGGTCCATGCTCATCACCACCTGGCTGACCACTTCACCGCCGCGCTCTGCCGCCTGAACTGCGGTGGCTGCCAGCTGATTGGCCTGGCGCGCAGTATCGGCCGACTGGGTGACCGTGGCGGTCAGCTCTTCGATCGACGCTGCGGTTTCTTCCAGATTGGCCGCCGTCTGTTCGGTACGGGCCGACAGATCCTGGTTGCCTGTGGCGATCTGCGAGGCCGCCGACGAGACGGAATCCACACCATTGCGCACCTCACCCACCACAGAGCGCAATTTTTGCGCCATGGTGTTCAGGCTGCGCAGCAGATGGCCCAGTTCGTCCTTGCGATCATCGTGTACATCGCGTGTCAAGTCGCCGCTGGCAATGCTGTTTGCCAGCTCCACGGCCTGCACCAGTGGCAAGGTCATCTGGCGAATCAGCCACGCTGACAGCAGCAAGCCTGCGATCACCACCAAAGCCAGTACCAGTCCACCCAGCATCATGGCGCTGGAACGGGAATTCTCGCTTTGCACCATGGCGTTACTTAGCAGCTTTTCCTGCAGCCCCACCAGAGTATTCATGTCATCCATGAAACCTTGCACGGCGGGCAGCAACTCGGCCCTGACCATGGCGACCACGTCCCCATCGTTGCGGCGTTCTGTGCTGATCTTTTCAGCTACCACGTTGAGATCTGCGCGCTTTTGCTGAATGCGCTCAAACAAGGCCTTGCCTTCGGGCGTGACCAGGCGGCTGCCGGTGTCTTGGATCAGCGACTCGGTTCTGGCACTGGTTTCCTTGAACTTGCTCTGAAAGAAAGCCATGGAGTCCGCATCCTGCGCCATATTGCTGGCGATCAAAAAGCTTGCGGCCGTCTCAATGGTGCCGCGCAGCTCCACCACCACACGAATGCGTTCATCCATATCCTGAATGTCGGCGCGCAACTTGGCCTCCAACTGATTCATGTAGCCGGTCATTGAAAGACCCGTCGCCAACATGGCACCCATGACCACGAGCATCAGGAGCCAAATCTTTTTGGCCACCGACAAATTTTTGAACTGCATTGCAACCCCAATGAAAAATGCCGCCCAGCGCAAACGCACTGACGGCATGGATAGATGATTCAATTGCGGGAAATTAGACAGGGATTACCCTAGACTTGCAACAATCAACAACAATCTTTTACATTGAGGCACACTGAAAAAGTAGGCACTTACATTTTTCAGAGCCTTTCTGGCAGTTAGACAAATCACAAAAGATAGCAGCATACCTTTGAACTGATTCACTTTCACGCACAAGATGCAATGAAAGCAAGAAATATCCAAGGCAAACCGCTACGTTTTAAGGTGTTGCACAAAAACATCTGACCGACCCTGCATGTCCATCAGCGCTGCATGCGCGGTCATTCAGTCCCCCAGACAAATGCCAATATCGCGCGCCATGGTCAGCAGTGGGTGATCGAGCGCAATCTTGCGCTGGGTGTTGGCAACCGTAGCAATTGCTACGCTGCCAATGGCGCCGTTTTGCAGCGTCACCATGCGGCCAAACTGCCCAGCCAGCACCAGTTGCGCAGCATGGTGGCCAAACTGCGTGGCCAGTACACGGTCAAACGGTGTCGGGTCTCCGCCGCGCTGTACGTGGCCTAACACCGTGGTGCGTACTTCGCTTTTCAGGTGGGGCTGCAGGCGCTCGCGCAATACGTGGCCCACACCGCCAAGGCGCACAGGATCAGGGCTGTGGGCGATGGTTTCGCGCACGGTCAGGCTCTGCCCGCTTTCCTTGGCACCTTCGCCAATGCAGATGATGGTGTAGCGCTGGCGCTGTTCGCGTGCCTTGCAGACGTCGATGATGGCCTGCAGCTGGTAATCAATTTCAGGCAGCAAGATCACATCGGCAGCGCCTGCAACGCCGGCCTCCAGTGCCAGCCAGCCCGCATTGCGGCCCATGGTTTCCACAATCATCACGCGGTGGTGGCTGTTGGCCGTGCTTTCAATGCGGCGCAGCGCATCAGTGGCGGTGGCGACTGCGGTATCAAAACCAAAGCTGCGCTCGCAATTGGCAATGTCGTTGTCGATGGTTTTGGGCACGCCCACGCATTGCATACCCACTGCGTTGGCCAAGCCATAAGCCAAACTTTGTGTGCCATCGCCACCAATGGACACCACCACATTCAGACCCAGGCACTGTACATTGCGCCGCACTTGCGCCAGCGTGGCCTCATTCTTCAATGGGTTGGCGCTGTTGCTGGTGCCCAAAATGGTGCCGCCAATGTGCAAAATGCCGGAAACCTCATCCCAGCCTAAAGGTTTGACGCGCGCCGCTTCACCCATCAGGCCTTCAAAGCCGTCTTCAATGCCAATCACTTCACAGCCGCCCTGGCTGATGAGCGACTTGGTCACGGCGCGGATCACCGCATTCAAACCGGGGCAATCGCCACCACCTGTTAATACGCCTACTTTCATCGCATCGCTCATTTCGTCATTTAGTTCAGCAAACCCAGTGCATCTTGGTAAGCGGGTTGCAGCATCAACGCATCCCAAGGCTGAGGCACGGTTTCGGGCAGCAGCGATACGCGGCGTGATTCAGAGTCCACATCCGGCACCCACTGCTGGGCACGCATGGCAGCGGCCATGCCTTCCAGCAGCTCATCCACATGCTCACCCAAGCCCAGGCTCTGGTTGCACAGCAGCACCATGTCGCAACCGGCATTGAGGGCGCGAATCGCCGCTTCGGTGTAGCTGATGACTTCACCGTCAATCCTGCGCGCTGCTTCCATGCTCAAGTCATCGCTGAAGATCGCGCCGTCGTAGCGCAACTCGCCGCGCAAAATGTCCTGCAGCCAGACTTTGGAGAAACCCGCAGGCGACCCATCCACCTTGGGGTAGATGACGTGCGCAGGCATCACCGCCGTCAGCACGCTGGAGAGCCACGGGTAAGGCGCAGCATCTTCCGACAGAATTTTTTTCAGCTTGCGCTTGTCCACCGGCATATCGACGTGCGAATCGGCCTTGACATGACCGTGCCCCGGAAAGTGCTTGCCGCAGTTGCCCATGCCCGCTTGCAGCAGGCCGTGCATCAAGCTTTTTGCCAGCATGGCTACCACGCGCGGGTCACGGTGAAAGCTGCGGTCGCCAATCACCGAGCTTTCGCCATAGTCCAAGTCCAGCACGGGTGTGAAGCTGAAGTCCACGCCGCAGGCGCGCAGCTCGCTGCCCAGTACATAGCCTGCGGCCGTGGCCGCATTCATCGCCGCCATCGCGCCACGGCCTTTGCGACGTTTTTTGCCTTTACCGTCATCCATCCACATATCGCCGAAGGTGCGCATGGACGGAAGGTGGGTAAAGCCATCGGTCTTAAAGCGCTGTACACGGCCGCCTTCGTGATCAACGCAAATCAGCAGGTCATGTTTGACGGCTTTGATTTCCGCACACAGCTGCACCAGCTGGTCGCGGTTTTCCCAGTTGCGGCCAAACAAGATAATGCCGCCCACCAAAGGATGGGCAAGGCGGGAGCGATCCACATCGGTCAAGGCTTTACCTGCGATGTCAATGATCAAAGGGGCGTGAAGTGCGGTCATGGTGCGCTCGACTTTCTCGCAGGTGGCACTTGCGCACCTGCAAAGCTACAAAACCCCAAGTATGACCGCGATAACGGGCCCAAGCAGTGCCACAGCGCGCCTAAAGGGGCGTCTTTAGAGTACGCACCGCACGCCCCGGGCCGTGCTCAGGCTTGCCGGTGCTCCACCACGCAAAAGCTGGCGGCGTACTCGCTTTCATCGGTCATGGTGATGTGTACGCTGAGCCCTTTTGCCTCAAACCAGTCTTTCATCGCGCCATGCAGGACGATGGTGGGCTGGCCGCTGGGCAGGTTGGCAATCTCGCAATTGCGCCACGTCATGGGCATGGTCATGCCCATGCCCACGGCCTTGCTGAAGGCCTCTTTGGCCGAAAAGCGCGTGGCCAGATACTTGATGCCACGCTCCGGCCAGCGTGCACTGCGGGCGCGCCAGACCTGGAGTTCTTGCTCGGTGAGCACTTTTTCGGCAAATCGATCGCCGTGGCGCTCCACGCTGGCGCGAATGCGGCGAATGTCACAAATATCGGTGCCAATGCCGTAAATCATGATGTAGACCCAAAATGGCCTCTAGCCCTTATTCCACAAGGGATAGTAGCTCACTTATTAAATATTCAAACTCAACCAGCAATGTTGCTGAAGGGGCGCTGCGCCATGCCTTGGTCAATGCACGCTTGGTAAGCCTGCACCGTAGCGGCGTAGCCCAGCTCCAGCGCGTCAGCAATCAGCGCGTGGCCAATAGAGACTTCTGCCAGACCAGGAACGGCGGCGACGAAAGCGGCCAAATTGTCACGATTGAGGTCATGGCCGGCGTTCACTTGCAAGCCCACATCCAGCGCCGCCTGTGCCGCCTGGGCGTAACGCGCCAGTTGCTGGTCTTGCTCTTTCGTGCCCCAAGCGGCGGCAAACGGTTCGGTGTACAGCTCTACGCGATCAGCGCCTGCCGCCTTGGCCGCGGCCATCTGCTCAGGCATCGGATCCATGAACAAGCTCACCCGCACGCCCAGCGCCTTGCACTGTGCAATCAGTGGCTGCAGCCGCTGCGCATCTTGCGGAAAGCTCCAGCCGTGATCGCTGGTGAACTGGTCTTCACTGTCGGGCACAAAGGTGGCCTGGTGCGGCCGCACGTTGCGGATGAAGTCCATCAGGTTCTGTGTGGGGTTGCCTTCAATATTGAACTCGGCCTGGGGCCAGGCTTGCATCAGCGCGGCCAGTTCAACCACATCAGCGCCGCGAATGTGGCGCTCATCGGGCCGCGGGTGGATGGTGATGCCCTGCGCGCCAGCCTGCAGGCACAGCTGCGCGGCGCGCGTGACCGAGGGAATGCCCAGATGCCTCGTATTGCGCAGCAAGGCGACTTTGTTGACATTCACGGACAGGGCCGTGCGGGGAGAAGTGGGGTTGGCGGTCATAAGGTTTGCAAATCCATCATCAATTGCCGCGTGCGCAGCATGGGGCTGCCGCAATGGTATTGCAGCAAATGGCGCAGTTGCGACTTCAACGACGAGGCCACCGCTGCACAGGCACGCACCAGCGCCGGATAGGCACCCTCGCCCTGCTCCAAAGCGTGCTGCACGCTCAGCCACTGCGCACCACTGAGGTAGGCACGCTCACCCTCCAAGGCCGGGCGCAGCCCCGTCTCAGCCACCAAAACATAAGCCTTTTCGGGCTCTAACCCTTGCAGGGTCACGGTCTCCTGCTTCAAAGTGGGTAGCAAGCCCAGCTCGCGCAGCAAGATCAGCTCAAAGGCGCGCAGCACCGGCTCAATCACTTCTTCAGGCTGCGTGGCCAGCAACTTCACCACTGTGCCGTAGACATCGAACAGATACGCATACGGGTCATCGCGCGCCAGCAGGCGCATCAGCAGCTCATTGAGGTACATGCCGGTGAGCAAGTTGTTGCCCATCGGCATGATGTGCCCGCCCGCCCATTCAGCGCCTTTGAGCACATGAATGTCCGCATTACCATCGCCCGACAAGGTGTAGCTGACTTTGAGCGGCTGCAGCGCCAGCAGCACCGGCCGAAAGTTGGAGGTGTGCTTTTTCGCCCCCTTGGCCACCAGCGCCACACGGCCGCGGTGGCGCGTGAAGACCTCCAGAATCAAACTGGATTCGCTCCAGTCATACCGGTGCAAGATAAAGGAGGGCTCTTCGCCCACGCGCTTGGCGGCCATAGGTGCTTAAAAAGACAAAAAGGCCTCAGAGAGGCCTTGGGAAGCTGTAGTGCAGCCGGTGATGGGGAGTCGGTTCAGCGAAGCGGCCGAGACGCGAAGCCCCTGCGCAGACAGTGGCAGCGCCACGGCAAGCGGGGGCGACAAAGTATCGGGGACCGAATCCCTATCACCCCCCCGCATCATTCGTAGCCGAAGGACTTGACGCGCGTCTCATCATCCGCCCAGCCCGAGCGCACCTTCACCCAGACTTCCAGGAACACCTTGGCGTCAAACAGCTTTTCCATCTCTTGGCGCGCTTCGGTGGAGATGCGCTTTAAGCGCTCACCGCCTTGGCCAATCACCATGGCTTTGTGGCCATCGCGCTCAACAATGATGGTGGATGCCACACGCATAAAGCGCTTGTGCTGCTTGCTGGGCTCTTCTTCGAACTTGTCGATCACCACGGTGGAGGTGTAGGGCAGCTCATCGCCAGTAAAGCGGAACAGCTTTTCACGCACGATTTCAGCGGCCATGAAATTTTCGCTGCGGTCGGTCAGCTCGTCTTCTTTATAGAACCAAGGCTGCTCAGGCAGGTACTTGGCACAGATGCCAAACAGGCGCTGGACGTCATCGCGCTTTTTGGCCGACATGGGCACAAACTCTTCAAACGGATGGCGCTGCTGCATGCTTTGCAGCCAAGGCGCGATCTCGTGGCGGCGGCCTACCTCGTCCAGCTTGTTAGCAATCAGCAATGTCGGAATGCCGGGCTTGAACAGGCTCAGCACCTTGGCATCGGCCAAGGTGAAGCTGCCCGCTTCCACCACGAACAAGATCAAATCGACATCAGTGATGGCGCCCATCACGGTCTTGTTGAGCGACTTGTTCAGTGCGGTGGAGTGCTTGGTCTGGAAACCGGGCGTATCCACAAAGATGAACTGTGTCTCTTCCTTGGTGCGAATGCCGGTGATGCGATGGCGTGTGGTTTGCGATTTGCGCGAGGTGATGGAGATTTTTTGCCCCACCAGCGCATTCATCAATGTGGACTTGCCCACGTTGGGCTTGCCCACAATCGCGATCAAGCCGCAACGCTGCTCTTCAGGGGCATACACGCGCACGGGAATCGCAGCTTCTGCGGCTTTTTCGGCTTCAATCTCATCGGCACGTGCGATCAGCGAAGGCGTGGCGCCGGGCTTGGCGGCGGCCAGCATGGCATCCAGCTCGGCCATGCTTTGGCCTGCCGGCGTGACATCGGGCAACGCCTTGACGTCTTTTTGGCCTTTAGCGCCCTTGGCGCTTGCGGTGCTTGCGGTGCTAGCTACTTTTTTCGCAGCATCGTTCATGGGTGTTTCGCTTTCAAAATTTCAAGCATGGCTGCCGCTGCAGCCTGCTCACCTGTACGTCGCGAGGCCCCTTGGCCACGCGCGCCCAGGCGCAATTCGGGGATGATGCATTCCACATCAAAGGTCTGCTTGTGGGCAGCACCTGCAATGCTGGCTACGGTGTATTGCGGCACGTTCATGCGCCGGCCTTGCAGCCATTCTTGCAGCGCAGTTTTGGGATCTTTTTCCGCTGCGCGCATTTGAGGGTTGATGTCTACGCCTTCAAAAAGGCGATGCACCAGTTTTTCGCCAGCGGCAAAGCCGGCATCCAGGTACACCGCACCCAAAATGGCCTCGACCGCATCGGCCAGGATAGAAGGACGGTTTTTGCCACCAGATTTGGCTTCGCCCTCACCCAACCTCAGCAAATCAGGCAATTGCAGCTTGACCGCGATTTGGTGGAGCGTACCTTCTTTGACCAAATTGGAGCGCACGCGCGAGAGATCACCTTCCGGCAACTCTTTCAGGCGTTCGTACAGCAGGCTGGAGATGGCCAAACTAAGCACCGAGTCACCTAAAAATTCCAGGCGCTCGTTGTTGTCTGCGGAGAAGCTGCGGTGCGTCAGCGCGCGCTGCAACAAGGCAGGTTTTTGAAAAGCATGCTGCAACGTAGTCTGCAGCTCTTGAAGGGTGATAGGCACCTATTGGGTCTGATCTTTAAAACGGTAAACAAGGTAGGCCGGGCCTACCAACGGGATTTGACGCTCGTACTCATAGCTAACCACCACCTGGTCACCTGATTTGGTGATATCCAGATCGGCCCCGGACACAGAGCGTATGTTGTCAATTTGAGCGGCACGATCAAAATTTTCGCGCACTTGAGCGACGTTTCCGCCTTCATTGGCTGCCTTTTTTGCAGCTTTGATGACGGCCTGATTTTCCAGCAGGATAGGAAGCGATTGTCCGCCAATCCCAAAGACCGAGACGGCCAGGACACCAATCAACACCAAACCAATAAAGGACAGGCCCTTTTGACTGTGACGTGATGCACAACGCATAGCTTGCACTCCCTCTCTCTATAAATATCAAAATGGCCGCAAAAGCGGCCACTGTTAGATTGGATTCGCCAGTCAGGCGATCAATTGAAACTGCCAATCCGTTTGAGATTACCGAAATTCATCCAAACGAAAAAGGCCTTTCCAACAATATTTGCCTCTGGAACAAAGCCCCAGTAGCGAGAGTCCAGCGAGTTGTCGCGGTTATCACCCATGGTGAAGTAGTGCCCCTCAGGCACTTTGCAAGTCACCCCCTCCACGCTGTAGGTACAGTTCTCGCGAAACGGGAATTCAGAAGCGCCCTGCACAAAGGCTGGCATGCCCTTGGTATTGAGCAGCTTGTGGGACTTTTCTCCCAGCTGTTCCTCGAGCTGAGAAAAATAGCGCATGGCATCGGTGTCAAAGAAGTCCGGCAACTGATTGGTCGGGACTTCCTGGCCGTTGATGGTCAAGCGCTTGTTCAAATACGCCACCGTATCACCGGGCACGCCGACGACGCGCTTGATGTAGTCCAGCGTAGGCTGCGGCGGGTAACGGAACACCATCACATCACCACGCTGGGGCGCATTGCCTTCGGTGACCTTGGTATTGAGCACCGGCAAACGCACGCCATAGGTGAACTTGTTCACGAGGATCAAGTCACCCACCATCAGCGTAGGAATCATTGAGCCTGAGGGAATCTTGAAAGGCTCAAACAGGAAAGAGCGCAGTACAAAAACCACGAACAGCACGGGGAACAAACCTGCCGTCCAATCCAGCCACCAAGGCTGGCGCAGGATGCGGGTTTCACCTTCTTTGGTTTCAACCATGTCATGGCGCAGACCTTGGCGCTCCAGCTGCTCCCGGCGGGCAGCAGCTTCAGCATTCAGGCGCTCCGCTTCCTTTTTGCGCTGTGGCCAGAAGTAAAAGCGCTCTGCCAGCCAGTACAGACCCGTGACGAAAGTAGCCAGGAACATCAACAAGGCAAAGTTGCCTTCAATGGCGCCTGTGTACCAGGCTCCGATGTAACCCACAAAGGCGGCCAAGATGACCGCAGTAATCCATTGCATGGCTTGCATGGGCACCTTCGTTATTAGTCTTCGACTTGCAAAATAGCCAAGAACGCTTCTTGTGGGACTTCCACCGAGCCAATTTGCTTCATGCGCTTCTTACCCGCTTTTTGCTTTTCCAGCAGCTTGCGCTTGCGGCTCACGTCACCGCCATAACACTTGGCCAGCACGTTCTTGCGCATGGCCTTGACGGTCTCACGCGCAATGATGTTGCCGCCAATGGCCGCTTGAATCGCCACATCGAACATTTGACGGCTGATGATCTCGCGCATCTTGGCCACCACAGCACGGCCACGGTATTGCGACTGCGAACGGTGCACGATGATGGACAGCGCATCGACCTTTTCGCCGTTGAGCAAAATATCGACCTTGACCACGTCAGAGGCGCGGTACTCCAGAAACTCATAGTCCATCGACGCATAACCGCGCGAGACCGATTTGAGTTTGTCAAAGAAGTCCAGCACGATTTCACCCAGGGGCATCTCGTACGTCAACATGACCTGGCGACCGTGGTAAGCCATATTCATCTGCACGCCACGCTTTTGGTTGGCCAGCGTCATCACCGGGCCCACATATTCCTGCGGCATGTACAGGTGCACGGTCACGATAGGCTCACGAATCTCTTCGATATGGCCGATCTCGGGCATCTTGGAAGGATTTTCCACATCGATCAGTTCACCGTCGGCCTTGAGCACTTGGTACACCACACTGGGCGCCGTCGTGATCA
>JADMKK010000001.1 GCA_015478895.1 Comamonas sp. | reverse complement strand
CTGGATTGTCAGCGCCTGCATACGTAGTCAACTATTAACGTGAACACACCCTAGGGGCTTTGAGGGCGACATGAGTCAAATTGCTCACTTTTTAAAAGCTATATGTCATTGCTTTTTCGGGGTTTTGGCTTGTTTAATATTGAAAGTGTTTGTTGATAAAGGCTTGTAGCTCCACTTTTGAAAGCTATACCAGCTAAACACAGTGGACGTCAAGTTATCTGAAGCTTCGTTACTCACAAAGCGCAATAGGTTCCGCCCACACCAAAACTTACCGCTGAAAGCGGCTGCGTACTTCGCGCGGGACGTATTGCGAGGTATGCTTGGATTGAGCAAATGAAGAGCGTCTATCCGATTACTGTTTCTTGCCACGTACTGCAGGTCAGCAGCAGCGGTTACTTCCGCTGGAGGCATAGCCATGGTGAGATACCAAGCCATTGGTGTGATGGATTAGCGCTGGCCCACATTCGTGCCACCCATGCTGAGGTTAAAAGTGAGTACGGTTGACCACGGATATACAAAGAGCTGCAAACCAAGGGGCTGCGCATTGGCAAATAACGAGTACGCAGGCTTATGGCCACGCGTGGAATACAAGCTAAAACGAAGCGCAAGTTCGTCGTGACTACAGATACTAAGCACAGCTTACCTGTGGCTGCTGACTTGGTGTAGCGGCGTTTTACGTCTCAGGCACTCAACCAGCTTCTGTGCGGCGATACCACCTATATCGCTACCGATGAAAGCTGGCTGTACTTGGCCGCTGTCATTGATATGTTTAGCCGCAGGGTGGTGGGTTAGAGTCTGCAGTCCCATATGCAAACCAGCTTGGTCAAAGATGCGATTGCGATGGCTTAGTGGCGAAGACGCTCTGAGCCGGAAGCTAGCTTTAATAGCGACAGGGGCAGCCAATATTGCCGCCATAACCTCTAAGCTTCTTTAGCAAAATGGGGCATGCGCTCGTCCATGAGTCGCAAAGGCAATTGGCTGGGGCAACTGCCCCATTGAAAGCTTCTGGGAGCGATTGAAAGCAGCTTTCGTGCATGGGCAGCGATTCGCTACTCGAGAGCAAGCTAAGCAGGCCATCATGAACTGGAGAGCCTTCTACAATTACCGCAGATTGCATTCAAGCTTGGGCTATTTTAGTCCCGTCCAATATGAGCAGCGCTGGTACGAAGCACAGCGCAAAAAGGCCGCGTAAGCAGGGAGCTAAAAACTCCACAAAACAGGGGCAGCATCAGTGTTTATGACTTACTCCTCTCGGAAGTTGAGCCTCCACGTAACCCGGTCGATTCACTTTCATTGATACCGTCATACGAGGTGTCGGTAGGGGAAAGCAACGTTCAGAAATGTTACAGCTTTACCGTCAGGCGTACCGCACGAAATTGCGGCTAGTGTTGTATTTTGTGGGTTGTCCCTGGACGAACAACCCACGATTCCTTATAGGGAATCAGCAGTTTCCAGAACGTTGCCGTACGTTGCTGGAAACTTTAAATTATTCCCACTCGATCGTTGCTGGTGGTTTGGTCGATACGTCGTAAGTGACGCGGTTGATGCCGCGCACTTCGTTGATGATGCGGCCGGACACCTTCTTGAGCAGGCCGTAAGGCAGCTCGGCCCATTCAGCAGTCATGAAGTCGCTGGTGACCACAGCACGCAGGGCTACGACGTAGTCGTAGGTGCGGCCATCGCCCATCACGCCCACGCTCTTGACGGGCAGGAACACGGTGAAAGCTTGGCTGGTTAGGTCGTACCAGCTCTTGCCGGTGGCTTCGTCAATCCAGTTGTTCAGCTCTTCGATGAAGATGGCATCCGCGCGGCGCAGCAGGTCGGCGTATACCTTTTTCACTTCACCCAGAATGCGCACGCCCAGTCCGGGGCCTGGGAAGGGGTGGCGGTAGACCATGCCACGGGGCAGGCCCAGGGCCACGCCCAGCTCGCGCACTTCGTCCTTGAACAGGTCGCGCAGAGGCTCCAGCAGCTTCAGGCCCAGTTGCTCAGGCAAACCGCCCACGTTGTGGTGGCTCTTGATGACCACGGCCTTCTTGGACTTGGCACCGCCGGACTCGATCACGTCAGGGTAGATGGTGCCTTGGGCCAGGAAAGTGGCGCCCTTGGAACCTGCGTTGGCGGCCTTGAGCTTGGAAGCCTCGGCCTTGAACACGTCCACAAACAGGCCGCCGATGATCTTGCGCTTGGCTTCTGGCTCATTCACGCCGGCCAGCTTGCCCAGGAACAGGTCAGCGGCATCCACCCGAATCACCTTGGCATGCAGCTTGCCTGCAAACATTTCCATGACGGCATCGCCTTCGTTCAGGCGCAGCAGGCCGTGATCGACGAATACACAAGTCAGCTGGTCGCCAATGGCGCGGTGGATCAGCGCCGCAGCGACGGACGAATCCACGCCGCCGGACAGGCCCAGAATCACCTCTTCGTCACCGACTTGCTCGCGGATCTTGGCCACGGCTTCTTCGATGTAGTCACCCATGATCCAGTCCGCCTTGGTGCCGCAGATGTCCAGCACAAAGCGGTTGAGCATGGCCTGGCCCTGCACGGTGTGCGTGACTTCAGGGTGGAACTGCACAGCGTAGTAGCGGCGCGCTTCGTCGGCCATGCCGGCGATGGGGCATGAGGGGGTCGATGCCATCACCTTGAAGCCTTCGGGCAGCTGCGTGACCTTGTCGCCGTGGCTCATCCAGACCTTGAGCATGCCGTGGCCTTCGGGCGTGACGAAGTCTTCGATGCCCTTGAGCAGCTCGGTGTGGCCGTGGGCGCGCACTTCGGCGTAACCGAATTCGCGGCTGTCCGAGCCTTCGACCTTGCCGCCCAGTTGGGTGGCCATGGTTTGCATGCCGTAGCAGATGCCCAGCACGGGAATGTTCAGCTCAAACACGGCGTCCGGCGCACGGTCGTCCACTTCGTAAACCGAAGCGTGGCTGCCCGACAGGATCACGCCCTTAAGGCGGCCGTCGGCGGCAAACTCGCGCACCCAGTCGCTACTCACGTCGCAGGGGTGAACTTCGCAGTACACATGGGCTTCGCGCACGCGGCGTGCGATCAGTTGGGTGACTTGGGAGCCAAAGTCAAGAATCAGAATCTTGTCATGTTGCATGGTGTGATCCAAAGGCAAGAGGAAGGAATATCCGTTTCAAAAATCAGCTGGAGCCAAGAGCGTGATTCCACGCTTTTGCGCCGCAGCGATCTGGGCAGGATCGAATGTAGCCAGCGGCAGCTTCAAAGACTGCGCCAGCCATAAATAAGCGGCGTCGTACACTGGCAAACCGGTGTCCAGCGCCACGTCCAGCACGGCTTTGTGCTGGGCCGGTGCCAGCTCATGCAGCTCCACACGGTGGCGAATGGCCTCCAGCACGCCCCACAGCCCTTCGACCGAGCTGTGCGGAATGCGGCCGTTGTTGACGCCCGAAGCAATCAGATTGCCGCATTCCCACTGCCAAACATTGGGCGCCTGTGGGTCCACCTCATGGCGGCGAATGCGCGCATACAGGCGCTGCGTGTCGGCACTGGCATGGTCGGGCAGCAACCAGGCGGCGGTAACCGAGGCATCCATCACAAAAGCGCTCATGCCTGGCTCCGGCCAGCGTGGCGCAGCGCCACTACGGAATTTGTAGCTAATGGCGCTTGCACTGTCTGCTGTAGCGCCTGAATTTGCTCTAACTCACGGGCAATCTGCTCATCGGTAATCACCGGCCGCCGCCGCACGGGCAGCATGCGCACCACTTCCTTGCCGTGGCGCGTGATGCGCACTTCCTCACCTGCCTCGATCAGTTCGATCAAGGCAGAAAAGCGGGTTTTGGCTTCGTAGATACCGACAGATTGCATACGTGGAAAGTAAAAAAATCTGGCCCAAACCAGAGGTTCAGACCAGACTTTAGCATTCTGACCAGAAATTTGCAGTTCTGGTCAGCATTTCTGAGGGATTAGTCAGCGCGGTAGTTCGGCGCTTCCTTGGTGATTTGCACGTCGTGCACGTGCGACTCACGGATACCGGCCGCGGTGATTTCCACAAACTCAGCCTTCTCGCCCATCTCCTGGATGGTCTTGCAACCGCAGTAGCCCATGGAAGCGCGCACGCCGCCAGCCATCTGGTAAATGATGGAAACCATCGAGCCCTTGTAGGGCACGCGACCTTCGATACCTTCAGGCACCAGCTTGTCCGCATTCGGGTTGCCGGTGGAAGACTCCTGGAAGTAACGGTCGGCCGAGCCTTGCTGCATGGCACCGATGGAGCCCATGCCGCGGTAGCTCTTGTACGAGCGGCCTTGGTACAGAATCACTTCGCCGGGGGCTTCTTCCGTACCGGCAAACATGCCGCCCATCATGATGGTGGAAGCACCGGCAGCCAGCGCCTTGGAGATATCGCCCGAGAAGCGGATACCGCCATCACCAATCAAAGGCACGCCGGTGCCCTTGAGGGCTTCGGCCACATTCGAGATCGCCATGATCTGGGGCACGCCCACACCGGCCACGATGCGGGTGGTGCAAATCGAACCGGGGCCGATACCGACCTTGACTGCATCGGCGCCGGCTTCCACCAACGCCAGCGCCGCTGCGCCGGTGGCGATGTTGCCGCCGATTACATCAATGTGCGGGTAGTTTTGCTTGACCCAACGCACGCGGTCGATCACGCCCTTGGAGTGACCGTGGGCGGTGTCCACCACGATGGCATCGACACCCGCTTTGGCCAGCAATTCCACGCGCTCTTCGGTGCCGGCGCCCACGCCGACGGCAGCGGCTACGCGCAGACGACCTGCAGAGTCACGTGCAGCGTTGGGGAAGTTGGTTTGTTTGTTGATGTCTTTAACGGTGATCAGGCCTTTGAGTTCAAAGGCGTCGTTCACCACCAAGATGCGTTCGAGCTTGTGCTTGTTTAAAAGCGCTTTGGCCTCGGCAGGCGTGGTGCCTTCTTTTTCATTAACGGTGATCAGCTTTTCGCGGGGCGTCATGATCTGCTTGACCTTGACGTCGTACCGTGTCTCAAAGCGTACGTCACGGCTGGTCACGATGCCGACGACTTTGCCGCCATCGCAGACGGGGAAACCGGAAATGCCGCGCTCTTCCGATAGCTGCAGCACTTGCAACACGGTGTGCTCAGGAGTGATGACCACAGGGTCAATCACTACACCCGATTCATGGCGCTTGACCTTGGCCACTTCGGCGGCCTGCTCTTGCGCCGTCATGTTCTTGTGGATCACACCGATGCCGCCTTCTTGGGCAATCGCAATTGCCAGGCGTGCTTCGGTCACCGTGTCCATGGCCGCAGAGACCAAAGGCAGGTTCAACGTGATGTTGCGTGTGAACTGGGTGGAGAGAGAAACGTCCTTGGGCAGGACTTCGGAGTAGGCGGGAACGAGCAGAACGTCGTCGAATGTCAGTGCTTTTCCGAGAAGGCGCATTGTGAAGGCTCCAAAAGAAAGATTGTAGCTTTGCTCCCAGTTGGTCGTGACAAACTTGCAACAAGAAACCCTGTGGTGCAGAGATAAACTGATGCGCATGAAAGCCCAAAAAATCTGGATTTTTGCCGCGCTCAGTGCTTTTTCCTGCAGCGCGTTGGCTCAGTGGCAATGGGTGGATGCCGATGGTCGGCAGGTCTTCAGTGACAGAGCACCTCCTGCGCATATTGGGCAGCAAAAAATTCTGAAGCGCCCCATCCCTGCAGCCGCTTTGCAGCCAGAAACCGCTGCTGGCACGACTGCGGCAGCGGCACTGCAAGACGCCAGAGATCCTGCCGCGCGAGTCACCCAGGATAAAGAGGACACTGCACGAAAGGCCCAGGAAGCTGCCCAACTGAAAGCGCAAGAGGCCAAAGCGAAGCAAGAGGCCGCCAAACTGGCGCAGCAGCGGCAAGCCAATTGCCAACAGGCACAAGCTGCTCAGACGACCTTGCAGTCAGGCAGGATGTTGGCCCACATCAATGAAAAAGGTGAGCAGGGCTTTCTGAGTGATACGCAGCGTCAGCAACAGCTCCAGCGTGCGCAAGCCGTCATTCAAAGCGAGTGCGGCGCAGCACCACGCCAATAAACAAAAGCTGCAGGCAGCTCAATAGCCTGCCTTGCTGTTGGCGCGGCGTGAGGCAAAAAGGCCAGCGCCACGCGCGCCTTGTTGGGCAAAACGCTCGCGGCGAGCTATTTTGGGATCTACTTTGAGTGCTTGGTAAGCTTCCAGCCGATCACCCTCTTGAAGTGGGGAGTCCAGCGGTTTGGTACGTCCCCAAATACCGTATGCGCTGTGTGCTTGAGGGGTGACGCCACAGGCTTCCAAACCCTGCTGCAAGGTGCTGCCTGAAGTGAGCTGCAAGGAGCGTTCTTGCACTTGGCCTTGAACGTCGACCCAGACCACTTGCAAGTTCAGCCAGCCGGGCTTATCCATACACTTTTTCAGCGCGCTTGATAAAAGCATCCACCATGGAGTTGGCGATGCGATCAAAGATCGGGCCAATCAGCGTGGCAACAGCCACGCTGTCAAAACCGTAATCCAGCTGTAATTGGACTTTGCACGCGCGTTGGGTGCCATCGCCCACAGGGTGGAAAATCCAGTGGCCTTCCAAGCGCGAAAAGGGGCCTTTGACCAGGCGCATGCTGATCTTGGTTCTGCCTTCATGCACATTGCGTGTCACAAAGGATTTGCGCAGCGCCCCCATGGACATGCCCACTTCAGCCGTCATGCTGGTGGCATCTTGCTCCAGCACCTTGGTGTGCGAACACCAAGGCAGAAATTCCGGATAGCGCGCTACGTCGGCCACCAGGGCAAACATTTCTTCGGGGCTATACCAAATAAGGACGGACTTGTTAACGTTTTTCATGAAAGCACAAAACCAGCACGGCGCAAGCTTAGGGCATTGCAGCACCTAACCGCCTACGCGGCGCTGGAGAAACTAGAATTACTTATTCTGCGGGAGAAACGCCCATTGTAGGTAGTGCCCGGCAACTGCGGGTCACCCGCCCTGAAAGACCCATGGCCACTAAAACAGAAACCCCATCCCGCATCGCGGATAACAAAAAAGCAGCGTTCAACTATTACTTTGAAGAACGCCATGAAGCCGGCATTGTGTTGCACGGCTGGGAAGTCAAAGCCTTGCGCAGTGGCAAGGCGCAATTGACGGATGGCTACGTCATCATCAAGGAAGGCGAGCTGTTTTTGATTGGTTGCCAGATTCAGCCGCTCAAAACGGCCTCCACGCACGTCAGCCCCGATGCAGCGCGCATTAAAAAGTTGCTGATGAAGAAAGACGACATCAAGCGCCTGATTGGCAAGGTGGAGCAAAAAGGCTTTACCTTGGTGCCTGTGAACCTGCACTGGAAAAACGGGCTGGTCAAATGCGATATCGCCTTGGCCAAAGGCAAGGGCGAGCACGACAAGCGCGATGTGATCCGTGACCGCGAAGGCAAGCGCGAAGTGGAGCGCGCCATGAAGAGCCGCAACCGTTAAGGGTAAAAGTGCTTACAAATTAATAGCTGCTTCCCGTCTGTCTTGAACGGTTTTAAATAGTTTTATATCTGAAACCCAGAGAAATGCACGGGGAGCTGCTATTAAAAAATACAAATTTGGACACTTTGCAAGATCGAAGTGGCTGCATCATTGTCTCAATGCAGCGGTACCCGGTGCGCGTTGGGCGCTGGGGCTTCCCAGTCGGCAAGCCACATGGCCAGTGCTTCTGCCGGCATGGGTTTGGCAAAGAAAAAACCTTGGGCCAATTTGCAGCCCATGCGCTCGAGCGTCAGGCATTGCTCGTGTGTTTCCACACCCTCCGCGACCACGCTGTAGCCAAATGAATGGGCCAGACTGGCAACGCCTTGAACAATGGCGAAGTCACTGGGGTCATTCATCATGTCGCGCACAAAGCTGCGATCAATTTTGAGCGTGTCCAAAGGCAGTCTGCGCAAATAGGTCAGCGAAGAGTAGCCGGTTCCAAAGTCATCCAGTGACACGCTCACTTGCAATTCGCGCAGCTGTTTGAGTTCCTGGGCCACATGGTCAATGTCATAGAGCGCGGCGCTCTCGGTGATTTCCAGGTCTAGCAATTGGGGTGGAATGTGGGGGTGGGCGTGCAGCAGTTCTTTGACCCATTGTGCAAAGCCGGGCTGCTGCAGATGGCGTGCCGAGATGTTGACGGCCACCTGAAGGTGCAGGCCCTGCGCCATTAATTGCTCAATGGTTCGGATGCCCGTGAGCAGGGCCCATTGGCCAAATGGGACTTCTAGCTCACTGCCTTCCACCAGGGGCAAAAATTCATGGGGCGCTAAAATTCCGCGCTCCGGGTGCTTCCAGCGCGCCAGCGCTTCAACGCCGATCACGCGTCTTTGCGACATGTCGACTTTGGGCTGCACAAACAGCGCAAATTCTCCGCCTTCCAGCCCCTCGCGTACGCGCATGCTTTTCAGACGCTGCTCGCGTTGGTTGCGCTCTAAAGCCGCGTCAAACGCTTGGAAACGGTTGCGCCCCGCCTGCTTGGCTTGGTACATGGCCTGGTCGGCATGGCGCACCAGCGTATCTTCGTCGGCATCATCTTCGGGGTACAGGGTGTAGCCCATGCTGGCGGTGATTTGAACCTGCTCTGTATCCAGCGCGTAGGGCCGCGCAATGCTTTCCATGATGCGCGAGAGCAAGGCTTCGCACTGCGCGCGGGAGTGAAGTTCATTGAGCAGCAATACAAATTCATCGCCACCGAATCGAGCGACGCAGTCATGCGCGCGCAAAGCATGTTGCAGTCGCTTGGCGACGAGCACCAATAAGCGATCTCCAGCGTCATGACCCAAACGGTCGTTGACCGGCTTAAAGCCGTCTAAATCCAAATACACCACACCCAAAAGGTGGAGGCGTTGTCTGGCCTGGATGAGGCATTCGCTCAGCCTTGCCGCAAGTTCAATGCGGTTGGCCAACCCTGTCAGGGGATCAAAGTGTGCAAGTTGCTGGAGATTGTTCTTTTGCTCTTGCTGGGTAGTGACATCCAGGCAGACCCCGAGCATGCGCATGGCGCGGCCGTGCAAATCGTAGCTCACCACTTTGCCGATAGAGCGCAACCAGCGCGATTGGCTGTTGATGGGTTGAATGCGCCACGTGATGTCAAAGGGGCCGTCGTCGGGATTTTCGATGTGGCGGATCAACTCGGTATTGCAGCGCGGTACATCGTGGCTGCTCATCAATTCTGTCCAGTGCCACTGGTTGCCGGATTTCCCCAGGCTGGAGGGGCCTTCAACAAGTTGCAGACTATTGAGCGAGCACCAGAACATGTCGCCGTTGACCATGCCGCTGTGCAAATCCCAGTCCCAGCGCCCAAGGGCTGCGGCCTCTAGCGTGATGGAGAGCAGTGCTTCACGTTCTCGGATGGATTCCTCCTGGCGTTTTTGCGCATCAATATCTTGCATCACACCCCGCATGGCGGTGATCTTTCCGTCTGCATCCAGAATGGCTTCACCGCGAGTCCGGACCCACAGCTTTTTGCCATCGGTGCGGATAATTTGGATTTCAATTTCCCAATCCGTGCGTGCACGCAGACAGTGCTGCAATTGGCTGCGCATGCGGTCCCGGTGCTCTGGGGCCACAAAAGTGTTCAGGTAGTCAGAAGGTAAAGGGCTGTCGTGGGATAGCCCGTGCATGTCATAGCAAACCTCAGACCAGTACACCAGACCCTGACCGCGTCGATCTTCCCAGGCGCCCAATCTGGCCAAGTAGCCTGCCTGCATCAAAGTTCGATTGCGAGCGTGTAGCTCCTGAACGGTTTGTTCTTGTACGCGCGTGTCGTGAAAGACAAAGAGCATGCAGGCTTCACCTTGCACTTCGATGGGAACCGCAGAGATCGTCCCGGGGATGATTTCATCGCCTCTGCGACAGAGAATGCGCAACCGATCAACGCGACCTTTGAGCTTCAGTTCATTGAGCAGTTTGCTTCTTTCGTGGGGCGTAGCGTATACCTGGAGCTCTTGATTGGTGTGCCCTAAAACTTCCTGCTGGCTCAGTCCAAGCAAGGTGCAAAAAGCAGGATTAACATCCACAAAGCGGCCATCTTCCAGCGCGGTGATGCCTGCAGGGTCGGGGAGTGTCCGGTAAGCAGTGCTGTAGATCGAATGCTTGGCGCGATGCCCCAGATAGCTTTTTTGCGTAAAGTGCCATACCAGTATGGTGATGGCCCCAGCGGTAAGCAGCCAGGGGATATTGAGCCAGTTCCATTGGGGCCCCCACCACAAAGCAGGTGTCTGCGGCAAGTTCGCCAAGTGCCACAGCCAAGGTAGCGACAGGAGGGGTGCAGCCTTGAATATCCAGTTTGCCGCCGTAGAGCGGTGGAGCAAACTTGCAGGCGTGGATCTGAGCGCGGGCATCGGCGGTGCTTCTCCGTATGTAGGGTGGTCGCAATGCTGCTTGCCAGCCTTGGGAGAGAAAAGGGGGGCTTTCCCTTGAACGGCTTGTTTATTTGTTATCCACTGCCCACAGGGGTTGGGTCAACAGATAGAGCCCTAAAATGCGAGCAGGCGCACAGGGTGCGCCGTAATTTTTTGTTGTGGTTGAACCATCTACCAAGGAACCGTTCGTGCAGATTGCCGCTTCTATATTCAAAGCCTATGACATTCGCGGCATTGTGCCGAGCACGTTGACTGAAGAAGTTGCCCGGGGCTTAGGCCGCGCATTCGGCCAGGCAGCTTTGGCTGAAGGTGAAACTACCGTGGCGGTGGGGCGTGATGGACGTTTGTCTGGCCCTGCGCTCAGTCAGGCCTTGATGGCAGGCTTGGTGGATGTGGGCATTGAAGTGATCGACGTGGGCATGTGTACGACGCCCATGCTGTATTTTGCTGCTTGCACCTTGTGTCAGAGCGGCATTATGGTGACCGGTAGCCACAATCCCAAGGACTACAACGGCTTCAAAATGGTGTTGGCAGGTCGTGCCATTTATGGCGCTGAAATTCAGGCCTTGTACCAAACCATGCAAGCTGAAAGCTGGGTGCTCAATAACAGTGGCAGCATTCGCAGCGCCAATGTATTGGCTGACTACACCGCCCGCATCGTGGGTGATGTAAAGCTGGCGCGGCCCATGAAGATCGTGGTGGATTGTGGCAATGGTGTGGCGGGTGATACTGCGCCCGCTATTTTTCGGGCGCTTGGTTGCGAAGTGGTGGAATTATTTTCCGAAGTGGATGGCACCTTCCCCAACCACCATCCAGACCCCAGCAAACCTGAAAACTTGCGCGACGTGGTGAAAGCCTTGCAAGAGACCGATGCAGAGCTGGGCCTGGCGTTTGATGGTGACGGTGATCGATTGGGCATCGTTACCAAAGATGGTCAAACCATTTACCCGGATCGCCAGATGATGCTGTTTGCCAAAGACGTGCTGACGCGCGTACCCGGCGGTACTATTTTGTTTGATGTGAAATGCACACAGCGCCTGGCCCCAGCCGTGCGTGAAGCCGGAGGCGTGCCGGAGATGTACAAGACCGGGCACTCCTTGGTCAAGGCACGCATGAAGGAAGTGAACTCGCCACTCGGCGGTGAGATGAGCGGACACATTTTTTTCAAAGAGCGCTGGTATGGCTTTGATGACGGCACCTACGCTGGTTGCCGTTTGCTGGAGATCGTGAGCCGAGAGCGCGATCCGAGTGCTTTGCTCAATGCACTGCCCACCAGCTTCTCTACCCCTGAATTGAATGTCGCCTGTGCGGAAGGTGAGCCGCATGCGTTAACTGCCCAGTTGCAGGCCATGGCTGCGGCAAGTTTTGCGCAACCTGCACAAATCAGCACGATTGATGGCTTGCGTGTGGACTGGCCTGATGGATTTGGTTTGATTCGTGCGAGCAACACCACCCCGGTGTTGGTGCTTCGCTTTGAGGGTCAAACCCAGGCAGCGCTGGAGCGTATTGAAGGCGAAATGCTGGCATTGCTGGAGCGCGTCAAGCCCGGCGCGCAAGTTGGCAATGCTGCGCACTAAGTCCATGTGCGCAGCAATCATTGGGCTGCTGTGATGAACTGGAGTCTGTTTGCCTACTCTGCGCTGGCTTGGCTGGCGCAACCTGTGTTGAGGCGCAAGTTGCGCCGGCGGGCCATTGCAGAGCCTGGGTATGCACACGCGGTGCCTGAACGGTTCGGGCACTACACCCCAAAAGATCTGGGGCGAGATGGCGCAGGCCAGTGGGTATGGGTGCATGCGGTCTCCCTGGGGGAGACGCGTGCGGCTGCATTGTTGGTGCATGAACTGCGACGCAGTCTTCCCGGTATGCGCTTGCTGCTAACGCATGGCACTGCCACCGGGCGGGCGGAAGGGCGCAAGCTCCTGTTGCCCGGAGATTTGCAAGTTTGGCAACCTTGGGACAGCCGCGGTGCGGTGCATCGGTTTTTGCGGCAATTTCAGCCGGCAGTGGGCGTGCTGATGGAAACCGAAATCTGGCCCAATCTGGTGCAAGCCTGCAAGGCTGAAGGTGTGCCCTTGGTGGTTGCCAATGCCCGCTTAAATGAAAAGTCGCAAGCGGGCACGCAGCGCTGGCCTTCGCTCTTTCGTCCCACTTATGCTGCTTTGCGTGCAGTGTGGGCACAGACGGAAATGGACGCCGACCGCCTGCGCAGTCTGGGCGCGCCGGTGCAAGCGGTGCTAGGTAACTTGAAGTTTGATGTTCAGCCTGATTCGGCACTGTTAACGCAAGGAGCCACTTGGCGCACGGCGAGTCATCGGCCTGTTGTGATTGTGGCCAGCTCACGGGAAGGGGAAGAAGCGCAATGGGTGGCCCAATGGGGCGGGCGCAAATTCCATGGCGTGGCGGGCCAGTGCCAATGGCTGATCGTTCCACGCCATCCGCAGCGTTTTGATGCAGTGCATGATTTGCTGGTAAGCGCGGGGCTGAAGGTCGCACGCCGCAGCCAGTGGGGCGATGGCACGCCGCCCACCGATGTGGACGTCTGGCTGGGTGATAGCGTAGGTGAAATGCCGCTGTATTACGCCAGTGCCCATATCGGACTATTGGGCGGAAGTTTTGAGCCCCTCGGTGGGCAAAACTTGATTGAGGCCGCTGCTTGCGCGTGCCCGATGGTGCTGGGGCCTCATACCTTTAACTTTGCGCAGGCGTCGCAAAGCGCGTGTGAAGTCGGTGCTGCTTTTCGAGTGCTGGACATGGAGCAGGGCGTTCAGCTGGCCACTGCTTTGGCTCGGGATGCCGACGCATTGCAGCGCGCACGCAAAATGGCTTTGGCGTTTGCACAGTCCCACCGTGGTGCTGCACAGGCAACGGCACAGGCAATTGCCACAGTGGCGAGGGGTCACTAGTCAGTGCTGCCTTTTGACGAAAATATGAGCAGCTAGCCCTTGCTGTATATGGGTTAGAGCGTGATTTTTCTCTTATCCTGTTTGCAAGTGCAATCTGCTGAGCGAGTTATGTATAACACCGAAGATCCTCAAGTTCTGGCTGCGCGCGATGGCGTAAAACCGAGTTGCGTGGTACTGCCCAGCCAAGGCAGCGGCAGTACTTTGGGCTTTCTATTGCAGCGCTTTCCTTTGGTGGCTCGTTCTACCTGGATGGAGCGTATGGCGCGCTCAGAGGTCATCGACGAGTTCGGCAGGCCCGTACATAGTGACACACCATTTTTGCAAGGCTTGCGCGTTTATTACTACCGTGAAGTGGCTGCGGAGCCAGAGGTGCCGTTTGAGGCGCAAGTGCTCTATCAAGACGCGCACATTGTGGTGGTAGACAAGCCGCATTTTCTGCCAGTCGTGCCCGGCGGGCGCTATTTGCAAAACACTTTATTGGTGCGTTTGAAAAAACAGCTCGATTTGCCCGACTTGTCGCCCGTGCACCGCATTGACCGAGATACAGCGGGGTTGGTGCTTTTTTCTGTTCAGCGCGAGGATCGCGGCGCTTACCAAGCATTGTTCCGCGAGCGAACGGTGGACAAGACTTATGAAGCCATTGCGCCTTGGAATCCGGCTTTGGTTTTTCCTCGAACGTATGAAAGCCGTATGGCCGAGAGCGGTAACTTTATACGCATGCAAGAAGTGCCTGGCGCAGGCAATAGTTTTACGCACATGCAACTGCTAGAGCACAACCAGCGTTGGGGCCGGTATCGGCTCAGTCCCATTAGCGGTAAGCGCCATCAGCTGCGTGTGCATATGGCATCTTTGGGAATTGGGCTCAAAGGTGATGGACTCTATCCGCAGGTGGAAGATGTCCCAGAGGGTGACTTCAGCCGTCCCCTCATGCTTTTGGCGCAAACGCTGCAATTTAAGGATCCACTCACTGGAATCCAGCATCAATTTGCGAGCCAGCGAAGCTTAGGGCGTTTGCCTGTCTAAGCCTCGCGAAAAAGCTTAAAACTTGCGCTTGGGAGGTGCCGAAGGTGCGCCGCCTTGACGGGGGGGCAGGTGACGGAAAGTAATACGACCTTTGCTCAAATCGTAAGGAGACATCTCGAGTGAAACTTGATCGCCTGCCAAGATACGGATGCGAAATTTGCGCATTTTGCCGCCTGTATAGGCGATCAATTTGTGGCCACCTTCCAGGGTGACGCGGAAACGGGAATCGGGCAATACCTCATCCACGGAGCCACGCATTTCAATCAGTTCTTCTTTTGCCATCAGAGGCCCTTTTCTTATAAGTAGGCCTGTACGCAGGCAGGCCATAAGCAAGCTGTGGCATCCACTGCATGCTAAAAATGGAATAGCGTAAACGTGTTGGCTGGGCGCCAATGCGTTGGATTGCTGAGTATGGAAACTAGGCAGACAGCGTTCCTGCGAACGTTCGGCCTGTTATGAGACGCCAGAAGGCAAAGGGAGGTGTGCCGCTCTGAGACTAAGGCTACGGATGACCAGTAGCGCATGTAACATAAGCTTAGCACTATAGCACTTTAGAACCCCTGTTAATTTTGTTTGGGTTTTTTATGCTTGTAAGGATTTTTGTAAATTCAAGGGAGCAGGCATAAAAAATCCTCCCGCAGGAGGATGGGTTCAAAGCCTCAAGAAGCTTACTTGGTGCCGAAAATACGGTCGCCAGCATCACCCAGGCCAGGCAAGATATAACCATGGCTGTCCAGCTCACGGTCAATCGCAGCGGTGTAAATCTCTACATCCGGGTGCGCTTGCTGCATGGTCTTGATGCCTTCTGGCGCTGCCAATAAGCACATGAATTTGATGGACTTGGGGGCACTTTTGGTCTTGAGTTGCTGCACGGCTGCAGCGGCAGAGTTGCCGGTCGCCAGCATGGGGTCGACCACGATTACATCGCGCTCGGACATGTTGTCGGGCATCTTGTAGTAGTACTCAACGGGCTGGAGCGTTTCAGGGTCGCGGAACAGACCGATGTGGCCAATGCGTGCGCCCGGCACCACGTTGAGCATGCCATCCAAGAAGCCGTTGCCAGCGCGCAAGATGGACACAAGTGCCAGCTTCTTGCCATCGATGACACGACCCGTCATCTTTTCCATGGGGGTCTCGATTTCGATGTCTTGCAGCGGGAAGTCGCGCGTCAATTCGTAGGCCATCAGGGTGGACAACTCACCCAGCATGCGGCGGAAACTATTGGTGCTGGCTTCCTTGCGACGCATCAAGGTTAACTTGTGCTGAATCAGGGGGTGGTCGATGAGGTGGACTGTGCTCATGGTCTGTATCTGTAATTAGTAAAAGCGCCTGCAGCGCACTGAACTTGAGGGGTGTCGCTGTACTTTCTGCCCCAAGTATTTGGCGTGCCACAGCACATTGCGATGCCCTGCATTGTGCTGATTTCTAATTACCTATGTGGGAAGTCCTTATCTTTTCTGCGCGCGCAAGGGTGTTTCTGAAGGGTTGGCTACGCCTGTTCGGCATTTAGCGCTAGAAAATCTCATTCTTGGCCCATATGGGCAAAAGTGCGCTGCGGCATTAGGGGAGGGAATTCGCCCGCGCGCTTCAGATGCATGGCTTGCACAGATTCCATGACATGGCGGTTGCTCCATATGCCTGCCTGCAACCAGCCCATTTGGCGCAAGCTGTCTTGCACACTGTGGTCGCGGGCAAAGTCCATGGCTTGCTTGCTGCCCCAAATGGCAATGGGTGGCTTGGCTGCAACCTCCTGAGCGCATTGCAGCGCTGCGTTGAGCATGGTTTCTTGGCTCTCGAAAATGCCGTTGACAAAGCCATGCGCCAGCGCTGCTTGGGCAGGCCAGCGGCGACCTGTATAGGCCAGTTCTTTGACCAAACCCATTGGCAGCAATTTGGGTAAGCGCTGCAGACTGCCTAAATCCGCGACCATGCCGATGTTGATTTCTTGCACGCAAAAAAAAGCTTCTTGCGTGGCGTAGCGAATGCAAGCGCAGCACACCATGTCCAGTGCGCCGCCAATACAGCCGCCTTGAATGGCTGCAATTACGGGAATGCGCAGTTGTTCTATGCGTGTGAAGACTTGCTGCATGTCCCACAAAAACTCAGACAGCGCAGCGCGCCCTTCGGGCGATTGGTCCTTGGGAATGAAATCTGGATTGGCGAAAGTGTCGAGCGCCATGCCTGCGCTGAAGTGTTTGCCGGTACTGCTGATAATCAGTACACGCGCATCGCTGTGCGTTTCGATGTGGCTGAGCGCTGCGTTCAAGTCACGCCAAAATGCAGGGTGCATGGTGTTGAGACTGTCAGGCTGACTGAGTTGCAGGTGTGCAATGTGGTCTTGCACTTGCAGTTGCATGACAGATAAAGACGGGAGGGCGGTATTGCTAGACATATGGCCCGGCACTCTAAACAGGATGGGCTCTAAAAAGTAGTCGAACATTCCCTGAGGTCGTTAGCGGATCACCGGGGCGTGGCAGTTCAGCGTTTTTTGCTGCCAGTGAGGCTGCCGAGGACGCCACGCAACAGCTGTCGGCCCAACTGGTTCGTCATATTACGTGCTGTAGATTTGACAAGACTTTGTACCAAACCATCTTTTTTTCCACCGCGCGGGCCCGTGGAGCCAAAGAGGAAATCGTTGAATCCTCCCAGCATGCCGCCATTTTGTGTCGTACTGCCTTGCCCATTCGTGTCACCCGTAGCCGTTGGAGACTGTGCAGCACGCGCTTGGAGCATTTCGTAGGCGGATTCCCGGTCAATGGTGTTGTCATAGATGCCTGTCACCAAAGAGTTCGCTAGTAAGGCGCGGCGCTGGTTGTCTGTAATCGGGCCAAGCTGGCTGCCTGGTGGAATCACAAATACGCGCTGGGTGATGCTGGGGCGGCCTTTTTCATCTAAGAAGCTGATCAAGCCTTCTCCCACCGCCAATTCCGTGATGGCAGCTTCAATGTCTACTGCAGGATTGGGGCGCATGGTTTGCGCAGTCCCTTTGACGGCCTTTTGGTCTTTGGGAGTGAAAGCGCGCAGCGCATGTTGCACCCGATTGCCTAACTGGGCCAGCACGCTGTCGGGAATGTCCATGGGGTTTTGCGTGACAAAGTACACCCCCACGCCTTTGGAGCGCACCAAACGCACCACCAGTTCAATGCGCTCAACCAGCACCTTGGGGGCATCGTTGAATAGCAAATGAGCCTCGTCGAAAAAGAAAGCAAGCTTGGGCTTGTCAGGGTCGCCAATTTCAGGCAGCTGCTCGAACAACTCAGACAACATCCACAGCAGAAAAGTGGCGTACAGGCGCGGCGACTGCATGAGCTTGTCGGCAGCCAAAATATTGATCACGCCGCGCCCTTGTGCGTCGGTTTGCACCAGGTCTTCAATGTTGAGCATGGGCTCGCCAAAAAACTGATCACCGCCTTGCGACTCAATTTGCAGCAAGCCGCGTTGGATAGCTCCAACGCTGGCGGCCGAAATATTGCCGTATTCGGTGGTGAATTGTTTGGCGTTCTCGCCGACATGCTGAAGCATGGTACGCAGGTCTTTGAGATCCAGGAGCAGCATGCCGTTGTCGTCGGCAATCTTGAAGACGATGTTCAACACGCCCATCTGGGTGTCATTCAGCCCGAGCATGCGTCCTATCAGCAATGGGCCCATGTCAGAAATGGTGGCCCGTACAGGGTGGCCTTGCTGACCAAATACATCCCACAGTGTGCTGGGGCATGCGACAGGATCAGGCAAAGCAAGACCGCGCTCTTGCAAAGAGGCAGCAAGCTTGCCGCCAATGCTGCCCGTCTGGCTGATGCCCGTAAGGTCTCCTTTGATGTCCGCTAAAAAGACGGGAACGCCTGCTAAAGAGAGGCTTTCAGCGATTTTTTGCAGAGTGACAGTTTTGCCAGTGCCGGTGGCTCCTGTGATAAGTCCATGGCGGTTGGCCATCTCGGGCAAGATGGAGCAGGTGATGTCACCATGCTGGGCAATAGGTAAGGCTGAGGGCATGTTCGGGTTTCCTCTGTCAATGGGTGCTGTCAAAAGTAGAATCCGTGCCCAGTAGATTAAATCAAGACCAAAGGATTTCCCGTGGCAGGACATAGCAAATGGGCCAACATCCAGCACCGTAAAGGTCGCCAGGATGAAAAGCGCGGTCGTATCTGGACCCGAATCATTCGTGAAATCATGGTCGCGGCCAGACAAGGTGGCGGTGATCTGAATGCCAATCCGCGTCTGCGTTTGGCTATTGAAAAAGCCAAGGCAGCCAATATGCCGGCGGACAATATCAAGCGCAATATTGACAAGGCCACCGGCAATCTGGAGGGCGTGACCTACGAAGAAATTCGCTATGAAGGCTACGGCATTGGTGGCGCTGCCATCATTGTGGACACCATGACCGACAATCGGGTGCGCACCGTCGCTGATGTGCGCCATGCGTTCAACAAGTACGGCGGTAACATGGGCACCGAAGGCTCGGTAGCGTTTCAGTTCAAGCACTGCGGTCAAATTATTTTTGCTCCTGGCACGTCTGAGGAAAAAGTGATGGAAGTGGCGCTGGAAGCTGGCGCAGACGATGTGGTAGTCGATGAAGAGGGCGCCATCGAAGTGTTGACGGCACCCAGCGACTTTGAAACTGTCAAAAATGCACTGGAAGCGGCCGGCCTCCACCCTGAAGTGGCGGAAGTCACAATGCGCGCCGAAAACACCATTGGTCTGCAAGGCGACGACGCGGATCGCATGCAAAAACTGTTAGATGTACTGGAAGATTTGGACGACGTTCAAGACGTCTACCACAACGCTGAAATATGAAAATTCTTGTAATTGGCGGCGGTGGCCGTGAACATGCTCTGGCGTGGAAATTGGCCCAATCGCCCAAGGCGACGAAGGTATTTGTAGCTTCCGGCAACGGTGGTACGGCTTTGGCGGGCGGAAAGATTCAAAACGTCGATATCAGCGATGTTGTGAAGCTGCGCGAGTGGGCGCAAGCAGAAGGTATTGGCTTGAGTGTGGTGGGGCCAGAAGCTCCATTGGCAGCCGGTGTGGTGGATGAATTCCGTGCGCACGGCATGAAGATCTTTGGGCCCACCAAGGCAGCTGCGCAGTTGGAGTCGTCCAAGGCTTTCTCCAAGGCGTTCATGCGCCGCCACAGCATTCCTACGGCGGACTACGATACATTTACTGATCCCGTGGCAGCCCATGCCTTTGTAGACCGTTTGGGCGCGCCCATCGTGGTGAAGGCTGACGGCTTGGCCGCTGGTAAGGGTGTGGTGGTGGCCATGACGCTGCAAGAAGCCCATGACGCAGTGGACTTTATGCTGGTGGACAACAAATACGGCGTGCAGCACAACGAAGGTGGTGCGCGCGTGGTGATTGAAGAGTTCTTGGCCGGGGAAGAGGCTTCATTCATTGTGCTGTGCGATGGCAAGAACGTGGTGGCGATGGCGACCAGCCAGGACCATAAACGCCTCAAAGACAATGATGAAGGCCCCAATACAGGCGGCATGGGCGCTTACTCGCCAGCCCCGGTGGTGACTGCCGACGTACACGCTCGCGCCATGCGCGAAATTATCTTGCCTACGATCCGTGGCATGGAAAAAGACGGCGTCCCTTTTACAGGGTTCCTGTATGCCGGCTTGATGATTGATGGCAACGGGCACCCCAAGACGCTGGAGTTCAACACCCGCATGGGCGACCCTGAAACGCAGCCCATCATGATGCGTTTGAAGAGCGATCTGGTGGAAGTCTTCCTGGCCGCTGTTGACGGCAAGCTTGAGCACGTCGATCTGGAATGGGATCGCCGTACTGCCTTGGGTGTGGTGATGGCCGCTGCAGGCTATCCAGAAGCACCCCGCAAGGGCGATGCCATTACTGGCTTGCCAGCGGAAGCGGATGACGCCGTGGTCTTTCATGCCGGAACACAGCTCAATGACGCAGGAGTTCCGGTCACGACAGGGGGCCGCGTGTTGTGCGTGACCGTGCTGGCTGACAGCGTGCGCCAAGCACAGCAGCGTGTGTATGACGTGACGCGCGGTATTCACTTCGATGGCATGCAATACCGCCGCGATATTGGATTTCGCGCTATCAAAAACTAAGGAGCCCTGCGTGCAAGAGCAACCAGCGTCGGTGGACAATGTACGAGCTTATTTGATGGACTTGCAAGCCAGTATTACCCAAGCGCTGGAGGCCGTGGAAGCGGCTGCTGGGGCGGGCGCTGGCAAGTTCTTGGTAGATCCTTGGAGAAAGGATGCGCAAGAACGACTGCAAGGTGATGGCATCACCAAAATCCTAGAGAACGGTATCGTTTTTGAACGCGCCGGATGTGGCTTTTCGCATGTCAAGGGCGCGCAACTTCCCCCTTCGGCGACACAACATCGCCCCGAGCTAGCAGGTGCTCCTTTTGAGGCCATGGGTGTTTCGCTGGTGTTTCACGCGCGCAACCCCTATGTGCCTACGGTGCACATGAATGTGCGCATGATTACCGCAGGGCATGAAGGTCAGGAAAAGACCAGCTGGTTTGGCGGCGGCATGGATTTGACGCCGGTTTATGGTTTTGAAGAAGATGCCGTGCACTTTCACCAGACCTGCAAAGATGCCGTGGAGCCCTTTGGCGCCGAGTTGTATCCTCGCTTCAAGAAATGGTGCGACGAATATTTTTATTTAAAGCACCGGGAAGAACAGCGCGGTATTGGCGGCATTTTCTACGACGATTTCAGTGAGTTGGGTCAGGAACAAGGTTTTGCCATGATGCGCTCGGTGGGCGATGCTTTTCTGAAAGCCTATTTGCCGATCGTGGAAAAGCGTAAAGCAACGCATTACGGCCCTGATCAGGTGGGTTTTCAACGCTATCGCCGTGGGCGTTATGTGGAATTCAATCTGGTATGGGATCGTGGTACCCACTTTGGGCTTCAGTCTGGAGGGCGCACGGAATCAATTTTGCTTTCCATGCCTTTGCATGCAGACTGGAGCTACCAGCGCAAGGATGCTTTGGGAACCCCAGAAGCTGACTTGCTGGGCCAATACTTGGTGCGCCGCGACTGGCTTTGAGCTGAACAAAGCATTAGACCAACAGGAAAACTATAATTTCTATAGCTACTAGTCTCCATTAGCTTGAGGCTAGTATTCGTTTACAAACACAATAAAAGCCCTGTCAGCGTGGGGCAGCATATCAATAGGCTTTCAGGCCTTTGACGGCACCGCGCTATATTGACTGGTACTTACAACTACAACTGAATATCGCCTGATGAGCACCTCCACACAATCGGATTCCGCAGCCAAAAAAGACGTGACCAAACTCCAGCGTGCCATCGTCGATGGCTTGGAAGACGTTAAGGCACAAGATATTCAGGTTTTTAATACCGAGCACCTGTCTCCGCTGTTTGAGCGTGTGATTGTTGCTTCCGGCGCTTCCAGCCGCCAGACCAAGGCGCTCGCTTCCAGCGTGCGTGAAGCCGTCAAGAAGGCCGGTTTTGCCGTGCCACGCCATGAAGGCGAAGAAAACGGTGAGTGGATCATTGTTGACTGTGGCCAGTGCGTGGTGCACGTCATGCAACCGACCATTCGCCAGTACTACCGTCTGGAAGAACTCTGGGGCGACAAGCCAGTGCGTCTGAAGCTGGGCTCAGCCAAGCCTTCGAAGATTTTTGCTTCGGAAGATGATTCGCAAGAAGACGCCAAGCCAGTGAAAAAGCCGGCTGCCAAGAAGGCGGTCGCTGCCATTGATGGCAAGACTGTCGTCAAGAAAGCTGCAGCCAAGAAGTCGGCTGCTACGACAGCGGCTGCTAAAACTGCCAGTGAAAAACCGGCGGTGAAAAAGCCCGCAGCCAAGAAGTCTGCAACAGCAACAGCGACAGTCGCTGCCAAGACTGCCAGCGAAAAGCCAGCGGTGAAGAAGCCCGCTGCTAAAAAGCCAGCGGCGAAGAAGACCCCCGCCTCTGTGCAAAAGGTCGTCATCAAGCAAACCGCTCCACGCGGTGGTGCCAAGAAGGCAGCTGCGAAGAAAGCATGAAGCTTTTGATAGTGGCTGTCGGCCAGCATGTGCCTGATTGGGCACAGACGGCTTACGACGATTACGCCAAGCGCTTTCCGCACGAACTCAAGGTCGAACTTAAAACCGTCAAAACGGAGCCCCGTGGCTCCAAGACGGTGGAGACTTTGTACGCAGCGGAGCGCAAGCGCATCGAGGCGGTGATTCCTCGAGGCACTCGCATTGTGGTGCTCGATGAACGCGGCACCAATCTGACCACCAAAGCACTGGCCCAGCGCCTTCAAGCCTGGCAGTTAGAAAGTGACGATGTGGCTTTGATCATCGGGGGCCCCGATGGTTTGGACCCTGACTTTCGCCAGGCAGCGCATGAGCGGATTCGTTTGTCGGATCTGACCTTGCCGCATGCAATGGTGCGTGTGTTGCTGATCGAGCAGCTGTACCGTGCTTGGTCTGTCAACGCAGGCCATCCTTATCACCGCGAGTGAGCGCGTTCTCTGCGTATGCTGCTAGGCCCTGTGCGCATTGCACCGGGCCTTGTTTTTTGGTCCGCCTCGAAGAACAAGGGCTGCGGTTGCTAGTCTGTTTTTATAGCTACTAGCCGTTGCTACACAACGGTTTGAGGCCAATTTCATCAAAATACCATGCCTGACTTTATCTACCTTGCTTCCCAAAGTCCGCGCCGCAGCCAATTGCTGCAGCAGCTTAACGTCAGCCATGTATTGCTACTGCCCAATGCCGAAGGTGATGAATCCGAGGACGCCGAGGCCATGGAAGCAGTTTGGGCCGATGAAGCTCCGCGCGACTACGTGCAGCGTGTGACGGCGCTCAAGCTTGATGCAGCTGTGGCCCGCATGCAGCGTAGAGGCCTGGCACCCGCGCCAGTGCTGACCTCCGACACCACCGTGGCGCTGGGCCCAAAGATATTGGGCAAGCCTGCAGACGCCGCAGAGGCCGCAGCCATGTTGTCGCAACTGGCTGGACAGACGCACGAGGTCATGACGGCTGTAGCCATGCAGTCGGGCGAGCAGCGCTTGCACGCGCTTTCGGTATCCAGGGTGCGTTTCATGGCCATGAGCAAGGCGCAGATTGCAGCGTATGTCGCCTCCGGAGAGCCTTTTGGCAAGGCCGGTGCATACGGTGTCCAGGGGCTGGCAGCTGCCTGTATTGAGCACATTGAGGGTAGTTATTCGGGCATCATGGGTTTGCCTGTATTTGAAACAGCGCAGCTGCTGCGCAAGTTGGGCTGGGCTTTGTAAGCGCCGCAGGTAGTTGGCTCCGCTCCATAAAGATTCTCACTGAGACACCATGCAACAAGACATTTTGATCAACTGGTCCCCCCAAGAAACACGCGTGGCCGTCGTCGAGCAGGGAGCCGTGCAGGAGCTGCACATTGAGCGCACTTTGGAGCGCGGCCTGGTGGGCAATATTTATCTGGGCAAAGTCTCTCGGGTGCTGCCGGGGATGCAATCCGCCTTCATTGATATTGGCTTGGACCGCGCCGCGTTCCTGCATGTGGCCGATGTCTGGCAACGCCAGGAAAGCGGCGATGCACCCATGGTTGCGCGCAAGAACGAGCCGCCCAAGCCGATTGAGCACCAAGTGTTTGAAGGCCAGTCCATCGTGGTGCAGGTCATCAAAGATCCCATTGGCAGCAAAGGCGCACGTTTGTCAACGCAGATCAGTCTTGCAGGCCGTTTGCTGGTGCACCTGCCGCAAGATGAGCACATCGGCGTGTCGCAAAAGATCACGCCCGAGGAGCGCGATGCGTTGCGTGGGCGTTTGCAGCAATTGGTGGGCCTGAAGGAAAAAGGCGGTGGTGGCGGATTCATCTTGCGCACCAACGGTGAAGACGCCAGTGACGAGGAGCTGGCAGAAGACATTGCCTATCTGCGTAAAACGTGGGCACGCATCAGAACATCCGCCACAACGCTGCCGCCCATGTCGGTGCTGCAGCAGGACTTGAATTTGCTTCAGCGCGTCTTGCGCGATCTGGTGGGCGAGCAGACGCAGAGCATTCGTCTGGATTCGAAAGAGCAGTTCGATAAGCTCATGGCGTTTGGCAAAGAGTTCATGCCCAGCGCTGCGCCCAAGTTGCAGCTGTACAAGGGTGAACGCCCGATTTTTGATCTGTATTCCATCGACGAAGAGATTGCCAAGGCCCTGGGTCGCCGCGTGGAGCTGAAGTCCGGCGGTTACCTCATCATTGACCAGACCGAAGCGCTGACCACGGTGGACGTGAATACGGGCGGCTACGTAGGCGCACGCAATTTTGACGACACCATCTTCAAAACGAATTTAGAAGCTGCGCAAGCCATTGCACGCCAATTGCGGCTGCGCAATTTGGGCGGCATCATCATTGCCGACTTCATTGATATGGCGCACGCAGAGCACCGTGAGCAGGTGTTGGATGAATTGAATAAGCAGCTCAAACGTGATCGCGTCAAAACCATGTCGGGCACGTTTTCGCAGTTAGGGCTGTTGGAGATGACACGCAAACGCACACGTGAATCGCTGGCGCACATGCTGTGCGAATCGTGCCCCGTGTGCCAAGGCAAAGGCAGCGTAAAAACTGTGCGCAGCGTGGCTTATGAAATCCTGCGCGAGATCTTGCGCGAAGCGCGCCAGTTCAACCCCAAGGAATTTCGCGTGGTGGCCAATCCGGACGTGATCGATCTGCTGCTGGATGAAGAAAGCCAGCACCTGGCAGGCCTGAGCGACTTTATTGGCAAGCCCATCTCACTGAAGGTGGAAGGATCTCTGGCGCAAGAGCAGTACGACATCGTCTTACTATAAAGTGAGCTACCCGCCCTTGCTGCATAAGGGCTAGAGGCATAAATGGCATAAAAAAGGAGCTTGAATAAGCTCCTTTTTTTTATGGGTGAAATGGCTTTGAGGACTGGTTCATCTTTGTCGCTGTACCAGCTTGCGGTAGTGCCTGTTTCTGCGTCCTCTTCAATGTCGCACTTCATGGGGGAAATTACCGCTATGTCAATTAGAGATAAACCCAAAGTTAACTCCATTTTTAAAATATTTTGTTGCGAAATATTTATTAAATAAGGTTTGAATCATTTCTGGAATTTTTTCTAGGGGTTTGAGAATTCAAATATAGGTGTTTCTATTTAAGAGTTTTTACTGTGTTTTGAGGATTCCATCTGTTTGAAAGCTCAGGTAATTTTATTTTATAGATTGATAATTTTAAATTACTTTATTTAATCGGCTGCCTTCATAGAATGAATTTTCCATTCATGGAGGATTTATGCAAAGAAGGTTTTTTCTAGGCGTTTTGGCAAGCGCATATGCTTTGGCGGCACATGCGTCTAACAAAAGTTATCCTCAAAAAAGTGTAAGAATAATAGTTGGAAGTACTCCAGGAGCGTTGACGGATGTTGCCTCCAGAGTTTATGCAGAAAAAATAACAGGAAAATTTGGCGTTCCAGTCGTGGTGGAGAACATTGCGGGAGCCAGCTCGACCATTGCAATAAATTCTTTTTTGAAGACAGAACCAGATGGGTACACCCTATTAGCAGTGGCTAATACGGTTTATACATTTCCTCATTTAAACGATAAAGCAAACTATTCACCTATTAAAGACTTTGTGCCAGTGGCTGAATTGGCCAGAGGTCCAGGGGTTTTGGTAGTGAATGGAAAATCTCCCCACAAGACGTTGGCTGAATTTATTGCTGCCGCGAAGAAAAATTCGAGTGGTTTGAGCTATGCATCCGGAGGTATGGGAACCACCTCACATTTACCAATGGAGATGTTTCAAAAAGAAGCAGAAGTTGAGTTGCTCCATGTGCCATATAAAGGAGTCGCGCCTGCTGTTATTGATTTGATTGGCGGACGTGTAGATAGCATGATGGGAACACCCACTTCCATGCTTGCTGCGTTAAAGAGTGGTCAGATCCGCCCGTTAGCGATTACCTCAGAAGAAAGATCTGCAGAGTTTCCTGATATTCCAACGTTCAAAGAATTAGGATTTCCGAAAGTTACTTACATTATTTATATCTCTTTAGTTGCGAGAGCCGGTATCAGTAAAGATATGAGAAATGATATCGCAGCGACATTTAATGCAGTAAAAAATGATCCTGCTTTATTGTCCAATTTGTCAAAGTTGGGACAGGAAGTTGATTTGAAAATGAATGATATGAAAGCGCTCGATAAATTTTTGTTAGAGGATGAAGCTAAATATGCAAAGTTAATTAAAGAAAATAATATAAGAATGGAATAAAAGTGATCAAGGAGATGAAAATGAAAATCAAATCAAAATTAAAAGCAGTCTGTGCCGCAGTGATTGCCACAGGTAGTGTGCATGCTCAGGCAGCATCCGAAGTGGTGCTGTACGGTATTGTGGATTCGGCCATTACCCATGTGAGTGATAAGCAAGGCGCCAGTTCTACGGAATTGAACAGCGGAAATCTGAACACCTCACGTTTAGGGATTCGGGGCAAAGAGGATTTGGGCGGAGGGTTGAGTGCTGTTTTTAATCTAGAGAGCAGTATCGGTCTAGATACCGGATCGATTGGTTCGGCCACTACATTTTGGAATCGACAGTCTTGGATGGGGTTGACTTCGCAGGCACTGGGAGATTTGAAGTTTGGCTTTCAACGCCCCTCTATCTATGATTTATTGGGCCCTTTGAGTCATACCCCTGCGTTTGGCTCACCTGCTGCGCGCATTGACGGCGCAGGTATTGCGGGCTCTTCCTTGGCCAGATTTAACAATACGATTGGAACGACACGCTACGCAAACTCGATCAAATATGTGACACCTGATTTCGCGGGTTTTAAAATCCATGCGTTCACTGCTCTCGGGGAAGTGGCAGGTTCAAGCAGCGCGAATTTGACATGGAATTTAGGCCTTGGCTATAAGCGCAATAATTGGACTGCAGGTATCAGTTATTTGACAACTGACTGTAAAGATGCAATAGGTTGCTTAAATAACCAAGCACGTGATGAAGTGGCTGGCGTGGGTTTAGGTTATTTATGGAGCGGTGTGCGTATTAACGGTATCTACACCAAGCAAAAAAATGCACGAAATGTTCGCGGGAATAATGCGGACACAGCGTCGGTTTCCGTTGCGATCCCTGTTAAAGCATGGAATTTCGCAGTGGGCTATCAAATGTTGAACGATAAAACGTCGTTTGATAGCGATGTCAAGCAATACAACCTTTCGGCCGTTTATAACTTGAGCAAGCGCACTGCGCTTTATTCGATCGTTGCGCGCCAAACTGTAAAAAATGACGGAATTGCAGCAATTTCATTCCTTTCTTCAGCAGCTCAGCAAAACCAATTTAGCTTTGGTCTGAGACACCGTTTTTAATATTGAAAGCAGATCAATACAATGAAAAAAAGTATTAAATATTTTTCGGTATTTTTGTTGGCAGTTTCAGTTGCTAAGGTGGCCCATGCATACCCTGATAAGCCTATTAAAATAATTATTCCTAGCGTACCGGGCGGGGTTTCCGACGCCGTAGGTCGCCTTTATGCAGAAGAGATTTCCAAGGAGCTTAAAAACCCTGTAATTCCAGAAAATGTTCCTGGTGTAGGGACGATTATGGCGATCAAGAGAGCCTTGAATGCCGAAGCCGATGGCTATACCGTTCCAATTTTCGCCAATACGATTGTGACCATGCCTTACGTAGATAAAAAAGCTGGTTTCAAAACCAGTGATTTTACCGGCGTGAGTTATCTTTCAAAAATGCCGCTGGCTTTGGTAGTGGGTGCAAGTTCGCCATATCAAACACTGCAAGACTTGGTGACTTTCGCCAAGAAAAATCCAGGTGCAGTGACGTTTTCGTCGGTAGGAGTGGGCACCACTTCGCACTTGCCTGCAGAGTTGTTTGCGCAAAATGCCGGTGTCAATTTGCAGATGATTTCCTATAAAGGGAGTGCCCAAGCGATTCCAGATGTAGTGAGCGGACGCGTTGACTTCATGATGAGTAATGCAGCCACAGTGGGCGAACTCCTGAAGATTGGCAAGGTCAAGGCGTTGGCCACAACGACCAAAGAGCGCAATGCGCACTTCCAGGGTGTTCCGACCTTCACTGAATTGGGCTACTCGGACGTGGTGTACGAACTGATCTTGGGACTCATGGTCAAGCAAGGAACCAGCCCTGATGTGATTGCCAAACTTTCTGCTGCGGCTGAGAAGGTCAAGCATTACCCGCATGTGCAGCGTCGCCTGCATGAGTTGGGACAAGACTTGCCGGCTGAAGACTCTGTACCAAAGTTCAATCAATTCTTGGCGAATGAAGAAAAAGTAATGAGCAAAGTGGTGAAAAAAGCCAATATCGTGATTGAGTAAACCTGGGTGGCGGTCGATGCATGCGTTGTCCGCCACCTGCATGCACAATTGCTCATTGCCAATGACAAAGCCCCTGGTTGTAGAACCAGGGGCTTTGTTAATGGGAGCCGCGCGATGGGTGTTCAGCCTCGCAGAATTATTTGACCTCTTTCACCACATCAATGAAGCGCGCCAACGTAGGCTCCATGCGTCCGCGTACCCAGCACAGCGCGAACGTAGAGGGGTAGGACACATCTTCAATGTGCAGCACAGACAGATTGTTCGGAAACACAAAGCCTTTGCCAGTTACGACCAAGCCAATGCCAACGCCTACCGAAACTAAGTTGAGCAAAGTCGTGATGCTGTTGACCTCCTGCACGATGCGGGGCTCAAAACCGGCCTGCTGGCAGATGGTGTAAAGCGGCCCGTAACCTGGACTTACGGTGGAATGTGGAATCACGACCCATTTCTCGGAAATCAACTCTGCCAAGGCGACCGATTTACGTTGCGCAAAAGGGTGATCTTTGGGGACGACCAGGCCCAGTCCTTCCGTCTGGATTTTCAGACTGTCAAGTACGGTGCTTTCTTGGTCTAAGCCGTTTTCTTTGCCTTTGCGCTTCTTGGTCGCGTCAGGCATGTTGCTGAAGTGCATAAAGCCTGCATGAATGCGGCCGTCTGCCAAGGCGCGCACCTGCTGCGAGCTGGGGATTTCTACCAGCGATAGCTTCACATCCGGCAAAGCCTCATTAAAGGCTTTCACCGCAGCACGAAACAACGGGTGCAGCAGTGTCAACGAGCCATAACCAATATTGAGCATGCCGGTGCGGCCCGCCCCCACATCGCGAGTGACGGTGATGGCTTGGCTCAAGCCCCTCATCAGCTCTTGCAACTGTGTGAGAAAAACGCTGCCTGCCGCTGTCAATTTGACCCGGTGGGCCTGGCGTTCAAACAAGGGCGTCCCCATCTCATTTTCAAGGTCTGCAATGATCTGAGAAACAGCAGGTCTGGTGACATACATGCGCTCTGCGGCACGGCCGAAGTGTTCCTCTTCAGCGGCGGCAATGAAATAGCGTAAATGTCTCAGTTCCATAGGAGAACCTTCCTCTGGTTTTGGGGCCGGTTAAGCCTAGAAAAGAACGGCACAGCGCCATTGGTCGGCATTATTTGCTCAGCAAAGTGCGCATTCGCTGTTCATCTTGCTGCAAGAACTTGTTGAATTGCTCCGAAGAGTGCATGTCTGGCAGTTCCTGATCCAGCAGCGCGAGTCGTTCTGTCAGTGCGCGATCTGCCTTGACGCTTTCAAAAGCTTGAGACAGCGCTTGGAGGATAGGTTCAGGGGTTCGGGCCGGAGCCATGAGTCCCAAGTACAGCTCGTACATAACGTCTTTGAAACCGAGTTCGGCAAAGGTGGGCACATTGGGCAAGAAAGACAAGCGCTGATCATTGGCGACAGCCAGTGCGCGCAACTTTCCACTCTCGATCAGTGCGTTGGTCGATGCACCTGTGCCCATCATCATGTCGATACGGCCAGCAATCACGTCAGGAATGGCGTTGGTGATCCCTTTGTAGGGGATGGGCATCAATTCGATCTTGGCTTCCTGGCTGAGCATTTCGAGCGGCACATGGGAAGACGTGCCTACGCCCACCGTGGCATAAGACAGTTTGCCCGGGGCTTTGCTTGCGGCATCAATCAGATCTTTCAAAGTCCGGTAGGGCGATTGTGCGGGCACTACCAAGAACATCTTGGAGCGTGCCAGATAGCTGACACCCTTGAAATCCGAAGTTTTGTAGCGTGCATTCTTGTCTACATGCGGAATGGCAGTGAACGAATTGGCCATGATGCTCAGCGTATAACCGTCGGGCTTGGCAGAGGCTGCTTGGCGCACACCCAGCAGTGTGGCAGCACCGGGTATGTTTTCCACCACGATGGAATTCCCCAGCTTTTTACCGACCTGTTCTGCAAACAAGCGGGCAACAGCATCTGTTGCACCGCCAGGTGACGTCGGTACGATGATTCGAATGGGTTTTTCTGGATAGCCTGTTTTTGCCAAAGCACTGCTACCCAACATGGTTCCGCCCAAAGCCACGGTCATACGGTTGATAAAAGCTCTACGTTGCATATTTTTTGTCTCCTGAATTTTTTGCAGATATGTGAAATCGATGTGCTTACGCGAGCAAGGCCAGCAGCTTGGAAACAGGCGCGCCTTGTTTCAGCGCATGGACAGCTTGGATCAGCTCGTCGGCATCAACACGCGATTGGCCGTATTTCAGGCAATCGATCACCTTGGCACGCAGTTGCTCGGCACTGAGACGTTTTTCTGGAGCACCCGAGACGACGTGGGTAGACAGAGAAATGCGCTCACCGTTGTGCAGTTCGGCTTCAAAGAACACGGGTGTCATGCCTAGGAATGGCAGCGTTTCATCAGCTTCAATGAGGATTTGGTCGCGTGCAAACTTGCCAATCTGCGCATCGCGAATGGCACTGTCCGTAAAGTCAGCGATCAGCACGGCGCCGCGCTCAATCCCTACAGCGGCTGTGTAAGCAATGCTGAATTGCGCATCGACAATGCCTGCGGTCTGTGGGTCGTATTTGCGCCCCACCATGTTCACCGCCTGGCCGCTGACTTTGATATTCAACTGGCGCATGTCGGCAAGGCGCAGGCCGCGTGCGTGCAGCTCTAAAGCCAGATCAATGGGTGCGTGGGTAAAGCGGCAAGCGGGGTAGGGCTTGAGGCTCAGGTCTTCCACCAGCACGCAGGTTTCCATGCCCTTGAGCACGTTTTCCAGATCAAATTTGCCGTCTTGATAAAGGTTGATAAAACCAGCCTTACCTTCAAACACATTGCGGGGGCCATCAATGCCAGCCTCTGCCAAAGCCGTGGCAAACACCACGTTTTTGACCATTTGAGCAGGCTGAAAGCGTTTGGCCATGCTGCCGTCGATGATCGATTGCAAGCTGCCAGCCGTCTGCGTGAGTTGGTGTCCCAGTGCGTTCACCGTCATTGCGGTATCCCAGCGGCGCTGGCGTGCAATGGCCAGCACTGCGCCGACCGATCCACTAATCACGCTGTAATTCCAGCCGCGTGAACCTTTGGGTCCCCCTGCACGGCCAATGCGCATGGCGCCATCTACACCCACCGCGATGGCCGTCAGAAACTCGCGGCCATCGGTGTCGGGGCTGTCTTGCTCCATGGTGGCCATCAGTCCGGGCAGGACCAATCCATTGGCATGCAATGGCACTTTGTCATCGGTGTCGTCATAGTCCAGCGCATGCATGGACACCGCATTCAAGAACGCTGCAAAAGGCGCAGGTGCCTGACCAAAACCACCCCACACGGTGCTACCTGTGTTGCCCCAGCGCCCCAGCGCTTGGCGTGCTTCCTGCAAACCGTGGGAGTGCGCCCCCGCTAGCGCGCAAGCCAGGCTGTCGATCAACCCGTCAACGGTGGCGTCAATGGTGGCAGTGGAAAGTTGCTGGTATTGGCGACTGACAGCGTTAGCTGCAAGGTGATGCGCGAGATCCATAGCAGGCCTTTTCATCTTGGTTGTTAAGTTCTGCTGAAGTCTGTGCATGCAATGGTTGTAAGTCCAGTTGCTTATATTGCTCCTAGCGTCAGTTTTGCTAAAGAAGGGTTTCCCCAAACATCGCGGATGAAGAGGTAATTTTTATTTACTTGTTGGACGGTATATATGTAGAGACGGCTAAAACTACGTTAGGCAGACTTAAAACTTCATTCATAAAAATGGAGACAAGAACGTGTCGCAAAACCAAGAGCTTTCTCACGATTTCGCCGAATTTGTAGTGAATACCCGCTATGAGGATTTACCTGAGTCTGCCATTGAAGGTGCCAAGAAAAGTATTTTGGATACCTTGGGTGTGATATTGGCTGCGACTGGTGTGGAGCCTGCAGTACAAGGCGTCAATGCCTTGGTCACTGAGGCCGGCGGCACTCCAGAAAGCTCCCTCTTGGGTTTTGGTGGCAAAGCACCTGCGTTATGGGCTGCGTTTCACAATGGAGCCATGGCCCATTGTTTGGACTTTGACGATCACGCTCCAGAAGGGCACCACCCCAGCAGTTCCATCGTGCCTGCGGTATTTGCGCTGGCCGAGCGCGCAGGGGGTGTCTCTGGCAAGCAAATGATTGCCGCAGTGGCTGCGGGGCAGGACATGTTTATGCGCATACGCCGTGGTGTGGCCAGCCGGCTGGACTGGCACATCACCACCGTGGTGGGTGTGTTTTCTGCCGCTGCTGCATCGGCGCATATCTTGGGCTTAAACCGTGAACAAACCATTAGCGCACTTGGTATTGCTGGCATGCAGTGCTGCGGTACGTTGGAGCTGGCTTACGGTGTGGGCAGCGATTTGCGCGGCATGTATGCAGGGTTTTCGACCAAGGGTGCCGTGCTGGGTGCGTTGATGGCGCAAAAGAACATTCGCGGTGTGCAAAGCATGTTCGAAGGCAAGGCTGGTTTATTCAATGTGTACTTTGACGGTGAGTACAACCGCGAGAGCATGCTCAAAGACCTGGGTCGCAGCTTTGCGGGCGGCGACATTCTGTACAAGCCTTGGCCTTCGTGTGGTGCATCGCATGGCTTTATCCATGCCACGCTGGAGCTGATGCGTGAGCACCAGCTGTCAGTGAAAGACATTGCGCAAATTCGTGTGAATGTGGGCGATTTTCAAAAGCAGTTGTGCGAACCGATTGAAGGCCGCCGCCGCCCAGCAACTCCTGCGGATGCCAAGTTCAGCATTCCTTACTGCGTTGCCGTGGCCGCTACCAAGGGCAGTGTCAAACTTTCAGACTTCTTTGGCACTGCGTTGCAAGACCCTGAGGTGATTGCCACTGCCGACAAGATTGTGGCGGTGGTCGATGAAGGCTTTAACTGGAATGGCATGCTGCCCAAGGGTCGCCTGGACATCGTGACCCACGATGGTCGCACCTTGTCGCGTGTAGGGGAAAACGTGCCTGGCGATGTGGAATGCCCCATGACCTGGGAATACCTGAACGAAAAATTCATGGAAAGTGCAGCACTGGCCGCCAACAAGCCCTCTGCCGAGCAACTGGCCAAGGCGCACGACATGATCCGCAACCTGGAGCAACTGACGGACGCCACAGAAGTGTTGCGCGTGCTGGCATGAGCAGCGACCAGAGCGTGCTTGCCCTTGCAGACTATGTGCAGGGGCTGCAGTTTGCGCAGCTACCACCTCAGGCCGTGCATGAGGCGCGGCGGCGCATCATTGACAGCGTGGCGTGTGCGGCCGCCGCTGCCGCCGAGCCATTTTGTCAGCAGATGCAGGCCATGGCTGCGCGCTATGCAGGCCCGCTGTCGGCGCGCCTGTGGGGGAGCGGCCAGACTACTTCGGTGGAAATGGCTGCGTTTACCAATGGCACCTTGCTGCGTTACCTGGATTTGAGCGACACGGTGCTCGCGCGCAGCAATGGCCACCCCAGTGACATGCTCGGCGGCCTGGTGGCTGTGGCGGAGGCTACAGACAGCGCAGGCAGTACGCTGATCACGGCAGTTGTTGCAGCGTATGAGGTGTATGTTGGCCTGTGCGATGCAGTGGCCATGGCCGCCAAGGGCGTGGACCAAGGCACTGCGGCGGCAGTGGGCACAGCAGCCGGTGCTGCGCGTCTGCTGGGGCTGGATGCCGCGCAGACAGCGCATGCACTGTCACTGTGCTTGGTTGCCAATGTGCACTTGTACAACGTGCGCTGCGGAGAGCTTTCAGACTGGAAAGGCTGTGGTGGCCCCAACGGTGCGCGCAACGGCGTGTTTGCAGCGCTGATGGCGCAAGCCGGCATGACGGGCCCCAGCGCAGTGGTGCAAGGGCGCGGGGGTTTGCAGACCATCCTGGGCGCTTTTGAATGGCGTGTCGGGCAAGGCATGCCTTTGATCGCGAGTACCCATTTGAAGCGCCACCCTGTGTGCTACCACGGCCAGTCTGCCGTGGATGCAGCCCTGGCCTTGCGCGAGCAAGTGGCAGCTTCAGCGGTGCAATCCATCCAGATTGAAACGTATGAAGCGGCCTACCAGGCCATGGGCAGTGATGCCCAGCGCTGGCAACCTAGCAACCGGGAGACGGCAGACCACAGCTTGCCGTATGCGGTGGCGACCGCGTGGCTGGATGGCAAGCTCGCATCCTCCGCCTACAGCACTGAGCAGCTGGTGCGAGCCGATACCAAAGCCTTGATGGATCGCATTGCCGTGGTGGCCTCGCCGGCCATGACACAGGCCTTTCCGGCCCAGGCGCAGACACGCATCAGTGTGACGGATGCGCAAGGTCAAGTGCATCGCTACCTGCAACCCAACCCTCGGGGGCATGCGCACGACCCGATGACGGACGCAGAACTGGAAGTCAAGTTCATGGACTTGTTTGCGCCTTGGGGAGACGAGCCCCGAGCGCGCCATGTGCTGCAGACACTGTGGCAGGTCGATGCGCTGGCTTCGAGCCGCGAGTTGGTGGATGTGTTGGTCGCAACGAAAGGCGCTGCTGCATAAAAGCCCAGAGAACGGTGACAGTTGCCGCAATGAGCATTGCTATCTAAAAAGTAGCTGTATGCCCTGATAAAACCTTGTTTTCAGGTTCAAACCTTTTTGAAAGCAAGTTAACACTAGGGCCTGCAGCTACTTTTTTTATTTATTTCTTGTTTGTTATGTTTTTAAGCGGGGCAATAGTGCAATACCCGGCCCGATTAATTTAGGGAATATACCTAGTTGCTGTGCCAGCGCTGAAGAGCTGGAAATATTTGAATATCTCTTTGTTCACTGCGGGTTAGAAAAAGTATCCCCTTGGAGGCGCATGAAAACGCTGGATGTAAATCTCCGCGTTAACACCTAAAACTGCCTGAGAAAACAATTTTCTTGGTAAGTAAAACTTTCCATAACTGCTAAAAAAAGCAACTCGACATTAACTCAGCGGAATCTGAAACTATCCCTCAGATTAACCCAACCGCTTAAACCAATGTCTGCTTCCAGTACCACTCCATCGCCGCTGCAAGGTGTCAAGGTCATTGAGCTGTCCCACCTGATCGCAGGCCCTTACTGCGGTCAGTTGCTGGCAGAAGAGGGCGCCACCGTCGTCAAGGTTGAGCCTCCAGAAGGCGAGCTGACGCGTCACCGCGAGCCCATGCGGCAGCAAGATGGCAAAGAAATCTCGGGCTATTTCGGCGCGCTCAATCGCGGCAAGCAAAGCATCACGCTGAACTTGAAAAACGAAAAAGGTTTGCAAACGCTGCACCAGTTGCTGGAAGGCGCCGATGTGCTGCTGACCAATATGCGCGGTGGTGCCTTGAAGCGTCTGGGCCTGTACCCCGAGGATCTGGTCAAGCGCTACCCCCGCCTGATCGTGGCGTGCATCTCCGGCTTTGGTTTGCAAAATGCGGGCAAATACACCGAAGTGGCCGGTCTGGCCATGGTGGCAGAAGCCATGTCGGGCACCACCAGCCTGACCCGGGACCACGACGGCAACCCCGTGTGGTGTGGCTTTGCGATGGGCGACATCCTGGCAGGCATGACTGCGCATTCGGCCATCTTGCTGGCACTGCGCAACCAAGAGCAGCACGGAATTGGCCGCGTGCTGGACTTGAGCATGGTCGAGTGCTCGCTGCCGATGGTGAGCGTGGCCTTGGCCCGTGAGCAGTCGGCCAGCGCTGAATTGCGCGCCTTTGCCGGCTCCAACAATTTTCACGGTGTGCCTTACGGCGCTTTCCCAGCCTCCGACGGCTTTGTGAACATCGGCGTGAACCGCGATGACTTCTGGGCCCGCCTGTGCGATGCCATGCAGCGCCCCGAGCTGGGCACCGATGCGCGCTACGCCAAGTATGTCGAGCGCGCCAAGCGCCAGCACGAAGTGCACACCTTGACGGAAGAGTTCACACGCCAGTTCACCCGCGAAGAGATCGTGGCCAAGCTCAACGCTGTGGATGTGCCGGTGGCCAGCATTCTGAACATGAATGAGCTGACCGAGCACGACTACATGCAGCTGCGCGGTTCTTTCCGCACGGTGCGTGACGGTATCGGCGGAACCATGCAGCTGCCCGTCGATGCCACACGTTTTGACCCGGCCCCCGGCAGCGATCTGGTGCCTTTGCTGGGCGAACACCGTGATGCGGTCTTGCGCAAAGCACTGAATTTGTCGGCCCAAGACATTGAGCGCCTGGAAGAAGAGGGCGCATTCGGCAAAACACAGGCGCTGGCTTCAGTCGCTTGAATTTCATCCATCCCCTGATCAACCCCTCGAAAGCAACGTATGAGCACAGCAACCTTAGAGCGTCCCGCATCCATTCAAAGTGGCGCACATCCCTCCGGCATCACCCGTGCAGACGTGCTGCAGGCCACGCAGGCCGTGACCAGCCGTTTCGGTGATGAGTACTTTGCCAAGCTGGACAAGGAAGAAGCCTTCCCGCACGACTACGTCAAAGCATTGATGGACGCCAAGCTGCACACCGTAATGATTCCTGAGGAATACGGCGGCATGGGTCTGGGTCTGGAGCACGCTTGCACGATCGTGGAAGAAATGCACCGCTCCGGTGGCGTGGGCTCCATGATCCACGGCCAGATGTTCATGATGGGTATCTTGGCGCGCCACGGCACCGACGAGCAAAAACGCAAGATTCTGGAAGAAGTGTGCGCAGGCAAGGTACGTCTGCAGTCTTTCTCGCTGACCGAACCCAATGCCGGTACCGACACTTCCAAGCTGCAGACCAAGGCCGTCAAAGAAGGCAATGAGTGGGTGATTACAGGCCAGAAGCTGTGGACTTCGCGCTTTGACTACACCGACGCATTCATGGTGTTCGCACGTACTAGCCCCCCTAAGGATCCTGCCAAGGCTTACCAAGGTATCTCGGCATTTCTGGTGGACAAGCGCAATGTTGATCCCAAGCAGTATTCCAGCCGCAAGATCGACGTGATGTTCAACCACCACACCTATGAAGTCTTCTACGACCACATGCGTGTACCAGAAACTTCGCTGATCGGCGAAGAGGGCAAGGGCTTCAAGTACCTGCTGGACGGTCTGAATGCCGAGCGCATCATCATCGCTTCCGAAGCCATTGGTGACGGCCGCTGGTTTGTGGAAAAGGCAGTCAATTACGCCAAGGAGCGTGTGCTGTTTGGCAAGCCTATCGGTGCCAACCAAGGTGTGCAGTTCCCTATTGCATTGGGTTATGCCCACCTGGAAGCCGCAGACGCATTGCGCTGGAAGGCTGCCGAGAAGTTTGACCGCAATGAACACTGCGGCGGCGAAGCCAACATTGCCAAGATGCTGGCGTCTGACGCATCGTGGGAACTGGCCAACGTCTGTATGCAGACACACGGGGGCTTCGGTCTGGCCAAGGAATACCACATTGAGCGCCGTTTCCGCGACACCCGCGTGTTCCAGATCGCGCCTGTTTCTCCCAACATGGTTTTGAACTACGTCAGCCAGCACGTGCTGGGCCTGCCACGTTCTTACTAATTCACCATCTAAGCAGGAGATAGCCATGAGCGCACCGTACTTTGAAGACTATTCCGAAGACTGGTCATATGAAACGCAATCGACCGTGGTGACCGATGAGGACATTGCGAAATTCGTTGATTTGCATAAGTTTCATACACCAACTTTCACGGACATGAACTATGTGAAGAACTCTGCGGATTACGGTGCGCGCATGGCTCCTGGCTTGTTTGGCCTGTGCATTGCTGAAGGCCTGGTCATGAGCGAAGGTTTGACGCGCAAACGCGGCATTTTCCTGATGGAGCTGTCGCCCAAATTTTTGAAGCCTGTGTTTGCAGGCGATACCTTGAAGAACCGTGTGCGCATGCATTCCAAGAAAGCCACCAGCAAGCCCGATCGCGGCGTGGTGGTCACCGCGCACGAAGTGGTCAATCAAAAGGGCGAGGTGGTGATCAGCTACCTGTCGACCCGAATGATCCGTACCCAAGCTTATGTAGAAGCGCCAGCGACTGCCGCCTAAGCCCAGAAAACCAAGAACAACAAATCAGGAGATCACGTGGACAGCACGCTTCCTAAACCCATATCCAACGCAGACTCTCAGCCTTACTGGCAGGGCGCCCGCGAGAACAAGTTGCTCATTCGCAAATGCAATGCTTGCGGCCAAGTGCACTTTATGCCGCGCCATGTATGCCCGACTTGCTGGTCTGACGACCTGCAGTGGATCGAGGCCAGCGGTAAAGGCACCGTGCACAGCTACACCATCATTCGCCGTGCGTCGGATCCACGCTTTGCGCACCTGGTGCCATACGTGGTGGTGCTGGTGGACTTGCAAGAAGGCCCCCGCATGATGGCCAACGTTCTGGGCGAGAACGCGCTAAAGACAAAAATTGGTGATGCGCTGACGCTGGTCTTTGAAGACCGTGGCGACGGTGACCAGCTGCCTCAGTTCCAACGTGTTGAGGTCTGAGGAGGCTTTATGAAACAACCTACATCTCTCAAGAACAAGATCGCCATCGTTGGCGTGGGTGAGTCAGAAATTGGCCGCGTGCCGCACATGACGGGTCTGGGCCTGAATGCCCAAGCATGCAAACGTGCGCTCGACGATGCTGGCCTCAAAGTCTCAGACATCGACGGTTTGCTCACTGCATATTCGTTCACAGAGCCGTACTTCATGCTGGGCTCAGTGATGTGTGAGTACCTGGGCATCCAGCCGCGCTATAACGCATCGATGGTCGTCGGTGGTGGTTCGCCCGCCATCATGCTCAAGCACGCAGCCGAAGCAATTGCCTCGGGTCAGGCTGAAGTGATCCTGGTGTGCGCAGGTGAAAATCGTGCGACAGGCCAGTCCCGCGATGCCGCAGTGTCCACGCTGCTGGCTGTGGGCCACCCGTACTACGAGCAGCCTTATGGGGGCTCCATCCCGGGCTACTACGCCATGATCGCGCAGCGCCACATGCACAAGTACGGCACCACGCGGGAGCAAATGGCGAGCGTTGCGGTGAACACCCGTGCCAATGCTTTGCTGCACCCGAACGCCCACATGAAAAAGCCCATCACCATGGAGGATGTGCTGTCGGCCAAACCGATTGCTGACCCGCTGGGCATGCTGGACTGCTGCTTGCTGTCGGACGCGGGCGGCGCTTTCATCGTGACCTCGGCAGAGCGCGCCAAGGACTTGAAGTGCAAGCCCGTGTACCTGCAGGGCATCGGCGAGTTTCACACCCACGAGCACCTGATGTGCGCGCCCAGCTTGACCGAGTTTGGTGCAACGGAGTCGGGCCGTGTGGCTTACGAGATGGCAGGCCTTGGCCCCAAAGACATCGACGTAGCACAGCTGTACGACTGCTTCTCCATCGTGCCGATCATCGAGCTGGAGGAGCTGGGTTTTGTCAAACCCGGTGAAGGTGGCGCTTTCTTTGCCGAAGGCCGTGGCCGCGTGGGTGGTGATCTGCCCATCAACACCCACGGTGGCATGTTGAGCCATGCCCATGCCGGTGCGGCGGGCGGCCTGTTTGGCATCGTCGAAGCTGTGCGCCAGCTGCGCGGTGGATTGGGCGAGCGCCAGGTCAACGGCGCAGAAGTGGCCTTGGTGCACAACGAAGGCGGCATCTTGTCTTCGCATTGCACCGTGATTCTGGCCAACGACAAAGGCTAACCACCAAGTCGCTGGCTGTAGCAAGCGCCACAGCCAGCGTAGCTAAGTAAACAACAAGACAGATACAGAGGCAGACACCATGAGCAAAGCAGCAACTCCACGTGGCCGTTACTTCGAAGACTTCACCATCGGTGAAGAGATTCAGACCCCCGCACGCACGATCACCAACACTGACATCGTGAACTTTGCCTGCCTGTCGGGTGACTTCAATGAAGTACACACCAACCACGAGTACCTCAAGACCACCTCGTTTGGCCAGCCCATTGCCCACGGCCCGCTGATCTACGCAGTGGCTGCTGGCCTGCAGTACGCCAGCGGTGTGAATGACGGCACGCTGATTGCGCTGCTGCAGGTGGACAACTGGCGCATGCTGAACCCCGTGTTCCACGGCGACACCATTCACATGGTCTCCAAAGTGCTGGAGAGCAAGCTGTCCTCCAAGGGCGACCGCGGCGTGGTGAAGTTTGAGCGCTCGGTCATCAACCAGCGCGGCGAAATTGTGCAGCAAATGGAATCCAAGTACCTCTACAAGTGCCGCCCACAAGCCTAAGCACTTGCGTGTAACGCCCAACACGCCCCACCTTTTCATGTGATAGCACCCAACCCCAGAGGCGGGTGCTGCAGACAGATATCACAGCGTCTGAATTTTCAGGCGGTGAGGGTGGGGTGCGCTTTGAACAGAACAACAACCGGGAACGAGAGCCATGTCACAGATCCCATTGGAATCCCCGCTGAACGATTTACCCCTGCGCAACGCACCCAGCCTGAATTTTTTGACGGGGGTAAAAGTGCTGGACCTGACCACGTCGATCGCTGGTCCCTATGCCGGTCAGTTGCTGGCAGACATGGGCGCTACCGTACTCAAAGTGGAAAAGCCCAAAGGTGGGGACGATGCGCGGGCCTGGGGGCCTCCCTTCCTGCATGGTGAGTCGCTGTGGTTCATGGCCGTGAACCGTGGCAAGCAGAGCATGACGCTGGATTTCAGCAAGCCTGAAGGCAAGGCCGTGCTGGAGCAACTGGTGGCCCAGTGCGATGTCATTTTGCTGAATCTGGTGGCCCGCGGTCAGCGCAAGCTGGGCGTGGATGCCGCGACGCTGCGGGCCATTAATCCCCAGCTGATTCATCTGTCACTCACAGGTTTCGGTTTGCAGGGCGATCGCGCCGACATGCCTTGCTACGACCTGATTGCCGAAGGCTACTCAGGCGTGATGGATTTGACGGGTGAGCTGGAAAACGGCCCGCAAAAGGTAGGCACTCCCGCCGCAGACTTGCTGTCTGGACACGACGCTGCCATGGCGGTGCTCGCTGCGCTGTACCGCCGCCAGCGTGATGGCGTGGGCTGCAGCATCGATATCTCCATGGTCGAGTCGATGTCGCGTTTCATATCGCCCCGTTTGATGCCGCACCTGGGCTCGGGAGAAATGTACCGCCGCTCGGGTGGCCGTGACAGCGTAATTGCCATCTACCAAGTGTTTGAAACGGCCGATGACCCGATGACGCTGGGCTTGGGCAACGACGCCATCTGGCAGCGTTTCTGGGACACCGTGGGCCAGTCTGAGGTGGCACACAACCCTGCTTACGCCAGCAATGCTCAACGCCGCCAAGCCCGCCCTGAGCTGGTCGACATGATCGCCAAAGTGCTGTTGACCAAGCCACGCGCTGAATGGCTGGAAATGTTTACCAAGGCCCGTGTACCGGCAGGCCCTATTCAGCGCCTGGACGAACTGGCCCGCGACAAAGCGCTGCAGCAAGCAGGCTTTATCTACCGCACAAAGGGCCCGGATGGTGACATCCCGCAAGTCGGGCTGGGCATCCGCTTTGATGGCCAGACCGAAGGCACACAAGTACCACCACCCAAGTTGGGCGCAGACACCCAGACCGTTTTACAAGATTGGCTCGCACTGGACGAGTCCGCCATGACCCAGCTTCGCGCACAAGCCATTATTTAAGGAGACATTCATGCAGCAATTTGACGAAATCATCTATAGCGAAGACGGCCCCATTGCGACCATCACTTTGAATCGTCCGCAAGACGGCAATATGTTCACGGCCAAGATGTGCCATGAAATCCGCGACTGCATCAACGAAATCCGCCGCGAAACACGTACCCGTGTGGTGGTGCTGACAGGTGCGGGCGACAAGTTCTTCTGTATCGGTGGCCGCAAGGAAGGCATGGAAGACACGCTGCTGTATGCGGGTGTGCTGCCCACACTGGAGATGTACGAGTCCATCGACAAGCTGCAAAAGCCCGTGATTGCCTGCGTGAACGGTTTTGCCGTAGGCGGCGGCAACGTGCTGCAGATGGTGTGCGATGTGACCATTGCCAAGGAAAGCGCGGTGTTCCGCCAGGTCGGCCCCATGATGGGCAGCTTTGACGCTGGCTACGGCACCTGGTACCTGGAAGACTTGGTGGGTAAAAAACGTGCCAAGGAGATGTGGTATGCCAATCCGAAGCTGTCGGCCGCAGAAGCCAAAGAATGGGGCCTCATCAACCGCGTAGTGCCTGATGACCAACTGGCAGAAGCCACCAAGAAGTTCGCACTGGAAATCGCCGACCGTGGCTCCTTTGCGCTGGCTTCGATCAAGGGTGCGTTCAATGCCCGCCACGGTGGTGTTGCAGGCCTGTCCCGGATGGCCCATGACTTGTTGCTGCGCGGCTATCTGGAAACCGAAGAGCACCACGAGCTGGCCGCTTCTTTTGCAGAACGCCGCAGTCCTGATGGCAGCAAGTTCGGCCAATAAGCCTCTTTCATAGATCGACAACGAGGAGGTCCGTGATGTCCCAACTACTGACATTGCATAACCCTGCACTTGCTCAGGCACGCTACGAGCAGGGTGTATGGCAAAGCGACACCATGTACGGCTTGGCCCGCAAGCATGCCAGCGAACGCGGCAATGCCTTTGCAGTCCGGGACAGCCAGCGCCGCCTGACATGGTTGCAACTGGTGCAGTGGGTGGATGCCGTAGCCGCTGCGCTGCACGCCAGTGGATTGCGCGCCGGTGACCGTGTCGCCGTATGGCTGCCCAACCGCCTGGAAAACGTGGTCATTCAACTGGCGTGCTCACGCAACGGTTATGTGTGCAACCCATCGTTGCACCAGAACTACACCGTCGCTGAAATCCTGACGCTGCTGCAGCGCATTGACTGCAAAGCACTGTTTGCCCAGACCGGCTGGGGTGCTGATGCCAAGCTGCAGGACGTATTTACACAGGCGCAGACATTGGGGCATGTGAAGCGTTTGTTCGCATTGCCTGCACTCAATGTCTGCAATGACACCTTGCCCGCAGGTACGGTGGCCATGCCACAACCCGGTCAGGTATCGCTGGCAGATTTGCCTGCCGCCAGTACTAATCCAGATCAAGTGGTGTATCTGGCCTTTACCAGTGGTACCACTGGCGCGCCCAAGGGCGTCATGCACAGTGACAACACTTTGCTGGCCAATGGACGTTCGCTGTCCAAGGACTGGAATCAAGACACGGACACGGTTCTGCTGACGCTGAGCCCCATGAGCCACCACATTGGCACGGTCGCTTTGGAGCAAGTGCTGGTCACGGGCTGTGAGCTGGTGATGTTTGATGGCACCGCTGGCGTGCCTGCACTGGACTGGTTATTGCAAACCAAAGCCACCTATGTCATGGGTGTGCCTACGCATGCCATGGATCTGATTCAGGAAGTGGACAAGCATGCGTTGACCCGTTTGGGCGAAGTGCGTGTGTTCTATATGGCTGGAGCGCCCATCCCCACCGAAACCGCAGGCCGTTTGCTGGCGCTCGGGGCTACACCGCAAAATGTGTATGGCATGACCGAATGTGGCTCGCACCAGTACACCTTGCCCCATGACGCTGTGGAAGTCATCACCAGCACTTGCGGCAAGCACTGCCACGGCTATGAAGTACGCCTGTTTGACCAAGAGCACCCTGACCATGAAGTGCCGCAAGGCGAAGTGGGCGAAATTGGTGGTCGCGGTGGCTTGCTGATGCTGGGTTACTTCAACAACCAGACCGCCACGGAAAGCTCCTTCAACGCGGGTGGCTGGTTCATGAGTGGTGATCTGGGCCGCTTTGATGCGAAGGGCAATCTGGAAATTGTGGGCCGCAAGAAGGATTTGATCATTCGCGGTGGTCACAACATCCATCCCGCCCATATCGAGGAATACGCCCACCGTCATCCGGCAGTCAAGAAGGCCGCTGCGTTTGGTGTGCCCGATGAGCGGCTGGGCGAAAAGGTGTGCCTGGCATTGATTGCGCCAGACAGCGCACCTGAAGCACAGGACATGCTGCAGCACTTGGCGCAAGAAGGCTTGTCCAAATTTGACATGCCCGAGTTCTACATCGTGCTGCCCGAGTTTCCGCTAACCCCCAGCGGAAAAATCCTGAAACGTGAACTGATTGAATGGGTCAAGTCTGGCCGCATTCAACCCCAGCCTGTGCGCTATCGCGCCCCAGAGGTGGTTGCATGATTGAACTGAAATACGACGAAGAATTTGCGGTGCTGACGATTCGTCGTCCGCAGGCACTGAATGCGCTGAGCTTTTCGCTGATTGAAGATATCGGCAAGGCCATCACTGAAGCGGGCCGCTCCAACGCTCGCGCGCTGGTTATTACGGGCGAAGGCGAGAAATCGTTTTGCGCCGGTGCTGATATCAAAGAGTTGCAGCAACGCAACCTCAAGGACCAGCGCGAAGGCGCGGAGCTGGGCCAGGCCGTGTTCGCACAGCTGGATCGTTTGAGCATTCCTTCGATTGCTGTGGTCAATGGTTTTGCGTTTGGTGGCGGCTGCGAGCTGGCACTGGCGTGCACATTGCGTTTGGCATTGCCCAATGCCAAGTTCGGCCTTCCTGAAGTGAAGCTGGGTCTGATTCCCGGTTATGGCGGAACCCAGCGTCTGCCACGCCTGGTGGGGACGGGGCGGGCGCTGGAGTTGGTCATGACCGGTCGTGTGGTCAAGGCCGAAGAAGCACTCGCGATAGGGCTGGTGAACCGCATCGTCGAAGGCCCTGCGGTGGAGGCTGGCAAGGCCTATGCCCGCGAGTTCACAGCCCACAGCCTGCGCGCGCTGCAGTTTGCCCGTGACGCTGTGCTGCGTGCGGCGGATCTGTCGATGTATGAAGGCCTGCGTCTGGAGGCTGATTTGTCCACGCTGGCCTATCGCACGGCCGATGCGGAAGAGGGCATGCAGGCGTTTGTCGACAAACGCCCCGCTGCATTCAAAGACCAATAAGCACAGAACAGGGAGACAACACAATGAGCAAAACTTGTATTGTGGTGACGGGCGCGAGCAAAGGCATTGGGGCCTCCATCGCTGTGGCACTGGCTGAACAAGGCAACTACGTGGCTTGCCTTTCACGCTCGGGCACGGTGCCCAAGATCGAAGGCATCAGCCCCGAAGTGGATGCCCGCCTGCTGGCAGGGCGCGCCGATGTGTCCCAGCCTGAGACCATGGCGCAAGCCTTGAAACAACTCAAGGACGATGGCTGGCAGATCAAAGGCTTGGTCAACAACGCGGGCCTGCACGTGGATGGACCGTCTGCCACATTGCCGCTGGATCAGTGGCAACTGATGATGGATATGAATGCCACCTCGGTGCTCACCGCTTGCCAAACTGCCTACCCCTACCTGCTGGAAAACCAGGGCGGGATGATTGTCAACATTGGCTCCTTCTTTGAAAAGCTGGGCGTCAAACGCAATGTGGCGTATTGCGCCAGCAAAGCGGCGGTGGGTGCGATTACCCGTTGTCTGGCTGCCGAGTGGGGCAACAAAGGCATCCGCGTGATGAACGTAGCCCCCGGCTATATCGAAACCGATCTGAATGCCGATGCCATGGGCGAAGACAGCCCGCTGCGCCAGTACCTGGCCAAGCGCATTCCCGGCGGCATGCCCGGCAAGTCCAAGGATGTCGGCGCACTGGTGGCGAGCATGTTTGGCCCGGCAGGTGCCTTCCTCAGCGGCGAGACCATCTATATCGATGGCGGTCAAAGCATTGCGCACTAAGGGGAGTCAGCTATGAATATTTTGCAAAGCATGGACGAACGCATTGCGCTCAACGACGAAGAGCGCATGCTGCTCGACAGCGTCAAAGCCCTGTGCCAAGACCAGATTGCCCCCAAGGCCGAGCACTACGATCGCACGGCAGAGTTCCCTTGGGACAACGTCAAGGCCATCAATGAACTGGGCTTGAATGCCATGTTCATTCCCGAGGCATACGGCGGCGCGCAGATGTCGTACACGGCCTATCTGGCCTGCGCCCGTGAAATCAGCAAGGCTTGTGCGGCCACCGGCATTGTCTGGGCCACCAATTACCACGGCATGAAGCCGCTGATTGACTGGGGTAACGAAGAGCAAAAGCAGCGCCTGCTGCCGCGCATTGCTGACGGCGGTCTGGGTGCGCTGGCGATTACCGAGCCCGGCGCTGGCTCGGACGCCACGGGCATGCGTACGACCTTCCGTGAAGAGGGTGACGAGATCGTCATCAACGGCAGCAAGACCTTTATCACCAACGGTGATGTGGCCGATCTGTACCTGCTGTTTGGCAAGTGGGAAGGCATTGCCAACGCCAAGGAGGCGATTTCGGTGCTGATTTTGGAGAAGGGCACGCCGGGCCTGTCCGTGGTGCGCCTGGAAGACAAGATGGGCCACCGCGCATCGAGCACCGCCACCTTGGCCTTTGACAACTGCCGCGTGCCGCGTGCCAACTTGCTGGGCAACCCCGGGGATGGCTTGAAGATTTTGTTTGCATCGCTCAACAAGTCGCGCCCCAGCGTGGCCGCGCATGCCTTGGGCATTGCCCGCGCTGCGTTTGAAGACTCGGTGGCCTATATCAACGAGCGCCGCCAGTCCGGTAAACGCATTCTGGAGTTCCAGGGCATCCAGTTCATGCTGGCGGATCTGGCCTCCGAGATGGCCTTGGTCGAAAGCTTCCTGTGGCAACTCGCTGGCCGCATTGACGAAGGCGCCAAAGATTTTGGCATTGATGCCTCGCTGCTCAAGATGCGCGCCACGGATCTGGCCATGCGCGTGACCACCGACGGCGTGCAACTGCTGGGCGGCTATGGCTACTGCAAAGACTTCCGCATGGAGCGCCTGATGCGCGACGCCAAGATCACCCAGATCTGGGAGGGCACCAACCAGGTGCACCGCCAGCTCATCGGCCGCAGCTTCCTGCAGCGCTAAGACACCAACATTAGGAGACATCACCATGAGTGAGATCAAAACCATTGGCATCGCCGGTGCCGGAACCATGGGCGCAGGCATTGCCATCGTCTGTGCGCGTGCAGGCTTTCGCACCAAAGTATTTGACCTGAACCCCGCATCGGTCGAACGCGCCCGCCAGCAGACCGAAGGCTTCTTGCGCAAGAGCGTGGAGCGCGGCAAGCTGGCCGCCGAGAAACTGCCCGAGATCATGAATGCCTGGCAAGGCACCAGCGATCTGAACGACATGGCCGACTGCGACCTGGTCATCGAAGCCATCTTCGAGAGCCTGCCCGCCAAGCACGATCTGTTCAGCAAGCTCCATGCTGTGTGCCCTGAGCACACCATTTTTGCCAGCAACACCTCCACCATCAGCATCACCGAAATCGCCGGTGGCTGTGGCCGCCCCGACCGCTTTGTCGGCATGCACTTTTGCCTGCCCGCGCAGCTGATGAAGCTGGTGGAAATGTCGCAAGGCCTGACCACCAGTGACGACACCTTTGCCAAGGCATGGGCGGTGTGCGAAGCCATGGGGCAAAAACCTGTGCGCACGCAAGACACCCCCGGTTTCATCCTGAACTACTTCCTGATCCCGTTTAACAACGACGCGATCCGCTTGGTAGAGCAGGGCGTGGCCGACGCTGCCGACATCGACTTGGCCATCAAGACCGGCATGGGCTACGCCATGGGGCCGCTGGAGCTGCTGGATTTGGTAGGCATGGATACGCAAAAGCTGCTGTGCGAAGCCATGCACGGCGTCACCAACGAACCGCGCGCCACATGCCCACCACTGGTGCGCCGCATGATCGCCGCAGGCTGGCTGGGCAAGAAAACCGGCAAGGGCTTTCATACCTATGCCGACAACAAGATGTATGGAGCGTAAAACCATGAGCAGCTACGAAATCATCCGCGCAGGCACCAGCCACTCTTTCCCTGCAGACCACGCGTTCACGCAGCAAGCAGTGGCCAAAGGCCAAGGTCTGGTTTTGATTGGTGCTGATGCGGGCACTGCCTTCGTCAAGGCTGGCAATGTAGACAGCCGCAGCTTTGTCGCTATTGAGCTGGGCAATGAATGCCTGGGCGTACACACCGGCGAGGGCCGTGGTCAAGAGGGCTCTAACGTGGTCGGTTTTGCACGTTTTCGCATGGGCAAGGCCGACCCTTCGAACCTGATCGAGCTGGTCAAGCAGCCGCAGACTTCTGCTGATGCGCTGGCCGCTGCCAAGACAGCTTTTGAAGCCGCGGGCTTCAAAGTGGCCGTGTGCAACGACTTCCCGGGCCGCATCGTCAACCGTCTGGTGCGCCCGTATCTGAACGCTGCACTGCGCCGTCTGGACGAGAAACTGGCTTCTGCCGACGACATGGACAAGACCTTGTGCCTGGGTCTGGGCTACCCCGAAGGCCCCATCTCTTTGCTGGAACGCACTGGACTGGCCGAGCACTTTGACGTGACCTCCGAACTGCATGCAGCGCTGGGCCAAGAAGCCTATGTCCCTGCCCGCCGCGCGCAAGTCGCCAAGCAGCGTGCCGAGCAGGCAAAGGAACCCAGCGCACTGCAGCGCGTGGCGTAAACACTGACACAAGGCCACCCAGCGTGGCCTTTTGCATATACAAGGCAAATAGGGCTCTAGCCCTTTTGCAGTAAAGGAAGATTGCTATGAAAGTATTGGTTTCAGTCAAGCGCGTGGTGGACTACAACGTCAAAGTGCGCGTCAAATCTGACGGCACAGGCGTGGACATTGCCAACGTCAAAATGAGCATGAACCCCTTTGACGAAATCGCTGTCGAAGAAGCCGTTCGCCTCAAAGAAAAGGGCGTGGTCACGGAAGTGATCGCTGTGTCTTGCGGCGTGACTCAGTGCCAGGAAACACTGCGCACCTCCATGGCCATCGGTGCTGACCGCGCCATCCTGGTCGAGACCGATGCCGAGCTGCAGCCCCTGGCCATTGCCAAGCTGCTCAAGGCCCTGGTCGACAAAGAGCAGCCCGGCTTGGTCATTCTGGGCAAGCAAGCCATTGACGGCGACAACAACCAGACCGGCCAGATGCTGGCTGCTTTGGCTGATCTGCCCCAGGCCACGTTTGCTTCCAAGGTGGAATTGGTCGGTGACAAGGCTGACGCGCCCCGGGTCAACGTGACGCGTGAAGTGGACGGTGGTCTGGAAACTCTGAGCCTGTCGATGCCCGCCATCATCACTACCGACCTGCGCCTGAACGAGCCGCGCTACGTCACCTTGCCCAACATCATGAAGGCCAAGAAAAAGCAGCTGGACGTGGTCAAGCCTGAAGATCTGGGCGTGGACGTTGCTCCCCGCATCAAGACTTTGAAGGTGGCAGAGCCCGCTAAGCGCGGCGCTGGCGTGAAAGTGCCCGATGTGGCAACGCTGGTCGACAAGCTCAAAAACGAAGCCAAGGTGCTGTAAGCCTCTTCCTGGTTTTAAGTGAAATTGGCCTCTAGCCCTTATCTAGCAAGGGCTGGTAGCTATCTA